>NZ_JAEKGB010000013.1:0-168340 GCF_016918385.1 Pseudomonas sp. ICBG1301
GGGACTCTTGGTTCCAGGGCATGATCAGTTACCTCCTGATCATGCGTATTAGCCTGTAAACCATGTCCCCGGTTAGAAATGTAAACGATGTCCCCGGTTTGTACCGGGGCAAGCCCGCTCACTACAACCGAGAACGAGCTTCAGGGCAGCGACTTGATAGCGCGCACTACCGCAACGGCGATGGTCTTCGTAATGATTCTGCGCTGGGAATCTTCAATCATCGGGCTCAACCACGTAGGCAGGCTGTTGAGCATCGGCAAGAGGGTCGTGAGTGCACTGTTGCGCAAGGCGCCGCAGGGTTCAGGGCCTGGCTGTGCGACCAGGCCCAGTATCTTGGCCTCATAGGCTGCTCTGAGTCCTCGCACGCAGTCTTCCATCGGCGCGCTCAGGCAGTTGGCGTCCATGACCGCCAGCTTGAAGTGCGCGCCCATGGTTTCATGCAATTGAAGATGGCCTTCGATGAGTGTCGTCAGGCGTTGCGCAGGCGTCAGTCGTTGCTTGGTGACCAGCTCGACGTGCGCCAGCAACGCCTGATACAGCTCCATCAACCACTCGAACAGCAGCGCTTCCTTGCTCTCCACATGGTGATAGATCGCGCCGGGGCTTATGCCGATGTGCGCGGCCAGTTCACGCATGCTGACCTGGCTGAAACTGCGCTCCTTGAACACCTCCAGCGCCCGGCGCTGAAACTCCGAGCGGCTCAGCACGCCAGCCTCCACCGCCGGGTCATGTGGCGAGTGCCTGCTGCTTGGCGATTTCCTGGTTGCGCAGGATGAATCGCTGCAATTTGCCGCTGGGGGTCTTGGGCAGTTGCTCGACGAATTCGATTTCCCGAGGGTACGCATGCGCGGCCAGGCGCTGTCGGACATGCAGGCGCAGCACCTCAGCCAACTCGGCGCTGGGCAGGTACTCACGGTTCAACACGATAAACGCCATGATCAGCTCTGTACGTTGCGGGTCGGGTTTGCCGATGACGGCAGCCTCAACCACGGCCGGGTGTTCGATGAGAGCACTCTCCACATCAAACGGCCCGACGCGATAGCCCGAGGTGGTGATCACGTCGTCGTTGCGGCCGACGAAGCTGATACTGCCGTCGTCATTGAGCTCAACGATATCGCCGCTCAAGTAATAACGGCCGACAAACGCCTGGGTCGGCATGCCGAAGTATCCATTGAACCAGCACAGGGGCGAGCGCTCGCGGTCCACCGCCAACACGCCAGGCTGGCCGGCCGGCAGTTCCCGGTGCTGATGATCGAGCACGACAATCCGATGGCCCGGCATCGCGTAACCGGCCGAGCCCTCACGAACAGGGTGCTGCAGCCCATGGTGATTGCACAGCACCATGCCGATTTCGGTCTGGCCGTAATGATCATGGATGACCACGCCGGCCTGTTCGGCAAACCAACGGATGACTTGAGGGTTGAGCGGCTCGCCGGCGCTGCTGACCACACGCAGCTGACCCCGCGCAGCGTCGGCGAACTCCGCGCCCGCCGCGATCAGCAGGCGATAGGCCGTAGGCGAGCCGGCCAGGTTGCTGATCGCGTATTTTTTGATGATCCGGCAGGTGGTGTCCACCGAGAAAGCGCCGTCATAGAACAGCGTGGCGTGGCCGCACGCCAAAGGGCCGGTGACCGCGTAATACAAGCCATAGGCCCAACCCGGGTCGGCCAGGTTCCAGAAACGGTCGTCTTCGCGCAGATCGATCGCTTCACGCATGTAGCCCTTGAAGGCCAGGATGGCGCTCAAGGGCACCTCCAGCGGTTTGGCCGGCCCCGTGGTTCCGGAGGTGCACATCAGCAAAAACGGTGCGCTGGCGTCCAGCAATTGCGGTGTGCATTGCGTCGAGTACTGATCCAGCGTACGCCAGAAGTCGTAATCGCTCGGATGCGCCGGGGCACCGTCGGTCACGATGATGGGCGGGCAGTCGCTGACATCATCCAGCTTGGGGCGGTTGAGGGCATCGGTCACGATCCAGCGTGCCTTCGAGCAACCCAACCGCTGCTCGATGGCCTTGGGACCGAAGGCGGTAAAGAGCGGCTGGTAGACCGCGCCGATACGCCAGGTCCCCAGAATGGCGATCAACAATTCAACCGTGCGCGGCATCAGGCCCGAGACACGATCTCCCGGTTGGACGCCTTGCTCGCGCAGGAAATTGCCGAAGCGCGCCGCGTGGTCCTGCAGTTCGCGGAAGGTGTGGCGCGTGGCGCGGCCATCCCGCGTTTCGCAATACAACGCGACGGCATCGCCCTCGGCGTGCCGGTCGCAACATTCGATACAGGCATTCAAGGCATTCAGCTCGCCGTGCAAATCCCGGGCGGCCAATTGTAGAAAGTCGAAAGAGTTCACTGCTGAGGTGTAATCGCGCATAACGCACCCGATTGTTATTGTTGGAATAGGTTGTGTGCCCACGCCTGCCGCGTGGGCTGTTCATCTGATCAGTTGTGCATCATCTCGGCCGCTTGCTGGGTTGCCTGGCTGGTACGGGTGGCGAGTTTGCGTACTTCATCGGCGACCACCGCAAACCCGCGCCCGGCATCGCCGGCGCGCGCCGCCTCGATGGCGGCGTTCAACGCCAACAGGTTGGTCTGGCTGGCAATGCCCTGGATGGTGGCGACAATCTGCGTGAGCTTGTTGAGAGTGTCCTGCATTACCCGATGCTGTTGTGCCTGCGCCTCGCGCATCGTGCTTTCTTCATGGCGGGCGTGGATATCGGTGATCGCGCCGACCACCCGCTGCGGGGAGCCGTCCTGCGCCCGACGTGTTTGCCCGCGGCCACGGAACCAGCGGTAAGTGCCGTTCTGGTGTTTGAGGCGATAGTCCACGTCGAAAGGGGTCTTGCCGCTACGGTCTTCAACATGGGCGACAAACGCTGCAATGGCCCGCGCGCTGTCCTCGGGGTGCAAGCGCGAGGTCCAGCTTTCCAGGGTGTTGGGGAACTCCTCGACGGTGTTGCAGCCCAGCAGCCGGCGCATTTGTGACGACCACCAAATGGTGTTTTTCGGGTTCGCCGGGTCGCCGGCCACCACCTCGATATCCCACAGCCCGTCATGCAGCATCTCCCGGGAAATATCGAAGCGGGTGGCCGCCAGCTCGAGGCCCTCGTGATGCAGGTGCTGCTCGTGAATATCACGCACGCTGCCGCCGATGGCCAGCGCCATGCCTTGTGCATCACGTCGCGCCACTCCGCTGACCCGGCACCAGCGATAGTCGCCGTCGCCGACAGGCTTCATGCGTACGTCCAACGCAAACGGCGTGCGCCCACTGCGATCGGCCAGGTGCCGGGTGAGCGCATCCAGATGCACTGGCTGGTCTGCCGGGTGCAACTGGTCGCTCCATCGGCTCAGTTGGTCAACCCCCTGCACCTGGACCGACGTCGGTCCCGCCCACTGCATGGCAGAGGTCGGCGCGGGGGCCGGGGTGCCCTGCAGTTCCAGGGCCCAGAACAGTTCATCCGCGCCTTGGCTGACCAGGTCCCAGTACGCCTCATGTTGGCGCGTCTGTTGGTTACGATCGGCCAGGTGTGCTTCCAATTGGGCGACTTGCGCAGCCAGCGCACGTGCCTGTGCCTTCAGGGTTTGCCGCTCCTGCAGCAGGTGGTCGACGCCGGTCAGCAGGCGGCGCAGTAATGGGTTGTTCGACGACACGGGCGCGCTGGCCTGGTCAGGTTGCTCCAACCTGTCGGCGAGCGGCGCCAAGACCCAGCGGGCGGTGCGGCTGAAAAAAAGCATAAACACCTCTAGCTCGGTTAAATGGAAGCCGTCGGGCTGGCCGACAAGGCACGGGTGTCAAAGGTCGTCGCCCCCGGCAGGGCGGGCCAGGCCGCCGGGCCCGCGGCGATTTCCTCGGGGCTGAGCAGGCAATGGTCGAGTTCGCGCTGCAACGCCTGGGTATCGAGGTCCTGGCCGATAAAGACCAGCTCCTGCCGACAGTCGCCGACCACGCCGTCCCACTTGGCCATGATGCCTTGCAAGCGGTATTCGTCCTTTGGCCATTGCGACGGCGCTATGAAGCTCCACCAGTGCCCCACATAGTCCCACTGGAACTGCTTGCCGCTGTGTACCAGCAAGCCGGTTTCCAGGTGTCGGCTGGCAAGCCAGAAGTAACCTTTGCTGCGCAACAGACGCCCGTTGCTCCAGGGACGCTTGAGAAAGTCGAGCAAGCGCTGGGGGTGAAACGGTGCGCGCTCGCGGTACACCCAGGAGGTCACGCCGTAGGTGTCCGACTCGGACGCCGTTGCGCTGTCAGGCTCCAGCTTGCGCATCCAGCCCGGCGCTGCCGCAAGGCTGGGTAAATCGAACAGACGGGTATCGAGGATGCTGGCCAACCTGACGTTGCCCTGGGTCATCGGCAGGATCCGCGCGGTCGGGTTGAGGCCCGCAAGGATTGCCCGCACGGCCTGGTAAGCCGGCTCGTCGATCAGGTCCAGCTTGTTGACGAGGATCACGTTGGCGTACTCCACCTGCTCAATCAGCAGGTCCGCCAGCGGGCGTCTGGGCGCGTCTGCCTGGGCGTCGTCGCGGGCGACGCTGTCCGGTGACTCCAGCAATGCTTGAAAACGGCTGCCGTCGACCACCGTCACCAAGGTATCGAGCCGCGCCAATTCGCTGAGGCTGAAGCCCTCGGCGTCAAGGAAGGCGAACGTCTCCGCGACCGGCATCGGCTCCGAGATCCCGGTGGACTCGATAAGCAGGTAATCGAAGCGCTGTTGACGCGCCAGCGCGCTGATCTGTTCGAGCAGATCGGCGCGCAGCGTGCAGCAGATACAGCCATTGCTCATCTCGATCAACTCATCGCGGCCACGGTGCAGCGACACATCGCGCTGCACCTCTGCGGCATCGATGTTGATCTCGCTCATGTCGTTGACGATGACCGCGACTCTCAGGCCCTCGCGGTTGCGCAGGATGTGGTTGAGCAGGGTGGTCTTGCCGGCGCCGAGGAAGCCGGAAAGCACGGTCACCGGCAGTCGGCCCGCCTGGGCGCCGTCCATCACAGGTTCACCGCTGGACGGCCCTCGGCCGGGTCCAGGTAGCTTTCGAACAGGTCGACCACCACGAAACCTTCATCTGCCGCGTCGCCCCACAGGTCTTTGCTGTGGAACTCGACGTGGTAGGTCGGCTGATGTGCCGCGCTGGTATCGCCGTGACCGATGGCATCCGGGAAAGGCCATTTTTCCGAGGTGCGATGCAACACCACGCCCTGCTTGCCGCGTACGTAGGCCGGCATGCGGATATGCCCCGCCACATATTCGTCGCGCACCACCACCCGATCGCCGACCTCAAACGGTGCTCGCCCGGTGATCGCCGCACGGCCTTCTGCATGCGCCGGGTTCGCCAGCTTGAAGTGGCTACCCAGCGCCTGGTCGAGTTCGGCCTGGGTGAGCACGCCGGTTTCGACCAGCAGGGTAGCGGTCGCGATGACATAGCGTTCGTAGTACTGGGTGCCGACATGTTGGCGAACATCCAGGCGTTCGACAGCGTGACGCACTTCGTCCACGCTGAACTTCTTCAACTGATCGACACCGATAAACATCAAGCTGTAGGCCAGGTGCTCCCAGTCCTGCTTGAAGACCTTTTTGTAGTCCAGGCTATTGATGGTGTGAGGGACTTTGCCAAAGCCTTGGAAACCGCCGAGATCGTGGAAACCATCCATAATTGAAACTCCGGTAATTGAACGATGGGGCGTTGTTTGTCTCAATCAACGCGGGGCAGGGCGACGCCGATCAGCACGTCTTTGGTCACCAGGGCCTGAAGCTGCTCCTCGCTCATGTGCTCGGTGCCTTCGGGCCGTACCGGCAGCACCAGGTAGCGGCTTTCGGCGCTGGTGTCCCAGACCTTGACCACCATGTCGCTCGGCAGCTCGGTGCCCAGCTCTCGCAGGACGGTGCGGCCCTCTCGGACCAGGCGCGCGCGGAACTCGAAGCCCTTGTACCACTCAGGCGGCAGGCCGAGCACAGGCCAGTTGGTGCAGGAACACAGGCTGCAGACAATCACGTTTTTCAGCTGGGGCGTGTCTTCCAGGGCGACGATGTATTCGCCCTGCGGGCCGGTGTAGCCAAACTGGGCGCAGGCGGCGGTGCCGTCCTTGAGCAACAGCGCCCGGAACTGCGGATCGACCCAGGCCTTGGCGACCACGCGGGCACCGTTTTCCGGGCTCCAGCCGTGCTCCATCAGTTGCGTGAGCTGCTCGACGTAACCCTGTGGGATGAGCTCCTTGCTCTTGAGGACTTGAAACAATGCCCAGGCTCGTTCGCCGGGTGTCGAGGTGCTCGCGGAGGTGGGCGTAGATGAACTCATCGAGGTATCTCCTATCAGTCAATGCGGTGGTGGAGTGGTTGAAACGTGTCGTTCTTATTGTTTTGCAGGGTTGAAACTCAGAGCGTGCGCCAGTCCACCGCGGCTTCGAACGCCGCCGCCGCCTGGTAGATGGTGCCTTCGGCGTAGTGCCTGGCGATCAGCATCAAGCCGACGGGCATGCCGTCCACCGAGCCGCACGGAATCGACATGGCGGGATGCCCGGTGATGTCCTGAGGCGCGGTGTTGCCGATCATTTCCAGGGCGCGCGCCACGTATTCGGTTATCGAGCAGTGCGCTGGCGGGTGCGGTTGGGCCGTGATGGGAGTGGTCGGCATCACCAGCAGGTCATAGGACTGCAATGCCTTGTCATAGCCTTGCCGGGCAAAGCGCGCCAGGTTCTGGGCCTTGGCGTAGTAACGCCCGTTGTAGTGCGTCAGGCCGTATTGACCGACGAACATGCAGAGCTTGAGAGACGCGGACAATTGGTCGGCCTGTTCGCGCCAGCCGGCTTGTTTGTCCAGCAGGCCGATGTCGTACAGGCCTTTCCAGTTAAAGCCGGCGCCGTTGCCATGCATCATCTGCATGGTCAGACCTTCGCAGCCGATGGGGTGCCACAGCGATCCCGCCAGGTTGTGTTCGGGAATGGACACCGGCTCGACCTGCGCGCCCAAGGCCTCGAGATGGGCGATGGCCTCGCGCACCTTGTCCGCCACACGCGGGTCTTGATTGGCCAGCGCGAACCCTTCCTGCACCACGCCGATTCTGAGACCGCTCACGCCCCGCCCCAGGTAGCTGCCATAGTCATCGACCTGCGGCGCTGCCTGGCGTGGGTCGAGGCCATCGGAACCGGCCATGGCCTGCAGCATCAGCGCGTTGTCGCGCACGTTGGCGGTAATCGGGCCGACGTGATCGATGGTCGCTTCAATCGCCATGATGCCGGTGTAGGGCACCAGGCCATGGGTTGGCTTCATCCCGTAGGTTCCGCAGAAAGCCGACGGGATGCGGATGGAACCGCCTTGGTCGCCGCCCACGGCGATGTCCACCTCGCCGGCGGCGACCAAGGCAGCGCTGCCCGATGAGGAACCGCCAGCGGCGTAACCGTGACGATGAGGGTTGTGCACCGGGGCTGGGTCAGAGGTGTGGCTGCCCCCCGAGAGGCAGTAGTGCTCGCAGGTGGCTTTGCCGAGGATGGTCGCGCCGGCATCGAGCAAACGCGTGACCACGGTGGCGTCGAACGAAGGTACAAACCCCTCCAATGGCGCGGCGCCGTTCATCATCGGGACGCCGGCCAGGGCGATGTTGTCTTTGAGAGCGACGGTCTTGCCCGCCAGCGTGCCTGAACTGGCGCCCATCACCTCCGTCTTGTAGTACCAGGCGTTAAGCGTGTTTTCAGTGTTCGAGGGGCGGTAACCCGCGCTGCGCTCGTAGCGCACCAGCGGTGTGAAATCGGGCAGATCATCGACCAGGTCGTACGCATCGAAACTGGGTTGCATGAGCGCCAGATATTCGCTGGCTTGTTCGCGTGTCAGCTGTATATGCAGGCTGGTGGCGAGGTCCTGCAGTTGTTCGACAGTCGGGCGGATGATGGCCATGAGACGTCCTGTTTCCTGAAGTGGGCTGGCAAATGTCTGTGCACATGTCTCGCGGCGAGGTCCTGCAAAGGTGTCCGCGTGACTGGGGTCTGTGACTAAGCTATCTCTGGTGATCGAACGGCGCTTGGTTGAGCAAGACAGCCATTTGGTTGAAAGGGACGGGTGTGTCCCGTGAGCTTCAGCTGCCAGGGCGAACCCCGGCAGCAGGGCGTATGCCCTGAAGATCCAAACGGCTTATTTCTGGGGATCAGGCGTTGCGTCTTGCGCAGATGACTTCTCGTGTTTGGGCCAGATAACGCCGACGCTTTTCATGCCCTTGGCGGGGTCCATTTCAGGGTGGGCGAGTACGACGTCCCGATAGGAGGGGCTACCTATCACCGCCGGCTTGAACTTGATGAGAAAGTCATTGACCTCTTTGCGCAGGTTCGCCGCCAGGTCGTAGTCGTTGTAGCACTCCTCGAGACAATCGAGCACGGCTTGCCAGTGCACTTCGGTAAGCCCCATGCCCCGATGCGCGGTGACCATGTCTCGCCCCCGGTATTTGGCGCTGCCTCCCCAGTGCTCGGAGAGGAAATCGACAAAGTTGATGTGTTCCTTCTGGAACGTTGATTCGGACATATGCGCCCAGATGTGCCCGATGGCGGGGTGGCCCATTGTTTTTCTCAACACGGCGCCGGCGAACTGATAGATAACGTCGTAGCCCCCGAGGCGCGTGTAGAGGGAGGGCTGTTGTTCCAGGGCGGGTTGTTGGTCGGTCATGTGTGATTTCTCCGTTTCAGTGGGGACAATCTCATTGGCTACGGCTGGCGGGTTCACGTTAGATCTGCTCTCGCGCACACGCTTGGCTGGTGAAGACAACCGTTTGATCCAGGCGGACAGGGGTCAGAAAACCCGTGCGTAACGCAGGTTCATGCGAAAGTTTTCCTTTGGCCCGTTCTCCACGGACAGGTCGCGGCCCAGTTGCAGCTGAAGCTGGTCCTTGGCGGTGACGAACTTGGTGGCGGTGACGCGAAAGTTGGTGGTCTGCATCTTGTCGTCCTGGTTGACACCCGCGACCTGGGTTTCGCCGCCCCAGTTGTGGCCAAAGCCAATGGCCAGCGCGGTGGTCGGGTCAGGCATGTAGCGGCCCATCAACTGGGTTTCGTAGGAAACGTCCTGCTCCCTGCGGGCGGAGTTGGCGCCGAAGTCGTTGTTGTCGCCATACCAAATGGCATCGCCTACGAGGTCGACGGCCCACTTTTCCGAGAAGTGCTTGATGTAGGCCGCCTGGAGGTCAACCTTCCAGCGGTTCTCGCCCAGGTTGAGCGCGTCGTTCTTGTCGTAGTTGCCGCTAGGCACATAGAGGTAAGCGGTGGCGCCGAGGACGTCTTTGGCATCGTTTAGCGTGTATTTGAGCGGCGCGGTGAGAATGAGGTCGCCCACGCCACTGGTGTTGCCCAAGGCGGAAGCGTCACCGCCGCTTGAGACATGGCCGAAGGGCAACAGGAGTTGTGGCGAGACGGTGAGTCGCTCGCTCAGCTGGTAGACGTGCAGCAGTCGCAGAATGCCGACGTCGGAAGTCAGGTTGAAATCGGAACTGATTTTGTGGCCTTGGGCGTAGGCACTCTTCGTGGTGGAGTGCTGGTAGTAGAGCAGGCCAAGCGTTGCATCAGCGGGTAACTGCTCGTAGTCGCCAGGGGCTACCTCGACCGCGTGGGCGCAAAGGCTGGGGAGGAGGGCTGCAAGCGACAGGTAACGAAACTGTTTCATGGTCGAGGATCCTTTTTGCGGGCAAAAAGAGCCCCGCTATCGCCAGTCAGGCAAAGCGCAGGGCTAAAAGTGGAGTCAGGGCTGGCGTCAGGCGGGCGATACTTGCGCGTCGCGCAACATGCCGGTCTGCGGATGGCAGTTGATGTACTCGAAGATCTGGCTCTTGGCGTCCGATACCGATACTTCGTGGTACAGCCGCAACTTCTTCAAGCCCGCGGCCACGCGAAAGAAGGTCACGAAAATACGCAGGTGGGTCGGGTGGGATTCGGCCCAGCGTTCGAGTTTCTCCACCGAGCGCCAGTGACCGATGTTGTAGCTGACGTCGAGAAAGTTGCCGTCCAGGTCGATATTGCGCACGAACCGGTTGCTGTAGCAGCCCAGCGGTTGGCCGTTGTCGCGCAGGAAGTCCATGCCGTCCTGCAAGGTCGGCAGGATTTCGTCGAGGTACAGCGAGCGCTCTTCAGCCTCGGCATCCGCCCAGTCCTGGCCGGAGCGGATCAGCGTGAGGTTGTCATGCCCCAGCACCACCACGCGCCCACCTTGGGCCGGGTCACCGGCGATCACTTGCAGCTCGCTCGTCGGCTTCATCCAGTCCGTCTGCGAGATCGGGAAGCGGTCGCGCATCGAACCCCAGTAACCGTGCTCTTCGATTTCGCCACTGATGTTATCCATGACCGCGCCGACACCGGGCAGGTTGTCCTGGAAGGCGTACAGCGTCTCGAATTGCTCGGCGCGTGGTGCGCTGATTTCGCGAAAATAGCCAAGGCCGTCGTTGAGCCTGTCCTCTGATGCCCACCAGTCGTTGACCGGTGCCGAGCGCAGCCAGCGGCAGTGAGCCGCCGGGTCCTTCCAGTAGCCGACCACAATCAGGTTATCGAAGCCGCTGTTGTCGGTGTGGTGGGTCAAGTCATGGGTCTGCGGACCATCGGCCAGGCTGAAACTTTCGACGATATGACGCATCGCCTGCAGCGCGGCTGCGCGCTGCGCTTCGCCGCGATACTGCACGCCGAAGTAAGCCATCACCACCTGTTCCAAATGCTCGTCGGCGCGTGCCACCCACATTGCAAAGGGCGGCTGGTACTCATCGGGCACGCGGCGAGACAGGGTGCGTGGGCATTTGAGATGTGTGTCGATTGCAGATTCCATGTTGGGCTCCTCGTTATTTTGGTTCAGGCCTACGGTTGGGCATCAGTACTTGGGCGGCTGGCCGCGCTTGGCGGTCTGTCGTCGGTGCAGCAGCTTCATCGCCCCCCACTCGATCAACCAATACGCCGACTCTTCAGGCACGAGGTCGCGCCTCTGCAGGAGCCAGGAGGTGTCAGCCAAGGGGGGTGAACAGGGTCGATGCATGGCGAGCCTCATCAGCGGGGGTTGAGTTGCTGTGAGGTGGAAATTAGGCGTGACGACGCGCAGCCGCTTGGTTCGTCGAGACAACCGTTTGGTTGGAAAAGACAGCGTAAGCAGGCGCGCGCGGGCATGATCGAGGTTGGTGCACCACCGCTGTAAACACACGGGGCCGTGCCTCTTAATGGGTAGGGCGAGGTCGTCACCCGGCATACGGGCGGGGGGAGACAATGTCGGTGACAGACGCATGTCGATCACTCACCTGCGCCCGTGAAGGCGCCTGGCCTGTTAATTGCTAGCGCTGAAAAGCCGGTAACACCTTTTCCAGCTCTTACTGCATTGCTGTACCGAGGTCAGTGTCATGAATCCAAGCACTCAGTATTCGACCCTCGCTGTCGCCGCACCCCGTCGCTTTGAATACTGGAAAGAAGTGGTCTGTCGCCATTGCCTGGCGGCCGACAGCAAACCCCTGTCCCAGAGCAGTTTCGATGGCGCGCTCGCGGTCAATGCGTTAGGCGCTCTGGACATCTGTTCGCTGTCATCGCCACTGCATTACTGGGAGCGTTCCGAGCAGCATCTGCGCAGCGGTCCGGCCGACGATTTATGGTTGGGGTTTGCCCGAAACGGTCATGGCCAGATTGAACAGGGCGGCAGGAAAGCCAGCCTGGCAACCGGTAATTTGTTTCTTTATGACGCAACGCAAGCGTTCCGATTCAGCCTCGGTGGTACCGAAAACCACCTGGTGCGCATCCCGCGAGCCCTGCTCAGTGAACGCCTGCCGCGTATTGCGGATTACACTGCGATGGTCCTCGATGATCGACGGCCTGGCGTGATCCCCTTGCGTGAAATGCTGCGCCACGCGGCCAATACGCCTGCTGCATTCCAGGATGAAGGCATCTCCAGTCGTTATTCAGAAGCGTTGCTCGACCTGCTGGTGATCAGCCTGGAACTTCAGGACCTGAAGGCCGTTCACCAGGAACTGGACCTCTACGGCCGCATCATGCAGTACATCCAACGCCATCTGGCCGAGCCGGACCTGTCGATCGAGGCCATCGCCCAAGCCCACAATGTATCTACCCGCACCGTCACGCGTGCCTTTGCGCGCTACCAGAAAACCCCAGCGGCGGAGATCTGGAGAGAACGGCTGAATGCCAGCCGGGAAGCGATCGAGCGTGGCCAGGTGCGCAGTGTCTCGCAGGCCGCGCTGGACTTCGGGTTTTCTGACTTCTCGCATTTCAGCCATGCGTTTCGCAAGGAGTTCGGCGTCGCGCCCAACACGCTTTTGCAGCGAAATTGAGAGGGTGTGCCATTTGAAAACACCGAGCGCAACCTGCGCGGTATCGATATCGATAATGGCCTCGCGCCACCGTTGGTCGGATCTCCCCTCGCACTACTGAACGATTTTTGAAGGGCACCGCTCTATCTGCGCGGACATAATCAGGTGCTCACATGCAACATCCAATGCGGCGTTCCGCTGTGCAAAGCTGGGCTGAAATGTATGCCCAGGCCGTAAACCACGAGGATATTGAGGATCAATATTTCAAGTTGCTGAGCAAGGCCGACGATATGGAGAGCACCGGCCTCATCAATGGGAGAGAGTGGAGGAAGCTTGTTCGCCGAGCCGGCGAATATCTCGCCAGCACTGCAGAATAAGTCGATAGGGGAGCGCTAGCCGGCGCTCCTGTTCCTGGACATATCAACCTCAAACGTTATCTCGTCAGCGAGTTGCTGAACGCTCGAGCTGTCTGCCAGCTTGGCGAGGTTGATACCCGTCGTGCAAAACATCGATTCATCTTCTGGCTGCCTGACAAAAACGGTGGCCGTCCAGCCGTTGATCAGCACGCAATCCACCGTATGCCCCGGCAGACTCCGCTCCAGACCCTCAGTCAACGATATTTTCTTCCAGCTGTGCATGATGACGTACTAGCGTAAGTAGTGATGCACGATTGACCCGTGCGCGTGCAAAAAGTGCCAATAGGCCATCACTTTCAATCTTTGCGCTTGAGTACATTGGCCTCCTGCTCATGCAGTTCGGCAAGCGCCCAACGATAGGCCTTGACCCAACCGAATACGGTCCACCCCGCGAGGAGATTGATCTTGAGCAAGGCACGCGGAGGGTTCGGATGGAGGAGGGCGACGCAGATCGATGGGTACATGTAGAGCAAAACGGCGCTGAGATAAAACAGGAAACTGGCCGCCAAGGCGATCGCCGTGTCACCCGTACAGATCAGAGAGCTGACGGCGCAGGTTGGGACAAGTACTGCCAGGCCAAATACCCTCATCGCCAGCTCTCCAGGCCAGCCGCTTTGGATCGCGGCTTTGAGAGCAGTGATATCACAATGCCTTGTCCTTGAACAGGCAAGCGCAAAAAATGGTCAGGCCACGATTTTCAAGGGCTCAGGCGCAGCAGGCATCAGGATTCAGCCCCCGGCGGATGGCCGAAATACGCTTTATAGGCATGGCTGAAGTTGGCCGGGTTGGCATAGCCCACGCGGTGGGCAATCTGCGCCACGTGCCATTTGCGCTGACGCAGCAGGGTGCGCGCCAGTTCCAGGCGCTGGTGGCGCACGTAATCGAGCATCGACTGGCCATACACGCGGTTGAAGGCCCGTCTCAGGGTGGTTTCGCCCACACCCAACTGCCGTGCCAGCGCCTGGGTGCCGGGCAGGTTCATCAGGTTGGCGTCGAGGTGAAAGCGTGCTTCGTGTGCCAGGTCCGAATGGCTGCGCAGCGTGGCCGCAGGCTCGACCGGCGGCGCAGACAGATGCGCGGCCAGTTCGACCAGCACGGCCAGGCTCAGGCTTTCCTGGTTCAGCCGCTCCAGCGTGCCCTCGTAAGGCGAGTGATAAAGCCGCTCGAGCAAGCGCCCAACGGCGTGGCAGCCGTTCAGCTCTGAAAAGTGCATCCCATCACCGAGCAGCGTGGACAACGGTTGCAGTGCCGGGTCTTCTTCGGCCATCTCGCGCAGGTAGTCGCCACCGATGCGCAGCCCGGCCATGCGTGCACGGCTGCCTGCGGGCATCTGGTCCATGGCTTCCATGCTTTCGCTCAAGCCCAGCACATGGGGTGCGCCGGGCGTGTAGTGGTTCAGCACGCCGTCCACCCGATGCTGCCACTGCCCACCCAGCACTTGCACGATGCACACGCTGTCGGGCAGCACTTTATGGATGCTCAACGGCTCGGGGAACAGCAAGTCACAGTCGAAATACTGCAAGTACGGCTGCACCGTCTGCGCACGGTAATGCCCGATTGCGCTGCCCATGACCTGCCGCGCACTGTCATCGAATACGCCGGCCTGGGCCAGGGCTTCTGGATGATCAAAGCAGAATTGGGTATCGAGATACGGGTTGCGGCGGTCCATTGGATAAAGCGTCCGTCAGAGCTGGTTGGCAGCGTTGCATGATACCGACATCGGGCAACCGGATCAGTTGTTGTGAACCACGGCCTAATTGTTGTGCGCAGCGGCCGACCTGCTTGGCAGACCCCCGCGTGTTGATTTCAATGATCGGCTTTGAAACTTTGAGGAAGCGGATATGTTGATTTATCGCAAGTGGGCGGCCCTGCTGGGCCTGGTGTTGGCCGTGATGGCGGGGCTTGCCCACGCTGACAATCGCCCGGAAGTCGCGGAGAAAGTGCTGGCCTATGCCGGCGCGGGCGGTGTGAAGGTCTGGACCCTGCGCATCGGTGCGCGCAGTGACAACCAGGCGTTGGTGCAGGTGGAGGGCGTGGATCACGACTGGAACCTGAAGATCCAGAAAATGACCGTGGAGAAGACCGCCAAGGACACCCGCTACTCCACTCGCGTGGACGGCCAGAAATTCGTGGTGCTGGTGCTGCAACAAAGCTGGGGTGAGCTGTACTTGCCCGGCGAAGCCCAAGCGCTGAGCATTGGCTATGACGAGTCGCTGTCCAGCCAAGGCAATGCGCAGGCGTTCCTGACCGATTATCTGCAGGCCAACTGAGCCATGGGCCGATTCGGACGCGGGTCATGGGCGCTGATGCTGCTGTTGTTACCGCTGGCGCTGATGGGCTGGGCCAGTGTGCAGGGCTGGCGCGCCGATGAGGTGCTGCGAGAGGCGCAGGTCATCGACCCCGTCTGGATCCGTGTACGTCAGGCCCTGGCGGCGCTGGCGTACTGGCTGGCCCTTGCCGCGCTGGTGGCGGGGCCCGCGACGTGGCTCAAGCTGCGGCTGGACGCCTGGCGCGCGCGGCAATCCAGGGACTTTCTCTACGACCGCCTGCTCCTCTGCTGGCGTGCCCTGGGGCATTGGCTGGTGGCCTACACCGCGCTGCTGGTCGGCGCGCTGGCGCTGAGCCTGGCGTATGAACTGAGCTGGGGCTGGAGCCATTTCAAGGCTGGCGGCTGGTTCATGCTGCTGGTGGCGGTGCCGGTGCTTGGCGTGCTGTGGGCGGGGTGCCTGCTGATCAAGCGGCTGCGCCAGCAATGGCATGTGCTGGAGCGCCCGTCCTCGGCATTTCTGGGGCAACCCCTGGGGCGCGACAAGGCCCCGGCCTTATGGGCGTGGATTGCGCAACTGGCGCATGCCGCCGGCGCGCCGGTGCCCGACCATATCGTAGTGGGCATCGACCAATCGTTTTTCGTGACCAGCGTCGATGTGGCGCTGCAACCGGCCGGCGAGCGGCTCACCGGACGTACTCTTTACCTGCCATTGACCTACCTTTCGACCCTGAGCCAGGCCGAGACGGCGTCGATCATCGGCCATGAACTGGGCCATTTCAGCAGTCGCGACACCGAGCGCGGCAGCGCAATCGGCGCGCAGTTCAGCCTGATGTGCCGGCACTTTTCCTCTCTCAGTGCTGAGGCGGCCGACCCTGCGTGGATCGAGCGCCCGGCACTCTGGATGACGCAGCGTTTCCTGCACCACTGGCACCTGGCGGTGCATCACTGGGGCCGTGCTCAGGAACTGGTCGCGGATCGAGTCGGCGGCAACATCGCCGGTGAGCGGCTGTTCTGCCAGGCGCTGCTACGCGTGATTGCGCTGGACACTGAAATCAACCGGCTGCTCGCCGAACACCACCCCAACCTGATCCAGGCCCTGGCCGACCACCTGCGCCACACCCCGTTGCGCTTGAACGACGCGGTGCTGGATCACGCCATCGCACACCCTTTTGATACGCACCCGCCAACGGTATTGCGCCTGCAGCAACTGGGCATGGTGCTGGATGACGCGCTGCTGGCCCAGGCCACCCGAGTGCCCACCGAACACGACCGCCACTGGTTCAGTGAACTCACCCGTATAACAAACCCTCAAGGAGAATGATCAATGACCCAACCCCGCGACCCGCTGTCGGAGCTTGCCAGCGCACTCAGCCAGGACTATGCCGACTCCCGCGAGGCTCAGCGCGAGCGTGCGATAGCCGAACTGGAGCAGGTCATCCAGCGTGTACCCGAGCAGACCGAATTCACCAACTCGCGCCGCTACAAGCTGTGCGGCCCGCTGTTTTTGCTGATTGCGCTGGGCTTTCTGGGGTTCGCCCTGCACCGGGGCTCCACCGGCCTGGCCGTGTGTGCTGCGGTGATGGCGGTGGTGTTCGTGCTACTTACCTGGCAGCACCGCAACGCCGGGCAACACGTCTTTATGCGCCTGACCCGCCGCCAGCTGTTTGTCGACACCCTGAGCGCGCCGATCGAGCTGGCCGACATTGTCGATCTCGAGGTCAGTGAGCCAGGCTGGCTGACCGTGCAGAAACTGCTGTTGCGCGCGGATGCGCCCCTGCCTGTGCACCGTTCCGCGCGCCAGCTGTTCGGCAACCAGGCGCTGGCCCTGAAAAAGCCCCAGCCGCACGTCCTCATTCAATCCGCCGGCCTGATGCATGACGGCCGCACCCTGGAGTGCGACCAGATCGCCGAGATCCTCAACGCCTACAGCCAGGCTGCCCACGCCCAACAACAGCTGGATGCCTTGCGCCAGGGCGCCCGGCACGATTCCTGAGTAGTTGAACCGGCTGCTGAGGATCAGCCCTGAGCGCATGCGCATCCGCTCGGGGCTCAAACCTGCCATTGCGCTATTTCTGCGGAACAGATGCAAACCCCGCAAAGTCTCCTTTAAATGCCAGAATCACTGCTGGAACGTTTTTGGAGAGTTTCATGCTGCGCACCTTTGAACAACGTCTCGACCCTTTCCCGCCTGACGAGGTACCGCCGCCGCCGGAAGGCCTTGCGCGGTTCCTGTGGGCCTGCACGCGAGGTGCACGCGGTTACATCCTCGCGCTTGCGCTGCTCAGTGCCGGTGTGTCGATTTACGAGGCCTGGCTGTTTTCGTTTCTCGGCCAGGTTGTGGACCTGCTCTCGACCTGGCAGGCCGGCGGCGAGGCGGCAGGGCAGGAGAGCCGCGTGGTGTGGGGTATCGCTATCGTATTGGTGACCAGCATCGGCTTGGTGGCCTTGCGCACGATGGTGCAGCACCAGGTCTTGGCGATCAATCTGCCGCTGCGGCTGCGCTGGGATTTTCACCGGTTGATGCTGCGCCAGAGCCTGTCGTTCTTCTCCGATGAGTTCTCCGGCCGCGTCACCACCAAAGTGATGCAGACCGCGCTGTCGGTGCGCGAGGTGCTGTTCACCCTGATCGAAATCGCACCCGGTATCGGCGTGTACTTCATCGCGATCATTGCGCTGGCCGCCGGCTTCGACCCCAAGTTGATGCTGCCTTTCATTGCCTGGCTGGCGTTGTTCGGCCTGGCCATGGCGTACTTCGTGCCGCGCCTTGGCAAAGTCGGGCAGGAACAGGCTGATGCGCGCTCATCCATGACCGGACGGATTTCGGACGCCTACACCAACATCACCACCGTGAAGCTGTTCTCTCACTCCAAGCGCGAAGCGCATTTTGCGCGCGCGGCGATGGAGGATTTCAAGCAGACCGGTTTTCGCCAGATGCGCCTGGTCAGCCAGTTCGAGATCGTCAACCAGGCCCTGGTGGTCGGGTTGATCATGGGGGCCGGCGGGTATGCGCTGTGGTTGTGGCACCAGGGCGAAGTCGGCACCGGCGCCGTGGCGGCCATTACCGCCATGGCATTGCGCATCAACGGCATGTCTCACTGGATCATGTGGCAGATGACCGCGCTGTTCGAGAACATCGGCACCGTGCAGGACGGCATGCAAACCCTGACCCGCGGCCCCAAGGTGCAGGATCTGCCCGACGCTCCCGCGCTCATCAGCACAGCCGGTGAGGTGACCTTCGACAATGTGAGCTTCAATTACAACGGCGAACGCCAGGTGCTCGATGGCCTGAACCTGACCATCCGCCCCGGCGAAAAGATCGGGCTGGTGGGGCGCTCCGGCGCCGGTAAATCGACGCTCATCAACCTGCTGTTGCGTTTCTACGACGTGGACAAGGGCGCGATTCGCATCGATGGGCAAAACATTGCTCATGTCACCCAGGAAAGCCTGCGCAGCGTGATCGGCATGGTCACTCAGGACACCTCCCTGTTGCACCGCTCGATCCGCGACAACATCGCCTATGGCCGCCCCGACGCGACCGACGCGCAGATTCGCAGTGCCGCAGCCAGCGCCCAGGCCGATGAGTTCATCAGCCAGCTCAGCGACAAACAGGGCCACTCCGGCTACGACACGCTGGTGGGCGAGCGGGGCATCAAACTCTCCGGCGGCCAGCGTCAGCGCATCGCCATTGCCCGGGTCATGCTCAAAAACGCGCCGATCCTGCTGCTGGACGAAGCCACCAGCGCACTGGACTCGGAAGTCGAAGTCGCCATCCAGGAAAGCCTCGATGAAATGATGCAAGGCAAGACCGTGATTGCCATTGCCCATCGGTTGTCGACGATTGCGGCCATGGACAGGCTTATCGTCATGGACAACGGACGCATCATCGAGCAGGGCACGCATACCCAATTGCTGGAAAAAAATGGCACCTATGCGCGGCTCTGGCATCACCAGAGCGGGGGCTTTTTGGGGGAGGATCAAGGCGTGGTCGAGGGGGTGGAATAAGAGGGGTATTGGCCGCCGTGAAATTTTTTGCGCGCTGCTTGAAATTGTCAGCCCGAACCTTTACCCACAGGGGCGGCGATGGACGCGGCGACGTCCCAGGTCATCAAAAGTTGGCTGATCGCGGCGTCGAGTGTGGCGTGGGGTACGTTGTCCCGCGCGAGGATTGAAACCCCCTGCAAGAAGCTGTCAAACACACTCGCCATCACCGCAGGCTGAGTATGTTGCGGCAACTGGCCGCTACGCACTGCGCGCTCCACACACGCGACAATCCCTGCCCGTGTGCGCAGGCGCGACTGGGTCAGCGCATCCGCCACCCGCGCATTTTCCGGGCTTGGCGCACTCATCACGCCCAGCGCGACCATGCAGCCCTTGGGGTGTCCCTCTTCGCACTGCATGCGGACTGACTGGCGCAGCGCAGTCTCGACGGCCTGGCGCGGTGGCAGGCTTTCGTCCCACAGGCATTCGGTGACTTGGGCGTAGGTTGTCAGATAGCGCTGCACGCACTCCTCGAACAACGCCTCCTTGGAACCGAACGCGGCATAGAAACTCGGCGCGGAGATTCCGCCGCCCAGGCCGGCCTTGAGCTGGGCCAGAGACGTGGCGTCGTAGCCGTGTTGCCAGAACAGGTGCAAAGCCTGTTCCACGGCGTGCTCACGGTCGAAGGTGCGGGGGCGGCCCATTTGTGCCATGTCAGGTCTCCGGTGGCAAGGTGAGATAAATACTAGTCGATACATAAGTAATTGACAACGCGCACCGGTCGCCTTTAATATTTATATCGATCAGTATATAAGTGTTGCCAAAGGAGTTTCCCGTGACCGCCTCACTCACCGTATCGGCCGCATCCGAGCGCTTGCCTATCGGCGCCTTGCTCGCCCTGGCCATGACCGGCTTCATCTGCATCGTCACCGAAACCCTGCCTGCCGGCCTGCTGCCGTTGATCAGCGATGGCCTGGCGATCTCGCCATCAATGGCTGGGCAGATGGTCACCGCCTATGCACTGGGTTCGGTGCTGGCGGTGATTCCCATGACGATTGCCACCCGTGGCTGGCGTCGGCGCAATGTGCTGCTGCTGACCATCGTCGGTTTCCTGCTATTCAACTCGATCACCGCACTGTCGTCCCACTATGGCGTAACGCTGGTAGCTCGTTTCTTTGCCGGGGTGGCGGCGGGGTTGGCCTGGAGCCTGTTGGCCGGTTACGCGCGGCGTATGGTTGCGCCCCACCAACAGGGCAAGGCACTTGCGTTGGCGATGGTCGGCACGCCGATTGCGCTGTCGTTGGGGGTGCCTTTGGGCACCTGGCTCGGTGGACTGGTGGGCTGGCGTACCACGTTCGGCCTGATGTCGGCGCTGAGCCTGGGGCTGATCGCCTGGGTACTGGTGAAAGTCCCGGACTACGCGCCGCAGCCCGCCCACCAACGCGTGTCCCTGCGCAAGGTGCTGACTACGCCGGGCGTGCGCCCGGTGTTGGCGGTGGTGATCAGCTGGATGCTGGCACACAACATTCTGTACACCTATATCGCGCCGTTCGTGGCGCCGGCGGGGTTGGCGGAGCGTGTCGACCTGGTGCTGTTGGTATTCGGGATTGCCGCGCTGGTGGGGATTTGGATCACGGCTAAATTGGTTGAACCGTTACTGCGCAAGACCGTGTTGGTCAGCCTGGCAAGCTTTGCGCTCATCAGTGTGGTGTTCGGTTTGCTGGGAAATGTGCCGCAGGTGATCTACCTCGGCGTAGCGGTATGGGGCTTGAGCTTTGGCGGCGCCGCGACCTTGCTGCAAACCGCCCTGGCGGATGCGGCGGGCGATGGCGCGGACGTGGCGTTGTCACTCAACGTGGTGGCGTGGAACAGCGCGATTGCCGGCAGCGGCGTGGTGGGGGGCGTGTTGCTGGACACCTGGGGTGTGGCGGCGTTTCCGTGGGCGATGCTGGCATTGATCGGCGTTGCGCTCCTGATTACCGTGGCGGCGCACGCCCATGGCTTCAAGCCGGGGGCGCGTAGCGCAGGCAAGCCAGCCGTGGCCGGCCATTGAGAGAAAAGCGGCCGCCGGTGAATGGCGGCCTGTTTCTTCAAGGGATCAACCGCGCTTCACGCAACTGATCGAATACCTCAAAAAACGCCTGGTCGCTGGCCTGGTAGGCGGTAAAGCCCATCTTCCGGCTCTTGGACATATCGGTGACCACCTCGATCGGGCGCCCCAGGTCGGCATCGGTATGCCAGGGCGAGACCAGGCGGCTGATGTCGGTTTCCTTCAACCCGTGTTTGGCTGCGATCTCGCTCCAGGCCGCCTGATCATCGGCCATCTGGCTCTCAAGCGGCGAGGGTTTGGCCGGGAACGCTGCGGGTACAAGGCCAAAATAATCGGCGATCTGCGCCCACATCCATTTCCAGCGGAACACATCGCCATTAGTGATGTTGAACGCCTGGTTGGCCGCCGCCGGCGTGGTGGCCGCCCACAGCTGCTGCTGGGCCAACTGGCGCGCATCGGTCATGTCGGTGAGGCTGTCCCATTGCACGCGGGAACCGGGGAATACGAACGGGCGTGCGGTGTGCTTGCAGACACTGGCATAGACGGCGAGGGTGGTTGCCATGTTCATGGCGTTGCCCACCGCCACGCCGGTGACGGTATGGGGGCGATGCACGCTCCAGGTGAAACCGTCCTTTTTTGCGGCGGCGAACACTTCGTCTTCCTGGGCGTAGTAGAAGTTCTCCACGTCCAGGCGACCTTGTTCTTCGCGGAACGGCGTTTGCGGCAGGCTGCCCTTGCCGTAGTTTTCGAACGGCCCGAGGTAATGCTTCAAGCCGGTGACCAACGCCACATGCTGCACGCTTGTGGCGGGGCGCACGGCGTCCAGCACGTTGCGCACCATGGCCGCGTTGACACGGATGTTCTCGGCTTCGGTGGCCTGGCGTGACCAGGTGGTGATGAACACATGGGTGGGTTTCAAATCGGCCAGGGCCTGTTGCAGCGATGCAGGTTCTTGCAAGTCGGCGGCCACCGGAATCACGCCGGGTACTTGCGAGGGCTGGCGGGACAGCGCTGCGACCTGCCACTGTTGGTCGAGCAGTAACTGGGTGATGGCGCTGCCAACGATACCGCTGGCCCCGACGACTAATGCAGTCTTGGTCATAAAATTCTCCCGAAGATGTAGGGTTCTGAGCCTCTACGTGTGGGAGAGGTTCAACCTTATCCGCCAGTCTCGTCCTAGATGCTTAAAGGTCGATACCGGCTTCTAGGTCGAAACGATTGGCGTAAAAACTCGCTGATCAGCCCCACCACCTGTTGCTGAATCACCGCCCTCGACCGAGCCCCTTCACCATCGCGGCAAATCATGCCGTCGCCCGGCGAGCTCTCCTCAATCAACGCCATGCCGCCCGGCTTGCAGATCGACATAAAACTGAAGTGGGTGGCATCGGCGATCTGCACATAGTTCGTGGTTGCTTCAGGCAGGCGCTTGACCAGGGCGGCGGACTCCAGCTGCGGGTCCATATCCTCTGACGGCACGCCCCCTGCAATCACCAGCGCCGGCACCGGCAGCGTCGCCAGGCTCACGTCGGTGAAGCCGCGTGACAGGCCCAGGTCCAAGGACACTATGGCGCTGACGCGTTTGTCGCTCAAATCGGCGGCCAACCGAGCCTTGCCGGCTGGCGTGCCGGCGGGGTTCATCGCCTGATAGCCGATGCAGCCGCCGAGCTTGGGGTGGGCGCTGCAGTCACGGCTGAACAGGTCGGGGTCGAAGCGTGCCCCGGCGATTTCCAGCACGGTCCAGCCGCCCAGGGAATGGCCCACGGCAGCAATCTGGCCAGCCGCGACCGCGCAAAATGCCTTCGGCTGAGCCAGCACCGCATCAATCGCGCGGCTCAGGTCGGTCGGGCGTAACCACAACTGCGCAGCGGTGTGCGGGTTGCGATCCTTGGAGGTGGTGCCCGGGTGGTTGGGCGCCGCCACGATGTACCCCTGATGCGCCAGCGCGCTGGCCAGCCACACCTGATTGCCCCAGTTACCGCCATAACCATGGGAGAGCACCACCAACGGATGTTCACCGGCCGCCGGCGGGGCGTCGGGCACGGCGAGGGCACCGATGAACACCGCGTTGTCGGCGATCAGTGTGGGGGTGGCCGTGGTGGTGGCGGGGTACCAGACGGCCAGTTCGAGTGGCCGGTTGTTTTGTGCGTCGGGCAGGGTGACGGTGTTGAAACCGACGGGGTTTTCGGCGGCGAAGGCGGCGGCGGTCAGGCACAGCAGGAGCAGGGCGTGCAGGGCGGTTTTCATTGTGGTTATCGTCCTTGATTGGGGGGGCATCATGCGCTGAATTCTCCGTTCAGTGCCATGAGCGGCGCGCCGTTTTTCATCCATACCCGTAGTAGCCTGGCTGAGCGCGCGCTCGGGCTGGCGGTCTAGATTTCGTCATATTTTTGCAATGAAAAAATGCGATTTTTTCCGCGGCAAGAGGACGTAACATTGTGTTAAACAAATCTAAGTGCATGTTTTAGTTATGTAAAATTGATTTTAAGGAAGGCCGATGTCGGTGTGTTGTCAGAAAAGCCGGGAAGCGTTTGAACGTACGCTGCAAGCGCGGATTCCGGAGGGTATCGCCCATGCGCTGAAGCTGTCTTCGAACGTCTCGGCAGCTCACGCTGTGACCCACGTGTCATGAGGGTGGTGACCTCGGGTTCGGCGTACCTGGACATCGACGCGTATGCCTGTTGCATTGCGTACGCCGAGCTGTTGAATCACCAAGGTGTTGATGCTCGGGCCGTCAGTAGCGCCCCGCTCAATGTCAGCATCTCCAGAACCGTGCTCGGATGGCAATCATCTCTGGACGATTATCTGCCGAGAGCGGGTGATGAGTTCGTGTTGGTGGATGTCTCCGATTACCACCACTTCGACCCGCTGGTGGTTCTTGAGCAGGTGGTGGAAGTCATTGACCATCACCCAGGCTTTGAAAACTATTGGGCGCAGAAGCTCGGATCTGCGGCAGACATCCTGCCGATCGGCGCGGCGGCGACTCTGATTTTTCAGCGTTGGGAAGCGGCAGGGCTGTTGCCGCTGATCAGCCAGAAAAGTGCAGCGTTGCTGGCCACCGCGATTCTGGACAACACCCTGAATTTCACAGGACAGTCGACAACCCAATCGGATATCCGGGCTTATGAGGTCCTCGCACCTCGGGCGAAACTGGAAGCGGATTGGCCTGAGCGGTATTTTTCGGAGTGCCAAGCCTCTGTCGAGTCAGATCTGATTGGCGCCTTGGCGGTTGATATGAAGCGGCTCAGAGCCGATAGCAACCTGCCGCAGGTTTTTGCGCAGATTGCGGTGTGGGACGCCAGTGCGCTCATCCGAACGCATCGTTCAACGGTCGGTCACTGGCTGGCGGCGCAGGGTGGAGACTGGCTGTTAAACGTCATCAGCATCCGCGAGTGCAAAAGCTATTTTCTGGCTGAGCCCTTGGTCAGCCAACAAAAGTTGAGCGATTTGCTGTTGATCGAATGGCAGGCCGGAATGGCTGTGCTTGAGCATTCGCTGCTACGTAAGGAACTGTTGAAGCTGGGGTTGGCCCGCATCTGCATTAAAAACGGGTAGCGTCGCCAAAGCCCGCATCATGCAAAAGCCGGCCGCCTCATAATGGAGAGGGCCAACACCTTTTCGCTACTAAACGAGAGGGCGGCAGCTGTACGCAGGTTAGTAGACCGGGGAAACACACAAAGCCGGCGCGCCCGAGGGCGCCCTGCGCACAGCCACCATCAAGTACAGACAAGAACATCTGATCGATGAGGCTCATGCACTTCATGTTGTCACGCGGGCTACTAAACCCGATCACTGAGTTGTCAGCGACCAGGCCACCTTAGAGACGCCCACTCAAGCGCACAGGCCGGCGGATTCTGACGCAACTGTAGGCAATGGAGCAAGGCGCCGAGGCTTCTAACTGGGCTTGAGCGAAAAGGGGGCGGGATTCCTTCAGAAGTAAATCCGTCCCCTTTTCGGACGCTATTTCAGCGGAACATACACATCGGTCTGCCACTGATCCTGCGGCGTCTCGGGGTAAACGCTCAGGTAATGGAAGAACAGCGGATGGTCGCGAAGCTCCTCGCCACTGGCAGGCAACCAATCGCGATAAATCGGATAGATCGTTTCGCCGATATGATCCGGCGACCCCACATGCCGCACCACCACGCATCGCCCACCCGGAATGACGCGCTCATGCACGCCAAACGCATTCGGCGCTACAGCCTCGTCAATCTCGCCACAGATGACAAAACGGAATGCCTCCGGCGGAGTGGTATCGGGGTTGTTATAGGGAATGCCAAACGTGCGGCTCGACGCCACCGGCGACTGGCCGCTGTGCTTGCGCCATTCGATAAACCGGCTGGTCGTCTGATTGACAAGCCCGGCGGGCCCGCGATGCTCAAGCGCGGCGACCTGGGTTTCAGTGAACACTACGATGCGTAGTTGCATGATGATCGTCCTGGAAAAGTGAGGGATGGCGAACACCGCATTCCAGGTCTGCCAGTTCGGCGCCTTCCTGAACACACTCGGCGCCATACCGAACGCCCGCCGAAACGCCCGGCTGAACGCCTCCGGGCTTTCAAAACCGGCACTGAGCGCGGCATCCAGCACCGAATACTCGGCAAGGCCCGCCAAGCTATGGGCCGCACGACGCAGACGCATCAGCTGCACATACCGTGACACCGGCACGCCGACAAACGCAGTGAACTGTCGATGGAAGTGAAACGCCGAAAAGTTCGCCACCTGGCTCAATGTATTCACCGACAGGTCACCTTCGAGATTGGCTTCGATATAGGCGAGGACGACGTTGAAACGTTTAGTGTAGGCGAGGTGGCTGGGCGTTTCGGGCACTGGAAGAAACTCCTGGAGGGGCGGTCGGCGATAGAGTCGCCTACAGCGAGGGGGGCGTGCCTAGCCGGGTTTGCTCAGGGTGCGGTTGGGCCATTCAACAAAACCAGAAAGCCCGTCAAGGCGGGCTATTTCACAGCTTAAATCACATCAGGCAACAGTGGGCGAAGCAAACCTGCGCTTCTAATCGAAAAGGGGGCGAATTTATTTTGGCTTTTTTGACCGGCAGAAATCGGCCAGTAGCGGTCATTCTGCCCCTACTTTGTCCTGATACGTCTCGATGTAATGCGTATCAGGCAACCCGCAAGCGTTGGCCCTGCGGACAAGAAATTATTGTTCTGGTGGCTGTTTGCCTTTACCCATAAGGTCGCTATGGATAATGTGACGGACGACACAGGCCACAAACCTATGAGGCAGTGCCAACGCTATACGACACGATTTGTGAAAGGCTGTGCTGTGTCATCACGGAGTCGGTATGGAAATGGATTGGGAAGCGCTGTTAAACGAACTGTGGAGCTATGCCGCATCGGATCCAAAAGAGCTGGAGACGAAGATCCGTGCGTGCTTGAAAGGCCACTCCTCGGAAGGCCTGCTCCAAGCCATTTCGCTTCTGATTGCTCAAGGGCAGCATGCCACAGCCAGGGCACTCCTTACCGAATTCCTGAGAAGTCATCAGTCAGCGGATGATATACGGCGCAGACTTGAACTAATTCTCCACCTCAAAAAGCATCGCGCACCGCAAACGTTCTCGATAAAGAGCAAGCGCCGCAGCAAAGAACTGATCATTAAAGACGTCAACGGCCTGGTCGCATCTGGCAAGTTGCAGGCTGCCGAGTCGCTCCTCCTAGAAGCGATTTATACGTTTGAAGAGCCTGATTCCCTGAATCTGCTCAGCCGCGTGTACATGATGCAAGGCCGCCTCATAGATGGGGCAAAGGCCATGCAGCGTGCTCTACTCCTGAAACGCCAACAGCAGGCCTTTGTCGAGATTGAGCCTGAAGAGTCGACAGACGGCCTGCCAACAGACAGTGACCTGGCATTCCTCAATGACTCAGCTGAGCATCTGACGCCCCTAGAAAACCCAACAGCGCCGACCAGCAAGGCGTTGACCGAGATAGTCGATGATTCGTTTACCTTCATTCAGAACACGGCGTCCCAATATCCTGCGTTGAAAACTGTCGGCTGGTGGGAGGGCCAATCAGAATCAACGCAGCCTGAAGCTTCAACATTCTTCGATGACCCCGAAGCCAGTGACGCACCAAGTGCGGCTCCAGCGGCTACAGACGAATCCTCCGATGCGCATGTGACTGGGGATGAGAATGCCCTGTCCTCCGCCACAAAAACCATTCTCAAGCTCGCCCATCCACGGAAGGAGACGGAAGCAGGAGAAGGATTAACCAAGGTCAAGGTATTCAACAGATCTGGGCGCTCACTAATCCCTGATCAACCAACAGACTTGGGCGCTCCAGAACCATCGGACTCCGATGAGTCTTCATTGCTGCCTACAACATCGTCAGCCCCGGAGGTTCCTGCTCCCCCGTCTCAAACTTACGATGAAATATCTGACGAGAACGATGAGGATGAGGATTACCCCGCGCACACCGAGCTAGCGCTAAACACCCCGACTTCACCTGAGCCGAACTCAGGGCTTGAAGATCAGGAAGATCCCATCGACCTAGATCATGACTTACAGGATCTGTCGATCTACGAGCTTGGGGCAGAGCAGGAAGAAGACATCCCAGATGTTGTGGACGACTTCCGCGATCTGGGTGACGACTATGCGGCATACGCCTTTGACCCGGATGAGGTTTTCGATAGCGAAGATCCTGAAGCTGATGACAAGGCTGATGGGTTAGCCGACAAACTCTCACGCGAAGATCGTGCGCTACAGAAAGCCGCCGAGTTGATCGGTAGAGCCAACTGGTCAATCAGCACTCTCCCTCTGGTTCAGCAGATTTTTGTCATGAGCGGCTGGGGAGCAACTCGTCTTGCCTTGGAGAGAGAAATCGATAAAGGGCTCACCCCTGACGAGTTAATCCTCGCGGCGCATATCAAGGTGATCTGGGCCGAGAACGATATTTATTGGATAGCTTTTGATAAGACCGGTAGTAGTCGCCTTTCTCACCAAGTGCTGTCCTGGCCTACAGCCTTGCTGATCGTGCGCTCATTTGAGTCACTACCGCAGGTGGAAGAAATTGAGGTCTTCCTCGAAAGCCTCTTTGCTACTTGGTATGAGAACAACTCCCTACGCCGCGCTTTTAGGGCCTTTGCTCGATACCTATGGTTCAGATTCGCCAATCTGCAAGGTTGCTTACCCGCCAACCAGCACTTTGACTTCTGTAACCCCCGCGAGCTACCTGCCGAGGAATACAGCGATTTAGGTCTGTACGACACATTGGAGTGTGAGAAAACCGAAATTCTTAGAGCCTATGGCGTGTTTCAAACCAAACATCCGCAGGAGCCCAGCTGCTATTTCAGTGACAAGCCAGCAGTAGAGGAAACGCCGTCGCTCAATGCAGAAAAACGCTCGAAGAAACAGGCCGATGATGCAGATATGCCTAGCGACATTGAGACCGAGGAAGAGAGCAGTGACGATGATGCTGATGAAGCAGCGCCTCAATGGTCAGCAGCGCCTCTTGCTTCCACCTTGCACACACAAAATACCGACCAACCCTCGCCAAGCATTGATCCGTAAGGACTAGCCCATGAAGCCCCTCAGACTTACCCATGTTCCAGGTTGCTGGGTCAGCCAAACACTACCCAGCGGCCAGAATGAACGCCGTGGCGTGGTAAAAATGGCCATTGCTAAAGAGGCCGAAGATCAGCTTCAGGTTCACTGGTTCAGTCCGGAGAAGAAGCTGGCCTATGTCGATGCATCTGCCGTGCGCTCGGGCTTTAAAAATGGCATGGACGTGGTCGACGAAACCCCTGGTAGCGGTGTTCGCTCACTAGGGCAGGGTGTGATCATGCAGCAGCGCACCTTGGCAGGCAGCGAGCAGGTATTGGTCGATTTTCCTGAGCGTGGTGAGCGCCATTGGCTACCCTATCAATACCTGCGTCAGGTAAAGGGCGTTAAACATCGCTTTGTCACCGCCAGCAAAGGCGAAGCACACGATGCCGAACGCATGCGCCTGCGCATGCTGGCCCATGCCATCAAAGTATGGAATGAAAACACTGGCGCCCTTTCTCACCTTGAGATTGAGCCGCTTCCTCATCAGATTCATTTGGTGCACCACATCCTCGCCTCCGGCAACTTCAACTGGTTGATTGCGGACGATGTTGGCTTGGGTAAGACCATCGAGACCGGCATGCTGCTCCATGCACTGCGACAACGAGACCTGGTCAAACGCATCCTGCTGATTACCCCCGCGGGCCTGACCAAGCAGTGGCAAGAAGAGCTGTATCACAAATTCAAGCTGGAAGACTTCGAGATCTATGGTGAGGACTTTTTCATCAATGAACCCCGCCAATGGAAGATGCACGACTGTGTCATCGGCTCCATGGATCGGCTCAAGCAGGAGGGTCACTTGGAAAGCCTGCTCCAGGCCGAGCCTTGGGATCTGGTGATTTTTGACGAAGGCCATCGACTCAGCCGCCGCCAGTACGGGCAAAAGCTGGACAGCTCTGAGCGCTATGACCTGGCGAAAAACCTACGCAGCCAAACCAAGCACATGCTGTTGCTGAGCGCGACTCCTCACCAGGGCATGCAGGACAAGTTCGTCGCACTGCTAGAGCTGCTTCGTCCTGAACGCCGTACCGAACTGATGGCGCTCAACCTGAAGCCTGAAATCCTGCATGACATGGTATTCCGCAACCACAAAGCCGACGTAACGGACGCAGAAGGGAACTTCATATTCCAAGGTAAGATCACCAAGGCTTTGCAGGTGCCCAGCAGCCTGGAGTCCGTCGAGTTCGATAAAACGCTTCAGGACTATCTGCGCAAAGGCTACAGCGCAGGCGAATCGCTAGGCCGTAAAGGCAACGCCATTGGGTTCGTCATGACGGTTTACCGCAAACTGGCGGCCTCCAGCGCAGCGGCCATTCACCGAGCCCTGTGTAATCGCCTCCAGCGCCTGCTCGACGATCAAGCAAACGGTACGTCTGCTGAAGACCCCAGCGATGAGCGCTACCTGGGAGAATGGGAAGAACAGTTCACCAGCGACGCTCGCGAGTTCTTTGCGGGCGAGGTGCAGCTGCTGAAAGATCTGATTGCTGAGGCCGCCGCACTAAAGGCGAATGACCTTAAACTGAAGCTGTTTATCGAAGAAATCATCGGCAAAATTCACGCAACAAATGCTGACGAGAAAGTGCTGATTTTTACCGAATACCGCACCACCCAGAACTACCTGCTGGATGCCTTGGCTGAGCACTATGGCAGCGGCCAGGTCGAGCTAATCAATGGCTCCATGCAGCATGCTGAGCGACGGGAGGCCATTAAGCGCTTTGAGGAACAGGGGCGCTTTCTGATCTCGACTGAGGCCGGTGGAGAAGGCATCAACCTCCAGAGCAAGTGCCACATCATGGTCAACTATGACTTGCCCTGGAACCCCATGCGCCTCGTACAGCGTATTGGCCGCCTGTATCGCTATGGACAGAAGAAGAAGGTTGTCGTGTTCAACATCCAGCAAACCGACAGCCTGGATCAGAATATCGTCGACCTGATGTATGAGCGAATCGACAGCGTGGTGAATGACCTGGCCGAGGTTCAACAGCATGAATTCAATGATGGCCTGAAAGACGAAATCCTCGGTCAACTGGCCGAGTTGATCGATGTGGAAGATATCCTGCAACAAGCCACAAAACTTGGCATCGACCGAACACGAGAGCGTATCGATGAAGCGTTGAAACAGGCTCGCAGCGCTGCCGCCAAACAACGAGAACTGTTTGCCCACGCCGCCACCAGCGACCCAAATGAGCTACGCGACGAGCTGGAAATCACAGTCGAGCACCTCTACAGCTTCGTCCTAGGAATGTTCGAACAACTGGGTATCGAGGTCGTGGAGCGCAGCCACAAAGAGCGGCTTTTGCGTATTCGATTGTCCGAGCAAGTGATGCGCGGTATGGGGCTTTCCCCCAAAGCCTCCCAACGTATGGACGTGACCTTAGATCGCATGCTCGCCGCAAATCGCCCAGACACCCACATTCTCGACCTCAACTCCAAGCTGATGCAGTACTTGCTGAGCAAAGCCTGCGAGCACGACTTTGGCGGTCTGGCTGCAATGCTCAAAGCACCAGAACTCGGCGAGGGAGCACTCCTTGGAGCCATGCTGCGCTGGCAAGGCCCACAAGGCAAACGCATGCGGCAGGAGTTTGTTGCCATTCAGGTTAGCGGTGGCAAAGCCAAACTGAACCCTGCAAAGGCCAGCCAATGGCTCCTGAGCCCTGCCGAACACAGCAGCCTTATCCCCGACCCTGAAGCCTCCAAAGGGCTTTTCAAGGTTGCAGAAGAAACGGCTAATCAGAGACTGGCCGATGCCAGTAACCGCTACCTGATACCCGAAAATTTGGACTGGGCTGCCGCAGGCTGGATGCAATCGCACTGAGGTCATCCAATTTAGCCTACGCGCCGCTCCGCTTTCAGCTAGGAAAAAGGGAGGGTTTCAGAATGACCGCTTCTGGCCGAAAGTGGCCGTTCATGAGCCTCCGCTTTGGGCCAGCAGCAGACATTCAAAAAGCATCCAGCTGTCGTACCATCGGCACGTCGACAAAACGGAGGTTGATATGGGAAATGGCCAAGGTAAACGAGTCGTTGTCATTGGTGCAGGCATCGTAGGCGCGTCACTTGCGTATCACCTGGCTGGTAAAGGTGCGAAAGTCATCTTGGTCGAGGCGCAAGGTATAGCGTCTGGAGTAACTGGGAGTTCATTCGCCTGGATCAATACTACACACCCCGAACCTGACCCAATTGCGCAACTGCGCGCTTCTGCCATCAAAGAGTACCGCCGACTCGAAACACAGTTGCCTGGCATGGAAATACGATGGACAGGCGCCTTGTCATACAGCGTGATGCCGAATGCGGCGCTGTCGACTTCGGGTAAGCAGGCATCGGATCACTGGGTCTCTCGATCGCAGATTCTCGACCTTGAGCCAAATCTTAAGAATCCTCCGGAGGCTGCTTTATTTGTGGCGCAAGAAGGGGCGCTCGACGCAGTGGCAGCTACGCATGCGTTAATCGCGGGCGCCGAGGCATATGGGGCGAAGATTCTCACTCAGACGCGAGTTCTCGGTTTTGTAACGCAGGGTGCAAAGGTGTCCGGGGTTGAAACAACAATAGGCAGCATCGATGCCGATATCGTCGTATTGGCAGCCGGGACAGGCATAACGAAGCTGACAGATATGCTTGAGGTGTCCCTACCAATAGAGGCCTCGCCTGCCATTTTCATCCGCTACAAACCACAACCCAACCTCGTGCATACCCTGATCTCCGGCCCCGAAATGGAAGTGAGGCAAAGCTCGGACGGTGCGTTGCTGGCGGCAGAAGATTACCTGGACGAAGCCATGGAGAACCAACCGTTAGCGATCGCACTTCGAACTGCCAAGGCAATCCGGAACGAACTCCATGGGGTCAATTCAATAGAGGTGGAGAGCGCTTGTGTCGGACTCAGACCCATACCTGCCGATGGTATCCCCATTATCGGTTATCTACCCAAGGTGGTCGGCGCGTATGTTTGCGCAATGCACCCCGGAATTACTTTGGCGGCGATAGTCGGGCGCCTTGCCAGCGAGGAAATCATTGACGGCGTGGCGTCCAGTGCCCTTTACCCATGCCGGCCCGATAGATTTTTCCAAGCTTAGTGGCTGCTCCTGTGAGACAGCTATCGGCCAAGAGCAGACCTTCCTTAAATCTCCAAATAGGTTTACAAACCAGATACGTTCACAAGCTTAGGCGAGGCGGTATGACCCTTTCCAAGGGCAGTATCATAAAACTGATCACTATTGACCGGGCAGCGGTGGTACTCAGGGACTGGATGAACTCTCGGGAGGCGGCTCCTGGAGATATCGCCGTGGTGGAAAGGGTTTCAATGGGGGAGGCTGGATGTACCGTTCTCTTGTTGTGCGAGCCAGAAGTAGGATTCCTTGAGTGGAGAGCGTCATATTTTGAGGCTGGGTTGACCTATGAGGTGCTTAGCAGTCCCACTGACGTCGCCTCTTGAATGTCTGCTCAGGGTCGGTTGTAGCCCTTCACGGAAGGCAATAGTCGGCTAAAAGCGCGCATTGAACATCTACGAATTCAGGATCGATTCGATATGCCGATCAAACCCAATCAACACTTCCCAGTGACGTTAGTCCGCGCTCAACAAAGCGACTTGAACGATCTTGTTGCCATTCGAATTGAGGCCATGCGCGAAAGTTTGGAGCGCATCGGGCGATTTGATCCAGTGCGGGCGCGCGAGCGGTTTGTTCGCTGCTTTGAAGCCCACAACACACATTACATTGAGCTTGCTGGAGAAAGGGTTGGCTTTGTAGTGGTCAAACACCACCCCACTGAACTTGTGCTCGACCACTTATACGTGAGGCCGAGCGCGCAAGGTTCGGGGATCGGCTCTGCTGTGCTCACTCACATTTTCAAAGCTGCGGATGCGGCTGCACTCCCGATCAAAGTAGGTGCTCTCAAAGAAAGTGCCTCGAATCGTTTTTACACTCGCCATGGCTTCCAGTTCGTCGAAAGCAGTGAGTTCGACAATTACTATGTCCGTCAACACCTTACGGCGGGCATCGCACCTTGCCAGCCAGGTGAAATGATTTGAATCCCGCGCACGCCTTCTAGATAATTCCCGCTTTTGGCTCGAAAGGATGCGTGCGATGAAGTTCGAAGGGACTTTCCAATACATCGGCAATCACGGGATCGTGTTCAACGTCTCGCAGATCACCCTCACCGACAGCGAACGCGGACGCCTGCGCGAGTTGCACTTTGGAGAGGCGAAAAGCGCCCACTACGAGGTCAACCGCAAGGTGGTCGAGGTGTACGACAAGATGCTGGCCAAGAACCTGCCGTGCCTGATGATGATCGGCATTTCCAAGCCGCTGACCCGGCAGCAGGGCGATGTTCTCAACGCTCAACGCACCAAAATCGCCAACCTTGCGGCCTCGGCGTTCGCTGGCGCCACTTCTTATGTTGCCTCCCCCTATGTGGGGGCCCCGGTCGGCGCCGGTGTGCGCATGTACGTGAATGAAACCCTGCCCACCTATCATGCAGGCGACGTACTGGTGAGTATTGAGGCGCAGGTGAATGGCGGCATCGGCCCGCAACGTACCGCCTCGACACTGATCATCAAGACCTGACGGGAGAAACACATGCCTGATATTACCCAACTGGTCGTTGCTCTGGTGCTGTTCTTTCTGATCGATCGGTTTCTCAAATCGTACCCGCTTCGCAAATGGTTAGGGGTACTGCTGGTAGTGATGGGGGCGGTCGGCTGCGTTGCCGCGAGCCAAACCCGCTGGTTTGGGTTTGACCTGGGGTTGCTGTCGGTTTTTGCCGTTGCACTGGGGGTGGGGTTGTTCCTAAAGCGGCGGCGATTCGAGCAGAGGGGGTGAGGGTGGCAGGCGTTTTCATTAATTCGCGCTCTGAAGCCCTGTCTAGTGCTCGCTGAATACGCCTTTTTGTTGATTTCGTTACCTCCTCCTGAAAACAGATCAGAAGGTATAAACCTATTTTAGAACTAGACATTGTTCAGGAATAAATCCATCCCCTTTTCGCAAAGGAATTTACGTGTTCAAGATTTTCGCTTCTGCACTTGCCTTCACGTGCCTGTTCGGCTGCAGTCAACAACCCCTTGTTCATACCGAAAAGCCCCTCTCCACCCTTCAGGAACAAGAACACGCCCTGATGATCGGTAAATGGTATGGCGAAGCAACAACCCTCGACGGTAAACGTATGCAGCAACTGAGTGAGCGTCGAGCCAATGGCACCTTCATCGTGATGTTTCGCGTGACCGACAAATCCGGCCAATGGTTTGAGCAACAGGAATTCGGCCTATGGGGTGTTTCCGGCAAGATCTACTTCACCATCACTACCGGGAAAAAAGTGGGGGATCTGATTGCTCCCGCCAACCCAGGAAACCCTCATCTGAATGACGCGTATGAAATCATTGAGCTAACAGCCACTACTTATCGGAGCAAGGCGCAAGACGGCGGTGACGACTTCACCCAAAAAAGAGTGGATGACGGGTTTCAGCTGCCAGCTATTCCGGTGGTCAATCCTTGATAATCGCTACCGCGCTCCGCTTGGGTAAGCAGCACTAGACGCGTTGTGTCCGGCCGTCGGGAAGGGGACAGTATGTAGAAGATCGCGCGCCGACCTTAGATGTAAGAGGTCGCTGGGCTTTTGCATAAGGTGGCAGCTCGGAGATCTTTTTTTGACCGGCAGAAGTCAGCCAAAAGCAGTCGTTGAAATTGGCCTAAGTTTGTTGTCTAGTCCTGAAATAGGTCTACACCCATTTCAGACTCAAAACGCCCGATGCACCGCATTGGGCGTTTTGTATTTCTGGGACAGATGTGGCCGTTCCCCGTTGTAGATCAGCACCGACTCATCCACCATTTTCACTGCGTCCGCCAAATTTTTAGGGCGATACAGCAGGAACTCGATTTCCGTAAATGCTGACCGACCGCTATTGGCCGAAAGCTTCCATCCGGTAAGCGATTAATCAACCTAGGTTCGAGTAATCCGAAAGCGATCCTGATCTTCACTGCATTCCTTGCGCAATCAGTGATCCCCAACCACCCACATGCCGCAATTTTCCCTTTGGGATGGATGTTCAATCGATGCTGTGCCGGATTGTTGTCGGCGACGACGGTGTTGTTGATGGCACGCCCGACTTGGGTCGACGCTTTTCAGCGCCGAGTGAGGTTAAACCTGTTGTAAAAAGGCACCTATGCCCCCGCTCACGAGCGTCGCTACAATGCCCCCCCACACTTCACGAATGGATTCGAATTTGCGCCGGTTTGTCGTTCCTTTGGTTGCGTTGCTCCTCGGCTGTCTGGCCTATCTTTTAATCACGCTCGCTATCACCGTATGGCGCAGTCCGTATAGCGTCACGTTGATGATTGGGGCTTTTTACGACGAAGGCCTGGTGGTCGATAAAAACCCGGTCAAGGCCGCACAGTGGTATTTGCGCGCCGCTGAAAACGGCGAACCCGTCGCTGAGTATAAAACCGGTTTTTTCACTTACTACGGGCGCGGCGTAGCGGTGAATCATTCCAAGGGCCTGGAGTGGATCACTCGGTCGGCTGAGCACGGAAACCCGGATGCCCAGTATTTCCTGGGTATTTCCAATCTCGCAGGCACGGATCAACCCAGGAATTTTGCCCAGGCCGCCATGTGGTTTCAAAAAGCCGCCGAACAAGGGCATGCAAAAGCACAAGGAGACCTCGCCAGGCTTTACTACCGAGGTGATGGCGTTGAGGCGAGCGATCAACAGGCGTTCGCCTTGGCAAGCAAAGGCAGTGCTCAAGGGGATGCCGAGTCACTCATACAACTGGCAACTATTTACGCACATGGCAGAGGCGCGCCGGTCGATCTTGAACGCTCGGTCAAGCTACTTGCTCAGGCAGCCGACACCGGCAGTGGCAAGGCTTACGAATTGATGGGCGCCGCGATGCTCAGTGGCAGCGGCACACCCAAGGATGTACCCGCCGCCCTGCAGTGGTTTACCCGCGCCGCCGAGCAAGGCCGGGCCGATGCACAGTTCATTCTCGGCGTTCTCTACAGCAAGGGTGATGAAATACCGGTCGACTACCCGACAGCGAATAGGTGGTTGCTCAAGGCTGCTGCGCAAGGCCATGCCTTTGCAACCGCGATCCTTGCAGTGCAGGTAGATACCGGTCGAGGTTTCGAACGTAACAAGCTCAAGGCGTGCGGGCTCTTGCGCGTAGCTTTGAAACGCAAACTGCCGAAAAATCAAGATGAAATGCGCGACCAGCTGGAGCATGAAGAAAGGGAGCTTTCGCCAGGCCAATTGGCTGAGGTTGCGGCACTGGAAAACCTCTATTCAACTCCGGAAGGGCTCGAACAACTGTTGGCAGATATAACGAGCGTGCAGTAGGCATATGGAAGTGGAACAGCGTTCACGAGCGAGTTACGTGAACTATGGAGAGCCACGTGAACGCATACATAATGTGATCTAGGAAGAAGTCGAGTTCGCTTGCACAGTTGCACAGTTGCACAGTTGCACAGTTGCACAGTGTCGCGCCCAGTGCCGGAGAATTCGGTGATGGGCAATATGAAGGTTACGATGACCCGTCTTTTGCCGTTTCCAGCTTCTCGCGAATATACAATCGTGGTCGGGTTCGTCGAATTGTAGCGTGTTACTCCGGTGGAGATTCAGCCACAGAAGGAGCACCCACAAGTTGGTCTAGAGGGCTGCTTCTGGCCGATTGCTGGCTGTCTCGTCCGGCCGGGGGCCGACGCTGGCTTGCGCCTTGTCCGCCAGCCGTTGCACCCACTCGGCATCCTGCTGATTGACCACGGCGTAACGGTCCGGGGGCAAAAAGGCCCAGTGATGGGCCACCTCGACAAGGCGCTTGAGTTCATCGGCAGACAGCCAATACGGCGTGTCGACCAATGGCATCGGCGCACCGCTGAAACGCCTTCCGAGAGAGAGGTTGGTGCCGGGTGCAAAGGCGATCGTCAGCGCCTGGCAGGGCTGCATGTGCTTGTCCGGGGTGGGCATTTTGCCAACCCGTCCATAGTTGAAGTTGCCCGCGTATTCTTCCTTGAGCACCAGCCAGTGGCCCGCAGTCGTCCTGGCCAGGACCCATTGCGTCACACCGCTGTGTTGCACGCATTCAAGCTTGCCGTTTGTCCATTGCATGAGGGTGTTGCAGTCCGGATCATAATCGGAGGACCACAGGCTGGTGCCGGATACCAGGCGATGGTGCTCAAGCTCGGCCAACCCTTGCTCCGGCATGGACCGCCAGTAGCGTTTGGTCGGGTCGCGGGTATCGCGCAAGAAGTTGCGTAACCCCCAGCCCGCCATGAAGAGCAATGTCGCGAGGGCAAGCCAGCCAAAGGAGGCTCCGACGATCCGGTCAATATCCAGGTCGGGGGCGAATAACGAGCGATAGAGCAACAGGCCCAGTAAAAACGCGATACCCGGCAACACAGGGCCAAAGCACAGCGGCGGCACCAACACTTCGATCCAGCTGAAGCGGTGCCTGCACGCGTGCTCCCGCGCCCAGGCTTGCTCCTGGGCGAGCATCGGCGCCTGTTCGCGTGGGGCAATGTCAGGGTCGGGTGTCTGAAAGCGCATGAACAGTGTGTAGGGGGTATCTCTCATGGATCAAATCATGCTCTGAGGTCGCAACGGGGACAGCCTGTAGAAGATCGTGCGCCGGCTATATATGCAAGAGGTCGCCGGGTTTTTGCATAGGTTGGGACGACTCGGCGACCTTTTGTGGGTAAAGCGTCTAGCTGATAGCCGCCTCGTGCGTCATCAACTTATCCATCAGCAATACGCCCAACTCGCTGAGTTGGTGAATCGCCAACGCCACATCTCGCTGTTTTCCCGTCAGTTCATCCGACAGGTCAAGCAACAACGCGGTCACCGAAGAAAAAGTCTCATAGCTATTGGCAATCAGCATTTCACTGTTGGCATCGTCGGCGACGCTGAACAGGGTCTTCGAAGGTGGAGGAGGGGGTTCTGGCCGTTCGGTGCGTGCGTTGAGGTAATGATCAATTGCGCGGTGCGCCGCCTGATTCAGTTTCAGGTCGGGTCCGTTTGGAGGGTTGGGGGTGACTTTGAACATGTGTGTTGTACCTGTGTTAGGGCCAACACCTTTTCGCTACTAAACGAGAGGGTGGCAGCTGTACGCAGGTTAGTAGACCGGGGAACACACAAAGCCGGCGTGCCCGAGGGCGCCCTGCGCACAGCCACCATCAAGTACAGACAAGAACATCTGATCGATGAGGCTCATGCACTTCATGTTGTCACGCGGGCTACTAAACCCTATCACTGAGTTGTCAGCGACCAGGCCACCTTAAGGCGAGGACAACGTGAAACGTTTGGCGTTTCGGACACTGGAAGAAACTCCTGGAGGGGCGCGTGCCTAGCCGGGCTTGCTCAAGGTGCGATTGGGCTGCTCACCAAAAATCAGAAAGCCCGCCAAAGCGGGCTTTTTCCACAGCTTAAATCACATCAAGCGACAGCGGGCGAATCAAGCCCGCGCTGCTCATTCACGGTAGACACATCCGTCACATCCTGCACCATGATCCGGGCGGAATTGGTGACGATATTGATATCGTGCTCTTCACCATCAGACAAGGGAGTCAAAATCCGGGAAAGTAGTTTTTAGCGAAAACTATCGGTAGGCTGCGCTGCTCTCAAATGATGTGCTGCAAGGAAGTAAACAATGTTTCTTAATCGCTGGAGCTACACCCTGGCAGGGTGCCTGCTATCGCTTTCGTGCATGGCCAACACATTTCATATTGACCCTCGCGGTGAGAGCCTCTATCAGCAAGCTGTCCCGTATTTACAACAGGCGAATAGCAAGCTCGAAGCAGTACAGGCTAACACCCCAACGGCAAGCGCAGAGGAGAAGAAGCGCTCTTTGGCCCTGATCGATGAAGCCGGCGCCTTGTTAAAGCCAGCGATCACTCTGCTTGAGCAGGCAGCCGCCCTTGATCATCCCGTAGCCCAATATCGTCTCGGGCTGATCTACGTGATGCTGTATCCGGGCGAAGTCATTAAAGAGAAAGCTTGCCCCTTGTTTGAACAAAGCCTTGCTCATGGCTTTGCTCCACCGGCACTTGAGATTTCGTCCTGGTGTTTTGCATACACCGACACGCCTCTGTACCAAACAGCATTACAGGCCATAGAGACTACAATGCCAATCTATGAGAAGTACTTTCCACAGCCTGTTGTGAAGCTTGAGTGCAAGCGGGAAGATCCTGTGGGCCTGGCCATGCAGTGGGGCAGCAGTCGTGACTACCAAGCGGAAATTTACCGGTTACAGGGGGACAGTAACCGTGCACAACGCTCGGAATATTATCAAAAGGCGCTCGATATCAATGACTGTTACAGGGTGAAAAGGCGTATGGGGAATGGCAAGTAACCTCAAGCGTGACACTCGAAAAGGGGATGTCTCCCTTTGAAGCAAAGGTTCGTGTCTGGGCGATTTCTGCCCTTGGTTACGGGCAGCGATCGGCCAAACGCTGTCAGTCTACAGCCCCGGGCAACTCCGGCCTTTTCGTTCTTAGGCATTCCTATCCGTCATTGATGAAACCGTTGATTTTGCGCCTGGCGGTCAGTAACCGACCCAGAACGGACCAGGTCAATGGAACGCATCATCAACTGGTATCGGTTAGAATCTGCGGCCCTAGCTACGTACGAGTAAATTTCATGACAAGGATGGCCGCTGTTTTCACTTTACTGAGTTGCATGGGGTCGGCCTCGGCATTGGCTGAGTCTGATTGTCCGTTTCCGCAGGGAATGCAGGCATCCATCAGCGCGTCGAAGCAAGCTATTGAGGCCAGGCAAGCGGGCGTCGCTAAAGATGAACTGCTCACGAGGATTTCCCCCGCAGCCAACGGGCAGATGTCCCAGATGCTGAAGAGTATCGTCGACGAAGTTTACGATTATCCGGCACTTCGGCCCGAGGTGTATGCCGCTTTCCGGTTCGAGCGCTGCTTTGTTTCGCAGCAGCACGCCGAACAGGTGGCGGCTATGAAGTTTGCCGATGCCTATCCGCTGCTGAAAAAATGCGAACAGCTTGACCCGGAAGGGGCGCGACCGCCTTGTGCAATGCGCGTAGTGCATACGGTGACCGGAATTCCCGAATAAACGATCAGTTTTCAGGCTAGACGGTATAACCCTTTTCAAGGGCAGTATCATAAAGCCGGTCACTATTGATCGGGCAGCGTTGGTACTCACGGACTGGATGAACTCGCGGGAGGTGGCTCCTGGAGATATCGCCGTGGTGGAAAGGGTTTCAATGGGGGGCTGGATGTACCGTTCTCTTGTTGTGCGAGCCAGGGGTAGGATTCCTTGAGTGGAGAGCGTCATATTTTGAGGCTGGGTTGACCTATGAGGTGCTTAGTAGCATTCCCACTGACGTCGTCTCTTGAATGTCTGCTCAGGGCCGATTTCTACCTGCCGCCACCGTCAGCTTTGGGTCGATAACGGACACTTGCGAGTGCCTGCTTTTGGCCGATTGAAGCCTGTCAGAAGCGTCCTAAAGTTGATCGGTCTCTAGCGCCAGTACCCAGCGGTTGAACGGCGCTGAGCCAGCCAAACCCAGCACGTCAAAGAACACCCATTTCCGGGTCTTTACCGAAAAAGACTGAACGGCTTGTCCGGGGCTAACCCTCTGTACATTGCTGGTCGAAATGAGCTCACCAGACGTGCTTCCAATGTAAGGCGAGTTTCTGGGGTCGAGCATACCGACTTGCAACGTCCCGCAAGCGTCCGGAAGGTCCAAAGATAATGTTTCACCCGTTTCCAGGCGGCCCACAATCGCGCCATCAAACAAGATTGCCAGCGGGATAGCCTGGCCATAGGCACTGTCAAACGTTCCCTTCTTGCGCTGAATAGTGATGTCCATGTGCTGTCCTTAAGTTGCTCACTACACAGAGTGTAGTTGCATGCTTACGACGCACTGCAAGCGCGCACCGAAGTCTGAAACGCCCTAATTTGGCAGGCAGGTGGAATGATCGCTTCTGGCCGATAGCCGCCTAAGTCTTTCACCGCTTTTCAACTGCCACCATTTCCCCCCTTGCCCATCGCACACGCCGAGATCACCGCCCAGCCTCTCGGGCAAAAAATCCATCGCTAAGCAACGGTTTGTACAAGCTCGTTACCCGACCACCCACCACCCTCAAACTTTCCCCCCCAAAGTCGATACAGTATTGAACGCCACCACCCCCCTCGAAAAACAGGTATCCCGCATGCGCCTCAGAAATCTCAACGTAGCCCCACGCGCTGCGCTTTTTTTCGCGTTAATCATTGCGCTTGTCTTTGTGCAGGGCGTATTCGCAGTCATGCAGATGGGCAAGCTGAAGGATTCCGAAAAGGACGTCGAACTCAACTGGATGGCCAGCGTCCGACAAACGGCGTTGATGAACAGCACGGTCCTGCGTTTGAGGCTTGAAACGCAGCGGGGTCTGGCTGACCCCACGTCCATTCAAAAAACTCTTGAAGCCTTCCCGGGTTACCGTAAGGCGTTCACCGAAGCCGTGGCGAATTACGAGCCTCTGGTTGGGGGCGATAAAGAGCGCTCGTTATACACGGCGGTGAAAACCAGCGCCGAGGCGTACATCCGTCAACTGGATCTGCTCGAGCCATTGATGCGCCGGGGCGACCTGGAGGGAGCGGCCGGCCTGGTGAAAAGTGGCATTCGGCCCCTGACTGATGCGATGGAGACGCAGATCAATGCGTTGACCACCTTCAACAATGATGGCGCAGCGGAGGCGGGGTTGTATTCCACCAGTGTCTATAACAACGGGTTTTGGCTGATCGTGGGGCTGATTGCCGGGGTTATCGTGCTGACGGTGGGGTTGGCGCTGTTGCTGACCCGAAGCATTACCTCGCCGATCAATGATGCCTTGACGGTCGCGGAGCGTATCGCCGGCAGTGATCTGTCCAAGGAGGTTTTGGTCAGCGGCACGGATGAGGCCGGGCGTTTGTTGAAGGCGCTTGCGCAGATGCAGGCGAACCTGCGCAGTACCATCATGCAGATTTCCGATTCGTCTACTCAGTTGGCCTCGGCGTCTGAGGAGATGACGGCGGTCACGGAAGAGTCGAGCCGGGGCCTGGTGGCGCAGAATGATGAGGTCAATCAGGCGGCCACGGCGGTCACCGAAATGAGCGCGGCCGTGGATGAGGTCGCTCGCAACGCGGAGTCGGCTTCCGAGGAGTCCAAGCGTACCCAGGGCTATACCGAGGTCGGCCTGGCACGCGTGGCGCAGACGCTGCAATCGATCCAGAAGCTCAACGGTAACGTTGAAAACACCAGCGAACAGATTCAGGGGTTGTCGGATCGTGCGCAGAGCATCACCAAAGTGGTGGATGTGATTCGGGCGATTGCCGAGCAGACCAACCTGTTGGCGTTGAACGCCGCGATCGAGGCGGCACGCGCCGGTGAGCAAGGTCGTGGTTTTGCGGTGGTGGCTGACGAAGTCAGGGCTTTGGCCCATCGCACCCAGGTGTCGACCCAGGAAATCGAGCAAATGATCGCCGGCATCCAGAGCGAATCGGACCTGGCAGTGAAGGCGATGAACACGAGCCGGGACCTGGCGACTGAATCACTGGGTGTGGCGCAAGAGGCCAGTACTTCGCTGGATCAGATTTCCACGGCGATTGTGCAGATCAACGAACGTAACCTGCTGATCGCGACGGCCTCCGAAGAGCAGTCGCATGTTGCGCGTGAAGTGGACCGCAACCTGGTCAGTATTCGCGAATTGGCCACCCAGAGTGCCGCGGGTGCCAGCCAGACCGCGAGTGCCTGCGGTGAAATGTCAAAACTGGCGATCAACCTGAATCAGTTGGTCAATCGCTTTGTAGTGTGACGAGGTTTTTGAATGAGGTGTAAGCAGGCTTGGCGACAGGTGATCTATCGCCAAGCCTGCGCACGTCAGACCCCGCTGACCAACTTACCCCCCTCCATGCGGCGCTTATACGCGCTGTCCCGGCTCGCCAACCAGAAGTACAGCGGCGACGTCACCAGCAATCCCACCACCCAGGACAGGTCCGCGCCATTGATGTGCTCGGAAATCGGGCCCACGTACAGCGGTGTGTTCATGAACGGAATCTGCACCACGATGCCTACCGCATAGGCCAGCAGCGCCTGTGGGTTGTACTTGCCGTAGATGCCGCCGTCCACGCGGAAGATCGAGGCAATGTCGTACTTGCCCTTGTGGATCGCATAGAAGTCGATCAGGTTGATCGCCGTCCACGGCACCAGCACCACCAGCAATACCAGCACCATGTCGACGAAGTGGCCGATGAAGTCTTTGGAGGCGAACACGGCGGCAATCGCACACGCGGCCAGCACCAGCACCGAGATCACCGCACGGCTTTTGGCGGTGGGTATCCAGCGGTAAGCGAAGGTCTGCACCAAGGTGATGATCGACAGCACCGCGCCGTACAGGTTGAGGGCGTTGTGGCTGATGACGCTGAGCAGGAACAGCACCAGCATCAATGGGCCGATGGCGCCGGTGGCGAGCTTGACGGCGTCCATGGTGTCCATGCCCACCGGGGTGGCGAGCACGGCCACGGCGCCGAAAATGAAGGCCAGGCTGGAGCCCAGTGCGGAGCCCAGGTAGGTGGTCCAGAAGGTCGACGCCACCGGTACGTCGGCCGGCAGGTAGCGGGAGTAGTCCGACACATAGGGGGCAAAGGCGATCTGCCAAAGCGCCGCCAGCGACACGGTCGCCAGCCAGCCGGACAGGTTGAATTCACCACGGGTCAGAAAGTCTGCGGTCTGCACATGGGTGAAGATGTAGCCGAAGCCCAGCACGATGCCGGCGCCGAGTACCCAGGTGCCGATGCGGTTGAGCACGTGGATGAAGCGGTAGCCGATAATTCCGATCACGCCGGAGCCAATCGCGCCGATCACGATGCCCACCGGCACCGGTACGCTGTCGACCACGCCGTGCAGGGACTTGCCCGCCAGCACGATGTTGGAGGCGAAGAAGCCGACGTACATGACGCCGGCAATCACCACCACCAGCAATGCGCCGAGCGAACCGAACTGGGCGCGGCTCTGGATCATTTGCGGGATGCCCATCTGCGGGCCCTGGGCCGAATGCAAGGCCATCAACACGCCGCCGACCAGGTGGCCGACGAGGATGGCGACAATGCCCCACAGCAGGTTCAGGTGAAACAGTTGTACGCCGAGCGCACCCGTGACGATCGGCAACGGCGCGATGTTGCCGCCGAACCACAGGGTGAACAGGTCTCTTACCTTTCCGTGGCGATCTTCCGGGGGCACGTATCCAATCGTGTGTTTTTCGATAAGCGGGGCGGAGGATGTTGCAGTGGTGACCATGACGAGCTCCAAGGCAAGGTGAGTACGTTGACGTACTTCGCTGTGCGCCGCACGGAGAGGCGCTTTCTTTGTTGTTGGAGGGATCATCTGCAATGGGCGCAGGGAGGTAAATTAGTAAGTTTGTTGCTATAGACCTTAAAAAATATAGCTCGCGGCGGATTCTGCTCCGGTATGTTGCATGCACTTGAATCCTCGTAAAAAAGCCGATTTTCACGCACTTGTTTGGGGCGAAATCCCACGTTTCTGGAGGTTCTGATGGCTGCTTACAATCTGCGCCAGCTCAGATATTTTGTAACCACGGCCGAATGCGGCAGCGTCGCCGAGGCCTCGCGCAAGCTGTATATCGCGCAACCGTCGGTGTCCACCGCCATCAAGCAGTTGGAAGACAGCTTTGGCGTGCAGCTGTTTATCCGCCATCACGCGCAGGGGGTGTCGCTCACACCCAGCGGCGCGCGGTTTTATCGCAAGGCGCTGGAGCTGTTGCGGGTGGCCCATGAGTTCGAGCAGAACGCCCTGGCGGACAATGACGTAGTGGCGGGGCAGATCGATATCGGCTGCTTTGAAACCGTGGCGCCGTTGTATCTGCCGCGCTTGATCGCAGGCTTCAAGGCGCGTTGGCCGGGGGTGGAAATCCGCATTCGCGACGGCGAACAACAAGAGCTGGTGCAAGCGTTGACGGCGGGCAGTATCGATATGGCGATGCTGTTCGAGCATGACCTGGGTGGCACCATCGAGACGACGCCGTTGATGCCGCCGCAACAGCCGTATGCCTTGTTGCCGGCCGATCACCGCTTTGCGCAGCAGGCCAAGGTGTCGTTGGCGGACCTGGTGCTGGAGCCGATGATTTTGCTGGATGTGCTGCCCAGTCGGACCTACTTCGTGAGCATCTTTGAAGAACGTGGGCTGACGCCGAATATCGTGTTCAGCTCGCCGTCGATCGAGATGGTGCGGGGCATGGTGGGCAGGGGGTTCGGCTTTTCGATCCTGGTGACCAAGCCGTATTCGGAGTACGCCTATGACGGGCAGAAGGTGGTGTGTGTGCCGTTGGCCGAGACGGTCACCGGGTCGGGCTTGTCGGCGGTATGGCTGCGGCGGGCGCCGTTGACCAAGCCGGTGCAGTTGTTTGTTGATTACTGCCGTGAAGAGCTGGCGCGGCTGCTTGGCTGACAGGATCGTTCTCGCGCCAGGCGCGGGAACGATCAACAGCGCTGGCCGTTATTCAGGCGCGTAGTTCCTGATGCATTCCACGCGCATCCAGTCTTCAAACAACTGGTTGGTTTTGTTCACGCTTTCCAGATAGTGGGGACTATAGGTGCCATCGGCTTGGTCAGGGTGGAAGCTGAAGGTGAAGGTCTCTGATTCAATTGCCCCATCGCCATAATCCAGTTTGCTCGACTCCGGCTGCCCGATGGTCACTTGGGTGCCGTGGCGCCTGGCGGCTTCAGAGAGCAGATCGATGACCCTCGCGAAGTCTTCTTTTCTTACGGTGATGCGGTTGGATTCTTTGTCCGGCGTATTGGGTTCGGGGCGCATGCGCAATGCTTCCGGCGCCGCTTGAAGGGTGTTTGAATAAGGGGAGGATTGAATGTTGTTCATATTGGTACTCATGGGTTACTTGGGGTGGGTTAAAACTTTCAGATAACTAATGTGTTACTCGACAGGGGCGTAGTTAGTAATACCCGCACTACTCATTCTGCCTTTAAACATGAGTGTTGCCCTTTCGGTTTTGTCCAAGTACTCGGGGCTGAAAGTGCCGTCCGCCCGGTCCGGTATGAAACTGAATTTGACCGTATGGTAAGTGCCGTGCCCGCCGCCAAAGTCATTCACGGTCGCTTGATTGAATTCCAGTTTGACTTTGACCCGATTCCAGCTGACGGCATCGTAGAAAAAGTCCATGACATCAGCCAGGTCTTCTTGTTTTATGGTGAACTGAGGACTAGTTGGTTTAGCCTGCGCTTCACTTGAGCGCACAGCACGCACTTGGGTATCTGGATCCAACTGTGGGGCTGAAAGCGAAGATGAAATACTACTCATGATAAGTACCTGTAAGTTGATCAGGGTATAACCCGTCAAGTTTGATTGCCTTCATGGGTGGTCTTTAAGTTCCTTCGGTTCCAGGCGATAACTCACCAAATGTGGCGGAACATTTCATCTTTGCAGGAGGATAAGTTTTTACAGCGAAAGCGCCGGACAGCCACAACATAGTAGGCAATATCCGGCGCCAGGCCTGTTCGAATGTGTCAGGCCGGGAAGGGCGGTGAGGGCTGTGTCCGGCTCAAGCGCGGATCGAGTCCAGCATCCGTTGCAGCATTGCGTCGCAGCCCGCCAGTTGTTCCAGGCTCACGAATTCATCCGGCTTATGCCCCTGGTCCATGCTCCCAGGCCCGCACACCACGGTGGGTATGCCCACGGCATCAAACAACCCACCTTCGGTACCAAATGCCACGGTGCCGAAGGCCCGTGAACCGCAAAACGCGGCAATCAACTCCGCCGCCTGGCTGCGCTCATCGGTGACCAGCCCCGGATAAGCCGACAGCGCGGTAAACCGGATGTCACTCTGCGCGCTCACCGCCTGCATGCGTGGCAGCACCTGTTGCCTGGCGTAGGCTTGCAGGGCTTGTGCGACCTCGGCCGGATCCTGGGAGGGCAGTGCGCGAACCTCAAAGTCAAACCGGCAGTCGGCCGGTACGATATTCAGCGCCTTGCCGCCGCTGATCACGCCGGCCTGCACGGTGCTGAAGGGCGGATCAAACCTTGGGTCTTGTTGCTCGCGCAGGCGTTGCCCGATGCGTCCCAGTTCGCCAATCAGGTCGGCGGCATGTTCGATGGCATTCACGCCGTAGGGCGCATACGCCGAATGGCAGGCTTCGCCGTGCACATCACAGCGCATGGCCAGCTTGCCCTTGTGACCGAGCACCGGTTTCAGTTCCGTCGGTTCGCCGATGATGCACAGCATCGGTTTGACCGGCCGCTGCTCCAGTAGCGCCAGCAGCGAGCGCACGCCCAGGCAACCGACCTCTTCGTCATACGACAGTGCGATGTGCACCGGCCTGCGCAATGTCGCCTTGACCAGCGCCGGAACCAGCGCCAGCACGCAAGCGATATAGCCCTTCATGTCGGCCGTGCCCCGGCCAAACAGCTTGCCGTCGCGTTCGGTCAGCGCAAACGCCGGCACGCTCCAGGGCTGGCCATCCACCGGCACCACGTCGGTATGCCCCGACAGCACAATCCCCGGCAGTTCCACCGGGCCGATGCTGGCGAACAGGTTGGCCTTGCTGCGTTCGTCGTTGTAGATCAACTCACAGGCCACGCCAAAACCGGTCAGGTAATCACGTACGTACTCGATCAACTGCAGGTTGGATTCGCGGCTGGTGGTGTCGAACCCCACCAGCGTTTGCAGCAACGCGCGGCTGTGGCTCATCGGTCATCTCCGGCCACGCCGTAGCCGGGTGAGCGATCAGGGGCGAGCGCACGGTCGATGTAGTCTTGCACCTGCGGGCGGTACGCGTCCCAGAGTTTTTGCAGCTCAACGATGGGTGCTTCATCGGCCCAGTCCACGCGCAGGTTGATGATCGGCCAGGTCAGCTCACCCACCACCACCAGCGCAGCGGAATGCACCGGGCCGGCTTCGCCACCGGCAGCGATGGCCGCGTGCATCGCCGCCAGCAACCGGTCCGCCAATTGACCTTCGCTCTGTTCAAAGGCCATGACCATCGCCTCGATCACACCGCGATCGGCGAGCATATTGCCCGCCGCCACACACTGTTCGCCTGACACGGCATTGTGCGTGCCGAGGGTTTCGCTGCCGCTGAAATGTACGCTGCGCCCCAGGTGATCAATGGCCGTCAGTTGCCGGTACTGGCTGTAGCCGTTGCTCGTCAGGGCCTTGTCGAGGGCGTCGGCCGGTGCGAGGCCCTGTTCCAGCAGGTCGAGTACGTCCGGGCCGAGGGCCGGCAGGGTGATGTTCTGGGTCGACACCGCGCCGACACCGGGCCGCAGCCACGGGCAACGGGCGCCTACGGCGATGCTCGAGGAACTGATGGCGATCCCCAGTTGGCCGGTGTCCGCGCAGCGGGCGACGATGGAAAAGGTCATGGGCTGCCTCCTTACTCTGGGATAACCGCGATCACGTCAATTTCCATCAACCACTGTGGCTGACCCAGGGCCGACACCACCAACCCGGTGGAAATCGGGAATACTCCTTTGAGCCACTTGCCGACTTCCTGGTACACCGGTTCGCGGTAGCGCGGGTCGATCAGGTAGGTGGTGGTCTTGACGATATGCGACAGGTCGGAGCCCGCTTCCTCAAGCAGCTGCTTGACGTTACGCATGGCTTGCTCGGCCTGGGCACGCGGGTCGCCGAGGCCGATCAGGTTGCCTTCGAAATCCGTGCCCACCTGCCCGCGCACATACACGGTGTTGCCGGCGCGCACGGCCTGGCACAGGTCGTTGTCCAGGCTCTGGTTGGGGTAGGTTTGCTTGGTGTTGAACATGCGGATGCGAGTGTGGGTAGGCATCAAAAAGACTCCGGCAAAAAAGTGATCAGGCGCTGACAGGGGACGGGCGAGCCACCGGGGCGGCTTCGCGGTATTCAAGGTATTGGCGCTGGATGGCGATGTGGTCGGCCACGTATTTGGCGTCGTGCCACACCCCCCAGATGAACGACGAACCCCGGCGCGACTGCCACGGCAACCCGAGGAAATAGATACCCGATTCGCTGGCCACACCGCGCTGGTGCTGCGGCTTGCCGGCGGCGTCGAACGCGTCGACTTTCAACCAGCTGTAGTCCACGGCAAACCCGGTGGCCCAGATGATCGAGGTGATGCCGGCCTTGGCCAGGTCCAGTTCCAGGATCGGCTGCTGGATGCACTCGGCGTCGGGGAACACGCGGCGGGCTTCGGGCTCCTCCGGCAGGTCGAGGCCGTTGCGCTCGATGTAGGCGTCCGCCGCATCCAACAGGGCCAGGTAGTTCTCATCACCACGTGCGAGGTTTTCCACCAGGTTGGCCTGGAAGCGGGCGACGTTGCCGTCGAAGGACTGGGTCAGGCCGACCAGGGTCATGCCTTGCTGGGCCAGCTCGCGAAAGTCGATGGTCTTGCCGCCGTGGGCGCCGCTGACGGCAATGGTCACGTGCTCGCGGCCGGGTTTCATCGCCGCCTGGTCCCACTCGCCCAACACGCCCAGCCACCAGCAGAAATCACGCTTGCGATAGGCACGCGGCGGGCGGTCGTGAGCGCCGACCGACAGGTACACCTGGCGCCCGGAGCGTTGCAATTCATCGGCGATCTGCACGCCGGACGAACCGGCCCCCACCACCAGCACGGCGCCTGTCGGCAGTTGCGCAGGGTTGCGGTAGTCGGCGGAATGGATCTGATGCAGCTCGGTGTCCTTGGGCGCAATCGCCGGAATCACCGGCTTCTGGAACGGCCCGGTCGCCGCCACCACACGGTTGGCTTCGATCACCCCTTCGCTGGTGTGCACGGTGAAGCCGGGGCGGCCCACATTGCGCACCACAGAAAGCACGTCGACACCGGTGCGTATCGGCGCATTGAACTTGCGGGCATAGGCTTCGAAGTAGGCGGCAACGCGTTCCTTCGGGGCGAAGCCGTCGGCGGCCACGTCATCAAATTCCAGCCCGGGAAAACGGTCATGCCAGGCCGGCCCGTTGGCCACCAACGAGTCCCAACGCCCGGTGCGCCAGCGCTCGGCAATGCGGCTGCGCTCCAGCACCAGATGCGGCACGCCTTGCTTGCTCAGGTGCTCGCTCATGGCGACGCCGGCCTGACCGGCTCCCACCACCAGCGTGTCTATTGTTGTTATTGCTTGAGTCATGTGTCTGTCCTTGCGTAATGCAGTTGGATTCAGCTTGGGCATGACTTCAAGGCTAGGGGGAGGGCGGTTTTTAATAAAATATTATTAAGCTGGGAATTGAGCATAAATATCGGATGCAGCCGGTGGGCGCGGCTGTGCATCGTCAAGCGCCTAGAACTCCCCCGAATACTTCACCGCTGCGGCCGCACGCGACGGCACATCCAGTGCGCGCAGCAGCGACGACACATGAATGCGCACGGTAAACGGCGAGATAGCCAGGGCTTTGGCGATTTCCTTGTTGGTCTTGCCCTGGGCGATCAGGCGCAGCACTTCCTGCTGGCGCGGGGTGAGGGTGTGGGTGTCCAGCGGCAGCAGGCCGGAAGGGGCGAACTTGACGAGCACTTCGCCTTCGCGGATCGCCAGCAACGCCTGGCCGATTTCATCCGGGGCAATGTTCTTGCCGATAAAACCGTCGACGCCCAGCGCCATGACCTGTTCGATCAACTCACGGTCATCCACCATCGACACCACCACCAGGGTGGTGCGGCGCAGTTGCTGGCGCAGCTTGGCCAGTTGGCTCATGCAGGTCAGGCCGGGGAAGCGCAGGTCGAGGATCAACGTATCGACCTCGCCGGGATCCAGCAGCAAGGCTTGCACCGCGTCCAGGTCGCCGGCTTCCTGGATCACGGCGCCGGGCAGCAGCCGTTGTACCGTGCGCGCCATGCCTTCGCGAAACATCGGGTGGTCGTCGGCAATGATGATCCGGCCTGTCATGGTGGGCTCCTTCCTGGGGCACGACGTTGCTGAGGCATGTTACTTTACCACCGGGCGGGATGCCCGCTCAGTCCCCTTGATACGCTGAACGTGACGACAAGGACGTAGAGCATGAGTCATGAGACCAACTCCGAACTCGACCAGGCCAACCTGCGAATTGTGGTTGCCAGCATCGCTATCGTGTACATCGGCGCGCTGGGCTTCCTGCCCGGGCAGTCGGTGGACACCTACCTGCCGGTCATTCTCTACATCCTTGTGTTCCTGCTGGCATCCATCGCCTTGCGCCAGGTCATCGTGCGCTGGCCCGGGCATTACCCGGCGCGGCGGATCTTCGGCATGGTGCATGACTACACCGGCACCTCGTTCGGCATGGTGGTGGGGGGCGAGGCGGCGCTGCCGCTGTATGCGGTGATGGTGTGGGTCAACCTGGGCAATGGCATGCGCTATGGCTCGCGCTACCTGGCGATCGCCACGGCATTGGCGTTGCTGGCGCTGCTGATCGTGTATCGGCTTACGCCGGTATGGCAGGCACAGCCCTTCATGGTGCTGATGCTGATGATCACCAGCACCGTGATCCCGGTGTATGCGCATATCCTGCTCGAGCGCACGCGCAAGGCGTCTGAACAGGCCATCGCCGCCAACCTGGAAAAATCCCGCTTCCTCGCCCAGGCCAGTCACGACTTGCGCCAGCCGATCCACTCCATCGGCCTGTTCACCGCGTGCCTGCGTGAAGCGCGCCTGGGCGATGAAGAGCGGCGGCTGGTGGATAACATCGACCGTTCGCTGCTCAACGTCTCGCAATTGTTCCGTTCGATTCTCGACCTTTACACCCTCGACAACGGCCGCCTGCTGCCCAAGTACCAGCCGGTGAACCTGGGCGATTTTCTGGCCGACCTGGTGCGCCAGAATGCCGAGGCCGCGCGTTGGGCCGGCGTGGAACTGCGCTTGCGGCCGTGTGCTCACTGGGTATTGGTAGACCCTGCGCTGTTGGCCACGATGGTGCAGAACGTGCTGTCCAACTGCTTCAAATACGGCGCGCATCGGCCAGTGCTGATCGGCGTGCGCATTCGTCAAGGTGGCTTGGCGGTGGAGATTCATGATCGGGGCCGGGGGATTGCCGAGGAGCATCTGTCCAAGGTCTTCGAGGAGTTTTACCGGGTGCGCCACCGCCGGGACAAAGACGTCGAAGGCGTGGGCCTGGGGCTGTCCATCGTCAAGCGCCTGGGGCAACTGATGGGCGTGCAGGTGAACCTGCGTTCGCGGGTGGGGCATGGCACCTCCGTGAGCCTGTACGGCCTGACCCTGGCGACCGCACCACAGACCCCGGCACCCCGTGATGATGCGCGACAGGTCGGTCTGCTGACCGGTTTGAAAGTGTGCCTGGTGGAAGATGACCAGAACGTGCTGCTCGCGACCCAGGCGCTGCTGGAGCGCTGGGGCTGCGAGGTACAGGCCGAACTGTCAGGGCGCGACCTGGTCAGCGATTGCGACATCATCGTCGCCGACTACGACCTGGGCAATCATGCCACCGGTATCGAGTGCATCGACGCCTTGCGGGCGCAACGCGGCTGGGCGGTCCCGGCGCTGATCCTCACCGGGCACGATGTGGAGAAAATCCAGGCCGCGTTGCACGACCGCCAGATCGCGATTCTGTCCAAGCCGGTACGCCCCGCGGAACTGCGCGGCGCCCTGCGCGACCTCAGCCAGCAGGCGGTGATCAGTTGAACGGCACCAAGCCATTGCCGCGAGCCCCTTTGGGCTGGCAGTAAGCGGCCGGCTTCATCATGCCGAAGCTGGCCACGGCGAACATGCCGCCGCTGGCACCGCTGGGCACGGAGCAGTTGTAATCACCGCTGGCGGTGCTGGCGATGTAATAGGTCGTCATGGAGTCATTGCGCACATTGGAGATACGCTTGACCGGCTCACCCAGGTTGGTTTCCGACAGCGTCTTGAGATGGTCTTCGGTGGGCTTGATATTGCTGCAACCGGCCACACCGATAATCAACGTACCGAGCAGGGCGAGGCGGGTCAGGGGAGCGTGGAGTTTCATGATGGATCTTCCTTGGGGTTGTTATGGCTTTTCCAACGCGCAACGAGCCCTCGCGCCCTGGAGGCACGGTGTTGGAGGAGCGTTGGAAGTGCCGGGGAATATAGCGCCGGGGGCCGGCAGGGTCGATTAGCACAAATGGGCTAGTGGCAATTTGAAGTCATGGAAGGAGGCAGTACGGTTGGAGATAAGACGAGCCACGCCAGACGATGCTGACCGCGCGTTTGAGATTCGCCGCGAGGCCATTCGCGGTCAATGCATCGGTGCCTACAGCGCTGAACAAATGGCGCTCTGGACCCGAGGTCGCGCAAGCGACGGTTATAACGCCCTGATGGAAAAACCGTTTTACCTGGGGTGGGTGGATGGTCAGCCTGTCGCCACCGGCATGCTCGACCTTGGCAACAATGAAGTCGGCGCGTTGTTTGTACTGCCGGCCTTCACCGGCCGAGGGTACGGCAAGGCAATGCTCGATCATCTGGAAAGCGTGGCGCGGGCATTGGCGATTGAAGAAGTGGTGCTGGACGCCACGCTGAATGCGGCAAGCTTCTACCGCGCCTGCGGATATGTGGGCGAGGAGCAGGCGGTCTATCACTCGCCGTCGGGGCTGACGCTGGCGTGTGTGCCGATGGTAAAGCGGCTGGCTGCGGTTTGAACCCTGCAGAATCCCCGCATTTGATTGCCTGACAAGCGAAGGCACCTGTATCCCGCAAACCCGTCGGATCTGTGTCTATCGCCAACGGCCTCGGCCCGGTAGTTTCATGCCACGCTAACTGACGACCGAGTGTTCCATGGATCTTACCGCTGTCCCGTTTGGCACCACGGATTGGGCCACCCTCGAACCCACAACCCATCCTGGCGTTACCGGCAATGCCTTATGGCGTACTTGCCATTTCGGTACCACCCGCGTGCGCCTGGTGGAGTACACGCCCGGTTACCTGGCGGATCATTGGTGCTGGAGAGGGCATGTGCTGTTGTGCCTTGAAGGCGAGTTGCACACGGAGCTGGAAGATGGCCGCCAGTTCATTCTGACGGCCGGGATGAGTTATCAGGTGGGCAATGACATGGAGGGCCATCGCTCCTCGACGGCCATCGGCGCGAAACTCTTCATCGTCGACTGATCTGTAGTGAGCGGGCTCGCCCCGCGCTGGGCTGCGAAGCGGCCCTAACCCAGGCCCCTCGGTTTCACTGAAAATACTGTGGCGTTCTTATTGGGGCGGCTACGCCACCCAGCGCGGGGCAAGCCCTAATGCCAGTCAGTTAAGCGATAAAGCGGGTGATGAATAAATTGTGGGAGGGGGCTTGCTCCCGATAGGCCGCGCAGCGGCCTCAAAAATGGGCCTGCTACGCAGTCCATCGGGAGCAAGTCGAATCGTCGCACCGCCCCTCCCACAGTGACCGCGTTAATCCTTAACTGACTGGGATTAGGGCGAGCCCGCTCACTACAGTCAGTGCATCTTGCTGTGGTCCATGCCGTTCAAGGCACGGACCGCTGCTTTCACTTCGATGGACTGTTTCTCGCCCTTGGCGTCCTTGACGGTCAGGGTCAGCGGCACCTGGTCGCCTTCCTTGATCTGGCCGGTGAGGCCCATCAGCATCACGTGGTAGCCGTCCGGGTCGAGCTTGACGGCTTTGCCGGCGGGCAGGGCGACCGAGTCTACCGGGCCCATTTTCATCACGTCGTCCTTCATGCTCATCTCATGGATCTGTACGTCCTTGGCCACCGGCGACGCCACGCTGAGCAACTGGCTGTCGCTGTCGGCGGTGAGGGTCATGAACGCGCCGCTGGACGGCTGGCCCGGCACTGTGGCACGCACCCAGGCATCGCTGACTTGTACCTGGGCGCTGGCGTGGGCGGCAAGGCCCAGCAGGGTCAGGCCGAAGGCAACGCGTTTGAGGTGTTGAACGGCAGTCATTAGCAGACCTCCATGACGGTGAGCAGGTCTTCTGCGCACTCTTTAGCGGTAAGGGATGCCGACAGGCCCAGGCGCAGGTTGCCGCGGGTGTCGAAGACGAAACTGGTCGAAGTGTGGGACAGCGTGTAGGTGTCACCGGCCGGGATCTTTTCATAGAAGATCCCGAATTCCTTGGCGGCCACGGCGATTTCTTCCGGGGTGCCGTACAGCGCTTCGAAGCTGGGGTCGAAGGCTTTCACGTAGCGGTCGAGCAGTTGCGGTGTGTCACGCTCGGGGTCAAGGGTGATGAACACCACCTGCATGATCTCGCCGTCGCGGCCCATCAGCTTCTTGGCCTGGGCGGCACGCGCCAGAGTGGTGGGGCATACGGCCGGGCACTGGGTGAAACCGAAGAACACCACCGGCATCAGGCCACGGAACGAGCTCAGGGTGACGGTTTCGCCGTCGGTGTTCTTGAGCTTGAAGGTGCGGCCCATGATCTTGTCACTGAGGTCCTTGCCGTACTTGAAGTTCAGCTTGGGGCTGTAGTCACAGCCGCCCAGCAGGCTGCCCAGGCCCAACAGGCCCATACCGGTCAGCACTTTGCGGCGGGTGAATAACGTACTCATCAACTGTGCATCCTGTGAAGCGCCTGCATGGCTCTGGATCTACACATCAGGCTTTGAAAAGGCATTGAAACGTAGAAACGAGGAGGGCGCACAGTCTACCAACCCAGGCCTGGCTGCGTAATCTGCGACGTTCTGCCACAGGGGCGCGTCGCGCTTCATCCTTTTACGGCTTCGGTGGTAGAGTCGCCGCCATGAAACTGAGCCATCCCGACCGTTCGCTGATCGCCTGGACCCTGTACTTCTGCGTGCTGATGAACGTGTTCGTGTGCGGTTTGGGCCATGGGCAGATGCTGGGCCAGCAGCTCAACGGTATCGGCGGCGCGTTCTGTTCGGTGGACGGTAGCCAGGCGCCACTTTCCGATAAAGGGTTGGGCACTCCGTCGTCCAGCAACATCTCGAACTACTTTGCCTGCCCGGTGTGCAACGCGGTCACCGTGGCCATCGTGTTTCTTATCGGCCTGGCCTGGCTGCTGAGCCTTCAGCAAACCCCGGGCCCGGCCCATGAGCGGCGCAACAAGGCGCCGCCGCGTTATTCCTGGCCCTCGGCCAACCCCCGCGCTTCTCCCGCAGCCTGACGTGTGCCTTGGGCTTCCTGTGATCAGGAGGCGTTCTATCGTCACGACTGTGAGTCCATCTGATGACCTCTCTATTGCCTGCAGGCGCCAGTCGCCTGGTCAGCAAGGCGTCCCGTCGCCCGCTTGCGCAACCCTTGCGTACGGAACCGTTGTTGGCGCACTACCCGAGTAATTCCCGTTGCTTCGTGCACCTGGATGCACGCCTGCTGCCTCATTGGCACAGCTTGTTCGACATCTGCCCGACGCTGCTCAAACTCGACCCGCCCGAGGGCTTGAACCTGTTCCGCAGCTTCATGACCTGGGCCTATCGCAAGCAGCCGCCACTGGATTGGACCTACCACCTGAATGTGGCGCGCTGGCTGCTGAGCTCCCCGTACCGTGCGCAAATCAATGAGGAGCCGATCGAGGCGTTCATGGCGGCCGCAGCGGCGTGCTGGATCAGCCTAGACACCAGCCAGGCCCGGGGTCTGGTCCTGGCCTGGCAAGGCGCCACTCTCTTCGATTGGAAAGGCCCGCCGATCAGCGCCGCGCAACAGCAGGCATTACCCGCTTCTACCTTGGACTTCGCCTGGAGCCCGCTGAACGCACGGGGTGAATTCAGCGGTTGGTTGCCGGTGCCCTGAGCAGTCAGCAGCACGCTGCGATGGCTGCGCAATTTTAATGAACCCTTGGCGCATCGGCTTGACCTAACGCATACGACCTAGGAGGTGAAGCATGCAAACTGAATACATCTGGATCGGCCTGGCCGTGGTTCTGGTGCTGGTGGAATTGTGGGCGATCAGTACCGTGTTGCGCAGTACCGGGGGCTGGGAAAGCAAGGGTTTCTGGCTGGTGATCTTGATCTTTGTGCCGCTGTTCGGGCTGATCGCCTGGGCGATGTTCGGGCCTAAACGCGAGATGCCTGAGCAACGTAGAAGCTAACGTAGAAGCTGAAGCAGAACAGGCGCCCTTGAGGCGCCTGTTTTCATTCAAGGGTTCGGCTTATCCAGCAACCGCCTTGGCAATCGCGTCATTGAACGCCGGCAGGTCATCGGGTGTGCGCGAGGTGATCAAGGTCCAGCCATTGGCCTTGCATACCTTGACCTCGGCGTCGACCCAGCCCGCAGCTCCGGCATTTTCCAGGTCGATGCGCACGCTTTTATACGAGGTCAGCGTCTTGCCCTGGATCACGCCGGCGTCGATCAGCGTCCACGGCCCATGGCAAATCGCTGCCACGGTCTTGCCGGCCTTGACGAAATCGTTGATCAACTTCAACGCGCCGGCGTCCTGGCGCAGGGTGTCGGCATTGACGGTGCCACCCGGGATGACCAGGGCATCGAAATCGCTGCTCAACACATCCGACAGCGCCACGTCGGACTCTACGGTTTTGTCTTTCTCTGTATCGCCGACGAACGTCTGCGTGGTGCCGCCCTTGCTGGAACCGTGGGTTACGGTCGCGCCGTAGCCGCGCAATGCCTCCAGGGGCTTGAGCAGTTCATCGCGCTCGATACCGGTGTTGGAGGTGATGACCAGAATCTTCTTGCCGCTAAGGGGTGAGCTCATGATCGAGAGTCTCCTGATGGCTGGGTTTATGGGTGGATATGGGAGAGTTGATCAAGGCCAGGGGCTAAAGGTTTAAATTAATTTGGGTTGATGGGCTGGACGGTTGTGCGGGGCAGTTTCCTTGAACTATCGAAAGGGGGCGGGCTCTGCTGCATAAGGGCTCGCCTTTATTGCGAGCATTAAAAAAAGCCTGGAGACCAAGCATGACTGTCGATAAAACCCCTGACCCGATCAGTTCCGAGCAAGCGCAGAAGGGCGCGGAAAAACCCGTCAAAGGCCGCACGCTGGAGCATCCGAACCCGAAGACCGAAACCATCGACAAGGTGCTCACGCCCACCTCGATCAAGGACACCGAGCGCCAGGTGGAGGCGATCAACCGGCAGGCCGACAAGGCTGAGCGCAAGCTGGACCACTGATCATGGCCAAGTCGATCACCGCTTCCGAACTGGGTATCGAACTGGCGCCCGAAGACGACGCCAGCCTGTTCAAATGGTTTATTGCCAGCTTTCTGATGGGCAAGCGAATCCAGGCGCCGATTGCCGCGCAGGCGTACCGCGTGATCGTCGAGCAAGAGGGGCGTGATACTGCGCGCAAGTTGCAGCACTGCACTGCTGGCGAACTGGTCAGGATGCTGGGGCGTGCCCACTACGTGCGCTATGACGAAACCACCGCGCAACGGCTGTTGGACCTTAGCGCCAAGTTGAACGCCGAGTATGCCGGCAAGATCACGCAGATACGCGACGCCAGTGGCGACCGTCCGGGGTTCGAGAAACGCCTGGGTGAGTTCGAGGGGGTCGGCCCCAAGACGATCGAAATCTTCATGCGCGATGCGGCCAAGGTGCTGTTTTGACCGCACCGTTGTATCTAGGCTGTGCGGGGTGGAGTTTGCCCCGTGAGCACTGGCCGGCATTTGCCGACGAGGGCACGCATTTGCAACGTTATGCGTCGCGCTTCAATGCAGTGGAGATCAACAGTTCGTTTTATCGCGCGCACCAGCCCAAGACCTACGAGCGCTGGGCACAATCGGTGCCGGCAAGCTTTCGCTTTTCGGTCAAGGTGCCCAAGCGCATCACCCATGAACTGCGTTTACAGCGTTGTGACACGGCACTGGATGAGTTTCTGGAGCAGTGTCTGCACCTGGGTGAAAAGCTCGGTTGCCTGCTGGTGCAGTTACCGCCCTCACTGAGCTATGACCCGGCCGTGGCGTCGAATTGGTTCCTGGCATTGCGCCAACGTTTTGCCGGCGCCGTGGTGCTGGAGCCGCGTCATCCCAGCTGGCGAGAGGCCGAGTCGCTGCTGATGGACCTGCACATCGGCCGGGTGATCGCCGACCCGGTTGTCATCCAGATGAGCACCGGTTGGCCAGGCGTGCAGTATTGGCGCCTGCACGGCGCTGAGCGCATCTATTACAGTGCCTATGGGCCCGAACGCGTGAAGGCGTTCGGGCAACAGCTCGACCTCTCGGTAGCGGCGGGCGTGCCCACGTGGTGCATTTTCGATAACACCGCCAGTGGCCACGCGACGGCCGATGCCTTGTGCCTACTCGACCTCTACCCGAACCACTTCCAGACCTAGCTGTTCATAGGCTTCGACACTCGGCACATGCCACTCGGTAATCAGCGTGTGAAGACGGTTGCAGGGTGCTACGACAAAGGGCTCCACCGCGCCGAGCTTGTCCGCCATGGTCACTGCGACCACGTGGGAGGCGCTGTCGAGCAAGGCCTGTTTGACCACCACTTCATCGAAGTGCAACGAGGTGATGCCCACTTGCGGGTGCAGGGCGCACACGCCCGTGAACAACAGGTCTGCCTTGATACTCTGGATCAGGCGCACGGCATCGTGGCCGCCGGTGGAAAGGGTGGCCGGGTTGAGCTGGCCGCCGGCCAGGATCACTTTCACATGGGGATGGTCGGCCAGGGCGATGGCGATCATCGGTGAGGGCGTGACCACCGTCAGGTGAATCGAGCGCGGCAGCGATTGGGCAATGCGCAGGGTGGTCGAACCGGAATCGAACAGCACGATCTGGCCGTCCTCCACGCGCTGCGCCGCCAATTGGGCGAGCTGACGCTTGGCCTCGTTGGTCTCGCCGACCCGGGTAAAGAAGTCTTTGCCGGTGTCCTTGGGCCGGGGCAGGGCGCCACCGTGTACGCGCTGCAGCAAACCGGCGGCGGCCAGTTCGCCGAGGTCGCGGCGGATGGTGTCTTGGGATACGGCAAAATGCTCCACCAGCTCCGCTGCGGTGACTTTTCCGTCGCGCTCCAGCAGCAACAGGATCTTCTGTTTGCGCAAGGAAGGCAGGTCAGTGGCTTGATGAGTGTTATGCATGTTTGTGCGTCTTTTTGCTGGTTTGTGCGACATTAGCCGCCTGCTGCCATAAACGCAATGGCTGGTTGCGCAACCGCTGGACGGTTACTCTTCGTACTCGGTTCAGGGAAAGGTGACCTAGATGACGTTGATCACAACCATCGAAGACTTACGCAAGCTGGCGCAAAAACGTGTCCCACGGATGTTCTACGATTACGCCGATTCCGGTTCCTGGACTGAAAGCACCTACCGGGCCAACGAAAGCGATTTCGCCCGGATCAAATTCCGCCAGCGCGTGGCGCGCAATATCGACCAGCGCTCGATCCGCACCACGATGATCGGCCAGGACATGGCCATGCCGGTAGCCCTGGCGCCGACGGGCCTGGCGGGCATGCAGCACGCCGATGGCGAAATTCTTACCGCCCGCGCCGCCGCCGCATTCGGCCTGCGCTACACCTTGTCGACCATGAGCATCTGTTCACTGGAGGACATTGCCGAGCATGTCGGCCAGCCGTTCTGGTTCCAGCTCTATGTGATGCGTGATCGCGGGTTTATCGAACAGTTGATCGAGCGCGCCAAGGCTGCCGGCGTGGATGCGCTGGTGCTCACACTCGACTTGCAGATCCTCGGGCAGCGCCACAAGGACTTGATCAACGGCCTGTCGGCACCGCCGCGATTGACCTTGCCGAATATCCTCAACATGGCGACCAAACCACGCTGGGTGATGGGCATGCTCGGTACCAGGCGCCGTGGGTTCGGCAATATCGTTGGCCACGTGAAAGGCGTGGCCGACATGAGTTCGCTTTCGTCATGGACCGCCCAGCAATTCGACCCGCGCCTGAGCTGGGACGATGTGGAGTGGATCAAACAATGCTGGGGCGGCAAGCTGATCATCAAGGGCATTCTCGATGTGGACGATGCGCGCCTGGCGGCAGACGCCGGTGCCGATGCACTGGTGGTGAGTAACCACGGTGGCCGTCAACTTGATGGGGCGCCGTCGAGCATCAGCCAATTGCCGGCGATTGTCGACGCGGTGGGCCAGCGCATTGAAGTGTGGCTCGATGGCGGTATCCGCAGCGGCCAGGATGTGCTCAAGGCGGTCGCGCTGGGGGCCAGGGGCACGATGATCGGCCGCCCCCATCTGTACGGTCTGGGCGCGATGGGGGAGGCGGGCGTGACCAAGGCTCTCGACATCATCGCCCGCGAGTTGGATGTGTCGATGGCGCTGTGCGGCTATAACGATATACGCGATGTGAATCGCGAGATTTTGCTGCCGGGAACCTTGCCTGAAGGGAATTGCTGAGCAAAAAAATCGTAAAAAAGTAAAAAGAGTTGTCCACGAAAACCGTGGGTATCTCTGTGGATAACTTTGCGAAGACCCGGCTGGGTTGGCGATTTAACCTGCGGTTAATATTTGATCAACTGCCGGCGAGGGCCAGTATGGGCAGGGTTTGCGCTTGACAGGCAAGCGCGAACTCAGTGCCGAAATGCATGTTCAGGAGTCGCCGTCGGGCGCTGTGGAGTGTGTCACGACCTGGGACGGCGCCTTTGCTTGCATCAACCTGTCCAGCGCCTGACCATAACTGCGACCGGCCAGGCTCATGCTGTTGTTGTGGGTGGCACCGGGCACCAGCAGCAGTCGCTTGGGCTGCTGGGCGGCGTCGAATAATTGCTGGCTGAAACGCGGCGGCACGTACTGGTCGGCCAGGCCGTGGACCACCAGCAGCGGCATGTGCACATCAGCGATCTTGTCGATGGAGTCGAACTTCTGCGAGAGCAACCAGCGCACCGGCAGCGAGGTGTTGGCCACGGCGGTCGCCGCGTCCCCCAGCGATGTGAAAGTGGATTCGATCACCAGGCCGCGCACAGGGATCGGCGTTTGCCGGCTCAGTTCGGCCGCCAGGTCGATCGCCACCGCGCCGCCCAGGGAGTGCCCGTAGATCAGGCGCTTGTTCGGGTCGGGTTGCAGCACCTTGAAGCGGTCCCAGGCGATACGCGCGTCTGCGTAGACACTGGTTTCCGACGGCAGATCACCCTGGCTCTGGCCGAAGCCACGATAGTCGATGGCCAGCACCGAATACCCCAAGGCGTGCAATTGCTCGATGCGAAACAGCTGGCCGGTGAGGTTCCAGCGCACGCCGTGCAGGTAGAGGATCGCCGGGGCGTCCTTCTTGTCTGCCGGGTACCACCAGCCGTGAATGTTCTGGCCCGACTTGAAACTGGCCGGCTTGAGGTCGAATTCCTGTACCGCTTTGGGCAGCCCGGTATACCAGCCGGCGGTGCCCGGTTCGATGCGAAACACCAGCTCACGTTCTTTGTGTTGCAGCACGGCACACCCCACGGGCAGGCCGATGATCAGCAGCGCCATGCACAGCAGGGGAAACCAGCGCAGGCCGAGGCGAGACAGAAAACGAGAGGACATGAAGATTCCAGGACAAAAACAAAGCAGGGGTTTTACCAGATGGCTTATCGGGTAAGGAATTAATTCGACAGTCGTGAGTGGGCATTGCTTGCAAAGTGTTACATCGCCCCAGCGGAATTCGATCACGCCCCTGCCAACTTGACGTTGGCCGGCGCCCGGGAACATGCTCGCCCTCCCACGTACAGAGGCCCAACCATGGACAACAGCCCCGTTCGCATCACCGCCGAAGAAACCCTCTCGAAAAACTGGTACCTGTTGAAAAAATACAGCTTCGACTTGCGCCGCCAGGACGGCAGCTGGCAAGCCCAGACCCGTGAGGTGTACGACCGCGGCAATGGCGCGACCATCCTGCTGTACAACCGTGCGCAGCGCACGGTGTTGCTGATCCGCCAGTTCCGCATGCCCACCTTCGTCAACGACTACCACGGCTATCTGATCGAAGCGGCGGCCGGCTTGCTCGACAACGCCAGCCCCGAAGAACGCATTCGCCTGGAAGCCGAAGAAGAGACCGGCTATCGCGTCGGCCACGTGGAGAAGATCTACTCGGCGTTCATGAGCCCGGGTTCGGTGACTGAGCGCATTCACTTCTTTATCGGCGAGTACCAACCGACGGATCAGGTCGGTACGGGGGGCGGCCTGGAGGAGGAGGGCGAGGATATCGAAGTGCTGGAGCTGGGGTTCGAGCAGGCGCTGGCGATGGTACAGAACGGCGAGATTGTGGATGGCAAGACGATCATGCTGCTGCAGTATCTGGAACTGCGAATGTTGAAAGACGGCTGGTGAGCCCCGACTGGCGGTTATTGTCAGAAATTTCCCAGAGGAGTACAAATGTACTCCATGACGACTCTCACTCCCCGCCGTACCGCCATCCTGACCTTTATCCGCGACCGTATCGCGCAGCAAGGTCAGCCCCCCAGCCTCGCCGAGATCGCCGAGGCGTTCGGCTTCGCCTCGCGCAGCGTCGCGCGAAAGCACGTGGTAGCCCTGACTGAAGCCGGGTTCATCGAGGTCAACGCCAACCAGGCGCGGGGCATTCGCCTGCTCAACCAACCGGCACGCCCCGAATGGCTGGATGTGCCGGTGCTCGGCCGAGTGGCCGCGGGCCGGCCCATCGGCGCCGACGCCGAAGTGTACAGCCGCCTGCAACTGGACCCTGCCACCTTCACGAAAAACCCGGATTATCTATTGCGGGTGCAGGGCGACTCGATGATCGAGGACGGCATCCTCGACGGCGACCTGGTGGGCGTGCGCCGCAGTGCCGAGGTGTTGAACGGGCAAATCGTCGTGGCGCGGCTGGATGGCGAAGTCACCATCAAGCGTTTCGAGCGCAGTGGCGAGCGCGTGCGCTTGCTGCCGCGCAACCCCGCCTATCAACCCATCGTGGTCGGGCCCGACCAGGACCTGGCCATTGAAGGGGTGTTCTGTGGCCTGGTGAGGCAAGGCTGATGGGCGCCGTGGTTGCCCTGGACGCGCTGTTCAATGGCGGGCGCGTGTGGAAGGGCCGGCCCGTTGCACCACCGGCCAGCGTGCACCCCACGGGGTTGGCGAGGCTGGATGCGGTGTTGCCAACGGGCGGCTGGCCGGAGTCGGCTTTGAGCGAAATCCTGATGGCCAAAGAGGGCATCGGCGAATTGCAATTGGTGCTGCCGACCCTGGCGCGCTTGTCGGCGGCGGGGGAGCGCATTGTGTTGGTCGCGCCGCCTTACACGCCGTACCCACACGCCTGGCAGAACGCCGGGGTGGATGTACGCCAGCTGTCGGTGATCCGGGCCGAGGAGCGCGATGCGTTGTGGGCGGTGGAGCAATGCCTGCGCTCCGGTAGTTGCGGCGCGGTGCTGTGCTGGCCGCGCAAGGCCGATGACCGAGCACTGCGCCGCTTGCAGGTGGCGGCGGAAACCGGGCAGACCCTGGCGTTTGCCTGGCGTGCCTTGAGCGAGGCGGTCAATGCGTCGCCTGCGGCTTTGCGCTTGGCGGTTGAGGCAGCGCCTGCACAAGTGCGGGTGCTCAAATGCCGGGGCGGGTTGGCCCATCCGGCGCCCATCGCGTTGGCGGGGCACTGAGGTTGCCATGCGTTGGGTGTGTATTGTCTTTCCGCAATTGGCGCTGGATGGCGTGCAGCGTGCACACCCCGAGCCGGACGCGCCCCTCGCGTTGTTGGCCGGTACCCCGCAACGTCGCGTGCTGCAGACCGTCAATGCTGCCGCCCGTGCCTTGGGCCTGCGCCCCGGGCAATCGCTGACGGCGGCCCATGCGCTGGCCAAGTCCTTTGCCTGCGCCGAATACGACCCCGCCGAGATCGAGCGTTGGCAGCAGTTCCTCGCGGCCTGGGCCTACTGTTTCAGCTCCCAGGTCAGCCTGCACTACCCACGCGCCTTGTTGTTCGAGATCGAGTCGAGCCTGGGCCTGTTCGGGCCGTGGCCGCGGTTTGAAGCGCGTTTGCGCCAGGAACTGAACGAGTTAGGTTTTCGCCACCGTATCGTCGCCGCGCCCAACCCTGCGGCGGCGCGGGTACTGGCCAATCTCTACGATGGCCTGGCGGTGACTGACGACGCCTTGAGCCAGGCCCTGGCGCAGTTGCCCATCGACCGCGCCGGCCTCGACCCGCAGGCCGCCATCGCGTTGTCCCGCATGGGCCTGCGCACCCTGGCCCAGGTGCAGGCGTTGCCCCGGCACACCCTGGCGCGGCGTTTCGAGGCGGGCTTGCTCAAGCATCTGGATACCCTCACCGGGCAACGGCCATTGGCCTTGGCGTTCTATCAGCCGCCGGATCAGTTCGAGGCACGCATCGAATTGAATTTCGACGTGCAATCCCACCAGGCGCTGCTCTTCCCCTTGCGCCGTTTGACCGGCGACCTGTCCGCCTTCCTCTGCGGTCGTGACAGTGGTGTGCAGCGCTTTGACCTGCACCTGGAACACGCCCAGCAACCCGATAGCGTGATCAAGGTCGGCCTGCTCAGCGCCGAGCGGGAACCTTCGATGTTGTTCGAACTGGCCCGCGGGCGCCTGGAGCAGGTGCAAGTCAGCGCGCCGGTACGCGGCGTGCGCCTGCTGGCCCAGGACTTGCCCGTATTCGTGCCGCAGCGCCAGGACCTGTTCGACGACCGCCCGCAACAGACCTTGCCCTGGGAGCAACTGCGCGAACGCCTGCGTGCGCGGCTTGGCGATGACGCGGTGCAGAGCTTGCGTTTTCATGCCGACCATCGCCCCGAATGCGCCTGGCAAGCGGCAGCGGCCAAACACCCGTGCCAGCCCCTGGACAACGTGCGCCGCCCCGGCTGGTTGCTGGCCGAGCCGACCCTGCTGGCCGAGCCGGGCGTGCAGATCCTCATGGGCCCGGAGCGCATCGAATCCGGCTGGTGGGACGGCGCGGATATCCGTCGCGACTATTACCTGATCCGCACCCGTGCCGGCCAGCAAGGCTGGGCCTACCGCACCGTCGGCGAACCCGATGGGTTGTGGTTGCAGGGTTGGTTTGCATGAATTACGCCGAGCTGCATTGCCTGTCCAACTTCAGTTTCCAGCGCGGCGCCTCCAGTGCGCTGGAGTTGTTCGAGCGCGCCAAAGGCCAGGGCTACAGCGCCCTGGCGATCACTGACGAATGCACGCTGGCAGGTATCGTGCGGGCCTGGCAGGCGGCAAAGGCCGTGGCATTGCCGTTGATTATCGGCAGCGAAGTGCGCATCGAAAACGGCCCGAAACTGGTGCTGCTGGTGGAAGACCTGAGTGGCTACCAGCACCTGTGCCGCTTGATCACCCTGGCCCGACGGCGTGCCGCAAAGGGCGGTTATCGCCTGCTGCCAGCCGACTTCGAACAACCGTTGCCGGGCCTGCTGGCATTGTGGGTGGCCGAAGACAGCGACACCCAGGCGTCGATCCAATGGCTGCGCCACACCTTCGCCGAACGCCTGTGGCTGGCGGTACACCTGCACTGCGGTCAGGACGATGCGCGTCATCTGGAGCAACGCCTGCAGCTGGCTGCCAGCCTGAATATCAAGGCGGTGGCCTGCGGTGATGTACATATGCATGTGCGCGGCCGTCGGGCCCTGCAAGACACCATGACTGCTATCCGCCATCACGTGCCGGTGGCCGAGGCCGGCACGCGGCTGCACCCCAATGGCGAGCGGCACTTGCGTGACCTCGGTGCCCTGGCTGCGCTGTATCCGCAAGCGTTGCTCGACGAGACCCAGGCCATTGCGCGCCGTTGCACCTTTGACCTCGGCCAGTTGCATTATCACTACCCACGCGAGCTGGTGCCCGAGGGGCATGACGCAACGTCCTGGCTGCGTGCCGTGACGCAAGAAGGCATTGCCCGGCGCTGGCCAAAGGGGGTTGATAGCAAGACCTTGCAGCAGATCGACAAGGAACTGGAGGTGATCGGCACCCTGGGTTATGAAAGCTATTTCCTCACGGTTCACGACATCGTGCGCTTTGCCCGCAGCCGTTCGATCCTGTGCCAGGGCCGGGGTTCGGCGGCCAACTCGGCCGTGTGTTTTGCCTTGGGCATCACCGAGATCGACCCCAGCCTGACGGCTATGCTGTTCGAGCGCTTCCTGTCCAAGGAGCGCAATGAGCCTCCGGACATTGATGTGGACTTCGAGCACGATCGCCGCGAGGAGGTGTTGCAGTATGTGTTCCAACGCTACGGCCGCACCCGTGCGGCGTTGACGGCGGTGGTCAGTTGTTATCACGCGGCCGGCGCGGTACGCGACGTGGCCAAGGCCCTGGGGCTGCCGCCGGACCAGATCAACGCCCTGGCCGACTGTTGCGGGCGCTGGAGTGACGATGCTCCGCCCCTGGAACGCCTGCGTGAAAGCGGCTTTGACCCGCACAGCCCGATCCTGCGCCGCGTGTTGACGCTGACCCGGCAACTGATCGGTTTTCCCCGTCATCTGTCGCAGCACCCCGGCGGCTTCGTGATTTCCGAATATCCGCTGGACACCCTGGTGCCGGTGGAAAACGCAGCCATGGCCGAGCGCACCATCATCCAGTGGGACAAGGACGACCTCGATGCGGTCGGCCTGCTCAAGGTGGATATTCTGGCCCTGGGCATGCTCAGTGCGATCCGCCGCTGTTTCGACCTGTTGCGCCGCCACCGTGGCCGTGATCTGGCCTTGGCGACGATCCCCAAGGAAGATCCGGCGACCTACGCGATGATCAGCAAGGCCGATACCATCGGCGTGTTCCAGATCGAATCGCGGGCGCAGATGTCGATGCTGCCCAGGCTCAAGCCGAATAATTTCTATGATCTGGTGATTGAGGTGGCGATTGTGCGGCCGGGGCCGATCCAGGGCGGCATGGTGCATCCTTACCTGCGTCGTCGGAACAATGAAGAAGCCACCACTTACCCGTCGCCGCAATTGAAAACGGTGTTGAAGCGCACCCTGGGCATTCCGCTGTTCCAGGAACAGGTGATGCAGATCGCCATGGTCGCCGCCGACTACAGCCCCGGCGAGGCCGACCAGTTGCGCCGTTCGATGGCCGCCTGGAAGCGCCACGGCGGGCTGGAACCGCACCAGGAGCGCTTGCGCGACGGCATGCTCAAGAACGGCTACACCGAAGCCTTTGCCGCGCAGATTTTCGAGCAGATCAAGGGCTTTGGCAGCTATGGTTTCCCCGAGTCCCACGCGGCCAGTTTCGCCTTGCTGACCTATGCCAGTTGCTGGCTCAAATGCCATGAGCCGGCGGCCTTCGCCTGTGCGCTGATCAACAGTTGGCCCATGGGGTTCTACAGCCCGGACCAGATCCTGCAGGACGCCCGGCGCCATCGGTTACAGATTCGCCCGGTGGAAGTCCAGGCCAGCGACTGGGATTGCAGCCTGGAGCCTATCGACGGCGCGCAACCGGCAATCCGCATGGGCTTGCGCATGATCGCGGGGTTTCGCGAGGAGGACGCACGACGTATCGAGGCCGCTCGCCAACACCAGGCATTCAGTGACATTGCCGACCTGGGCGCACGCGCCGGGCTGGATGCGCGGGCCCAGGCCTTGCTGGCGGATGCCGGGGCCTTGCGGGCGTTGGCCGGGCATCGGCACAAAGCGCGCTGGGAGGTGGCGGGCGTGCAGCAGCAACTGGGCCTGTTCGCCGGCCTGCCCAGCCCCGACGAAGCGGTGGTGGAGTTGCCGGCGCCTTCGGTCGGCGAAGACCTGCACGCTGATTACGCCACCGTTGGCACCACCCTTGGCCCGCACCCGTTGGCGCTGTTGCGTGAAGAATTGCGCAAGCGACGCTGCCGCAGCTCCCATGAACTCCTGGCGGTCGAGCATGGTCGTAACGTGAGCATTGCCGGGCTGGTCACGGGGCGGCAGCGGCCCGGCACGGCCAGTGGCGTGACCTTCGTCACCCTGGAGGATGAGTTCGGTAACCTCAACGTGGTGGTCTGGCGTGACTTGGCCGAGCGCCAGCGCCAGGCGCTGGTGGGCTCTCGGCTGCTCAAGGTGGATGGGCGCTGGGAGGCGGTGGGCGACGTGCGACACCTGATTGCCGGACGTTTGACCGACCTGACGCCGCTGCTGGAAGGGATCCATGTGCGCAGCCGGGATTTTCACTGAAGACTGTGACACGGGTTGCATTTACCTGCTGGCGTTAAGGCAGTGAAACGATCTAGGGTTGGCGCGCTCCAACGCTGGTCGATGTTTTCTTTTCGTACTGAGTCAACCCATGCATTTTTTATCCAACTCTCATGGCTGCGAAGGCTGGGCCGGTGAAATGGCCCGGCGAATCCGCGCGTTCGACTGGTCGACCACTGATCTTGGCCCCATCGACTCGTGGTCCACCAGCCTGGTCTGCAACGTGCAAATGATGCTGGCCTCGCCCGTGCCGATGGTGATGCTGTGGGGGCGGGCGGGGTACATGATCTATAACGACAGCTATTCGGCGTTTGCCGGTGGCCGCCACCCGTATTTATTGGGCAAGCCGGTGGAGTTGGGTTGGCCGGAAGTCGCCGACTTCAACCGGCATGTGGTCGACACCTGCCTGGCGGGCGGCACCTTGTTATTCAACAACAAGGACCTGGTACTGTCGCGCCATGGCAAGCCGGAGACGGTCTGGCTGGACCTGTATTACAGCCCGGTTGCCGGCGACAACCAGCAGCCGGCCGGCGTGCTGGCGATTGTGGTGGAGACCACCGAACTGGTGAAGTCCGAGCAAGTGCGCCAGGAACTCACCCACAATCTGGAACAACGCGTCGCCGCTGAAGTGCAGGCGCGCTCCGCTGCCGAGGATCAACTGCGCCAGTCGCAGAAGCTGGAAGCCATCGGCGGCCTGACCGGTGGTGTAGCCCACGACTTCAATAACCTGCTGCAGGTGATCGCCGGCAACCTGCACCTGCTGGCCCGGCATGAGCCGGATAACGCCCAGGTGCAGCGCCGGGTCAACGCAGCCATTGAGGCCGTTGAGCGCGGCGCCAAGCTGTCGGCGCAACTGCTCGCCTTCGCCCGTCGCCAGCCGCTGTCGCCGGCGGTGTACAACCCGCAGCGCATCTATGCGGGCCTGGGCGAATTGCTGCAGCGTGCGTTGGGTGAAACCATTCATATCGATGTGCAGATGCCCACGGATGCCTGGTGCATCAAGGTCGACCGCAACCAGCTGGAAAACGCGCTGCTCAACCTCGCGATCAATGCCCGGGATGCCATGCACGGCGAAGGCGTGATTCGTATCACCGGCGAAAACATCATCCTCAACCCTGACGATTGCGCCGGTAAAAGCATCAAGCCGGGCGAGTATGTGCGCCTGGCGGTCAGCGACACCGGCGTGGGGATGTGCCCGGAGGTGCTCAAACGCGTCTTCGAGCCGTTTTTCACCACCAAGCTCGAGGGCCAGGGCACCGGGCTGGGCTTGAGCATGGTGTTCGGCTTCGTGCGCCAAAGCGGCGGGCACGTGGAGATGTGGAGCGAGGAGGGCAAGGGTTCGACGGTGCAGATGTATTTCCCCCACAGCCTGGAGCCGGAATGCCTGGACACACAGGAAGAACTGGCACTGCACTGCGGCGGCCAGGAGACCATTCTGGTGGTGGAAGACAATGAAGGCGTGCGCCTGACGGTCGTCGAGTTGCTCAAGCAAGCGGGCTACACCGTACTCACCGCCGAGGACGGCGACCGGGCGATGCGGGTGTTGCAGGACGGTGTACGGCCGGACCTGATTTTCACGGATGTGGTGATGCCCGGCCGAGTCAAAAGCACGGACCTGGCCGACTGGGCCCGCGTGCAGCAGCCTCCCGTGCCGGTGCTGTTCACCTCCGGGCACACCCGTGACATTCTCTCCAGCAATCATTTGCTGAGCCCGGATATCAACTTGCTGAGCAAGCCCTACAGCCCCGATGCCCTGACGCAACGGGTGCGCTCGGTGCTCACTACCCGACAAGGTTGTCCATGACCTCACAGCGCAACATGCCCAAGCTTTCTACCCCGGTCGGCTTCGTCCGGGTGCGTGGCGCCCGCGAACACAACCTGCGCGATGTCGATGTGGACATTCCCCGTGACGCCCTGGTGGTGTTCACCGGGGTGTCCGGCTCCGGCAAGTCGTCGCTGGCATTTTCCACGGTGTATGCCGAGGCGCAGCGCCGTTACTTCGAGTCGGTGGCGCCGTATGCGCGGCGCCTGATCGATCAGGTCGGTGTCCCGGATGTGGACAGCATCGAGGGCCTGCCCCCCGCCGTGGCCCTGCAACAGCAGCGCGGCACGCCGAGTGCGCGTTCATCGGTGGGCAGCGTGACCACGCTGTCGAGCCTGATCCGCATGCTGTACTCCCGCGCCGGCAGCTACCCGCCGGGCCAGCCAATGCTGTACGCCGAAGACTTTTCGCCGAACCTGCCGCAGGGGGCCTGCCCGGAGTGCCATGGCCTGGGTCGCGTGTATGAGGTGACCGAGGCGCTGATGGTGCCTGACCCGTCGTTGACCCTGCGCCAACGTGCGGTGGCATCCTGGCCGCTGGCCTGGCAGGGCCAGAACCTGCGCGACATCCTCGTGACGCTGGGCTATGACGTCGATATTCCGTGGCGCGACCTGCCGAAAAAGCAGCGCGACTGGATCCTGTTCACCGAAGAAACCCCGACCGTACCGGTGTATGCCGGCTTCACCCCCGAACAGACCCGCGACGCCCTCAAGCGCAAACTGGAGCCGAGCTACCAGGGCACGTTCAGCGGTGCGAGGCGTTATATCCTGCACACCTTCACCCACACCCAAAGCGCACTGATGAAAAAGCGCGTCGCGCAATTCATGCAGGGCAGCGCGTGCCCGTTGTGCGAAGGCAAGCGACTGAACCAGGCGGCGCTGTCGGTGAAGTTTGCTGGGGTGGATATCGGTGAGTTGTCGCAGTTGTCGTTGTCCCGGTTGGCCGAGCTGTTGCGCCCGGTGGCGGCGGGGCAGGACAAGATGAAACTGTCGGTGGAAAAGCGCCTGGCGGCGCAGCGCATCGCCCAGGACCTGCTGGAGCGGGTCAACACCTTGATCGAATTGGGCCTGGGTTATCTGTCCCTGGAACGCAGTACGCCGACCTTGTCGTCCGGTGAATTGCAGCGCCTGCGCCTGGCCACTCAATTGGGCTCGCAGTTGTTCGGGGTGATCTATGTGCTGGATGAGCCTTCGGCGGGCCTGCACCCGGCCGATGGTGAAGCGTTGTTCAGCGCATTGGAGCGTTTGAAGGCGGCGGGCAATTCGTTGTTCGTGGTCGAGCACGACCTGGAAACCATGCGCCGCGCCGACTGGCTGATCGACGTCGGCCCGGCGGCCGGCGAGCAGGGTGGGCAGGTGCTGTACAGCGGCCCGCCGGCCGGTTTGGCCGACGTTGAGGCGTCGCAGACCCGTGAGTATCTGTTCGCCGAACGGCGCCCGCCAGGTCAGCCGCAGCGTGAGCCCTCGGGCTGGTTGAAGCTCGAAGGGGTGACGCGCAATAACCTCAATGACCTGGACGTGGAGTTCCCGCTGGGTTGCTTCACGGCGGTGACCGGTATTTCCGGCTCGGGTAAATCCAGCCTGGTCAGCCAGGCGCTGCTGGAACTGGTGGGCACGGGCCTGGGGCGCGTGCTGGAGAACGACGAAGAACCAAGCCTGGAAGACGACGCGCCGCAAGCCAGCGGCGGGCGGATCAGCAGCGGCCTGGAACACCTTCGCCGTCTGGTGCAGGTGGATCAGAAACCCATCGGCCGTACCCCGCGTTCGAACCTTGCGACCTACACCGGGCTGTTCGACAACGTGCGCAAGCTGTTCGCCGCCACGCCGGCGGCGAAAAAGCGCGGTTACGATGCCGGGCAGTTTTCCTTCAACGTCGCCAAGGGCCGCTGCTCGAATTGCGAAGGCGAAGGCTTTGTCAGCGTCGAATTGTTATTCATGCCCAGTGTGTATGCGCCGTGCCCGACGTGCCATGGCGCCCGCTACAACCCTGAGACTCTGGCGATCCAGTGGCAGGGTTTGAACATCGCCCAAGTGCTGGGGCTGACGGTGGCGCAGGCGGTCGAGGTCTTCGCCGAGCAGCCGGGGATATTGCGCTCCTTGCAGGTACTGCGGGATATCGGCCTGGGCTATTTGCGCCTGGGCCAGCCGGCGACGGAGTTGTCGGGCGGTGAGGCGCAGCGCATCAAGCTGGCGACCGAACTGCAACGCAATGCGCGGGGCGCCACGTTGTATGTGCTGGATGAGCCGACCACCGGCCTGCATCCGCGTGACGTCGACCGCCTGCTCAGCCAGTTGAATCAACTGGTGGATGCCGGCCACACCGTGGTGGTGGTGGAGCATGAAATGCGCGTGGTTGCCCAGAGTGATTGGGTGATCGATATCGGGCCGGGAGCGGGCGCTCAAGGCGGCAAGGTGGTGGCGTGTGGTACGCCGCAGAAAGTCGCCAAGAGTAAGGCCAGCCGCACCGCCCCCTTCCTCGCCCGGGAACTGTGAGGCCGATGCGGGACAAACTGTGGGAGGGGGCTTGCTCCCGATGACGGCCTGTCAGTCACTTCATGTGTCGACTGAACCCCGCCATCGAGAGCAAGTGCGAATCAACGCATTCAGTGTTGAGCCCGTTGGATCTGCTGCCTGGCCAGCTCCACCACATTCTCAACCGTAAACCCGAACTTCTCCTGCAACTTGGCCAGCGGCGCCGAAGCCCCGAAGCTGTTCATCACCACTTTGGCCCCGGTCTGCCCGACATAACGGTCCCAACCCAGGGGGCCGGCCTGTTCTATCGCTACCCGAGCCTTCACTGCGGGCGGCAACACACTGTCGCGATAGCTGCGTTCCTGCTCTTCAAACAGCTCCCAACTGGGCATTGAAACCACCTGCGCGGCAATCCCTTCGGCGGTCAACTGTTCATAGGCCGCCACGGCCAGGCTGACTTCACTGCCGGTCGCCAACAGCAACACTTCAGGGCGCTCGGCACCCGCCAGCACATAGGCGCCCCTGGCCGCCCCCGAGGCGCTCGCATACTGCGTACGGTCCAGGGTCGGCAACGCCTGGCGCGACAGCACCAGGCAACTGGGCCGGTGGGTTTGCGCCAGGGCTACCTTCCACAATTCCAGGGTTTCATTTGCATCGCCGGGGCGCAGGGTCAGCAACCCCGGCGTGGCCCGCAGCTGCGTGAGGTGCTCGATGGGTTGGTGCGTTGGCCCGTCCTCACCCACGCCGATCGAGTCGTGGGTAAACACGAACACTACCGGCAACTCCATGATCGCTGCCAGGCGGATCGGCGGTTTCATGTAGTCGCTGAACACCAGGAACGTCGAGGTGTAGGGCCGCAGATAGGACAAGGCCATGCCGTTGGCGATGGCGCCCATGGCATGTTCACGAATCCCGAAGTGCAGGTTGCGTCCGCTGTAGTCGTCGGCGCTGAAACGCCCGGCGCCGTCAAAGGTGAGGTTGGTCTTGGTCGAGGGCGACAGATCCGCCGACCCGCCGATCAGCCAAGGGATATGCTGGGCGAAGGCGTTCAGCACCTCGCCGCCCGAGGCACGGCTGGCGACGCCCTTGGTATCCGCCGCAAAGTCCGGCAGGTCGGCTTGCCACTGTGCCGGCATTTCCCCGGCGCGCATGCGCTGGAGTTCGTCGGCCAATGGTGCGTCGAGCTGGGACAAGGTCTGGTTCCATTGGCTGAACAAGGGTTCGGCGCGTTCGAGCAGCGCATCGCGCAACGCCGTACGCGCCGCATCGGGCACCAGGAAACTGGAGTCTTGCGGCCAGCCATAGGCGGCCTTGGTCAGGCGGATTTCTTCTTCACCCAGCGGCTCGCCATGGGCGGCGGCTGTGTTGTGTTTGTGGGGCGAGCCATAGCCGATCACGCTGTCGACCACGATCAGGGTCGGGGCGCCGGTGTTGGCCTGGAAGGTTGCCAGCGCAGCACTCAGGGCCTGCAGATCATTGGCATCGGTGACGTGCAGGGTGTGCCAGCCATAGGCCTGGAAGCGCTGGATCACATCTTCGCTGAACGCCAGCTCCGTGTGGCCCTCGATGCTGATGGTGTTGTTGTCGTAGATCCAGCACAGGTTATCCAGCTGCAGGTGCCCGGCCAACGATGCCGCTTCGCCGCTGATACCCTCCATCATGTCGCCGTCACCGCACAGGGTGTAGACGTTGTAGTCGAACAGCACCTTGCCGTCGCGGTTGAAACGCTTGGCCAGCCAGCGCTCGGCCATGGCCATGCCGACGCTGTTGGCACAGCCCTGGCCGAGCGGGCCGGTGGTGGTTTCCACGCCGGTAGTCATGCGGTATTCGGGGTGGCCTGGGGTCTTGGAGCCCATCTGCCGGAACTGCTTGATGTCGTCGAGGCTGATCGCGGGCGCTCCGGAGCGTTTGCCATGGGCATCGATCTCGACCACACCGGCCAGGTGCAGCAGCGAATACAGCAGCATCGACGCATGCCCCACCGACAACACAAACCGATCACGGTTGGGCCAGTCGGGTTGCTGCGGGTGATAACGCAGGAAGCGACTCCACAACGTATACCCCACCGGCGCCAGGCCCATCGGCGTGCCGGGGTGGCCGGAATTGGCCTTCTGCACGGCGTCCATGGCCAGGGTACGAATCGTGTTGATGCATTGGGTGTCGACAGCGGTGGCAGCATGATTCATGAACCGGTCTCCCTCGGGTGGCGATCTAGAGTGGAGGGCAGGGCTGGGCAAAAGGTTTGATCCCATCGCCCGCCTTGCGACGAACGGAGCCCTATTGATCCCGGACATGACAAGACCCTGCGCAATGGGCTAGCTTCAAGAGCGTAGGCCATTGATCAACGTGCAGAGGTACGCCATGCCAGTGAAACACGACCTGATTCAGGACTTGGGTAAAAGCAAGGAAGAGGTTCACCAACGTAGGGCGAGTGATAAGCGCCTGGACGCGCTGTTCGACCAGTACAAGGACGCCGACGACGCGGTACTGAAAGCGGAATCGGCCAGCGCCAGCGATGAACAGGTGGAGGTACTGAAGAAAAAGCGGCTGTTGATCAAAGACGAAATTGTGCAACGGATGTTGTAGGAACGAAGGCAATATTTGTTCAGAATTGTCTGGGGGACAGACGGCGTCTTACTGCCTATGATGCCCCCCGTCCACCCGGCTCTGGGGATTTTTGCAGCGCATGGAATGCGCAGCTGAGCCGGGCGGGCACCTTTAGAAAACACGCGATGTTGAGTTGAATCGGTGTGCGGAAAATGATGAGAGAGACAAAAGGTTGTTGGCCGACAGCAACGTTGGCCAAAGCATCACCGATAGCCGGGGCGAATTTAAACCCGTGTCCTGAGCAAGCGGACGCAAAGTAAGTCGACTTCAATGCTTCAGATTTACCGATCAAGAACGACTCATCAGGACTCATCGTGTAAAAGCAATTTTTTTCTTTTACCGGAGAGCGCTCCAGCTTTGGAAACAGTGCTTCTACCGCCTCAGTTATTTCTTTTACGCTACTATCCTGCACCGCAACACTCTTCCAGTCCGGTCTAGCGAAACTCTGCTGTCTATTGTGAAAACCAATTTTCACACCTGGCTCATCGCTAACGATTGAGGGCATTCCGTAAAGGATGCTTCCATTTGGGCATTCATAGAGAAAGACCGGAAAACGCTCCCTTGAAAACAGTTTCTCGGAGTCAATTTTAGGTTTGAACCAATAGATCGGGACCCGCCGCGGTTCCAGGAGCCCATAGAGCTCAGGCATTAGCTCACTAGCAATCCATGGGCCGGTGGTGACTACTACCGCTCTCGCACGATAAGACCGACTGTTTCGAGTAGTCACAAGCACTTCTGCTCCCTGATTTTTAATGTCTACGACAGTGTTGCCAAATTCAGTAGTGGCCCCTCTACGCACTGCCTCATCCAACATTCCTAATCTGGCAACCTGCGCCGATATTGCGTAGGCACCGGGCTCGTGTACAGTTTGCATTCCCTCCGGGACGCTGAATGCCGGGAAGACGTTTTTTGTTTCTGACGGGGTCCATATCTCGTGTTCGATTCTTCCCTGCCTGGCGGTTTCAATGCTTCCTGCCACCACGCGACTAGACTGCGGTCCGATAAAAATCCCCCGTGTCCGAAATATAATTTGCTTCTGCAGCAAATGTTCCAGCTCCTGCCAAAGCAAGTCGGCATGTTGAAGCAAAGGAAGATATTTATTGCCCTCCCAATACGCGCGGCGAAAGATTCTGGAGCTTCCTTGCGAGGAACCATAGCAATGAGTTGGGCCAGAGGCGTCAATGCCTAGTGCGCGATCGCATTTCGCTGCGACTCTCCACAAAGCTGCAGCACCCATAATGCCAAGACCTATAACAATAACATCATATGTGTTTTTCATTTTGGCACTCTTTCATGGAGCGCGAGTTTTTAATGTGTCATAAGCGAGTAGTGTGATAAGTATGCTGATGATTGCGATGGTTGAGGCTAACGCAGTGGTAGATGCTACTTCCTGGTAGAAAAAAACTCCAATGACAGTTAATGTAAGTGGCAATATGAACTGTAGGAATCCAGTCGGCGATAGCGGTAGTTTGCCAGTTGCATGTGAGAACATTAATAAAGGCGCGACCGATACTGCCCCGGCCAGCCAGATAAGCGCCCCTGATTGGCTGGGAAGCCTGGAGGGCCATGGAACGGGAAAGCTGAACAAATAAATGGCTGTTATTAAGCCTGTTGTCAAAAAAAGCGTTTCTATAAAAAGGCCGTTTATAGCGTTAAGTGAGCTTTTCTTTTTGATATACGTGTAAAAGCCCCATGATGTTGAAATTGTCAGGTAGGTCAGGTGATTTAGGTTATCATTAAAAATGATTAACACGGCAGTCAGGGCTAAAGCGATGATTGTTAATGTGAGTTTTCTGAGGTTTAGTGGTTCATGGTACATTATTGCTCCGCCAATAATGGATATGAATGGAGCTAGTAAATATCCGATTGCGCTTTCTAAGAAATAACCATTAATGGAAGACCCTATGAAAGCTCCCCAGTTTATGGCGACAAAAAAAGATGCGATGCAATGCAGGGTGATTGAGCTAAGGTTAAATATTTTTTGTGGGCGCATGTGTTTTAATAGGGTGAAAAAAAGTATGAGGGTGGCCGCAGATAATATTATCCTGTAGGCGACTATTGTTGTGGGGGAGGTATCACGAAATTCTCGCCAGTACAATGAGGAGAGCCCGAGGAAAAAATTCGCGAAGCCAGCCAGAAGCATCGCTAAAGCTGGAGACTGTTTAAGCTCTTCACGTGTTTTCATTTTGATTTATATCGTGCGAAGGGAAAATTCTATAATTTCGTACGACCAGTAAATATTGCCATTATGATCGACGCAGTAAGTCGCTAGGTCTTGGCTGGACCAGTGTTCGAATTCTTTCGTCAAGTGTTTTCTGCACGCTTTCCAATTGGCCGAGTAGTAAAGAAGCGGCAAGGTATGGCGCTCTGCCAATTTATAGACTAGCGGAGGTGCGCCATTGTGGCGTTGGTTGTATCTGCTCAATACATCACGTATACCTACTAGTGAGTTAAGTCCCACGATTGCTTTGCCCGTAGGTTCAAGGTATTGCGGAAGATCTTCAAGAAAGCGAGTAATGACCTGCTCACCATAAAACATTGATTCAATAGGTATCTCTCCCGGAAGCTCTATGGCTTTCAAACGTTGAAGAAGTGACGGGGAGGGAGTGCGCCATCCGGGAGGGTTGAAGACAATGGTATGAAATTTCCTTCCTGCAATATTGTTGAATAGGTCGCTGACAAGGAAAGAAATTTTAGCTTGATTGAAATTGATGTGTTCGTGGAGCCTTGCCTGATCAATAGATTTTTCAGAAATGTCTGTCGCAATAATATCGTGGCCGCCGAGTGCGCGTATCAATAGGGCATGTACGCCACTTCCCGTGCCGATATCCAAAAAACTTCTGTTGGGAATGTCGGGGGCTAATGTGTGTGTTAAATAGTTACCGAGTTTTATGCCTGCAACGCTTACCTTAAAAACTTCAGGTGTGTTGATGAGTGTTAGATGTTGACCTAATCCGAAGTGAATTTTATAGTTGCTGTCCATGCAGTCTATATGCCCATTATTCAGGTGGTGCAAGCCTGCTACTCCATGATCGATAAGTCCCTGCATCTCTAGGTTCTCCCGCCCAGAATTTTCGAGCGCCTGCTTGATTGCTTCAGTCCGCTGATGATTGTTGCGCGCACATGTTTTTTGTCAAAGTGGTTAATCGCTAATTCTGTGGTTCCTTTGGGTGTCATGACCTGTTGGCAAAGTTTTTCTGGGGGCTCTTGATTTATTTCTAAAAGTGCAGCTGTCCCTTGTAGTATTTTGGTTGTCATTAAAAACGCGCTTTTGCTCTCAAAACCGACGGACTGTGCATATTCAATGAGCGCTGTTGCAAAGTAGCAGATGTAGGCGGGGCCTCCACCAATTATAGCTGTAGCATCGTCAATAAGATTTTCATCTTTAACGTGGAAATATGTGCCGAGTGTGGAAAATAAGTTGTTGATCAGGCTTTTATTGTCTTTGCTTAACCGTGGGGCACAAATTAGAGCAGTGACACCTTCATTGATAGCGCAGGGAAGGTTGGGTATTGCTCTACATATTTTGGAGTTTTTTAAGCGTGATTTGAGTTCGGCTATATTTATGCCTGCCATAACCGAAATTATGACCCCTGGATATTGCTCTAGTTGAGGAGTTCTTTTTGAAAATTCCAAGAAAGCTTGAGGTGGTATTGCGAGAATTAGGACATCTGATAGAAGAGGATCCGAAAGGCAATCCAAAGACGGAATACCTGCGGTGATTATTTCGTTGCGACGGATAGGGTTCGATTCTATGACGGTTATCGATAGAAATGAATTGGAACGCCTAAGGTCTAGCGCGATTGCCGAGCCCATATGACCTGCACCGACAATTACCATGTTGGTTGACGTCATGATGAAATTGTCCTTTTCTCACGATTAGCGTCGCATGTTGTCTGCATGCTTTCAGCTTCATGTCGAATAGGATTTACATCAAACCCCTAGCTTCCTAAAGCAACGTAGGTCATTTCTGATGCTGGAAGTTAGTTGGGTAGGAGTGACAGGCCGGCTCTGGGGATTTTTGCAGCGCATGGAATGCGCAGCTGAGCCGGGCGGGCACCCCATTTCAATTCAGCAGGGTTTTCAGGCATTCGTCGATGGAGCGCTGCTGCGTCTCGCCATACAGCTGCAATTCATCAATCGTCTGACGCCCCAGCGCCTGTTCGAACTGCGCCTGGTTGGCGTTGGCTGCGTAATGACTTTGCGCCGCATCCCCCAGGTTCGACTGGAAAATCCCCGCCGCACTCACCGGCAGGAAATCCTCATAGACCAACGGCTCTACCGCCACATGGCCGGCTGCGATCAATGCCGCCAGGGTCTGTGGTTGATCGGCGTGACCGCGTGCCGCCAAGCCTTGTTCGGTGGCGAAGTAGCGAAAGTACGCCAGGCCCTGTTCACGCATCTGTGCATGATCATCGGGGAAGGCTTGGAAGTGTTGTTCCATCAACGCCACATAACGCGCAGCGTTGCCTTCATTGGGGAAGGCGCCCAGCGCGTCGCGGGCGGCGTTCAGCAGTTGGTCGTACAGGGCGCGGCCTTTGGGTGTCAGGGCGACGCCGCGTTGCTCGATTTCACCGAAGCGTGCGCTGTGGCTGCCCTGGGCATCGGTGAAGGCGATCGGTTCATCAAGGGCCTTGAAGCTGGTCTGGCGCAGCAGGATCGGGCAGCGGCGGCGGGGTGGGCCTTCGATCACGGCCTTGGGGGTGATGCCTTTGCCTGGCATGGCCGCCTGCACCTGGTCGATATCCAGGGTGCGCGGTGTCAGGTGGTTGATGTGCGGGCCTTTGAACGCCACGACATCGGCGATCAGGCGGTGCTGGTCGCTCAATTGCTGGTATTGCGCGGCGGTGACGGTGGCGGTGTGGTGCCAGCGGAAGGTTTCCAGGGCCTGGCGGATGAATTCATCAGCGTCCTGGGCGTTGAGGCCGCCGTCCCGTTCGGATTGTGCAATCAGCGCCAGTGCGCCCGGGGTGAAGATCGTACGTTTGGCCAGGGCCTGTTCGGCGAACGTGCGCAGTTCGGGGTTTTCGATCAGTTCCAGGCGTAGCAGCGAGGTGAACACGCGAAACGGGCTGACCTGCAGCGAATGTTCATGCACGGCGCGAAAGGCCGTTGAATGCACCGGCACCCCGGCGGGCGTCAGGTCGTAGTAGCCCACCGGTTGCATGCCCATCACCGCAAACAGGCGGCTGATGGTTGCCAATTCCTCGGCGGTGCCCAGGCGGATGGCACCGTGGCGTTCCATGTCGAGGCGCTCGATCTCTGCGGTGCGGCGCAACTGCCGGGCCAGGGCCGGATCAGCCTTCAACACCCGGCTGTTGGTCTCGGCCACCAGCGACATCAACGCGCCGTACAGCGGAACTTCATCTCGGTACATGTCCGACATCGCCTTGGAAAAACCTTTGCGGATCTCGTCGGGGCTGACATGCGCGGCGCTGGGCATAAAAAAATTCCTGAACACTAGAGAGAGGGACATGCAATGACGCGGCTTGTGCCTGGATTTTGTTGGGCTGGGTGCCGGCGTGCAAACGAAGAATCTTCAGGACTTCATTCTGCGAATGAATGACATGACGCAAATATGACAAAAACCATGCTCTGCGAAATTTCATTTTTCCCAGACTTTCCTAACAAATTCTTCACGAGGTGCGCCCAGGGCGTCATGAAACAATCGTCACGTTTGTAGGGATGAAAGCTGTTCTAAACACCGCACACATAAAAATAGATTTAGGGGCCGTCATTAATGAAAATTTCTAAACTGGCGTTAGCCGTCACCGCCGCCGTGCTCGCACAGCAAGCGAGCGCCGATGGTTTTGGGCTGGGTTCTCTGGGTACAGGCAACGGTCACAGCGGTTTTCTTGAAGACAGCCATGCTTCCGTCAGTTCGCGGACCATGTACTACAGCGCCGATAACCGCTCGGGAACCAACAACGATTTGCGCGAAACCGCGACCGCCCTGCGTTTTGACTATAAATCCGGCTACACCCAAGGCACCCTCGGCGTCGGTTTCGACGTGATGGCCTTTGGTGCGTTGCGCCTGGACGGTGGCGATGGTCACACCGCAGGCCCGGGCCTGGCGGGTAACGGCAACAGCTTCTTCCCGACCAAGAACAACGGTACCGAACCGGCCGACTCTTTCAGCCGTGCCGCCGGCAATGTGAAGTTCCGCATTTCCCAGACCGAGCTGCATGTGGGTGGCGGCCTGGCGCCGGTGTTGCCGATCCTGGTCTCGAACGACAGCCGCGTGGCGCCGCAGACCTTTGATGGCGGCATCCTCACTTCCAACGACATCCCGAACGTGAGTATCACCGCCGGTGAGTTGAACAAGGCCGAAGGCCGTGCGTCGAGCAACTCCACCGGGCTGAGCGTGGCCGGTGGTACCCGTGACAGCGACAGCTTCAAATTCGGCGGGTTTGATTACAAGCCGTTTGGCTCCTCCGACAACGCCATCGCTAAAAACCTGACGTTGCAGTACTACTACGCCAACCTGGAAAACTTCTACAAACAGAACTATTTCGGCCTGGTCCACGTGTTGCCGCTGGGCAACGATCAATCGTTCAAGACGGACCTGCGCTACTTCGACAGCAGCAGCGACGGTAAAAACGGCGAGTCCGGCTACGCGTTCAACAACAACGGCGGCTACGCCAAGCACGCCGGCGAAGTGGACAACAAAACCTACAGCGCTGCGTTCACCTACCAGTTGGGCGGCAGCAGCCTGATGCTTGGCCATATCGGTGTGAGCGATGACGGTGGCTTCGTCTGGGTCAATCAGGGCAGCCTTGCCGACCCTAACCCGCAAGGCGCGGGCGGCAGCGACTTCTACCTGTTCACCGACGCCGTGGTCGGCCAGTTCTCCCGTGCCGGTGAGCAGGTCAACTTCGGTCAGTACTCTTATGACTTCAAGGCTTTCGTACCTGGCCTGAGAGCGTCCGTGGCCTACCTGGACGGTACCGGCATCAAGTCCAAAGTGGCCGGCGGTTCCGACCAGAAAGAAAACGAAACCGACTTCCGTCTCGACTACGTCGTGCAGGAAGGGCCGCTCAAGGGCTTCGGTACTACGTTGCGCACCGGTACTTACCACGGCCACAACACCGGCACGCCGGATCAGGACCAGACGCGCCTGATCTTCAACTACACCTACGCGATCTTCTAAGAACGCGCCGGGATAACAAGCGGCCGCTGAATCAGCGGCCGTTTTTTTTGGCGCTCATAAAATGAGACTTCATGTGCATCCGGGCACGGCGGGGCTCTACACTGCCCCTCACTGTGTCAGTGATGGAGGACTCGATGACGGCCAAGCCCGCAACCCACATCCTTGAAACCCTGGAAGGCCGGCGCCTGGCGGCTCAAGACGCCGAGCGCTGGCGCGAATGGGGGCCTTATCTGAGTGAACGCCAATGGGGCACCGTGCGCGAAGACTACAGCGCCGACGGCGACGCCTGGGCCTACTTTCCCCACGAGCACGCCCGCAGCCGGGCGTATCGCTGGGGTGAAGACGGCCTGGCCGGTTTCAGTGACAAGGCGCAACGCTGGTGCCTGGGCCTGGCCCTTTGGAACGAGCGCGACGCGATCATCAAGGAGCGCCTGTTCGGCCTGAACAATGCCGAGGGCAACCACGGTGAAGACGTCAAGGAGCTGTATTTCTTCGTCGACGGCGTGCCCAGCCATGCCTACATGCGCATGCTCTACAAATACCCGCATGCCGCCTTTCCCTATGAAGATTTGCTCAACGAAAACGCCCGGCGCGGTCTGGACGCCGCCGAGTATGAAGTGCTCGACACTGGGGTATTCGAAGACAACCGCTACTGCGATGTCAGTGTCGAATACGCCAAGCATCAACCCGACGATATCTGCATGCGCATCACCGTGCACAACCGCTCGGACCAACCGACGCGCTTGCAAGTACTGCCCCAGCTCTGGGCGCGCAATGACTGGAGCTGGACCTACGACGCGCCCAAGCCAAGCCTGACCCTCAGCGGCGAGCAGGTGCTGGCCCGTCACCCTGAGCTGCCCGATCGCCATCTCAGCGCGTGGGGGCAGGAGGGTGTCGAATGGCTGTTTTGCGAAAACGAGACCAACTTCCCCAAGCTGGATGGGCTGGCAGCCTTGGGGCCGTTCAAGGATGGCATCAACGATTACGTGGTGGGTGCGGTGCAATCGGCGATTCGCCGCGACCGCGGCACCAAGGTCGCGGCGCGCTTTGTCCTTGAACTGGCGGGCCTGGAAAGCAAGACCCTGTACCTGCGGTTTGCCCCCACCGATGCGCCTGAGCTGAATGCGCGCAAGCTCTTCGAGCAGCGTCGCCAGGAGGCGGATGATTTCTACGCGGCCTTGCAGCAGGGTATTGCCGATGAGGATGCGCGTAATGTGCAACGCCAGGCACTGGCCGGCCTGCTGTGGTCCAAGCAACTCTATTATTTTGACGTGAACCAATGGCTCGACGGCGACCCGGCCCAGCCCGCGCCGCCGCCCGAGCGCCTGCATATCCGCAATACCCATTGGCGGCACCTGTCCAACTTCGACATCCTGACCATGCCCGATACTTGGGAATACCCGTGGTACGCCTCCTGGGACCAGGGCTTCCAGGCGGTGGCGATCGCACTGATCGACCCAGGGTATGCCAAGCAACAGCTGCTGTTGCTGGTGAAAGACCGCTTCATGCACCCCAACGGCCAATTGCCGGCCTATGAATGGCGTTTTGACGACGCCAACCCGCCGGTACACGCCTGGGCCAGCTGGCGGGTGTATCAGCAGGACAAAGCGCTCAACGGCGTGGGCGACATGGACTTTCTTGAGCGGATATTCCACAAGCTGCTGTTGAATTTTTCCTGGTGGGTCAACCGCAAGGACGCCGAAGGGCGCAACCTGTTCCAGGGCGGCTTCCTCGGCCTGGACAACATTGCGTTGTTCGACCGCTCGGCGGCGCTGCCGCCGGGTTACCAGTTGGATCAGGCCGACGGCACGGCCTGGGTGGCCGCCTATGCCCTGGACCTGATGCGCATCGGCCTGGAGCTGGCCAAGCGCAACGCGGTGTACGTGGACATCGCCGTGAAGTTTTTCGAGCACTTCCTGTATATCGCCGGCGCGATCAATCGCGTCGACGACAGTGCCGAAGGCTTGTGGGATGAGCAGGACCGGTTTTTCTACGACGTGCTGCACCGCCCCGACGGCCAGAATGAACCGGTGCGCCTGCGTTCCATCGTCGGCCTGATGCCGCTGTTTGCAGTGCTGGTGCTGGAGCAGCGTGAGCACGAAGGCTTGCCGGGCTTGCGTGAACGTCTGTTGGGGTTCATGAAGCACCGGCCAGACCTGGCCAAGCTGGTGTCACGCTGGAACGAACCGGGGCAGGGCAATCGCCTGTTGCTGGCGCTGTTGCGCGGCGAGCGCACCAAGGACCTGCTGCGGCGCATGTTGGAGGGCGATGAGTTCCTTTCGGCGTATGGCGTGCGCTCTCTGTCCAAGGCATTTGCCGAGCAGCCGTTGGCGCTGAAAATGAATGGCGACACCCTGTGTGCGCGCTACCAGCCTGCTGAATCCGACTCACGCCTTTACGGCGGCAACTCCAACTGGCGGGGGCCGCTGTGGATGCCGGTGAACTACATGCTGATTGAGTCGCTGCGCGAGTTTCATCGTTACTACGCGGATAATTTTTCGGTGGAGTACCCGACGGGGAGTGGTTATCTGTCTTCCCTGGAGGAAGTCGCCGACAGCCTGAGCCAGCGTCTGACGGGTTTATTCCTGCGCGATGAAAATGGCCTGCGGCCTTCTATGGCGGGGTATGCACAGTTGGAGGCAGACCCGGCCAGCCGGGATCTGGTGCTGTTCCATGAGTATTTCCATGGGGAAACCGGTCGGGGGTTGGGCGCATCCCATCAAACGGGATGGAGTGCGTTGGTGGCGTTGTTGCTACAGCCGAACACAGTATGAATGTGGGAGGGAGCAAGCCCCCTCCCACCATTGGAGTTTCAGTGCACTCAGGCTGGGAACAGTTCGCTCAGCTTCATGGCCAGCATCATGTCGCCTTCAGTGCGCAGTTTGCCGCCCATGAACGCCTGCATGCCGTCGGTGGAGCCGTCGACGATGCCTTTCATGGTCTCGCCGTCCATGACCAGGGTCACTTGGGCGTCCGGGTTTTCGCCTTCCAGCAGTTCGCAGGTGTTGTTTTTAACCACCAGCGAGAAGTTCTGGGTGTCATCGATACGGAAACCGAAGACCAGGTCCAGGCCGTCGGCGGCAGCTGGGTTGAATTTGGCTTTCATTGCTTCTACGGCTTTAGCTACGTCAGTCATGGTTTCGATCCTTTAGGGTGAGTCCAGTGACCTTGGGGTCACGGTTGGCCGCAATTCATCGGAAAGTGATGAGCTGCGGCGCCTTCAACAATTGCAAGTGGGTATGACTGTTGAAGGAAGCCAGTGCCACCTCGCGACCGCGGAATTTCAGCTGGTTGAGCGAGGTGTTAACAATTTGCCAGTTCAGTTCGAAGGCCTGGGCGGCAGGCATCCGGGTAATCAGGTGGAGCAGGGCGGTGATGGTGCCGCCGGAGGTAAACACGGCGATCTTGTGGGTGTTGTCGGCCGCCTCGAGGATGCGCTGCAGGCCACCCTGGACGCGCTCGACAAACCCCAGCCAACTTTCCAGCCCGGGCGGGTCATAGGTGCCGGCCAGCCAGCGCTCGATGATCAGCGCGAAAATGCGCTGGAATTCGCTGCGGTTCTGCGCAGCATTGCGCAGGATCTCCAGGGCGTGGGGCTCGGTGCCGAGCAGGTCGGGCAGCAGGGCGCGGATGATCGCCTCGGCGTCGAACTCGTTGAAGGCACTGTCGACTTCAAGCGGTGGCACCGCGAGGCCCAGAGCCGTGTACTGATCGAAGGTAGCGCGGGCGGTGTGCTGCTGGCGACGCAGGTCGCCGGCGATGCAACGGTCGAATGCCAGGCCGAGGTCGGCCAGGTGGCGACCGAGCACTTGCGCTTGCTCCACACCGACGGGCGACAGCACGTCGTAGTCGTCTGCACCGAAGGAGGCTTGGCCATGTCGAATCAGGTAGATGCTGCCCACGTCCGTTTTCCCGGTACGTTGAAAGTCTGGCGAGGTTATGAGGATGCCCGCGAGCTGTCAATGAAAAAACATACGCTTGTTTTAAAAGCGCGTTAGAGGGGCATTGCTGGCGGTTTGAGCACTGGTCCGAAGGCGGTGCCGCCGGTATGCTGGGGCATCTGCGCCTGGCGCACATCCATTTAAATTGTCCTTATAAGGAGCGACATGGATTTTCTGGCTGAATACGCGAGTTTCCTGGCAAAGACCGTCACCCTGGTGGTCGCCATCCTGGTGGTACTGATCAGTTTCGCGGCGCTGCGCAACAAAGGCCGTCGCAAGTCCGCCGGCCAATTGCAGGTCAGTAAGCTCAACGATTTCTACAAGGGCCTGCGTGAGCGCCTGGAGTCGAGCCTGCTCGACAAAGAGCAGCTCAAGGCCCTGCGCAAAGCCGAAAGCAAAACCGAAAAGAAAAACAGCAAGAAGAAACCTGAGGCCAAGCCGCGGGTGTTCGTGCTGGATTTCGACGGTGATATCAAGGCCTCTGCCACCGAGAGCCTGCGCAATGAAATCACCGCGTTGCTGAGCCTGGCCACGCCCAAGGACGAAGTGGTGCTGCGCCTGGAAAGCGGCGGCGGCATGGTGCACAGCTATGGCCTGGCGTCATCGCAACTGGCGCGTATCCGCCAGGCGGGCGTGCCGTTGACCGTGTGCATCGACAAAGTGGCGGCCAGCGGCGGCTACATGATGGCGTGCATCGGCGAGAAGATCATCAGCGCACCGTTCGCCATCCTCGGCTCCATTGGCGTGGTGGCGCAACTGCCCAACGTCAATCGCCTGCTCAAGAAGCACGATATCGACTTCGAAGTGCTGACGGCCGGCGAGTACAAGCGCACCTTGACGGTATTTGGCGAAAACACCGAGAAGGGCCGCGAGAAGTTCCAGGAGGACCTGGACATCACCCATCAGTTGTTCAAGAACTTCGTCTCGCGCTACCGCCCACAGCTGGCGATCGACGACGTGGCGACCGGCGAAGTGTGGTTGGGGGTTGCCGCCCTCGACAAACAACTGGTCGATGAACTGCAGACCAGCGACGAATACCTGGCGAACAAGGCGAAGACCGCCGAGGTGTTCCACCTGCATTATGCCGAGCGTAAAAGCCTGCAGGAACGCGTGGGCCTGGCCGCCAGCGGCTCGGTTGACCGCGTGTTGCTGACCTGGTGGAACCGGCTGACCCAGCAGCGGTTCTGGTAACCGATGCTGGACCTGTAGCTGATCCCTTGTGGGAGGGGGCTTGCTCCCGATGGCGATGTGACAGTCGATAACTGTATTGACTGAACCACCGCCATCGGGAGCAAGCCCTCTCCCACATTTGTTGTGTGCTGTTGGAATCAGCGGGTCGGCAGTGGCGATGGGGTGGCTGCCGGAATGGGTTTGCTCATCAAGATCCCCACCACCACCGCCCCGAGCAACCCCAACAATCCGGCTACCCACAATACCCCGCCGAACCCACCCACAAACGCCTGTTGCGCCAGCGGTTGCACGCCCGCCCGTGCCGATGGCGGCAACAACCCCGTCGCCGCCGGCATATCCCCGGCCACGACGCGCGAGGCAATAGCCGCCACCTGGGCCTGCCACTGAGCGTCAAGACTCGCACTGAGCAACCGCTCGCTATGGCTGCTTAACAACGCCCCATAAACGCCGATGGCCAGCATGATCGCGCTGAAACGCATGGTGGTGCTCATGCCCGACGCCATTCCGGCGCGGTCGCGTGGCACGCAGGCCATGATGTTTTTCTGTGTATCGCCATTGAGCAGCCCCGCACCGGCGCCGGTGACGGCAATCGCCAGGGCGAAGGGCAGATAGCCGCCGACGTTCACGGCCCAGGCACTCAGCAAGTTGCCGCAGCCCACCAGGGTCAAGCCGGCGGCCATCATCGTCGCGGGTGCAAAGCGGCCAGCCAGGCGGGCGCCGATCCGGGGGCAGATGAGCATGGTCAAAGCAAACGGCAGCATGCCCAGCCCCGAGGCAATCGCGGAAAAGCCCAAGCCGTTTTGCAGGTAGAACGGCAGCAGCGTCATCATCACCTGGGCACAACCGGCGTAGGCAAACATTCCCAACAGCGCGCCGATAAAGCGCGGGTGGCGCAACAGTTGCAAATCCACCATTGGTCGTTGTTGTTGGCGCTCGACCCACACAAACACGCCCAGCAACAGCGCGCCACCGACCAGACGCGCGTAGGTCAACGGGTTGTCCCAGCCAATGCGATTGGCCTCGATCAAGCCCCAGATCAGGCACAGCAAGCTTGCGCTGAAGGCCAGGCTGCCCCATGGGTCGAGGCGTGCCGACTGGGTGTCGCGTGATTCAGGAATTGCGCGCAGCACCAGGCTCATCAGCATCAGGCCCACGGGCAGGTTGAGGTAGAAGATCCAGCGCCAGCCCAGATAGTGGGTAATCAGGCCGCCCAGGGTCGGCGCGGCGGTCATCGCCACGCCCATGCAGGCGCCCCAGAACGCCCAGGCTTTGGCACGCTCCACTTCATCGTGGAAGGTGTGGCCGATGGACGCCAGTGCCGAGGTCAACAGCAAGGCCGCGCCGACCCCTTTGACGGCCCGGGCGATATCGAGCAACAACGCGTTCGGCGCAGCACCACAGCCCAGGGACGCCAGGATGAAAATGCTCAATCCCCAGATCAGCGATTTCTTGCGGCCAAAGCGATCGGCAATGCTGCCGGCCGGCAGTAACAAGGCCGCGAAGGCGAGCATGTAGGCGCTGACCACCCATTCGATATCGGCAAAATTGGCGCCCAGGTCGCGGGCGATGCTTGGCAATGTCACCGCGACGATATTGGTATCCAGCACGATCAACGAACAGACACCGGAGGCGGTCAGCAGCGTCAGGCGTGGGCTGGCCGGGTTCATGGTTGAATTACCTTGCAGGCAATCCTGAAAAGACAATTGACGGGCATCGCGAGGGCTCTCTAGTGTTGAAGTGGTATGAGCTTATCCTTGGCTGTTAACGTCTTTGTTAGCCGCTGCGAAGCACTTCATTACCTTTGAGCTAATCCTCTATGGAACTGCGCCATTTCCGTTACTTTCTGGCCGTTGCCGGGCACCGCAACTTCAGCCGTGCGGCCGAGCAGTTAGGCATCGCGCCGCCGACCCTGAGCCGGCAGATCCAGAACATGGAAAATAGCCTGGGCACACGTTTGTTCATCCGCCGGCAGCGCGAGGTCAGCCTCACCGAAGCGGGCGCCGCCTTGCTGATTGAAGCCGAGGCCACGGTGCGGCAATTCGAGTTCGCCCAACGCAATGCCCAGCGCGCCGGCCGTGGGGAGATCGGGCATATCGAGTTGGGTTACGTGGCTTCGGCGCTGTACTGCGGTTTGCTGCAACGGCAAATGCAGGGGTTCAGCCAGGCGTTCCCCGACGTGAGCGTGAACGTGCGCGAGTGCGCGATGGCGACCTTGGCCAATGCGGTGGCGGATGGGCGCTATGACATCGGCTACATCCGCTCACCCATGACCTTGCCCGATGGCGTGGAGGCGGTACGCCTGGACAGTGAGGGCTTCGTGCTCGCGCTGCCGCAGAATTCCTGGCTGCTCGGGCTCAAAGCCATCGGCTGCGAACACTTGCAGAATGAGACGTTTATCCTGCCGGAACAGATCAGCGGCACCCTGCACGTGGCCGCACAAGGTGGCTATGCGCCGCGCCTGGGGCCGCAACCGGGAGGTTTGGTCGCGGTGGTGGCGCTGGTGTCATTGGGGCAGGGCGTGGCGGTGGTGCCGGCGTCCATGGTGGGGCATGTGAGTTTGCCGGGCGTGGTGTACCGCACGATTCAGGGATGCGAAGCGTCGTCATGGTTGTCGTTGATTCACCGGCGCTTTGAGCAAGCGCCGGCGGTGGTGCGCTACTTGGAGCACATCAAGCAATCAGTCGCGGTTGTACCGAGTCGGCCAGGCGCGTGAGGATCAGGCAGCACGACACCGCCCCTGCATCCAGCACCCCCAGGGAACGCTCGCCCAGGCGACGGGCGCGGCCGATTTTCGCCACCAGGTCCTTGGTCGAATCGCGGCCGCGTGACGCAGCGCTTTTCATCGCCTCCAACGCATCATGGAAGGACGCGCCGCCGGCATGCGCGCCCTCAAAGGCTTCGACCGCCGGGATCAGCGTATCCATCAAGCACTTGTCGCCCACGCCGGCTTCGGTAATGTCCTGCAGCGAGGTCAAGCCGCCGCGCAGCAAGTGGGCGAAGGTGGTGGCGTCGATGTCATCACAGCTGCGTACCTCGTCGGCCATGCCGATAAACAGGCTGCCGTACAACGGGCCCATGGAGCCGCCGATGCCTTCCATCAGGCTCAGGGTCAGTTCATCCAGGGCTTCGGCCAGCGTCAGTTGGCGGCCCTCGATTGTGCGCCCGCAATGGGCGAACCCTTTGGCCATGTTGATGCCGTGGTCGCCATCGCCGATGGCGCCGTCCACTTCGCTCAAGTATTCACGGTTGGCGACGATCACGCTGACCAGGTCGGCAACGATGGCGCTGCCGTCGTGGGTGGAAAAATGCTGGCTCATGGTTCACTCCGCCTGGGTCATGCCGATGGAACGGCAGGGATGATCGATCAGGGTTTTCAGCTCTGCGTCCAGGCCGAGCAGGGTCAAGGTCACGCCCATCATCTCGAGGGAGGTGAAGTAGTTTCCGACGTAGCAACGGTGAATCTTCAAGCCCTTGGCGCTGAGCTGGCGCTCCACTTCGGCGTAGAACACATACAGTTCCATCAGCGGCGTGGCCCCCAGGCCTGAAACCAATACCACCACGCTGTCGTCCTGGCTGAAATCGCGGTCGGCGAGGATTGGCGCGAGCATGCGTTCAGCCATCGCGGCTGCCGGTTCGATGGCGACCACTTCGATGCCCGGCTCGCCATGATGGCCGATGCCCAATTCCATCTGGCCATCGGGGATCTGGAAGTTCGGCTTGCCGACGGCGGCAATGGTGCAGGGGGTGAGGCCAATACCGATTGAGCGGCAATGATCGACGGTTTTTTGCGCAACCCGTATGACCCCGTCCAGGTCGTAATGCTGGGCTGCAGCGGCACCGCCGACCTTCCACATGAAAATTTCCCCAGCCACCCCTCGGCGCTTGGCGATATCGGCCTTTGGCGCGGAGGCCACGTCATCGTTGGCGACCACCGTGCGGATGCGCATGTCTTTGCTGGCCGCCATTTTCATCGCCAGCTTCACGTTTATATTGTCGCCGGCATAGTTGCCGTACAGCCAGGCCACGCCCGCGCCATGGTCGGCGGCGCGGAAGGCATCGAAAAAGCTTTTGGCGGTGGGTGACGAAAAAATTTCGCCGACGGCTACCGCGTCCACCAGGCCCGGGCCGACATAGCCGAGAAACGCCGGTTCATGGCCTGAACCGCCGCCGGTGACAATGCCTACGCGGCCCTGGCCGGAGGGCCTGGCTTTGGTGATGACCCGAGGGTTGGTCTCGTACTGGCGCAACTCGGGGTGCGCGACCAGGATGCCGCGCAGCATGTCCTCGACCACTTGGTCCGGATCGTTGATGACTCGATTCATAACGCGGGTTCCTGTGTTCTTGTTCTGTTGGACGACAACAATCCAGTGTGGAGCGGCTTGCTCCCAGGTGGTGCGCCTAAGGTTTGAGCACAACCTTGAGCGACTTGTCTCCACGCTCCATCACCGCAAACGCCTCCTTGAAATCCGCGAGTGCGAACGTATGGGTCACCACATCGCGCATGTCGATCTTGCGGTTACCAATAAAGTCGATGGCGCGCGGGTACATGTAAGGCCCCAGGTGGGAACCGAGGATATCGAGTTCCTTGCGGTCGCCGATGATCGACCAGTCGACCGTGGCCTCGTCGTTGAACACGCTGAACTCGACGAAGCGCCCCAGTTTGCGCAGCATTGCCAGGCCCTGGTTGACCGCTTTGTGGTGCCCGGTGGCCTCGATGTAAATATCGCAGCCGTAGCCATCGGTGATCTCGCGGATTTTGCCCATGACGTCGACTTCGGCCGGGTTCCAGACTTCGTCGGCGCCCAGGCGCAGGGCGAGGGCGGCGCGCTCGGGCTTCATGTCCAGCACGATGAGTCTTTTCGGATTGCGCAGGCGCACGGCGCCGATGATGCCCAGGCCCAGCGTGCCGGCGCCGGCGACCACCACAACGTCGTCGTGGTCGACATTGGCGCGCTCGGCGGCGTGCAGCGAACAGGCCAGCGGCTCGATCAAGATCGCTTCATCGGGGGCGATGGATTCCGGCACTTTGTGAATGATGCCCTCCTTGGTGAAGATCATGTACTGGGCCATCGCCCCCTGGACATTGTTCTGGAAGCCGTAGAGGTCATGCTTCTGGCACATCCAGTACTGGCCGTGGTTGCAGAAGCGGCAGCCCCAGCAGGGCACGATCTGCTCGGAGATCACCCGATCGCCGACCTGTACACCCCGCTTTTGCGCGCCCGGGCCAAGGGCGACTACACGGCAGACAAACTCATGCCCGGGAATCATCGGCGGTTTCACGTAGCGCGGTTGTTCGGCATCGCCCCAGAACGACGGCGCGCCGCGATAGGTCTTGATGTCGCCCATGCAGATACCGCACAGCTCGACTTTGGTGAGGATTTCATCGGGGCCCGGCGTCGGGACGTCGACGGTTTCCAGGCGATAGTCTTCCGGGCCGTGGCAGACCACGGCCTGCATGGTTTTCGGGATGACCGGGTGCAGTTGATCAGGTGTGCGTTCGGTAGCGGTGGACATGACAGAACCTCACGACAAAAAAGAATTACTGAATGCTGTAGCCGCCGTCGATCACCATGTTGGCGCCGGTAATCATCTGTGCGGCATCGCTGAGCAGGTACAGCGCCAGCCCGGCGATTTCTTCGGGCTGGGCAAAACGGCCCGCCGGGATCTGCAGTTTGGCTCGCTCACCCACTTCACCGGCCCAGGCTTTCTTGCCCAGGGCAGTCTCGACGATGGTCGGGGAGATGGCGTTGACGTTGATCTGCGGCGCCCATTCCATGGCCAATACCTTGGTCATGCCGACGATCGCGGCCTTGCTGGCGCAATAGGCAACGTGGCGGTCGAGGCCGATCACGGCAGCCTGGGAGGCGAGGTTGACGATACGCCCGGCGCCCTGGGCCAGCATGTGCCTGGCGCAGGCCTGGGCCACGAAAAAACTGGCTTTCAGGTTGATGTCCAGGGTGCTGTCCCAGGCGCTTTCGCTGACGTCGATGGCTTTGTCCAGCAGCGCGATGCCGGCGCTGTTGATCAAGTAGTCCAGGCGTTGGAAGTGTTCGAACACCTGGTCGATGGTGTGTTGCACCTGGCTGATCCGGCTGAGGTCGACGGCGATACCCAGATGTTCGGCACCCAGGCTTGCCGCGACATCCACGACCGCCGGATCACGGTCCAGCAGCGCCACGCGGGCGCCGCGTTCGGCCAGCAGGGTGGCGCAGGCCAGGCCGATCCCGGCGGCACCGCCGGTGATCACGGCGCAACGGCCGCTGAGGTCGAAGGCTTGGTTCCAGAATCCAGACATGCATGGCTCCTCTTGTGAGCGCTGTGACGATCCAATGTGGGCGGTGTTTCAGGCCAATAGCTATTTGCCGCCGCTGACTTGTTTGTACAGGGCGTCGGCGTTGGCGTCGGTCACCGGCACCCACGGCAGGATGTAGTTCTTGGCCGTGCCCTCAGCCCATTTCAGCTCTTTGGCATAGCGCTCCCAGATCACCGACTGGGGTTTGTAGTCCTTGCCGGCCAAGGCGCGCAGCGCTACATCCAGCGCACCTTGGGACTGGGCCTGGGCGTCCTGGAGGAAGGTGGTGACTTCGCCTTTCTTCGCCGCCTGGATCGCATCGGGCATGCCGTCAATCGAGGTCACCGGCACGTCTTTGGCGGTCAAGCCGTGGGACTTCAGCGCCTGCACGGCGCCCAGGGCCATGTCATCGTTCTGCGCGATCACACCGTTGATGCCTTTGGGGTGGGCGTTCAACCAGTCTTCGGTCAGTGCGAGGGCTTGGGCGCGGTCCCAGTTGGCGGTTTTTTTCTCGATGATCTTGATCTCGGGGTGTTGACCGAGCACTTCCAGCTCGCCTTTTTCCCGGTCGATTTGCGCCGATTGGCCAATCGGGCCCTGGATGATCACCACGTTGCCTTTGCCGTTGAGCTTGTCGACCATGGCCTGGGCCTGCAGGCGACCACCCTCCACGTCGTCGTTACCCACATAAGGGACGGCGGCATCGGCGACTTTGGTATTGGACGCGATGACCACTACGTCGTTGCTCATGGCTTGCTTGACGGTGCCGACGCCGGCCTTGGTGTCGATCGGCACGAACAGGATGGCGTCGTAGTGCTGGGTCACCATGTTTTCGATCTGGTTGTTCTGGGTCAGGGCGTCGTAGTTGCCGTCGAAAATGGTCAACTGCACGGTGCCGTCCTTGACGGCCGGGTGTTCCTTCAGCTCGCGCACCCAATTCTGCATGAACTGGCCCTTGAGGCCGTAGACGGCCGCGCCGATCTTGTAGGACTTGCCTTCGGCGGCCAGGGTGATACTGCTGGCGAGCAGGGAGAGGGCCGCCACGGCGGCCAAGGTGGTACCAAGTTTCATGAGTAGAACTCCGGTTATTGTTGTGGGTCGTTCTTTAGGGTTTTTTCTTGCGCCACACGTCAATCAGTACTGCGAACACGATGATCAGGCCCTTGGCGACCTGCTGGTAATAGGAGGACACGCCGAGCAGGTTCAACCCGTTGTTGATCACGCCGATCAACAACGCACCAAACAGCGTGCCGACAATGCTGCCGGTGCCGCCCGACAGGCTGGTGCCGCCGATCACCACCGCGGCAATCGCGTCCAGCTCATAGGACACCCCGGCCTGGGGCAGGGCGGATGTGGTGCGGGCCGACAGCACCACGCCGGCCAGCCCGGCGAGCAGGCCCGAAACCACGTACACCGAAAACATCACTTTGCGTACGCCAATGCCGGAAGTGCGTGCGCTCTTTTCGTTGCCGCCTACCGCATACACATAACGGCCGTAGGTGGTGTAGCGCAGCACCATCCAGAAGATCAGCGCGACCACGGCAAAGATGATGATCGGCACGCCAATCGGGCCGATCTTGCCGATACCCAGCGCCAGGTAAGCGTCGGGCAGGTCGGTGATCGGGCTGCCGTCGTTGAGGATGAACGTCATGCCTCGTGCCACGCTGAGCATGCCCAAGGTCGCCACGAAGGGCGGGATCGACAGGTTGGCGACCATGAAGCCGTTCACCACGCCGAGCATCGCCCCGGCAAACATCCCCGCGCTCACGGCGGCCAGCAGGCCGTAGCCCTGAGTGGCAACCATGGCGCTGCACAGCCCGGCGAAGGCCAGGATCGAGCCCACCGACAGGTCGATGCCCTTGGTCAGGATCACGTAGGTCATGCCTACGGCCAGGATGCCGTTGATGGAGGTCTGGCGCAGGATGTCCATCCAGTTGCGCCAGGTCATGAAGTATTCGCTGGAAAATGCCATAACCCCGCACAGCAGGATAAACACCAGCGGCAGGCCGAAGCGGTCGATGGAGAGGCGCAGGCGATTGCGCGGCGCGGCGGTAATCGGAGCAGCAAGGATTTTGGCATTCATGAGGCAAGACTCAACAAGGCTTCCTGGGAAAGGGCGGTGTCAGTGCTGATGGTCACCAGCCTGCCGCCTTTGAATACGGCGATGCGATCACTCAGGTGCAGCAACTCAGGGGCTTCCGACGACACCACGATGGCCGCGCCGCCGGCCCTCACGAACTGATCGAGCAGGTGGTAGATCTCCTGTTTGGCGCCTTCGTCGATACCGCGGGTCGGTTCATCGCACAGCAGGCACACCGGCTCGGTGGACAGGCATTTGGCGAGCACGACTTTCTGTTGGTTACCGCCGCTCATGGAGGCCACCGGCAGGTCCAGTGACGTGGTCTTGATCTGCAGGCGCTTGACCATGTCGCGGGCCAGTTGGGTTTCCTTGCGCGCATTGATCAACGACCAGTTCGACAAGCGCTTGTAGGCCGACAGGGCAATGTTGGAAAGAATGCTGCCGGTCAGCACCAGGCCGCTGTCTTTACGGTCTTCGGTAACCAGGGATACGCCGGCATTGATCGTGGCCTTGGGCAGGCCGATCGGCATGGGCTTGCCGTGCAGGGTGACGCTGCCGGAATCCGGTGTGGTCAGGCCATAGATGCAGTTGAGGAATTCACTGCGCCCCGACCCCATCAGGCCATAGATGCCGAGGATTTCCCCCTGGCGCAGTTGCAGGCTGATGTCGTGGAATTCGCCGGCGCGACTCAGGTTGTCCACTTGCAGGCAGGTACTGGCGGCGCATTCGCGGCCGACCTTGTGGTCGATGCGCGTCAGTTCCTGGCCGACGATGCCACGCACCAGGTGGTTGCGATCGATATCCGCCATGCGCCCGCTTTCCACAAAGGCGCCATCGCGAAAGATGCTGTAGTCGTCGGCGATCTGCGCCAGCTCGCTCAGGCGGTGCGACACATACACGATACCGGCGCCCCGGGCGGTGAGGCGGCGGATCGCCTTGAACAGGGTTTCAGCCTCGCGCTCGCCGATGGCCGAGGTGGGTTCGTCCATGATCATCACCTGACAGTCATGGCTGAATGCCTTGGCGATTTCCACCAGTTGGATCTGCGCCACGCTCAGGCGGTGCATGGGTTGGGTCGCGTCGACGTCGAACTCCAGGCTTTCAAGCAGCTCGCGGGTGCGACGGTTGAGGGTCTTGCTGTCGACGATACAGCCGGCGCGGCGCGGTTCGCGGCCCAACCAGATATTTTCGGCGACGGTCATGTAGGGGATGGGCTCCAGCTCCTGGGTGATCATCGCGATCCCCGCCGCCAAGGCTTCGCCTGGACGGTTGAACTGCACCGGTGCGCCGTTGAGCAGAATGGTCCCGGCGTCACGTTGGGTGATGCCCATCAGGATACTCAGGAACGTCGATTTGCCTGCGCCATTGCCACCGCACAGGGCGTGGACGCTGCCGGCCCGCAGCGAGAGGCGCCCATCACGCAGGGCAGGCACCCCGGCATAAGCCTTGGCGACGTGTTCAGCCTGGAGCAGTAATGGCGTAGCCATCGGCGTGTCCTCGTGCTGTGAATTCTTATTAGGTCGCACAGTCATGTTTTGCTGTGATCATATGTGTATCAAATGAAATTCTGATCAGTCAATCTCTTTCATTGAAAAGCCATGATTCTGGTCGTGAGTGGCAATATCGCCTTTTTAGACCGCTTTGACTGCCGGGTCAGTTAGAACTTGCTTGACAGGAAGGGGTGAATGCAAGCGAAATGACTGAGAGAAATTTCATTGAGTGATCATATGATCAGTCGCAATCATAAACACGGCAGCGGAGTCAGACGCCATGAACACACCTTTCCCGGTGGCTATCGGATGCGATGAAGCGGGTTTTGAGCTCAAGGAGCTGTTGAAGCGTCATATCGAGGCGCTGGGTTATCCGGTCACCGACTTCGGCACTCATTCCACCGCGCCGGTGCTGTATCCGGATATCGCCCTGGCCGTGGCCAACGCCATTAATGCCGGTGAGCAACGCCTGGGTGTGCTGGTGTGCGGCACCGGTATCGGCATGGCCATTTCCGCGAACAAGGTATTGGGCATTCGTGCAGCCCAGGCTCACGATACCTACTCGGCGGAGCGTGCCCGCAAGAGCAACGATGCGCAGATACTGTCCATCGGTGCGCGAGTGATCGGTGCGGAATTGGCCAAAAGCATCGTCAAGGCATTTCTGGAGTCGGAGTTCGAAGCGACGCGTTCCGGGGCCAAGGTCGAGCGCATCAATGCGATTGAGCGCGATGGGCATCAGTAGTGGACTAAACGGGGCAAGAGTCGGGAGAATGCGCCTTTGACGCCGAAACGGAAGCCCGTCCCCATGAGTGACAGTACCCAGCGCATTGCCAGCGATATCGATCAGATGACCGAAGTGGCGATGCTCTATTACCTTGAGAACGTCACTCAGGAGGCCATCGCCAAGCGCTTCGACCTGTCGCGGGCCAAGGTCAGCCGCCTGCTCAAGCGTGCGCGGGATGAAGGCATCGTCGAGGTGCGCGTCTTGCAGCATCCGGCGATGAACAACGAACTGGAGCGGGCGTTGGTGGAGCGCTTCAAGTTGGATCGTGCGTTGATCGCGGTCGACCATAGCGACCCCGACACCCAGCGCTCGGCAGTCGCCAGCCTGGTGGCCAACTACCTGAACAAAACGTTGAGCGATGGCATGATCGTCGCCGTAGGCATGGGGCGCAATGTCGGCGCAGTGGCCGATAATGTCTTTCTGCCGGTGACGCGCAACTGCACATTTGTGTGTGCTATCGGTGGTTCGCTCAAGGCCGGCGAATACATGAACCCTGACCATATCTGCCGGCGCCTGGCGCTGCGCTTTGGTGGCGAAAGCGAAAGTCTGTATGCCCCTGCCTTAGTGGCCAACCCGGAATTGCGGGGCGTACTGATCAACAACGACACCGTGCGTTCCACACTCGACCGCGCCCGGCGCGCTGACATTGCGTTGATCGGCATTGGCGATATGAGCGAAAACAGCAATATGGTGCGCATGGGCTGGTTCTCGCCCCAGGAGATTGCCCAGGCGCGGTTGTCCGGTACGGTCGGGGACATGATGGGCTATGACTTCATCGACATTCATGGCCAGCCGGCGGTCAACGCCATTCAAGGGCGGGTGATCGGCTTGACGGTACAGGAGCTGGTCCGCATTCCGGATGTGGTGGCGATTGCCAGCGAAAACACCAAGGCGGCGGCGACGCTGGGTGCGTTGCGCTCGGGGGTGATCAACACGCTGGCAACGACGGTCACCAACGCTCACACCATCCTGGCGCTGGATGATGCCACCCGTAAAGGCTGACTCAGCCGAGATCGGAATGAGGGTGGGGCGGTGCGACGATTCGGCTGGTCCCCGATGGAGGCGGATCAGTCGGTAGATAGGTTGACTGACAGGCTGTCATCGGGAGCAAGCCCCCTCCCACAGGGTGTGGGGCGGCGTTGAGGACAGGTTTTGTAATAGTTTTGCGTTGTAGGAAATTTGTGTTCAGGCTGTACGATTCAAGTCCTTTTATGATTTCAGGACCTGCATGAACACCCTCTCGGAGCCCCCCAGTCGTCTTTCCCCAAGACCACCATTGCCGCTGTTCCAGCTGAAACCCTGCCGTATTCCGCCTGCTAACCTTGCCCCGGTCCATCGACCGCACATTGCCGTGCCCGGCATTCTGAAAAATTCTAAAGAGGTTCTATAAATGGAGTGGTTAGCGGACCCCACGGCCTGGCTCGGCCTGTTGACGTTGATTGTGCTGGAACTGGTGCTGGGTATCGACAACCTGGTGTTTATCGCGATCCTGGCCGACAAGTTGCCACCGGAGCAGCGCGACCGTGCGCGGTTGATCGGCTTGTCCCTGGCGTTGCTGATGCGCCTGGGCCTGCTGGCAAGTATTTCCTGGTTGGTGACCCTCACTCAACCGCTGTTCGAGGTGTTCGGCAAGAGCTTCTCCGGCCGTGACCTGATCATGCTGTTGGGCGGTGTGTTCCTGTTGTTCAAGGCCACCATGGAACTGCACGAGCGGCTGGAAGGTCATGTGGCCCAGCGCTCGGGCAATGTCGCCTATGCGATGTTCTGGCCGATCGTGGCGCAGATCGTGGTGCTCGACGCGGTGTTCTCCCTGGATGCGGTGATTACCGCTGTGGGTATGGTCGACGAGTTGGCCGTGATGATGATTGCGGTGATCGTATCCATCGGCCTGATGATTGTGGCGAGCAAGCCGCTGACCCGTTTCGTCAACGCGCACCCGACGGTGATCATGTTGTGCCTGGGCTTTTTGATGATGATTGGTTTTGCCCTGACCGCCGAAGGCTTGGGCTTCCATATTCCGAAGGGCTATCTGTATGCGGCGATCGGTTTCTCGATCCTGATCGAACTGTTCAACCAGATTGCCCGTGCCCGTCGCAAGAAGTCGGCGCAAGGTACGCTGCCGGTTCGCCAGCGTACCGCGCATGCGGTCATGCGCTTGTTGGGTGGCCGCAGCCTGGCGGTGGAAGGCATGGATGACGACGTGGCTGACTTGCTGGGCGAGCCCGACGCCAGCCAGGGGCCGTTATTTGATCGGCGCGAGCGCGTGATGATCAGCGGTGTGCTGCAACTGGCCGAGCGGCCGATCCGCACGTTGATGACGCCCAGGGCCAAGGTCGACTGTATCGATCTGGCGGACGATCCCGAGACGATTCGCCTGAAGCTGATGCATTCGTCCTACTCGCGTTTGCCGTTGATCCGCAACGGTGCGGTGGATGAACCGCTGGGCTTTGTGCACAAAAAGGAGCTGCTCAAGGAGTACCTGGCCGGTCACGAGTCTGACCTTGAGCGCCTGGCGCGCCGTGCGATCAACCTGCTGGAGAGTTTTTCGATCCTCAACGCCCTGGAGCAGATGCGCCAGGAATCCACCCACATTGCCTTCGTGATCAACGAGTTCGGCGATTTCATGGGCGTGTTGAGCATGACCGACATTCTGGAGTCCATTGCCGGTGAATTGCCCGATGCCAGCGAAATCGAGGGGCCGGATATCGTCGAGGAAGGCAACGGCTTCCGCGCCAACGGCGCATTGACCCTGAGCCAGGTCAGTCAGCGCACCGGCTTCAATGCCGTAGCCACCGAGGATTACCAAACCCTGGCCGGCCTGGTGATGAGCCTGCTCGACCGCCTGCCGGTGGTGGGCGACAGCCTGGAACATGCAGGCTGGCGCCTGGCGGTGGCGGCGGTGGAGGAGCGGCGGGTGACCCAGGTTCACCTGGCACCCCTGCCTAGCCCGTAACCGGTCGCCGGGTGTGCGCTTCGAAAGCACTTTCGAGCGCTTGCTCACTCAGCCCGGGAATGCTTTGGACCAGGGTTTGGTCGCGGTAGATCAGCAGCATCGGGATACGATCGACCTGGGGATGGCGCGGCGTGTTGGCGCAATCAAGGATCAAGAGTTTGATTTGATCCTTGTAGGGTTCGCTGATGCGCATGAACCCTGGCATTGTCTCACGGCACGCCGCACAGCGATCTGAGATGAACACCACGAATACTGGCTTCGGTGTATCAAGCGCACGTTCAAACGCGGCCTTGTCTTCAATCACAGCGTTGACATAGTTCATCCGTATCTCTCCCGTTGGCACCTTGGCTTACGCTAAGGCCGGGCGAGATACGGGTCTACTGTCAACCTTCACAGGTACCTGCACCTCACGCGTCGCGATCGCGCTCCAGTCGCTCGCGTTCCTTGCGCGCCTGGCTCGCACATTTGCGATATTCCTCATTGTCCCGAGAGGCCTTGGCCTTGCGATAGCCGTGATGGTTCTGGCTGGTGTAGTTGGTGTCGAAGGCTTCCTTGAGTTTTTGCAGTTCTTGCGTGCATTCGTGGCGGTCGCTGGCGGCTGAAACGCTGCCGGCGGCCAGAAAGCTGAGCAGAACCAGAATAAGGCTGAGCTTCATCAGTGAGGTCCTTGTGGGGCGGCAATCTGCCAAGGCTAGTCCAGCGCAGGCGTTTTTGCACCGGTGTAGGCGCACTCGAAAGGGGCGCAGTAACACGCTTGTGACGCACTTTGCTGGAGCAATCACTGGGTGGTGGGGCATTGGGTAGCAAGGTGACCCTGGATGCTGGCGCAACGCCTTGTATGGTTATTTGAATTAGCACGCTGATTTATAACGACTTTATCCCGCTCATATTTTTCTGCTGGCGCCTGTGGCACACTTTCTGCTGTCTATTCCGTTGTTACAAACCAAGTTCCGGTATAGCGGAATACACAATCCCTGGAGTGCTTGTCATGCATCACCGACCTTCCGTGTTTAAAGCGTGTGTTTTTCTCTTCGCCGCATCGGCTTCCCTCGCAAGCCTGGTGCAGGCGGCGGACAGCAAGCTCGATGATGTGCTCAAGCGTGGGCATCTGATCGTGGGTACAGGCAGTACCAATGCGCCGTGGCACTTCCAGGGAGCGGATGGCAAGTTGCAGGGGTTTGATATCGACATCGGCCGCATCGTGGCCAAGGGATTGTTCAACGACCCGAGCAAGGTGGAGTTTGTGGTGCAGTCCTCCGACGCCCGTATTCCCAACCTGCTGACCGACAAGGTCGACATGAGTTGCCAGTTCATCACCGTTACCGCCAGCCGAGCGCAGCAGGTTGCCTTTACCTTGCCGTACTACCGCGAAGGGGTGGGCCTGCTGTTGCCGAACAACAGCAAGTACAAAGAGATCGAAGACCTGCAGGCCGCCGGCGACGGCGTCACCGTAGCCGTGCTGCAAAACGTGTATGCCGAAGAGTTGGTGCACCAGGCACTGCCCAAGGCCAAGGTCGATCAGTACGACAGCGTCGACCTGATGTACCAGGCCGTGAATTCCGGTCGCGCCGATGCCGCCGCCACCGACCAGTCTTCGGTCAAGTACCTGATGGTGCAAAACCCCGGTCGCTATCGCAGCCCGGCCTATGCCTGGAGCCCGCAAACCTATGCGTGCGCCGTCAAGCGTGGCGACCAGGACTGGCTGAACTTCGTCAACACCGCGCTGCATGAAGCCATGACCGGCGTGGAGTTCCCGACCTACAAAGCCTCGTTCAAGCAATGGTTCGGCGTAGATCTGCCGGAGCCTGCGATTGGTTTCCCGGTTGAATTCAAGTGATGTGTAAACCGCGGGCGCCGCACATGGCGCCCCGTTTCAGGTACTGCCGACCATGAACTATCAGTTGAACTTTGCCGCCGTGTGGCGCGACTTCCCCAGCTTGCTGGCAGGGCTTGGCCTCGGCCTTGAGCTGGCGTTGCTGTCGATCGCCATCGGCTGCGTGATCGGCCTGATGATGGCGTTTGCCATGCTGTCCAGGCACCGTGCGTTGCGCCTCTTCGCCTCGGTGTATGTGACGGTGATCCGCAACACGCCGATCCTCGTGCTGATCCTGTTGATCTATTTTGCATTGCCCAGCCTGGGCATCCGTCTGGACAAGATCCCGTCGTTCATCATCACCTTGTCGTTGTACGCCGGTGCCTACCTGACCGAAGTGTTCCGCGCCGGGCTGTTGAACATTCCCAAGGGTTTGCGTGAAGCCGGCCTGGCCATCGGCTTGGGTGAGTGGCGCATCCGTGCCTACATCACGGTGCCGGTGATGCTGCGCAACGTGCTGCCGGCGCTGTCGAACAATTTCATTTCGCTGTTCAAGGACACCTCTCTGGCCGCCGCCATCGCGGTGCCCGAACTGACTTACTACGCCCGCAAGATCAACGTCGAGAGTTACCGGGTCATTGAAACCTGGCTGGTCACGACGGCGCTCTATGTGGCCGCCTGTTACCTGATTGCCATGCTGCTCCGTTACCTGGAACAGCGTCTGGCGATCCGTCGTTAAGGAGGGTTTCCATGTACGAATCTCCCAGCTGGTTGCACGAGTTGTGGGTCGCCCGGGACACCCTTTGGGCGGGGTTTGAAACCAGCGTGTATTGCTCGGCACTGGCGATTGTGTTCGGCACGCTGATCGGCATCGTCGCCGGGTTGATCCTGACGTACGGCAAGTTCTGGATGCGTGCACCGTTTCGTCTGTATGTCGACCTGATCCGCGGTACGCCGGTGTTCGTGCTGGTGCTGGCGTGTTTCTACATGCTGCCAGCCCTCGGCTGGCACATCAGCGCATTCCAGGCCGGCGCGGTCGGGCTGACGTTATTCTGTGGTTCCCACGTCTCGGAAATCGTGCGGGGCGCACTGCAAGCCATTCCGCGTGGGCAACTGGAGGCGGGCAAGGCCATCGGCCTGACGTTCTACCAGTCCCTGGGTTACGTGCTTTTGCCCCAGGCGCTGCGCCAGATCCTGCCGACCTGGGTCAATTCCTCCACGGAAATCGTCAAGGCCTCGACCTTGCTCTCGGTGATCGGCGTGGCCGAGTTGCTGCTCAGTACCCAGCAGGTGATCGCACGCACCTTCATGACCCTGGAGTTCTACCTGTTCGCGGGTTTTCTGTTCTTTGTCATCAACTACGCCATCGAGCTGTTCGGGCGTTACCTTGAAAAGCGGGTGGCCTTGCCATGAATCAACCTCAAACCCAGCAACCGCTGCTGAACATCAGCGGCCTGCGTAAACAATACGGTCAGGTGGAAGTGCTCAAGGGCGTCGACCTGTCCATGCAACGCGGTAACGTGGTGACGTTGATCGGCTCCAGCGGCTCGGGCAAGACCACGCTGTTGCGCTGCGTCAACCTGCTCGAAGAGTTCCAGGGCGGGCAGATCACCCTGGACGGCGAGTCCATCGGCTACAGCGAAGTCGCCGGCAAGCGTGTGCGCAACCCCGAGCGCGTGATCGCCCAGCACCGGGCGATGACCGGCATGGCGTTCCAGCAATTCAACCTGTTCCCGCACCTGACCGCGCTGCAGAACGTCACCCTTGGCCTGCTCAAGGTCAAGAAGATGAACAAGGATGAAGCCGTGGCCCTGGCCGAAAAATGGCTGGACCGCGTCGGCCTGCTGGAGCGGCGTAACCACTTCCCCGGGCAATTGTCGGGCGGCCAGCAACAGCGCGTGGCGATTGCCCGCGCCATTGCCATGAACCCCAGCCTGATGTTGTTCGATGAAGTCACCTCGGCCCTCGACCCGGAACTGGTCGGTGAGGTGCTCAGTGTGATCAAGGGCTTGGCGGAAGAGGGCATGACCATGCTGCTGGTCACCCACGAAATGCGCTTCGCCTATGAAGTGTCTGACAAGATCGTATTCATGAACCAGGGGCGCATTGAGGAACAAGGTTCGTCGAAGGACATCTTCGAACGCCCGCAATCGCCGCGCCTGGCTGAATTTTTGAAGAACATTCGTTTTTAATCAGGAGTTATTTTATGAGCATTACTCGTTACGGCACCGGCAGCACCGCCGGCGGCGGCCAGCCACGTCCTTTTGCGCGTGCGGTGGAAGCGGACGGTTGGCTCTACGTCTCGGGCCAGGTGCCGGCGGTTGACGGTGAAATCATCACCGGCGGCATCGTCGAGCAGACCCGGCAGACCCTGCGCAATGTGGTGGCGATCCTCGAAGAGGCCGGTTACGAACTCAAGGACGTGGTCCGCGTTGGCGTGTGGTTGGAAGACCCACGGGACTTCTGGAGTTTCAACAAGGTCTTCGGCGAATACTTCACCCCGGAACACGCTCCGGCGCGGGCCTGCGTACAGGCCAGCATGATGGTCGACTGCAAGGTCGAGATCGATTGCGTGGCCTACAAGAAAAAAGGCTAAATGCCCCCGACTCTAAATGATTGTTCCCGCGCTCTGCGTGGGAACGCCGCCTCGGACGCTCTGCGTTCGCTTCTGTGACGCAGAGCGTCACGGTATGCGTTCCCACGCGGAGCGTGGGAACGATCAATAACTCGGACCGATTACCGTTATGACCGAAGACACCATCAAACGCCGCGCCAAAGGCCTGGACCGTGCATTCGATATCCTCGATTTTCTCAAGGAAGTCGGCCAGCCCCTGCGCCCGAATGATATTGCCAACGGCATCGGCAGCCCCAAGTCCACGGTCTACGAATTGGTCGCCTCCTTGCTCGAGCGGCGCATCCTGGAAACCGTGGGCAAGGACGGCCATGTCTACCTGGGCCGCCAGCTGTATTTTCTCGGCCAGGCGCACCTGCGCCATTTCGACCTGACCCGCGAGGCTGACCATGCCTTGCAGGAAATCGTCAGCCAGACCCGCGAAACCGCGCAGATGTGCCTGCTCAACGGGCGCAAATACACCGTGGCGCTGATGCGCGAAGGCGAGCGGCATTTCCGCATTTCGTCGGACATCGGTGAAAACGCGCCGATCCCATGGACCGCGTCCGGGCGCCTGTTGCTGGGGCACTTGAGCGACCAGCAGATCATTGACTTGATCGACCCCGACGACTTTATCCTGCCGGACGGCCAGCGCTTGCCGCTGGAGACGTTCCTGGCGCAAATCCGTCAGGCCACCCTCGACGGGTTCTTTTCCTTCGACAGTGTGGCCGACACCTTTACCCATTGCTTTGCCGCCCCGGTCAGGGACGCGCAGGGCGTCAGCATCGCGACGCTGTGCATCGTCGCACCGCGTGCGGATGCCATCACCCATTACCACGACTATCGCCGGGTGCTGATCGAAAGCGCCAACAACCTGGCCCGTCGCATCAACGAATAGGAGCATGTCATGTCTGCCTTCAATGCTGTCGAAAAGGGCGCCGCCGCAGTGGGAGCCCACCTGGTCCGTGATGTCAGCCTGCCGGCGCTGGTGCTGCATCGCGACGCCCTGGCACACAACATCCGCTGGATGCAGGCGTTTGTCAGCAACAGCGGCGCCGAGCTCGCGCCCCATGGCAAAACCAGCATGATGCCTGCGCTGTTTCAGCGCCAGATCGCGGCAGGCGCTTGGGGCATCACCCTGGCCAACGCCGTGCAAACCCGTGCGGCCTATGCCGGTGGTGTGCGCCGTGTATTGATGGCCAACCAGTTGGTGGGCGCGCCGAACATGGCGCTGATCGCCGACCTGCTGGCCGATCAGGATTTCGACTTTCACTGCATGGTCGATCACCCGGACAATGTCGCCGACCTGGGCTTGTTCTTCGCCGCCCGTGGCCTGCGCCTGAACGTGATGATCGAGTACGGCGTGGTCGGGGGCCGTTGCGGTTGCCGCAGCGAGCAGCAAGTGCGTGACCTGGCCAAGGCGATCAAGGCGCAGCCGGCGCTCGCGCTGACCGGCATCGAAGGGTATGAAGGCGTGATCCACGGCGAGCATGCCGTCAGCGGCATTCGCGAGTTCGCCGCCAGCCTGGTGCGTTTGGCGGTGGAGCTGCAAGACAGCGGCGCTTTCGACCTGCCCAAGCCGATCATCACGGCGTCGGGTTCGGCCTGGTATGACCTGATCGCCGAGTCTTTTCAAACCCAGAACGCCGCCGGCCGTTTCCTCAGCGTATTACGCCCGGGCAGCTATGTGGCCCACGACCACGGCATCTACAAAGAAGCGCAGTGCTGCGTGCTCGACCGCCGCAGTGACCTCGACGAAGGCTTGCGCCCGGCCCTGGAAGTCTGGGCGCATGTGCAGTCGCTGCCTGAACCGGGCTTTGCGGTGATCGCGCTGGGCAAGCGCGATGTAGCCTACGACGCCGGTCTGCCGGTGCCGCTCAAACGCTACAAGGCCGGTATTGTGCCGGCGCAAGGTGATGATGTGAGCGCGTGCAAGGTCACAGCGGTGATGGACCAGCATGCGTTCATGACCGTGGCGCCGGGGGTCGAACTGCGCATCGGCGATATCCTTTCGTTCGGTACTTCGCACCCGTGCCTGACCTTCGACAAGTGGCAAGTCGGCTGCCTGGTCGATGAGCAGTTGCAGGTGATCGAGTCCCTGGAAACCTGCTTCTGAACCGAGTCGCTCCTTTCGCGAGCACGCCCGTCCCACCGTTGAAATGCATTCCAAATGTGGGAGCGGGCCTGCTCGCGATGAGGCCATCAGCCACACCCGAGACCATCGCTATGAGCACCCATCCGCACATCGCCCTGATCGGCGAATGCATGATCGAACTGCAACACCGCACCGACGGTAGCCTGCACCAGAGCTTCGGCGGTGACACCTTGAACACGGCGGTGTACCTGCGCCGTGAGCTGGGCGACAGCGGCAGTGTCGACTACGTCACCGCGCTGGGCGATGACAGTTTCAGCGATGCCATGTGTGCCCAGTGGACACAAGAAGGCGTGGGCCTGGGCATGGTCCAGCGCTTGCCTGGGCGCTTGCCGGGGTTGTACTGCATCCAGACCGACGCCAACGGCGAGCGCAAATTTCTCTATTGGCGCAACGAGGCCGCCGTGCGTGATTGTTTCACCACGCCTGCGGCCGAACCGATCCTCGCGGCCTTGCCGGGTTATGACGTGGTGTATTTCAGTGGCATCACCCTCGCGGTACTGGGTGAGGTCGGGCGTCAGCGCTTGCTGCAGGCCCTGATCGAGACCCGTCGACGCGGCGGCAAGGTGGTGTTCGACAACAACTACCGCCCCCGGCTGTGGGCCACTGTCGAGGCGGCGCGCGCGGCGTATCACCAGGTCATGGCCGAGGTGGATATCGCCTTGCTGACCGAGGATGACGAACGTGCATTGTTTGGCTATGCCGACAGTGAGCAGGTGTTCGCAGCGTATCCGAGGTTGGCCGAGGTGGTGCTCAAGCGTGGGGCGGATGCGTGTCTGATCCGTTGTGATGGCGAGCGTTTTGCGGTGCCGGCCTTGAAGGTGGAGAGGGTGGTGGACACCACGGCAGCGGGGGATTCGTTCAGTGCGGCGTATCTGGCTTGTCGGCTGAAGGGCGGCTCGCCTGGGCAGGCGGCTTTGGCTGGGCATCGATTGGCTAGCCGGGTGATCCAGATGCCAGGGGCATTGATTCCCAGGTGAATGGCCGCCTCTGGCGGATCGGGAGCAAGTCGAACCGTCGCACCGCCCCTCCCACAGTTGACCGCATTATATCCAGAGGATATGCGATCAACTGTGGGAGGGGGCTCGCTCCCGATAGCGGTTTGAAGTCAAACGCTCAGTCGCGGTAGAACACCTGTACCAGGTGGTACCCGAACTTGCTCTTGATCGGCCCGTGAACCACCTTCACCGGTTTCTTGAAGATCACCGCATCGATCGCCCCGACCATCTGCCCTGGCCGTACTTCGCCCAAGTCGCCGCCGCGCTTGCCCGAAGGGCAGGTGGAGTACTTTTTGGCCAACACATCAAACGCTTCGCCCTTGGCGATGCGTTGCTTGAGCTGTTCGGCTTCTTCACTGGTTTTCACCAGGATGTGACGGGCTAGGGCTTTCATCTTGTTACCTTGCAACGGTCAAACGTCAGGGCGCGCGATTATGCCTGAACTCAGGCGTCAACGCCGATCATGCTGCGGATTTTCGTGGCCAGCAACTCGATGGAAAAGGGTTTGGCGACCATGTCCATGCCGTCTTCCAGAAAGCCTTGGCGCTCGGCGGCTTTTTCAGCGTAGCCGGTCATGAACAAGACCCGCAGGCCCGGGCGGTGCTGGCGGGCGATTTCCGCCAGTTGCCGGCCGTTCAGGCCCGGCAGGCCGACATCGGTCACCAGCAGGTCGACACGCAGGTCCGACTCCAGCAACGGCAGCGCCGTGCGTGCATCGCCAGCCTGGTGTGCGGTGTAGCCCAGTTCACCGAGCACGTTGACCACCAGCATCCGCACGGCGGGGTCGTCCTCGACCACCACGACGGACTCACCGGCCAATGCCAGCGGGGCTTCGCTTAAGTTCGCGGGCTGGCGGCTCTCCAGTGCGGTGCCATGCAGGCGCGGCAGGTACAGGCGCACGCAGGTGCCCTGGCCCGGTTCGCTGTGAATGGTCACATGGCCGCCGGACTGCTGGGCAAAGCCGTAGATCATCGACAGCCCCAGGCCCGTACCCTGGCCGATGGGCTTGGTGGTGAAGAACGGGTCGAAGGCTTTGGCGAGGATTTTCGGCGCCATGCCGGTGCCGTTATCGCATACGCCGAGCATCACGTAATCGCCGGCCTTGACCGGTTCCAGGGTGGTGATATCAGTGCCGTCCAGGTAGCTGTTGGCGGTTTCGATCAGCAATTCACCGCCGTCGGGCATGGCGTCGCGCGCGTTGATCACCAGGTTGAGCAGGGCGTTTTCCAGTTGGCTGGCGTCGGTGTTGACCGGCCAGATGTCCTTGCCCAACTGCACCTTGAGCGTGATATGCGCGCCTTTGGTGCGGCGGAACAGATCTTCCAGGGAGGCCACCAACTGGTTGGGATCGATCGGACGACGGTCCAGCGACTGGCGCCGTGAAAACGCCAGCAGCCGGTGGGTGAGGGCGGCCGCGCGGTGGGCGGAGGACACCGCCGCGTCAGTGAAGCGGCCGATTTCGTCGCTGCGCCCGGCGGCGATATAACGCTGCATCAGGTCCAGGCTGCCAATGATGCCGGTGAGCATATTGTTGAAGTCGTGGGCGATGCCGCCGGTGAGCTGGCCCACCGCCTCCATCTTCTGCGCATGGCGCAGTGCGTCTTCGGCGCGCTCGCGCTCGAACATTTCGTTTTGCAGGCGCTGGTTGGCCTCGGCCAGCGCCTGGGTGCGCTGGGCCACGCGTTCTTCAAGGTTTTCGTTGAGGTGACGCAAGGCTTCTTCAGTGAGGATGCGTTCGGTCTCGTCGATCACAAAGATGTAGAAGCCGTTGACCGAACCGTCATTGCTGAAACGCGGCAGGTACTTCATCAAGGCGTGGCGCGCCCGGCCGTCGCGATGCGGGGTGATGGTCAGGAAACTGCAGGCCTTGCCCTTGAGGGCGGCGGCGATCTTGTCGGCGCGCCCGGCATACACCTCGTCGCCAAGCACTTCACGGATGCTCTTACCGTACAGCTCCTGGGGCGTCAGGCCGTACCAGTCGAGGTAGGCGCTGTTGTTCAGGCGAAAGCGCTCTTCGTGGTCGACGTAGCCGATCAGCACCGGCATGGCGTTGATGATCAGCTGCAATTCGGTCTGGCTTTGGCGCAGGGCCTGCTCGGTGTGCTTGCGTTCGGTCAGGTCCAGTGCGGCACCGAGGAAGCGTGCCGGGCGGCCCTGCGGGTCCTTGTAGCAGCGGCCGCGGGCAAACACCCAGCGCAACTGGCCGTCGGCTTGCAGCAAGCGGTACTCCTCGGCGTATTCGGTGCCGAAGGTGATGCAGTGCTTGATGCTGCGCGCCACCATGCCACGGTCTTCGGGGTGCACGCCTTGCAGGTACGCGCTGATCGGCAACAGGTCGGCGTCTTGCGGGTCGACGCCGTGCAGGTAGGCGAAATGGGCGTCGGCGATAAAACGGTCTTCGCTGATATCCCAATCCCAGGTGCCGACCGCGTCGGTCGCGGCCAAGGCCAGTTGCAGGCGTTGTTCGGTGTTGTGCTGGGCCTTGAGGCTGTCTTCGGAGCGTTGCTGCAGTTCGAGGGTTTTGCTGCGGCGTTCGTTGGTTTCAATCGCGGTGACCAGAATGCCGGCGACCGTGCCGTGCTCATTGCGTACCGGGCTGTAGGTCAGGTCGAGCCAGATCTCGGTGTCGCGGTGGTTACGCTGCAAGACGAAGCGCTGTTCGTTGAAGGTGCGTACCTGCCCGCCGAGGACCGCGTCATAGATCGGTGCAGCGAAACTCTCAAGCTCCGGCCAGGTTTCATGTGCCGGTCGGCCCAGGGCCTCGGGGTGCTTGTTGCCGGCGAGTCGGGCGAACCCATCATTGTAGAGCTGGGTCAGTTGGCTGCCCCACAACAGCAGCATCGGCATCGGTGAGTGGACGACGATATCGACGGCGGTGCGCAGGCTTTGCGGCCAGTTAGCCGCATCACCGAGAGGGCTTTGCGCCCAGTCCAGCCGCGCGATCAAGACTGCTGCTTCGCTGTCGGTGGATGTTCCATTCATGAAAAAAACCCTACGCTTGACGCTTTGAAATACGACAAAAGCCGATTATCCCGTGATAGGGGAACGGCTGACTACCCCACGAAAAATAGCATGCATTGGGCGTTTGTCTTCAAATCAGTGCGTCAGGCTGAAACCTTTCCGCTTCATGTCGCCAGTTCAGGGCGGTCGCGAAACTGCGCCAGGGCCTGCGGGTTGGCCAGGGCGTCGGTGTTTTTCACCGGCTCGCCGTGAACCACATTGCGCACCGCCAATTCGACGATCTTGCCGCTGATGGTGCGCGGGATATCGGAGACGGCGAGAATCCTCGCCGGCACGTGGCGCGGTGTGGTGTTGGCGCGGATTACCTGGCGGATCTGCTGTTGCAGGGCGTCGTCCAGCTCGATACCGTCATTGAGGCGTACGAACAGCACTACACGCACATCGTCTTGCCAGCGTTGGCCGATGGCCAGGCTTTCCAGCACTTGCGGGATTTTTTCCACCTGGCGATAGATCTCTGCGGTGCCGATCCGTACGCCGCCGGGGTTGAGCACGGCGTCCGAGCGCCCGTGGATCAGCAGGCCGCCATGGGGGCGCTGCTCGGCGTAGTCGCCCTGAGCCCACACCCCGGGAAATTGACTGAAATACGAGGCGCGCAGTTTCTGCTGGTCCGGATCGTTCCATAAGCCGATCGGCATCGCCGGAAAATGCCGAGTGCACACCAGCTCGCCTTTTTCGCCGATCAACGGCCGGCCGTGTTCATCCCACACTTCGATGGCCATCGCCAGGCTCTTGCACTGCATTTCGCCGCGCCGCACCGGCAGCACCGGGTTGCCGATCACAAAACAGGAGACGATGTCGGTACCGCCCGACATCGACGCCAGGCACAGCTCGGGTTTGATCTCGCGGTACACATAGTCGTAGCTGTGGGGCGACAGCGGCGAACCGGTTGAAATCAGGCCCTTGAGGCTGTGCAGATCATGGCTCAGGCGCGGTTGCAGCCCGGCTTTTTCCAGGGTGGCGAGGAATTTCGGGCTGGTGCCGAACACGCTGATGTGTTCCGCATCGATCAGGTCGATCAACCGCTCGGGCCCAGGGTGGAATGGCGAGCCGTCATATAGCACTGCGGTTGCGCCAAGGGCCAGCACCGACACCAGCCAGTTCCACATCATCCAGCCACAGGTGGTGTAGTAGAACAGGCAATCATCCCTGGACAGGTCGGCATGCAGGCCGTGCTCCTTGAGATGGGTGAGCAGCACGCCGCCGGTGCCGTGGATGATGCATTTGGGCACGCCGGTGGTGCCGCTGGAATAGAGGATGTACAGCGGGTGATCGAACGGCACGGCCACAAACTCGGGCTCGCCGCCAGGTTGATAGAAGTCGTTCCACAGCGTGACCCTGGCTCGGCTGCGGTAGTCGTCGACCCGCGCCTGAGGTCGTGCGTACGGCACGATGATCAGCTGTTCGAGGGACGGCAGGCGTTCGAGGATTTCATTGAGCTTGGCGCTCTGGTCGATGTCTTTGCCGGCATAGCGGTAACCGGCGCAGGTGATCAACACTTTGGGCTCGATCTGGCCGAAGCGATCGATCACGCCCTGGGTGCCGAAGTCCGGCGACGAACACGACCAGATCGCGCCGAGGCTGCTGGTGGCCAGCATGCCCACCAGGGTTTGCCAGGTGTTGGGCATGCACGCGGCGACGCGGTCGCCCTGGGTCACGCCGGCGTCGCGCAGGCTGCGCTGCAAGCCGGCGACATGCTGGGCGAGTTCGGCGTAGGTCAAGGCTTCGCGATGGCCATCCTCACTGATGGCGACCACGGCCGGGTGCTCATCGCGGCGGCGCAGCAGGTGCTCGGCGAAGTTCAGCGTGGCGCCGGGAAACCATTGGGCGCTGGGCATCTCGGCCTCTTCGATCAGCGTCGCAATGGGCGGGCTGCGAAACGCTACGTCGAAATAGCTGACGATGGCTTGCCAGAAATCCGGGCGCTGGTCGATGCTCCACTGGTGCAGGGCGGGGTAGTCGTCGAGCTGCACGCTGTAGCGTTGGTTGATGTAGCGGCGGAACTGGTCCATGCGCGTGTTGGCGATGCGTTCCGGGGAGGGTTGCCAGAGGATGTCGGACATAGGCGAATCTCTTGTTCGTCAATGACGATCAAATAGGGGCGGCGGGCTTGCTCGCCCCTATTGGAATCTTCAGTACCTGGTTTACTGCGCCAGCCAGCCGCCGTCGATATTCCAGGCGGCGCCGCGTACCTGGGCACCGGCTTCGCTGCACAGGAACAGCACCAGCTCGCCCAACTGCGGTGGGGTGACAAATTCCAGCGACGGTTGTTTCTCGGCCAGCAGGTCGTGCTGCGCCTGCTGGGGATCGACACCCGCGGCGGCACGATCGTCAATCTGCTTCTGCACCAGCGGTGTCAGCACCCAGCCTGGGCAGATAGCGTTGCAGGTGACGTTGCTGGTGGCCGTCTCCAGGCCCACGACTTTGGTCAGGCCGATGACGCCGTGCTTGGCCGCCACATAGGCCGCCTTGCCCACCGAGCCGACCTGGCCGTGCACCGACGCGATGTTGACGATGCGCCCCCAGCCCTTGGCCTTCATCCCCGGCAAGCTCAGACGTGTGCTGTGGAACACCGAGGACAGGTTGATCGCGATGATCGAGTCCCAGCGCTCCACCGGGAAATCTTCTACCGCCGCCACATGCTGGATACCGGCGTTATTGACCAGGATATCGACGCCGCCGAACTCACGCTCGGCATAGGCGATCATGTCGGCGATCTGCGCCGGGTCGCTGACGTCGGCCGGGTGGTGGCCGACCTTGCCGCCGAACGCCTGTACCTGGGCGATCACCGCGCTGGCATCGCCGAAGCCGTTGAGGATCAGGTCGGCGCCGGCCTTGGCCAGGCTCAGTGCGATGCCCAGGCCGATGCCGCTGGTGGAGCCGGTAACCAGGGCGGTCTTGCCATTCAAAGTCGTCATGAAAACCTCACACAATGCCGGTGGCGTAGAAAGTACCAATCACCACGAAGACCGCGAGAGTCTTGATGAGGGTGATGCCGAAAATGTCCTTGTAGGCTTCGCGGTGGGTCAGGCCGGTGACCGCCAGCAGCGTGATCACCGCGCCGTTGTGGGGCAGGGTGTCCATGCCGCCGCTGGCCATGGCCGCGACCCGGTGCAGCACTTCAAGAGGAATATTGGCCGCGTGGGCCGCCGAAATAAAGCTCTCGGACATCGCCGCCAGGGCGATGCTCATGCCGCCGGAGGCGGAACCGGTGATACCGGCCAGCAGGGTCACGGTAATCGCCTCGTTGACCAGTGGGTTGGGGATACCCTTGAGCCAGTCCGCCAGCACCAGGAAGCCCGGCAGCGAGGCAATCACCGCGCCGAAGCCGTATTCCGATGCGGTGTTCATCGCCGCCAGCAAGGCGCCGCTGACCGCACTTTTGCTGCCGTCGGCAAGCTTGCTCTTGATCGCCGACCAGCCGAATGCCAGCACCATCAGGATGCCCACCAACAGTGCCGCCTGCACCGCCCAGATCGCGGTGAGCTTGGCGATCTCGGTGGTCACCGGCGCGCTCATGCCCGGCAGGCTGAGGCTGTGGGTCTTGCCGTACCACTGTGGAATCCAGTGGGTGAACAACAGGTTCATCACGCCCACCAGAATCAGTGGCGACAGGGCGATCCAAGGGTTGGGCAGCCTCAGGTTTTCGGCGGTTTCCGGTTCGTTGCGCAGCTCGGTGCCATAACCCTCGGCGGCGCGTTGTGCCTTGTTGCGCTGGCGTGTCAGGTAGAGCATGCCGGCGCAGAACACGAAAATCGTGCCGATCAGCCCCAGCCACGGCGCCGCCCACGCCGTGGTGTTGAAAAAGGTGCTGGGGATGATGTTCTGGATCTGCGGTGTGCCGGGCAGGGCGTCCATGGTGAACGAGAACGCGCCGAGGGCGATGGTCGCCGGAATCAGGCGCTTGGGGATATTGCTCTGGCGGAACATCTCGGCGGCGAACGGGTACACCGCGAACACCACCACGAATAGCGACACGCCGCCGTAGGTGAGCAGGGCGCAGACCAGCACGATCACCAGCATCGCCTGGCGGGTGCCGAGCAGGCGGATCGCTGCGGCAACAATCGAACGCGAAAAGCCCGACAGCTCGATCAGCTTGCCGAACACCGCACCGAGCAGGAATACCGGGAAATACAGTTTGATGAAGCCGACCATTTTCTCCATGAACACCCCGGTAAAGGCAGGGGCGACGGCGGAGGGGTCGGTGAGCAGTACCGCGCCGAGGGCGGCGATGGGCGCAAACAGGATAACGCTATAGCCACGGTAGGCAGCCAGCATCAGCAGCGCCAGGGCTGCCAGGGCAATGATCACACTCATGGTGTGTCTCCAGATTGTTATTTTTGTGGGGTGGTGCTTTGGAGAAGAGCTATAGCTAGATGTGTGCCAAAAAATTAACTGGTTGATATATAAAAGAATTTTCCTGCGATTGACTGATAATTTGAATTTTTGTCTCTAATCTGAGACAAGTGTAGATCCAATGTGGGAGGGGGCTTGCTCCCGATAGCGGTGTTTCAGTCGGTACTTGTGCCAGCAGGAATGCAGCTATCGGGAGCAAGCCCCCTCCCACAGAAGGATGTCTCTACTTTGAGATTTGTATCTCTTTATTGAGATTTGATGATGCCTAGCGCCACCATCTTCTTGTACAGCGTCGACCGCCCAAGCCCCAGGCGCCTGGCCGCCTCCACCACATTGCCGTCACAGGCTTGCAGTGCGCCCGTGATCACCTGCCGATCAAAGCGTTCCCGTGCGGCGCTGAACGACTCACCCTCGATCGCCCGCAGCGTACTGCGCTCCACCGGGCTGAACGTACCGATCGCCGCTCGAATGTCTGCGGCATTCAACACCAGGTCATCACTCAACAACGCCGCACGCTCCAGCACATTGCGCAGCTCGCGGATATTCCCCGGCCACGCATGTTGCGCCAGCAACCCCAAGGCCTCGGGGGCGAGTTCGTGGCGGCTGAGCAATTCTTCAAGAATCGCCTCGCTCAGCGCCGGGATGTCCTCCAGGCGCTCACGCAAGGGCGGCACCTGGATCGGCAGCACGTTGAGCCGGTAATACAAGTCCGCACGGAACTCACCGCGCTTGATCGCCGCTTCCAGGTCCATGGAGGTGGCGGCGATCACGCGCACATCGCTGTGCAGCATCTCGTTGGAGCCGACCGGTTCATATTCCTTTTCCTGCAGTACCCGCAGCAGTTTGCTTTGCAGCGGCAGCGGCATATCGCCGATTTCATCGAGAAACAGCGTGCCGCCCTGGGCGATCTGCAGTTTGCCGGGGCGCCCCTTGCGGTCGGCGCCGGTAAACGCGCCGGGGGCGGTGCCGAAGAATTCGGCCTCGAGCAGGTCTGCGGGGATGGCCGCGCTGTTGATACTGACGAAGGCTTTGCTCGCCCGATTCGAAGCGCCATGAATCGCCTGGGCGAGCAGCTCCTTGCCGGTGCCGGTTTCGCCCAGCAGCAATACCGGTGACTCGGCACTCGCACTGCGGCGTGCCCGGCGTTTGACTTCCAGGCTGGCAGTGCTGGTGCCGATAAAGTGGGCGAAGTTGTACTTGCTCTGACGCTTGCGCAGCAGCGAGCGGGTCGACGCCAGCTCCTGTTGCATGCTCAGGTAACGTTCGATCATCGGCGACAGGTTGCGCAGTTCATCAAACAGCGCAAAGCCAATCGCCCCGATCACTGCCCCGGCATCGTCATGGATCGGCAAGCGCATCACCACCAGCGGGCCTTTGGGCGTGTCCTGGATATCCAGCAGAATCGGCCGGTCGGTGCGCACCACTTGGCGCAGCAGGCTGTTGGAAATGACCTTCTCACAGGGCTGGCCGATGGCTTCGTCAGCGCTGTTGAGCCCGAAACGCTTGGCGTAGCGCTCGTTCATCCAGACGATATTTGCGTCGCGGTCGACAATCACCGTGCCTTCACTGGACTGCTCGATGATCTCGAACAGCGACTGGATCGCCTGGCCGCGAACCTGTTGGTAGTCCTTGAGGCTGGTACTCATGCGTGCAGAATCCTCTAGGCGCGAGCTTGCTCGCGAAAAACATCAACGATAACGCAGCGCTGCCCGATACCCCGTGTCGCCTGTCTGTGCTTCGCGAGCAAGCTCGCTCTTACAAGGGGATGTGCGCCGCTGCCAGCAGCTCTTTGGTGTAAGGGTGTTGCGGTGCATCGAACACGTCGTGGCTCGCGCCGCGCTCCACCACTTTGCCGTCCTTGATCACAATCATGTCATGGGCCATGGCGCGTACCACGGCCAGGTCATGGCTGATAAACAGGTAGGTCAGGCCGTATTTTTCCTGCAACTCGCGCAGCAGCGCTACCACCTGTTTCTGCACTGTCCGGTCGAGTGCCGAAGTGGGTTCGTCGAGCAGCATCAGTGCAGGCTTGAGCACCAATGCGCGGGCGATGGCGATGCGTTGACGCTGGCCGCCGGAAAACTCATGGGGGTAACGATGCCGGCTCTCTGGGTCGAGGCCCACATCCTTGAGCACCTGGATCACCTGGGCGTCGCGATCTTCCAGGCTGCACGGCGCATGCACTTCCAGGCCTTCGCTGATGATCTGTTGTACCGACATGCGCGGGCTGAGGCTGCCATAGGGGTCCTGGAACACCACCTGCATCTGCTTGCGCCACGGGCGCATCTGCTGAGGGTTCAGCGGGTCGAGGGCTGCGCCCTGGAAGCGGATGCTGCCGGTGGACTCCAGCAGACGCAGGATCGCCTGGCCCAGGGTGGATTTGCCCGAGCCGGATTCGCCGACAATCCCCAGGGTCTTGCCGCGCTGTACGCTGAGGCTGATGCCATCCACTGCGCGCAGGTAGGTCTTGCGTCGAAACAGACCGCCGCCGAGCGGGAATTGCACGCTCAGGTCGTCCACCTGCAACACCGTTTCGCGTTCGTCACGGCACAGCACATCACCGCTCGGCTCGGCGTCCAGCAGCAGGCGGCTGTAAGGGTGCTGCGGTGCGTTGAACAAGGTCTGGCAGTCCGCCTGCTCGACAATGTCCCCGGCGCGCATCACGCACACGCGTTGAGCAATGCTGCGGACCAGGTTGAGGTCGTGACTGATCAATAGCAGCGACATGCCCAGGCGTTCCTGCAGGGACTTTAGCAGCAGCAGGATCTTGCGTTGCACGGTGACGTCCAGCGCAGTGGTCGGTTCGTCGGCGATCAGCAGTTCCGGCTCGCACGCCAGGGCCATGGCGATCATCACCCGCTGGCGCTGGCCACCGGAGAGTTGGTGCGGGTAAGCCTTGAGCCGCTCCCGGGGCTTCTGGATGCCCACCAGGTCGAGCAATTGAAGGATGCGCGCCTGCGCCGCCTTGCCGCCCAGGCCCTTGTGCAGCAGCAAGGTTTCGCCGATCTGTTTTTCGATGCTGTGCAGCGGGTTGAGGGAGGTCATCGGCTCCTGGAAGATCATTGCAATCCGGTTGCCACGCAGCTTTTGCAGGGTGGCTGGCGACGCCCCGATCAACTCCTGGCCACGGTACTTCACCGAGCCGGTGGTACGCGTACCGGCTTCGGGCAGCAGTTGCAGGATCGAATGCGCCGTCACCGACTTGCCCGAGCCCGATTCACCCACCAGCGCCAGGCATTCGCCAGGACGGATATCCAGGCTCAGGTTGCGCACCACGGTCTGGCCGCTGAAAGCGACGCTGAGGTCGCGGATTTCGATCAGGTTCATACGGCGTCACTCATGAACGTGGGTCGAAGGCATCACGTAATGCCTCACCGATAAAGACCAGCAGCGACAAGATCAGCGCCAGGCTGAAAAACGCCGTCAGGCCCAGCCAGGGCGCTTGCAGGTTCTGCTTGCCCTGGGCGATCAGCTCGCCCAGGGAAGCGCTGCCCGCAGGCATGCCGAAGCCGAGGAAATCCAGGGCGCTCAAAGTGGAAATCGCCCCGGTCAGGATAAACGGCAGGTAGCTCAGGGTGGCGGTCATGGCGTTGGGCAGGATATGCCGGCGAATGATCTTGCCATTGCCCAAGCCCAATGCCCGTGCGGCCTTGACGTATTCCAGATTGCGTCCGCGCAGGAACTCGGCGCGCACCACGTCCACCAGGGCCAGCCAGGAAAACAACGCCATGATCCCCAACAGCCACCAGAAATTCGGCTCGACGAAACCCGACAGGATGATCAGCAGGTAGAGCACCGGCAACCCGGACCACACCTCGAGGATGCGCTGGCCGAGCAGGTCGACCCAGCCGCCGTAAAAGCCTTGCAATGCGCCGGCAGCGATGCCGATAGCGGCGCTGATGGCGGTGAGCGCCAGGGCAAACAGGATCGACACGCGGGCGCCGAAGATCACCCGCGCCAGTACATCCCGTGCCTGGTCATCGGTGCCCAGCCAGTTCACCGCAGACGGTGGGCTGGGGGCGGGGCGGGTCAGTTCGTAGTTGGGCGTGTCGTCGCTGAACGGAATCGGCGGGAACAGCATCCAGCCGCCGTCCTGCTTGATCAGCTTTTGCACGTAGTCGCTGCGGTAATCGGCCTGGAACGGCAACTGCCCGCCGAACTGCTGTTCGGTGTAGCGCTTGAAGACCGGGAAATACAGCTCGTTCTTGTAGCTGAGCACCAGGGGCTTGTCATTGGCGATCAGCTCGCCGCCCAATGTCAGGATAAACAGCCCGATAAACAGCCACAGTGACCACCAGCCGCGACGGTTCTTCTTGAAACGCTCGAAACGCCGACGGGCCACGGGGGAAAGATTGAGCATCAGGCGTTCCTCGCGGCGAAGTCGATACGCGGGTCCACCAGGGTGTAGCAGAGGTCACCGATCAGTTTTATCAAGAGCCCGAACAGGGTGAAGATAAACAGCGAGCCGAACACCACCGGGTAATCACGGGACACCGCCGCTTCGTAGCTCATGCGGCCCAGGCCATCGAGGGAAAAGATCACCTCGATCAGCAGCGAGCCGGCAAAGAACACCGCGATAAACGCTTGGGGAATGCCCGAGATCACCAACAACATCGCATTGCGGAACACATGCCCGTACAGCACGCGTCGCTCGCTCAAGCCCTTGGCGCGGGCGGTCACCACGTACTGGCGCGTGATTTCATTGAGGAACGAGTTTTTGGTCAGGATAGTCAGCGTGGCGAACCCGCCGATCACCAATGAGGTGACCGGCAAGACCAGATGCCAGAAATAGTCGGCGATTTTGCCCACGGTGCTCAGCTCTTCGAAGTTTTCCGACACCAGCCCGCGCACCGGGAACCAGTTCAACGAAGTGCCGCCGGCAAAGAGCACGATCAGGAACATGGCGAACAGGAACGCCGGCATGGCATAGCCGATGACAATCGCGGTGCTGCTCCACACGTCGAAACTGCTGCCATGGCGCACGGCCTTGCGAATCCCCAGGGGGATCGACACCAGGTAGGTGATCAGCGTGGCCCACAGGCCGAGAGAAATGGTCACCGGCATTTTTTCGAGGATCAGGTCGATCACAGTCTTGCCGCGAAAGAAGCTGTTGCCAAAGTCCAGTTGGGCATAGCTCTTGAGCATCAGCCACAGGCGTTCCGGCGCGGGCTTGTCGAAGCCGTACTGTTTCTCGATGTCGGCGATCAGCTTCGGGTCCAGGCCCCGGCTGGCGCGCGAGCCGCCGCTGACGCTTTCGCCGGACGAGCCGCCGACGCCACCGCCGCCGATCCCCTGCAAGTGGGCGATGGCCTGTTCCACCGGGCCACCGGGCGCGGCCTGTACGATCACGAAATTCACCAGCAGGATGATCACCAGCGTCGGGATGATCAGCAGCAGGCGCCGTACGATGTAGGCAAACATCAGTGGGTCGCTCCGCGTTTTTTCAATTCGGCGTTCATTTGCTCATTGGTCAACGGTGTCGGACTGATCTCCCACCAGGTTTCCAGGGCTTCGTCGTTTTTGGCCTCGATGGCGGGGCGGCCGAAGCGGTTCCACCAGGCCGCCGACGTGCCGGGCGGGTAGTAGTTGGGAATCCACAGGTAGTTCCACTGCAGCACCCGGTCCAGGGCGTGGGCGTAGGTGAGCATCTGGGCTTGGGTGTCAGCTTTGACCAGGCCCTTGATCAACGTGTCGACGGCCGGGTCCTTGAGCACCGCGTAGTTGTTGGCGCCTGGATCGTAGGCCGCAGCTGAACCGAAGTAGTTGTACAGCTCCATGCCGGGTGAGGTGGTGACCGGGAAGCCGATCACGATCATGTCGTAGTCTCGGGCCATGATTCGATTCACGTATTGGGAAGCGTCGATGCGCCGGATATTCAGGGTGATGCCGATCTGCGCCAGGTTGCGCTTGTACGGCAGCAGCAGGCGTTCCAGCCCGGCCTGGGCGCTGAGAAAGGTGAACTCCAGCGCTTCGCCGTCGGCGTTGACCAGTTTGTCACCGTCGGGTTTCCAGCCGGCTTTTTCCAGCAGGGCCAGCGCTTGCAGCTGTTTGTCGCGGATCATGCCGCTGCCGTCGGTGACCGGTGCCTTGAACACCTGGGTGAACACCTCGTCGGGCACTTGCCCACGCAAGGGTTCGAGAATCGCCAGTTCCTCCTGTGTGGGCGGTTGGCTGGCGGCCAGCGGGCTGTTGGAGAAGAAGCTCTGCTGGCGGATATACATATTGCGCATCATCTGCCGGTTGGCCCATTCGAAGTCCCACAGCATCGCCAGGGCCTGGCGCACGCGGCGGTCCTTGAACATCGGTTTTTGCACGTTGAACACATAGCCCTGGGCCGGTTGCGGCATTTCCTTGGCCAAATGGGCGCGTTGCAGGCGGCCATCGTCCAGGGCCGGCCCGTTGTAGCCGATGGAATAGCCGGTGGCGGAAAACTCGCGGTTGAAGTCATAGGCGCCACCGCGCAGCACCTGGCGGGCGACTTCGGTGTCGCCGAAATATTCCAGGCTCAGGTGGTCGAAGTTGTACAGGCCCCGGCTGACCGCAAGGTCCTTGCCCCACCAGTTAGGGTCGCGGGTAAAGGTGATGGTGCTGCCGGAGTCGATCTTGCTGATGGTGTACGGGCCACTGCCCAGTGGGGCTTCGTAGCCGCCGCCGTTGGCGAAGTCGCGGGTTTTCCACCAGTGCTCGGGAAACACCGGCAGGGTGGCGACATCCAGGGGCAGGGTGCGGTTTTCATTGCTGGAAAAGTCGAAACGTACCTGGCGCTCGCCTTCGACTTCGACGTGCTTGACGTCGGCGAACAGCGTCCGAAAGCGCAGGCTGCCCTGGGTCATCAGCAGGTCGAAGCTGTAGCGCACGTCTTCGGCAGTGATCGGTTTGCCATCGGCGAAGCGTGCCTTGGGGTTGAGGAAGAAGCGCAAGGACAAACCGTCATCAGCGCGCTCCATCTTCTCTGCCACCAGGCCATACACGGTGTAGGGCTCATCCAGGGAGCGCTGGGCGAGGGGCGCATAGAGCCAGCCGTCGACCTGGGATACGCCGATGCCTTTGTCGATATACGGCAGCACATGGTCGAAGCGCCCGATCTCGATGGCCGAGCGCCGCAGGCTGCCGCCCTTGGGGGCGTCGGGGTTGACATAGTCGAAGTGGCTGAAGCCGGCGGGATACTTGGCCGGTTCGCCGTACACCGTCAGGTAGGTCTGCGGGGCCGCGATCACGGCGGTACTGGCCAGCAGCAGGGCCAGGGAGGTACTGAGCAGTCTGGAAAAAGCCAATCGCATTATCAGCCTTGAACGCCGGGTGAAGAAGAATAGGGATTTGTACGCTAACGGCATCCGTGTCGCCAGTCATCACATGCACAACGGCCCACCAAGAGGCGGGCCGTTGTTTATCGCATCAGCGCGGACGGGATCAGTCCTGGCGGCTGGTGACTTCCAGCAGGTGGTAACCGAACTGGGTCTTCACCGGGCCTTGCACGGTATTGATCGGGGCGCTGAATACGACGGTGTCGAATTCCTTGACCATCTGGCCTGGACCGAACGAACCCAGGTCACCGCCTTGACGGCTGGAAGGGCAGCTGGAGTTGGCTTTGGCGATTTCTGCGAAATCAGCGCCGCCTTCGATTTGGGCCTTCAGTTCGTTGCACTTGTCTTCAGTGGAAACGAGGATATGACGGGCGGTGGCTTTGGCCATGGGAGTAACTCCTTGAATGAAAAGGGTGAGCCTACCGGATTCAGGCGGTTATTTCCTGGCAAAGTTCCGATCCGATGAACCAGCGGTCATTCTTGAACGCCCAGGAACTGCCTGTGCTCAGCCCAGGACGATATAGTCATTTTGCTGAATGATGGGGCGATGCGAGCCTTGTACGAGGTGAATATAGCGGCCGTCCACCAGGTCGATGGGCAGGCAGTCGTCGACATCCATCACACGGTCGGTGTGGGCCAGAGACCAGTGGCTCAGCATCTTCTGTTTGCCTTTGCCCTTGGCTTCCTGCGGGTTGCGGGCCACGACCAGCACGTAGTGATGAGCTTCGCCAAAGGCGCCGGCTTCATAGCCGCCGAGGTTGATGAAGTACAACCGCTGGGCATCGGCGCTTGGCGCCAGGTGGCTCACTTCGACTTTCCAGCCATCCACACCGTCGACTCCCATCCACGCATCGATATGCATACCGGACGGGCTGCCGAACCAGTTGTCGCGCAATTGCGGATAAGTGGCTTGCAGCGTATCCGCCACGGTAAAGACCACATCGTGCACTTCGATCCTGGCCCTGGGGTGCTTGCCCCCGAGCATCACTACAAACAGCATGGGAGAGCTTCCTGGCGAGTGGGCAAAACGTAACCATACTTCGATTGAACCCTTCTGTCCGCTCAGTGCCACACTCTAGACCTGCGAACTCATCAGGAGATTGTCATGCGTACCATTGATCTGGCTGGCATTCCTGTGCCGGTCATCGGCCAGGGGACCTGGCGCATGGGCGAAAACCCGGACCAGCACCGCGCCGAAGTGGCCGCGTTGCAGTTGGGTATCGACGAGGGCATGCGCCTGATCGATACCGCCGAAATGTACGGCGAGGGCGGCGCCGAACGGGTGGTCGGCGAAGCCATTCGCGGCAGGCGTGACCAGGTGTTCCTGGTCAGCAAGGTGTACCCTCACAATGCCAGTCACCAGGGCGTTCCACGAGCCTGCGAAGCCAGCCTGCAACGCTTGGGCACGGACTACATTGACTTGTATCTGTTGCATTGGCGTGGTCAGTATCCCCTTGAAGAAACCGTCGAAGCGTTCGAGCGCCTGCGTGAGGCCGGCAAGATCGGCCGTTGGGGTGTCTCCAATTTTGATGTCGCCGACCTGCAGGAGCTGGCATCGCCGGCCTGTGCGACCAACCAGGTGCTCTACAACATCGAAGAGCGCGGTATCGAGTTCGACTTGCTGCCGTGGTGGCAGCAACATCATTTGCCGTTGATGGCTTATTGCCCGATTGCGCAAGGCGGTGAGCTGTTGTCCAGTTCCACGCTCAAGCAGGTTGCTCATCGCCATGATGTGACGCCTGCCCAGGTTTGCCTTGCTTGGGTTTTGCGGCAGGAAGGGGTGATTGCGATCCCCAAGGCGGTCAAGCCTGAGCATGTGCGGCTTAATGCCGGGGCTGCGAAACTGGTGTTGGATGAGCATGATCTGGATGCGATTGATCGTGTATTTGGTGCGCCCAGGCGTAAGCATCCGTTGGCGATGGTGTAGCCCCTGTGGTGAGGGGGCTTGCTCCCGTGGCGGCCTATGGGCCGACCAGGATGTCGGAATGGGTTGTGTACATATCCATTGCTGCGGTAACGGCGGCTTAGGGTTCCGCTCTTACAGCGGCTCACTTTTGGAAAGGCCCAAAAGTAAGCAAAAGGCCTTTGCCCCACCACTCGGCACCTCGCTCAGGCTCGGTGTGCCCGAACGCAGGCTTGAATCCGTGGGCCGCCGCCACGCGCCATCCATGGCGCGGGGCGGCTAACCCGGCGTCCTGCCGGGTTACCCACGGATTCAAACCTGCGTTCGGCCAGCGTGGTTTAACGGGGCGCCTGAGATCAAGATCAAAAGCAGATCAAAAGCAGATCTAGAGCAGATCTAGAGCAGATCAAAAGCAAGATCAAAACACGGCAGACAGCGCGTCACGGCCGTTGTTGCTGTAGGTACCCACGCCTCCAGCAGCAGGAGCGGCGCCTTCCCTGGCTGCCGGTCCTGCGTGAGCCTTACTTAACTGGCCACTGGGCTGCGCCAGTCGTCAGAGCCGGACGTGCCGGCGACTTCGTGGGTCCAGACGATTTTGCGATAGGTGAAATACACATCCTCCAGATGGGTGAAATGCGCGTTGTCAGGGTCCTGGCAGTTGGGCATGCGCGATTGAATGTCCACGATAGTCGCGCCCTCGAGCTCCATGGTGAAGTAGTGTTCCTGGGTTCCGGCTGACGAAGTGCGGAACCATTCGAGCCGGCACGACACTTCTTCGCCTGAGGTCAGTGCGCTGAATAGCAGCGGTGAAGATTTGTCGAAAATCTTGCTGATCATGAGGGGCTTATGTACCCGTTGCCCCGTCGGCTGGCCTGATTGCGGGTCGCGGGGAATGATCACCTGGTGAGCAAATGCCTGCACCAGGATCTGATTTTCATGACCTTCCTGAAAAAGATTGCCTACTGAGTCCTGGGTGAATGTACCCGCCGTAATCAAACCTTGTTTGACGCCGGTGACGGAGAGGTACGCGGGTGTTGGCATGACTGGTTTCCTTGCCTGATTAAGTAGGGATTGCCGAACGGCTTCGTTGCCGGCCGGGCAAGTAGTTCCTATAACAAGAAGCGTGCCTGAAATTAGAAGGGTCAATGAAATAAGGGGGGCGGAAGAGTTAATAGGGGAATGTTGGTAAGTTGTGGTCAGCGTTTCGCCATTTTTTTCGGTAGTTGTTTGCGCATGTATGTGCAGTTAGTTGCTCGTGCAGTTTGGGTTTGTAACTGTTGAGTGCTGGGATATGACGCGATTTTTTGATCGTTTTGACTGTGCAATTTATTGCGCAGGCCCTGTTTTTATTGGGTTGTAGGAAATTCCTTAAGTGATTTTCTGTTGCTTGATGATTGGCTCGGGCATGGCTAGTGTTCGCACACTTCATTCACTCGCTGGATGAAAGTTAAATGGCATTCTGATACGCATCTAAAAAGCGGTTAGTTTGCTTTTCCTGTGATGGATAGTTGTGTGCGCCTCTAAATGGATTACTCAGAAAAGCTTTGCGACTATTACCTTGAATTGGCGCGGCGACCGTGTTCGCCAAACGCGTTTGCTGGAAGTGATATGCGCTTCTCAGGCGAGTTCGAGGCACTGGAAGCGGAGCTGGGCAAAGCGCATTCGATTCATGGCGCGAGCCTGCCCGATTGGCAGAAGGTCAGTGCGCTCAGCGAGCACTTTTTGCGTGAGCATTCCAAGGACCTGCGAGTCGCCGTCTGGTTGACCTGGGCCCTTCATCAGCGTGATTCATTCGCCGGGCTGTTGGCGGGGCTCGGCCTGCTGCGGCATCTCTGTGAGCATCACTGGGTTGTGGTCTACCCGGTCAAGCCGCGTACACGCGTTGCCGCGTTGGGCTGGTTGGTGCTGCGGCTGGAGCAGCTCTTTGCGCAGGACCTTTCGCTTCTGGATCAGCGGCCTTTGTTTCAGGCGTTGCATGACCAACTCATCCGACTCGATGAGCTATGGGACCAGCATCTTGGAGCGGACGCACCCCTGTTGTTACCGATCCGCAGGCAGCTGTCGGAGCGTTTGGCACGTACTTCGCGAAGCGAGGCTGAGCCTGGCGGTGTCTTGAGTGTGATTGCCCAGGTCAAGCAGGCGACCACGCAATTGCTCAAGCCGGAGCCGGCGGTGAACAACGAAAAAGACGCGCACAAATTACTACGCGCCTTGCAGGAGCAGGCCCGTCCTTTGTGCGCCTGGTGGTTGCGCCAGAGTGCCAGTGACGTTCGTGCATTGCGCCTGAGCCGCACCTTGGCGTGGCTGACGCTCATCAATTATCCCGACGCCAATGGTGAGCGCGTCACGGCTCTGCGCCCGCTCTCTGCCGACAAACTCAAGCGTTGTCAGGAGCGCCTCAGCCAAGGTCATTACGCTGATCTGTTGCTGGAGCTTGAAGTCAGCCTGGCCGGTGCATTGTTCTGGTTTGACGGACTGCGCATGGCCTGGGAGTGCCTTGAGGCGTTGCAGGCAGAACCCGCCAGGACCGAGCTGGAAATGCATTTCGCTTTGCTCCTGCAACGCCTGCCGGGCTTGCCTGACTACAGGTTCGACGACGGCACACCGTTCGCGGATCCGGCCACCTGTGAATGGATCAGCCTGCACGTCATGCGTCACCTGCAAAGGACCGAGCCCTCCAGCGTTGTGCCCGATGTGGCAGGCGAGTCCTGGGACGCGGCCTTGCAGGCGGTGATGCCGGTGCTGCGCAAGGAAGGACTCAAGGCCGCGGTTGCTGTGCTCAAGCAAGGGCAGCAGGCGGCACGCGGCGAACGGGCCCGTTTCCACTGGCAACTCGCACTCGCCCGGTTGTGCATGCGGGCCGGCAAGCACGACCTGGGCAGGGTTCAGCTGGAACAACTGGACCTCGAATTGCAACGCGCCGGGCTCGAACGCTGGGAGCCGCAACTGGCTCTGCAAGTCGCTCGGCTGCTGTATCGCTGCTATGACCGCTTGCCACAAAGTCACGCCGTGCGCGAAAGCAAGGATCTCACCCATCGCCGGTTGTGCCACTTCGACCTTGAAGCAGTACTTGAATGAAGCCCGATCAAAAAGGAGAAACAACATGGCCAAAGACGGTTCGGTAGCCCCCAAGGAACGTATCAACATCACCTTCAAACCTGCGGTCGGCGGGGTTCAGGAGGAGATCGAGCTACCGCTGAAGTTGCTGGTGCTGGGGGATTTCTCCCAGCGTGAAGACCCGCGCAAGCTCGAGGATAGAAAGCCCATCGGCATCGACAAGAACACCCTTGATGAGGTGTTGGCGAAACAGGCGCTCAGCTTGACGTTGAGTGTGCCCAATCGCCTGCAGGAGGCGGCTGAGGTCGAGGAGCTGGCCGTCGAGGTGCGGATCAATTCGATGAAGGATTTCAACCCGGCGAATCTCGTCGAGCAAATCCCCGCATTGCAGAAGCTGATGGTACTGCGTGAAGCGTTGATGGCACTCAAGGGGCCGCTGGGTAACACCCCCAGTTTTCGCAAAGCCATCGAACAGGCGTTGGCCGACGACGGTTCCCGCGCTCGGGTTCTGGCCGAACTCGGGTTGAACAATCCAGATGCCTGACATTTTCAGTAAAAGGACACTGACAGCATGACGACCACCCCAAGCAACTCGCAGCCGCTGCAAGGCTCCGTCGAGGGCAGCATCCTCGATAACATTATTGCCCAGACATTATTGAGCGCCGACGACGAGGCTTACGGCATCGCCAAGCGCGGCGTGTCGGCGTTTATCGAAGAGCTGGTCAAGCCGCACAACCGTGCAGAACCGGTCAAGAAACACCTGGTCGACCGGATGATTGCCGAGATCGATATCAAGCTCAGTCAACAAATGGATGAGATTCTGCATCATCCGGATTTCCAGGCGCTGGAGGCTTCCTGGAGAGGGTTGCAGTTACTGGTCGAACGCACCGATTTTCGCGAGAACATCAAGATCGAACTGCTGAATGTCTCGCGCACGGACCTGCTGGACGATTTTGAAGACGCCTCGGAAATTACCCAGTCGGGGCTGTACAAGCATATCTACAGCGCCGAGTACGGCCAGTTCGGCGGTCAGCCGGTAGGCGCGATCATCTCCAACTATTACCTATCCCCCAGCGCACCCGATGTGAAGCTCATGCAATACGTCGCCAGTGTCGCGTGCATGGCCCATGCACCTTTCATCGCCGCTGCCAGCCCGAGCTTCTTCGGGCTGGAAAGCTTCACCGGATTGCCCGACCTGAAGGACCTCAGGGACCATTTCGAAGGCCCGCAGTTTGCCAAGTGGCAAAGTTTTCGGCAGAGCGAAGACGCCCGTTACATTGCCTTGACCGTACCGCGCTTTCTGCTGCGAACCCCGTACGATCCCCTGGAATGCCCGGTGAGAACCTTTGCCTACCAGGAAAATGTGGTCAACAGCCACGAGCATTATCTATGGGGTAATACCGCCTACGCGTTTGCCACAAGATTGACCGACAGCTTCGCGCGTTTTCGCTGGTGCCCGAACATCATCGGCCCACAGAGTGGCGGGGCGGTCGAAGATCTTCCCTTGCATCATTTCCAGAGCATGGGTGAGATCGAAACCAAAATTCCTACCGAGGTCCTGGTTTCAGATCGGCGTGAATATGAACTCGCGCAAGAGGGCTTCATTGCCCTGACCATGCGCAAGGGCAGTGACAACGCAGCGTTCTTTTCCGCCAGCTCAGTGCAAAAGGCCAAGACCTTCGGCATCAGTGAAGAGGGCAAGGCCGCCGAGCTGAATTACCGGCTTGGCACCCAGCTGCCTTACATGATGGTCGTAAACCGCCTGGCCCATTACCTCAAGGTGCTGCAACGCGAGCAATTGGGCTCGTGGAAGGAGCGCACGGACCTGGAGCTGGAGCTCAACAAGTGGATTCGCCAATACGTGGCCGACCAGGAAAACCCCAGTGCCGAGGTGCGTGGGCGTAGGCCATTGCGTGCAGCGCGCATTGTCGTCAGCGATGTCGAGGGCGAGCCGGGCTGGTATCGGGTCAATTTGAGTGTGCGCCCGCACTTCAAGTACATGGGGGCAGACTTCACATTGTCCCTGGTCGGAAAGCTCGATAAAGAATGAGCGGAGGCCAGGGAATGCCCCATCGCAATAGCCTGTTCGAGCGCCTGGAATGTGAGGGCTCGAGCCGAACGTGCGGCGTGATGTCCGTCGCCGCACATCTGGGAAAAATGCTCAGTACGCGTGCAGGCAGTGTTCAGACATTGCCGGACTATGGTCTGCCCGACCTCAATGACATGCGGCTCAGCCTGCACGAGTCGCTGTCCCGGTCGCGCTTGCTGATCGAGCGTTTTATCCGGGCTTATGAACCGAGGTTGGCGAATGTACATGTCAGAGTGTCTCCCAATGCTCGGGAACCCCTGGCCTTGGCATTTGCCATTGAGGCCGAAATGGCCATCGACGGTGTCAACCAGGCGGTCGTGTTCCATGCGCGCCTGGATGATGCAGGACGGGTTGAGGTCGGCACCGATGGCTTTTAACCGTTATTTTCAGAGCGAACTCAGTGCACTTCGCCAGCTGGGTCGGCGTTTTTCCGAGCGTAATCCGGCCTTGGCACCGTTTCTCGCGGAGCCGGGTCAGGACCCGGACGTCGAGCGATTGCTTGAGGGGTTTGCGTTCCTGACCGGTCGTCTGCGCCAGAAGCTGGAGGACGAACTGCCGGAGCTGGCGCATTCCTTGATGCATCTGCTGTGGCCCAACTACATGAGGCCCTTGCCGTCGTTCAGCATCCTGCAATTTGACCCTTTGAAACGCGCGGGCCCCAGTGTTCGTGTGGCGCGGGATACGGCAGTCGAGAGTCTGGCTATCCAGGGCGAGCGCTGCCGCTTTCGAACGTGCTACGCCACGGATGTCATGCCATTGCAACTGTGTGGCCTGGAGTACCTGTGCCGAGGCGAGGGCGCCTGGTTGGACCTGCGCCTGGTGATGAGTGCCGAAGGGCATTTCGGTGACTTGGTGTTCGACTCGTTACGCCTGCATCTGGCTGGCGACCGCTACGCGAGCCAGGCGCTTTATCTTGACCTGTTGCGCCATCTGGATGGCATCCATCTGTTGCTGTTGGACGAGGCTGGTTCGCAGGTGACGGGAGCCGATGGCCAACCCATGACAGTGAGGCTCGGTGCCGGCCAGGTTCAACCGGTGGGGTTTTCCCAGGAGCAGGCGCTGATTCCCTATCCGCAGAACACATTCCGTGGTTACCGCCACTTGCAGGAGTACTTCGCATTTCCCGAGAAGTACCTGTTTGTCGATATTGCGGGGCTGGATGTACTGCACACACTCCCACGAGCATCGCTGGAACAGGTGCACGGCATGGTCATGCGTTTTGAATTGCGCACCCAGACATCCAGCCCCCTGCGGCCCACCCTGGACAACGTCAAGCTGTACTGCACCCCCATCATCAATCTGTTCAAGCTGGATGCGGTGCCCATTCGGCTGGATTGCAAACAGGATGAGTACCTGTTGATGCCCGGGGATTACACGCCGGGCAACGCGGCGGTGTTCGCGGTGGACCGGGTCATCGGCTGGCGTCCTGGCGGGTTGGGCTACCAGACGTATGTGCCGTTCGAATCGTTCGAGCATGACGGCGATGCCGAGTCTCTGGAGGCGCGTCCCAGCTACAGCATTCGTCAGCGCCTGTCGGTGCAGCATGACGGGCTCGACACCTGGATGGGATTCGACGGTCGTCGCGAACAAGGTCATGAAACCGTATCGGTCGAACTGACCTGCACCAACTGCAACTTGCCACGGCGGCTGCGAGCAGGCGAGATCAATCAGCCCAGTGAGCAGACCCCAGAGTCGTTGACGTTCCGAAACATCACGGCGCCCACCGCAAGTTTCGCGCCGCCACTGGATCAGGACTTCCTGTGGAAAGTCATCAGCAACATGTCGCTCAACTATTTGTCACTGGCCGATATCAACGCCTTGAAAGTGATTCTCGAAACCTACGATCTGCCGCGTTATCACGATCGGCAAGCGTTGAAAGTCAGCCGCAAGCGCTTGGGTGCACTGCGTTCCATCAGCCACGAGGCTGTTGATCGATTGCATCGAGGGTTGCCCGTCCGGGGGGTGCGGGTGGACCTGAGCATCGACCCCCAAGGCTTTCTGGGGCAGGGCGACATGTTTGTGTTTGCGTCGGTCCTCAACGAGTTCTTTGCGCTTTACGCCAGCCTCAACTCGTATCACGAGTTGCGAGTCATCAGCACACAAGGAGATGTGTACCTATGGCCATCCCGGATGGGACAGCAACCCCTGCTTTGACCCTGATCTGCCAGGTTATCCGCGAGTACACGCTATTTCAGGCCGTGCTGCAGGTGATGGAACGATTGCGCGAGGCTCATCCGTTGCTGGATGACGACACGCTGTACGACCAACTGGAGTTCCAGGCCAATCCAGGGCTGGGATTTGCAGGGCATGACATTGACCGGGTGGAGTTCTTCAGGGAGCACGGGCAATTGCGTGCTCGCCTGCGCCTCAACGTATTGGGGCTGTTCGGTGCCGGATCTCCTTTACCGGCCTTTTATGCCGAGCAGGCCTTTGCCGAGCAGCCGAATGGGAATCCTACCCGCGATTTTCTCGACCTGTTTCACCATCGCCTGCAACGGCTGATGCTGCCGATCTGGCGTAAATACCGCTACCGGGTCTGTTTCCAAACGGGAGCCCGTGATGCTTTTTCCGAGCAGATGTTTGCACTGATTGGCTTGGGGGGCACTGCGATACGAGAGGCCTCGCAACTCGACTGCAAGCGTTTACTGCCTTACCTGGGGCTTTTGAGCTTGCGCGCCCACTCGGCCGCCTTGATTGAGTCGGTGCTGCGTTACTACTTCAAGCACGACCTCATAGGGATCGAGCAATGGGTCGAACGCACGGTGGAGATTACCCACCCACAGCGCAATGAACTGGGCCGCGGCAACAGCTCGCTCGGTCTCGACCTGGTGCTGGGGCACCGGATTGCCGACCGCAGTGGCAAATTCAGGGTGCACATTCTGGCGCTGTGTTGGCGGCGCTTTCACGAGTTCCTGCCCATGGGGCCTGCGTATCAGCCCCTGTGTTCGCTGGTGCGCCTGGCCACGCGTGACCCACTGGAATACGACCTGCGGCTGGTATTGGCGCAAGGGGAAGTGCGGGCGTTGCACATCGGTGAGAGCAATGTCTGTCGCCTGGGTTGGACCAGCTGGCTGGGAACCGAGCGCGCCGATGGTGTGGTCACCCTCTCCGGTAATTTTCATTAGGGACTGATGGTTATGATGAATGTGGACCTGCAACAACTGATCCGCACCTTGACAACCCAGGCACGCCAGGACCTGGAGCGCGCGGCCGAGCGGTGCGTGATGCGCGGCGGTCGTGAAGTGTTAGTGGAAGATTTGCTCCTGGCCTTGCTTGAGCATCCCGAGGGAGTAATGGCCAAGGCATTGGCAGACGCCAATGTCAACGCCGGTGAGCTGCATGCAGCCTTGCAGCCCCGCAGTGAGCAGAGTGCAACCCGCAACCCGGTCTTCGCGCAGGCACTGGTGTGTTGGCTGCAGCAGGCATTGATGGTTGCTCATGTTGAGTTGGGGCAGTCTTTCGTGGACCACGGCGCATTGATGCTGGCACTCCTGCGTCACCCACTGGAGTATGCGGGCAGTGGTTATCACGAGGTACTGAGCCGCGTGGATGCAGATCGGGTACGTGATTTTCTGACGAGCCAGCCTGCCGAAACCGAACCGGTAGCCAGCGCTTCTCTACTGCAGCGTTTTACCCATGACCTGACCCGACAGGCGCGTGAAGGGTTGATCGACCCGGTGCTGTGCCGTGATGGGGAAATCCGCCAGTTGATCGAGATCCTGGTACGACGACGCAAGAACAACCCGATGCTGGTTGGAGAGGCCGGAGTGGGCAAAACGGCGATCGTCGAAGGGCTTGCTCGGCAGATCGTTGCTTCGCAGGTGCCTGCGGCTCTGAAAGGGGTTCGCTTACTGACCCTGGATATGGGCTTATTACTGGCAGGCGCCAGCCTCAAGGGCGAATTCGAACGGCGTCTCAAAGGCCTCATCGATGAAGTGAATGCATCGCCGGAGCCGGTGATCCTGTTTATCGACGAGGCCCATACCCTGACCGGTGCCGGGGCACAGGCGGGCGGTGCCGATGCGGCAAACCTGCTCAAGCCGGCGCTGGCGCGGGGAGCCTTGCGGACCATCGCCGCCACCACCTGGTCGGAGTACAAGCAGTACATTGAGAAGGACCCGGCGTTGGCGCGGCGCTTCCAGCCAGTGTCGGTCGATGAACCCAGTGTCGAGGCGGCGGTGTCCATCCTGCGTGGCCTGGTTCCTGTTTATGAGGAAAGCCACGGCGTTTATGTTCGCGATGATGCTGTCGTCGCGGCGGCGCATATGAGCGCTCGCTATCTGGTGGGGCGGCAGTTGCCGGACAAGGCTGTGGATGTGCTGGACACCGCCTGTGCCGCGGTTCGCACGCGCCAGGCAATGCCACCTGAGGCGTTGCAGAAACTGTGTGTGGAGCTGGGCGAAGGTCGACGCCAACAGCGGGCGTTAAGTCGAGACACCGACCTCGGATTGCCCGTGGATACCCAGGCGCTGCAAACCTTGAACCTGCGTCTTGAAGCGCTTGAGCGACAGCATCAGGCGTTGGAGCAGTCGTGCGGGCAACCCACTCAGAACCTTGAGGTGTGCCCGCATCAGGTGGCTCGCGTTATCAGCGCCTGGACCGGCATCCCGGTCGAGCAGTTGGCCCTTGAACCGGATGAAAAAATCCTCGGCCTGGCCGGCGCCCTGCGTAAGCGCATCCTGGGACAGGAGCACGCGGTGCAAGCCCTTGACCGCGCTTTACGTGCTGTTGCCGCCGGCCTGAACAACGCGGATGCACCCGCAGGCGTATTTTTGTTGGTGGGGCCGAGCGGTGTCGGCAAGACTGAAACGGCACTGGCCCTGGCGGATCTTTTGTATGGCGGCGAGCGTTTTGTTACCACCATCAATATGTCGGAATACCAGGAGAAGCACACGCTCTCGCGCTTGATCGGGGCGCCTGCGGGTTATGTCGGTTACGGCGAAGGTGGGGTGCTGACGGAGGCCGTACGCCAGCGCCCTTACTCGGTGGTGTTGCTCGACGAGGTAGAGAAAGCCGACCCGGAGGTGTTGAGCCTGTTTTACCAGGTTTTCGACAAAGGGCGCGCCAACGATGGCGAGGGGAGGGAGATCGATTTTCGCAATACGTTGCTCCTGCTGACCTCCAACCTCGGCAGTGACCGCATCAGTGAACTGTGTGGCGATGGACGCCGGCCTGAGCCCCAGGTGCTGCAAGACGCTATCTACCCCGTCTTGCGCAACCACTTCAAGCCGGCCTTGTTGGCACGGATGCGCGTCGTGCCGTATTACCCGCTCTCAGGCGACGTGTTGGGTGATGTAGCGAAACTCAAGCTGGCGAATGTGGGCACACGCTTACATCAACGCAAGCTTGCATTCACCTACACACCTGAGTTGGTTGCGCATATGACCGAGCGTTGCGCCGATGGGGACAGCGGTGCGCGATACATCGATCAATGGATTGAGCGCCACTTGCTGCCACAGATGGTGGACGGCCTTCTCGACGCTACGGCTAGGGATGAGGCGATGTCCCGGGTGCATGCGAGCCTCGATGGGAGTGGCTGGCCCACCTGCGAGTTCAGCCAATGACCGACAATCGCTTTGCACAACAGCCCGGTCCGCAGGCTGATACCGATATCTTTCTGGATTGCTTCACACGCTTGGGGCTCGACTGCGATGAAACCTCACTGCCCGATGTGTGTGTCGCAGGCGCGGCGCGACTGAGCGGGTGTGAACTCAGCCAGTTATACCTGCTCGATGAAGTGAGCGATCGGCTCGATCTGATTGCCCAGCATATGCCCGGGAGTACGTGGCGAGCTGGCGCAGGCGAGTGTCCTGACCTGAGAAACCAGCAACTGCTGCATTACACCTTGAGCCAGGGGCGTGCGCTTGGCTTGGATACGGTGCAAAGCAGTCTGTATGACATCGGTTTCTTGCCGGCCTTGGGTGCACCTTGGTGTGCCCTGTTGAGTGTGCCGCTGTTCAACCGGAGCGGTGGCGCCACGGGTGTATTGCTATGCGCCAGCCGGCGCTGCATTCAACTGCAAGGCCATGCAGCGGCGTTGGGGCAACTGGGTAGTTTTGCCTTGAACCAACTGCGGATGCTGCGGCAGGTGCAACCGGTGTCCGGCATTCCAGACCCGAGGCGCAGTATGCCCCTGGCCGGAGCGTACGGCTTGATCGGCACCAGCCCGGCGATGGAGCAGACCTGCAAGTTGCTCGGCAAGGTCCTGCATTCTCCTTACACCGTGTTGCTCTGTGGTGAAACCGGTACCGGCAAGGAGGTGGTCGCCCGTGCCATCCATGCAGCCGGGCCGCGTGGCGGCAAAGCCTTCGTGGTGCAGAACTGCGCAGCATTCCCCGAAGGGCTGTTGGAGAGTGAGCTATTCGGTTACCGCAAAGGTGCGTTCACCGGCGCCGAACGCAATTATTCCGGGCTGTTTGACGCGGCCGACGGCGGTACGTTGCTGCTCGATGAAATCGGCGATATGCCGCTTGCGTTACAGGCCAAGCTGCTGCGGGTATTGCAGGAAGGCGAGGTACGCCCGTTAGGCGCCAATGCGGCCCATAAGGTTGATGTACGCATCATTGCGGCCACCCATCGCGACCTGGCTGCGATGGTTGCCGAGGGTAGTTTTCGTGAAGATCTGTATTACCGGCTCGCTCAGTTCCCGATCCAACTGCCTGCCTTGCGTGAGCGCGACGGCGACGTGCCGTTGCTGGCGCGGCATTTCGCGCAAAACGCGTGCACGACGCTGGGGAGGGCGCCGGTGGGATGGTCGAATGCTGCCCTGGATCAACTGTTGAATCATCGCTTCCCCGGCAACGTGCGCGAACTCAAGTGCCTGGTCGAGCGCGCCGTACTGCTGTGTGACGACGACGTGATCCTGCCGACGCACCTGTCGCTGCCACCGACACCGGCCGCATCGGCTGGCGATGATGTAACGCTGCGCCAGCGCATGGAGCGGGTGGAACGGGTGTTCCTGCTCGATTGCCTGCACAAGAACCGTGGCAACCGGACCCGCACCGCACGGGAATTGGGCGTCGCCCGACGCACGCTGCTCTACCGACTCGCTCGTTTGAACATTCCCCAGTGGGACGCGAGGGAAGAGTGCTGAGTGCGAACTTGAATCTTGCTGGAACACATGCCGCCTTCATCGAAATGAGCCGGCCTGCCTTTTCATTCTGGGAGAAACCAAATGCCTGACCGTCCATGGCAAGCCGTGGTGCTTGTGTTGTGTTTGCTGGGTGGCTGTAACGCCAACTACGTTTTCGATGACGCCGATTATCGACCGCTGGGTGACCCGCAGGCGATTACTCGTGGCCAGTGAATAGGGATGCTTGACGATGCAGCTCGTACTTGAAGTGTGTGGGAGCGAGGGCGGCGCACCCGTGCCCTTGGCCCGTAAAGTCTTTGACCGTGTCGGCGGCGTGATTGGCCGCGGTTCCGGTTGTGACTGGGTGATTCACGATCCCAGTCGATTGCTTTCCAGCCACCATGGGTTGATCGGTTACCGCGAGGGCCGCTATTTCTTGACCGACATCAGTCGCAACGGGATTGGCGTGGCGGGCAGCCCCGAGCGCTTGCGCAAAGGACAGGCGCGCCCCATCAGCCATGGCGACGTTTTTCAGTTGGGGGCGCTGGTGATGCGTGCCGGGTTGATGGAAGCACAGCGCGGTCCGGAAGTAGCGCTGGTCGGCGCGGGAGGACCGATCCCCGATGACGCCTTCCTGGGGCTTGACCCCTTGCAGGCGCTGGCCCTTGAACAGCAGCGGCAGGTTGCCTCGAATGAGCTGCAAGCCTTGAGCGAGAGCAGCGAGGAGCCGGGTGCATGGCAGGAACGGCACGCGGCCGACAGGGCGTTTCTGGTCATGCCTCGCCGGGCGGAGCCGCCAGTGGAGGCCGCCACGGACGCAATTCTCGCGCCTGGAGCCGCCGTTGAGGAGTCGTTTTGGACGCCGTTTGCTGCTGCCCTGGGCATGGATCTGGACCACCTTGACGGACCGGGCCGTGCGGCGTTGGCTATCAAGGTGGCGCACCTTTTTCGCGTGGCGATCGAAGGGTTGCAACAAAATCTGCGCACCCGTGAAGCGCTGAAGAACGAACTGATGCCGGCATCTGCCGACAGGTCGGCGCAGAGGCAAAATCCCTTGGCGGTCTGTGTGGATACCCCGGCTGTATTAACCGCGATGTTAGGTGCGCAGGCGCTGGATCAATGCTCTGCCGAGCGCGCCATTACCCAGGCCCATAAAGACGGGCAAATCCATCAGGTGGCTCTGCTGGCGGCGTGTCGCAGTGCATTGCGTCACGCACATGCCGTCTTCGCCCCTGGGCATTTGCTGTTGAGCCTGGAGTCCCAGCGCAAGCCTTCCAGGTTTTTCAGCGACGCTGGGTACTGGCGGGCTTACCAGCGCCATTACCAACGTCTTGCCGAGGACGATCAGTTCAACGATCCCCTGCTGGGCCGCGAGTTCGCCAGGGCTTATGAGGAACAGGTACATCTGGCCTCAGCCCTGCACATCGATTATCCAGGATGATATTCATGCATCGAACACCCCTCAGATTCATGCTGTGCTTGTGCAGCCTGTTGGCCGGCTGCACGGCGCTGTCACCTTTGTCGACATTGACCAAACTGGATGTGGTGCTGACAGCCACCGAACAGGTAAACCCCGACCTTCACGATCGACCCTCGCCGGTGGTGGTGCACCTGATTGAACTGCGTCATGCAGTAGCCTTCGAGAATGCCGACTTCTTCAGCCTGTATAACCATGCCGAACAGGTGCTGCCAAAGGATTGGGTGAGCAGTGAAGAGATAGAATTGCGTCCGGGTGACCGCCTGGCCCTCAAGCTTAGTGTTCGACCGGAAAGCCGTTTCGTGGGGGTACTGGCGGCCTATCGGGATTTGCCGCATGTGCAGTGGCGGCTGCTACTGCCAGTGACGCCGCGACACCTGAACCGTGCCGACCTGGTACTGGACAAAGCCGGGGTTCGTATTGCCGGCCCGCTCTCCGGCACGGAGATGCAATGACATGCAGGTTCACAAAGTCATCTGGCAGGAAGGCATGCTGTTACGGCCGCAGCACTTGCAGCACAACGACCGCTATTACCAGCAGCAACTCAACCGCACGCGCTTGTTGGGCAATGATGCCTGGGGCTTCCTGACGCTGGAACTCAATGAGCAGTACCTCAACCTGGGCAAGCTGGTGATCAACCAAGCCAGTGGCGTTTTGCCGGATGGCAGCTTCTTCGACCTGAGCGCAGTCATGGAGCCTCTGGTGCTGGACGTGCCTGCAGATTCGGGCAAACACGCGGTTTACCTGGCGCTCCCCCTGGTCACCGGCAATCAGGTTGAAACCCGTCAACCGTCCCAGAGCGAGGTGCTGGCCCGCTATATCGCCTGTGAAGTCGAAGTGGGGGATTCGAACGCCGGCATGGGTTCCCCTTGCCGGATCAACTGCGCACGCCCCGATTTGCGCCTTCTGCTGGACGAAGGGGAGAGCGATACGGGCTTCGTGAAACTCAAGGTCGCCCAGGTACTGGTGTCGTCGGGTGAAAGTGGTTTGAGCCTGGACAGGGAGTTCATACCGGCCTTTATTTTTGTGCAGGACTGCGGGTATGTGTCGTCGTGCCTGCAGGAGGTCATCAGCCTGCTGGCCAGTCGAGGGGATGCCATTGCTGCGCGGATGTGCGGCGAGGGTACGGCAGCCGGAAGCCATGTGGGCGATTTCCTGATGCTGCAAGTGATCAATCGCACCGAGCTGGAGTTGCGTCATTACTTGAGCCAGCCTTTGGTGCGCCCTGAGACGCTGTTCCGGGCACTGGTGTCGTTGCTTGGTGAGTTATCAACGTTCACCTACGACAGCAAGCGTGCCCACCTGGACGTGCATTACCAGCATGCTGACCAGGCAGGCAGCTTCCGCGGCCTGACGGCGCAAGTGCGTGCCGCGTTGTCGGTCGTGCTCGAACAGCACGCCGTCGAGCTGACGTTGCAGCAACGTCAATACGGGGTGTTGGTCTGCCCGGTGAGCGACTTGAAATTGCTCGGCACTGCGACATTCATCCTGGCGGCGACTGCGCAATGTGACTCTGAGGAACTGCGCAATCGGCTGCCGGCCCATCTGAAAGTCGGCCCCGTCGAACGCATCCGTGAGCTGGTCAACCTGCATCTGGCAGGCATCAAGGTCAAGCCATTGCCTGTGGCACCGCGACAGATTCCATTTCATGCCGGCAAGACCTATTTCATGCTCGATATGAATGCCCACGACATCGCGCAGCTGGAGCAGTCAGGTGGCTTCGCTTTCCATGTAGGCGGGGATTTTGCCGGGATTGAACTCAACTTCTGGGCCATTAGGAATTGAACGCTATGGACAGTGACTACCCGCAGGACGAAAAGACCGTGCTGCTTGACCATGAAGGTCGCGGACCGGCACAGGGGCCGATGACCGACTTTCCAGCGCCGCCGCGTTATGAGCAGTTGGAAGACCGGATGATTTATGCGGGCCATCTGTTGGGGGCGCAGCGTTTCAAGGTGGGCCTCAACCCCCTGGTGACGGCGGCCTGGGAGCTGTTGTCGGAGTTGGTCCAACTCAAGGGCTGCTCCGCACGTGAGCAACTGGATACGATCAACGACCGGTTATTGTCGGCGGTCACTCAATTCGAAGCCCGCAGCTTGCAGAGCGGCATCGAGAGCAGCCAGGTCATGTCGGCGCGCTACGTATTGTGCAGTGTCATTGATGAAGCCGTCGTCACCACCCCGTGGGGGGCCAGAAGCGACTGGTCGAAGATGAGCCTGTTAAGCCGTTTTCACCATGAAACCTTCGGCGGCGAAAAGGTCTTTCAACTCCTGGAACGATTGTCTCGCGACCCGGTGAAACACCTGGCCGTCCTGGAGTTGATCTACCTGTGCCTGAGTTTGGGGTTTGAAGGCAAATATCGGGTCATGGAGCGAGGCGGGCTGCAACTCGAAGCCATTCGCGATGGATTGTATCGACAGATCCGGCAAGTGCGCGGCGATCTGCCGGTGGAACCTGTGCTTCCTGCCAGGGACTTGTCGCGTCGCCGCAGGCCGTTACGCCTGATCCCAGTCCCGTGGTTTGTGGCCTTTGTCTTGGCCTGTTTGTTGGTGATGTACACCGGGTTTTCCTGGGTGCTCGGCAAAGAGCGGGCGAATGCGCTGCAACCCCTTCAACTGTCGGCGTCGGATTTGAACCAGACGCCTTTGTAAACGCTGGGAGCAATGAATGAACGCATTCTTCAAGGGCGCGGGCGCTGTGCTGGGCACGGTTTGGGTCTGGAGCCTTTTACTGGTGCTGTGCAGCGCTGCTGTGGTGTGGTGGATCGGGCCGTTATTGGCCGTGGACGATCATCGGTTTTGGCAAGGTTCGGCGGCCCGGCTGGTCAGCATCAGTGTGTTGTTTCTGCTGTGGGGCATTGCGATGGCGCTGGCGGGCGGGGGCCGAGTTGCCGGCCTCGCGAAACCAGGGCGGCGGGCACGCCGGCAGCCATTGAAATGGGTCGAGGAGGAGCACCGGCATGTACGCGGTCGGTTCAAGCAGGCCGTTCAGTTGTTGAAGACGTCCCGGCGCTATGGCGAGCATAACCAGCGTTGGCGCCGTGACTTGCCCTGGTATCTGTTGATCGGTGAGCGCGGCAGTGGCAAGACGCAGCTGTTGGCCGCCGCCGGCTTGCCGTCGCCGTTCGACCAGGCGGGGGGGACGCCGACGAGCGGCGGCGTTCACTGTGACTGGTACTTCGCCGACGAAGGCGTGCTCATCGATACGCCGGGGCGTTACCTGTTACAGCCTGACGTTTCAGTCGATGCGACCGGTTGGACAGCGCTGCTGCGCCTGCTCAAGTGGCGGCGCCGCGCGCGGCCGCTCAACGGCGTGGTGGTGACGCTTTCGGTAGAGCGGCTGACGAGCGACAGTGAGCATGATCTGGAGCAGCATGCACGGGCCGTGCATTCACGTTTGCAGGAAATCCTGCAGGTGCTGCATGTGGATGTGCCGATTTATCTGGTATTGACCCAGGCTGATCGGCTGCCGGGGTTTGCTGAGTTCTTCGACTCGCCCCTGGGAGAAGCTGCCGATAGCTTGCTTGGCCAGCCACTTGAGCCTGGCAAAACGGGTATTGAAGTCGCTCAGGTTCACCTGGCGTTCGAGCAGTTGCTGCAACGTTTGAATGATCAACTGATCGCTCGATTGCATCAGGAGCGTAATGCCGACCGTCGTGGCCAAATGCTGGGTTTCCCGCAGCAGGTTGCGCGCCTGGGCGAGCGCCTTTGCCTGTTCATCGAGCTGGCTTTTTCCGCTCATCGCTATCAGCGCGTCAATGGTCTGCGAGGGTTCTACTTGACCTGCGCCAATGGCAGGCGCAACCACTTTGTCCAAGGCCTGTTCAGCCGGGTGATATTCGCCGAAGCCGACCTCGCCGGTTTGCAGGCCCACGAGCAACAGCGCATACGGCGGCGTCAGGGGCTGCAGGCATTGGCAGCAGCGCTGGTGATCTGTGGGGTCGGAGGGCTGTGGATGTACAGCTATTCGCTGAACCAGCAACGCCTGGCTCAGATAGCGGCATTGGCAACTTCAGTTTCGAGCGTCCCGCAGGGTGGCGATGCCGCCTTGAATCTTGTGGCTGTGTTGGATGCGCACCTGTCGGCAACCCAGGTTTTCCCGGATGTGGCAGGCACCCGGCTGGTGGAGCGAGCAGGTTTGTATCAGGGCGAGTTGAGTCGCCCGCTCCTGGTTCGAGCCTATGAGCAGGCGTTGCACCAGCGGCTCCTGGCCCACGTCACGGCGCTGCTTGAAGACCAGGTACGCGCCAGCCTTGGGGATCGGGAGCGCCTGGTGGAAAACCTGCGCGCTTACCTGATGCTCAACCTGCGCGAGCGGCGCGATACCCGCTGGCTGGCGCAACAGGTGGCGGGCCATTGGGCCGCCGGTTTTGCCGGCAACGCTTCGGTGCAGGCGCGCTTGAATCAGCACTGGGTGCGCTTGCTTGAACAGCCGTTCACGGCGCATCTCAACGAGGAGTTGGTGGCGCAGGCACGTGCAGAGCTGCGAGGCGAGTCGTTGGCGGAGGGGATTTATCGCGTGCTGCGCGAGCAGTCGCGCCACCTTGAACCGCTACGCCTGGCCGAGGGCAAGGTATTCGCCGCCATCGACCCACCGATTCCGGGTTTCTATACAAAAAAGTATGTGCAGTATTTCGAGGCCCAGGGGCCGCGACTGGTGAATGCTATCGCACAGGACAACTGGGTATTGGGGGAGGGCACTGATCTGGGTGCCATGGATTTGCGTCGGTTGATGGTCCAATTGCAGCAACGCTACTTCAGTGAGTATGCCGATGTCTGGGCTGCCGCTCTGGGCCGACTCAGGCTGCTGCCGACCGACAATCTGCGCCAGGACGCCGAGCAGCTGGCGGACCTGACCTCCGCTCAATCCCCGCTGATCCAGCTGTTGCTGCAACTGCGTGAAAACACCCGTTTGCTGGCGGGGCATGAGCTTCTGGGCAAAGTGGCCCAGCAAACCGGTGAGCTGGGCCCCTTGACCTCGGCGGCGGCAGCGCAGGCGATGTTTCCCGACGCCGGGCGGCGGGCGTTGCAACGGCGTTTTGAACCCTTGCATCAATTGCTCGATGAGCAGGAAAACCCAGGCGCGCAATTGACCCAGGCATCGCGCTTGCTGGACGAATTGCATCTGCAATTGGCGGCCCTCAACCGAGACAGCTCACCGGAGCAGGCGGCTTTCCTCAGGGTCAAGCGGCGCATGGAGGGGCAACCGGATGTACTGGGTACGCTGCGTGATGCAGCCGCCCGTTTGCCGCTGCCGTTGGCGGGCTGGGTCGAGGGCATCGCTGATGACAGTTGGCGTCACTTGCTGGAACAGGCCTATACGCATGTCAACCAGCGCTACCAGAGCGACGTGCACCCACTCTATGCCAGGGCGATTCGCCAGCGTTACCCGTTCAACGCCCATGCAACCAGCGATGTGGCCCTCAACGACTTTCATGAGTTTTTCAAGCCTCAGGGCGTTCTGGTACGTTTTTATGAAGGTTACCTGCGACCCTTCGTCAGTGCCGACGGCAACCGCTACCGGTTACGGGGCATGGATGGGCAAAACTTACCGGTCTCACGCTTTCTGTTGGACCAACTGACGAAAGCCCAGGTGATCCGTCGCGGTTTTTTCACTGAGGAGCAGGGAGAGCTGTCAGTCCGGTTTACCCTGGCGCCCTATAGCCTGGACCAGTCGGTCAGCCGGGCGATCCTGCGGGTTGGCGACAAGCAGTTGGAGTACCGCCACGGGCCGATCCTGCCCATGATGTTCCATTGGCCGAGCGACGCGGATAATGGTCGCAGCAGCCTGGTTCTGGAACGAGGCGCGGGGCAACGGCCATTGGGCCTTGAAAAAAGTGCCGGGGCCTGGTCGTTGTTCAGGTTGTTTGACTTGTTGCAGAAAGAGCCTGCCAGTGGGCGCAACGCCCAGTTGTTCAAGGCGAACCTGGCCGGCTTGCGCGCCAACTTCTTGCTGACCAGTCAACGTACGCCCGGGCCGTTTGAAATCGATACCTGGCGCACTTTCCGATTACCGGAGCAGCTATGAGCTGCGGCCAGCATCAATGGCGCAGTGCCGGGCGTTCGCAGCAAGGGCGAGCGCGAGCCCGCAATGAGGACGCCTTCCTGGACTGCCCGCAGCGAGGCTGCTGGGCTGTGGCGGATGGCATGGGCGGCTATCGCCATGGCGAGGTCGCCAGCCAGTGGGTGGTCAGCAGCCTGGCGGCAATGTCGGCCGAGGGTGACCTTGACCGACGGGTTGGCGCGCTTCGCCAACGTTTGCAAGACGTCAATCAACGGTTGGGCGATGTGCGAATGGCGCCCGCCACGGGCGGCGACGTCATGATGGGCAGCACCGTGGTTGCACTGTTGCTTGAGCACGGGCGTGCGGCCTGTATCTGGGCGGGTGACAGTCGCTGTTATCTGTGGCGCGATAAGAGTCTTTACCAGTTGTCGAGGGACCATTCCCTGGCGCAGCGCCTGATGGATGAGCGCCTGTTGAGCGTGGCGCAAGCCCAGGCTCACCCCGATGCCAGGGCCTTGACCCGCGCCGTCGGGGCGCGCTCGCGGTTGCAGCTTGAAGTGCTGGAACTCAGCACCCGCCCAGGCGATGTATTTTTATTGTGCAGTGACGGTCTGTACCAGGCACTCAGCCATGGTGACCTGGGATGTGCGTTGAGCCTGGGGGCACCCCGGCAGGCGGTGGACCACTTGTTTGCCAGGGCGTCGTGCCGGCCAACGGCGGATGACCTGACCGCTGTCGTGGTGCAATCTTGAACGCCGCGTCGACCCCTCCCGGCCTGCTCGTGGGGCGCTATCACCTTGAGCGCGTGTTGGGGCGGGGCGGGATGGGCGTGGTGTATGGCGCACGAGACCTGTTGCACGAGCAGTTTGGTGAGCCCTGCTCCAGGGTTGCGCTCAAGCGGCTGGATGAGACCTTTTCGGCGTGCCCCGATGCACATGTGCTGTTGTTCAGCGAGTTTGCGTTGACACGCAGCCTGCGCCACGACCGTGTGGTGCGCATGTTTTCGTTCGAGGTCGACACCCACAGCCAGGTCGCGTTCTTTACCATGGAGTGGCTGCACGGCATGACCCTGGATCGGTTGTTGCTGGAATGCCCGGAGGGTTTGCCCTGGCGGGAACTGCAACCCTTGGCCATCCAGTTGCTGGATGCGCTGGTTTATATCCATCAGCAAAACATACTGCATGGGGATGTGAAACCGGCCAATGTCATGGTCGGTGAAGACGGGGTGCGTTTATTCGATTTTGGCCTGGGTTATACGCCGGCATGGGCGAAGGCGGGTTTGCCGAGTCTCAGCCGCGACCGTTTCAACGCTTGGACGCCCGCGTATGCGGCCCCGGAGCTGCTGGCCGGTGGCGCGTTGACGGCTGCTGCCGATGTGTACGGTGTCGCGTGCGTGTTGTATGAACTGGCCCATGGCCAACGTCTGGGTGAGCGCAGCTGCATCGCCAAGCTGACCCGGCCCAGGCAACTGCCTGGGCATTGCTGGCCTGCACTGCGCTGTGCGTTGGCTACGAGCCCCGAGCGGCGCAGTGTGACGGCAGCCGAGTTGCGCGAGGCCTTCGGCCGCAGGCGGTCTTGCTGGTGCCTCTAGGGTAGGGGGCAAACGGTCACGTCATACAACTGGGCTGACAAGAGGGGGCCCCTTAGTGTGAACGACGCGGCTCGATATCAGGGGAGGGCCGGCTGAGATGACGTCGAGCGCGTTTCTGGGCCTTGCGGCGTATCCAGTTTTGCAAGGGCGCCAGCAGGAAAAACATCAGGTAGGCCGTGAGCACCAGGGTCAGGTCTATCCAGGTTTCAGCGACTGGGCCGGTAAAGATTTCAATGACGTTTTTGATGATGAACAGCAACGCTACGCTGCACAGCCACAGCACCATGGTGACAAAGATCGGGCGCATAGGGTTTGGGCGTTTGTCTTGCATGGTAAAACTTCTCCTGAGTGCCTGCTTCCGTTCCAGACAACATCCTTGAGTGGGTAGCCCGGTTTTCATCCGGTCTGCAACATCCATTAATGCGCAGAACGGCGCGGATGATACCGACTCAGATCAGTTTAGGGAGCAGGTTATGTCGGAAAGTTCCTATTATTCATCTGGAAATTGGCGTAACTGATGGGCTTCCACCGCCAAAATGCCCCTGGATAAGTGGCAAAAGGCTTTCGCTTCCGCCATCAGGACGTGTAGCGTTGCAGCGAGTCACAGGCAGAGGGACGGGTCATGGCGCAAACGCTGTTCAAGCTTTTCCTTACTCAGCGCCTGGCGGCCCTGGCCAGTACGGATTCATTGCGCGCGATTCGTGAGGGGTTGCTGTGGATCCTGCCGTGCCTGCTGGTGTCCGCCGGCTTCCTGATCCTGTCCGAGTGCGCCAGTGTGCTGGGGTTCAGCTCACAAGTAGTGGGCTTTCTATCGGGGGTGCACAACCAGATCAGCTCGGTTATCCCCTTGTTGGTGGCCGCATCCATCGGGTACATGCTGGCCATTCAGTATCGCCTGCCACAGCTGCCGGTCGCTTTCCTGTGCCTTGCCCATGTGGTAGTGGCCACGTTCGTGCTGCGTGATTATCCCCGGGCTTCGGCGACCTTCGTGCTGTTTATCGCGATTGCGTCACCGTTGATCAATGTGCCGGCCATCGCCTGGTTGCACCGCTTTCGTTGGACGCGCCTGGTCAACGAGGACCTGGTGGGGCACAACCTCAAGGGCACTATCAACATGGTGCTACCGGGTGCAATCACGGCGCTGTCATTGGTGCTGGTGTTGTCGTCTTTGCTGCAGATTCCCTATGTCGGGCAACTCCAGGGGCCCCAGGTGCTCGATGCGCTGCAAACGCCCTACGGCAGCGGGTTGTTCGTCACGATGATGAATTCGTTGTTGTGGTTTTTCGGCATTCACGGAGTGTATGCCATGCAGCCGCTGTTCGATGTCCTGGACCAGGCCGTAGTGCTCAACGGTGCGTCGCTGGCGGCGGGGGAGCCCAGCCGATACCTGCTCAACAGCGGGCTGTTGGGGTGTTTCGCATTTATCGGCGGCTCGGGCGCGGCGTTGTGCCTGCTGTTTGCGATCCTGCTGTTTTCCAAGAGCCACACCGTGCGCCTGCTGGCAATTGCCAGTTTGCCGCTGTCGTTGTTCAACGTCAGCGAGGTGCTGCTGTTTGGATTGCCGATCATCCTCAACCCGCGTCTGTTCATCCCCTTCCTGCTGGCGCCTGCGCTCAACGCCATGGTGGCCCTGGTGGTGGTGCAGATGGGCTGGGTATCGCCGGCGGTGGCCAGCGTGCCGTTGACCGCACCGGTATTGCTCAATGCCTACCTGAGTACCCATGGCGACATCGGCGCGGTGGTGTTGCAACTGGCACTGCTGGGGCTCGGCACTCTGGTGTATGCGCCGTATGTGCGGGCGATGCATCGCCAGGCCAATGAAAGCGGTACGGTGTACCTCAAGTCGCTGGACATGACTTTTCGCGGCCTCGAGGAAAAAGGCCGCTTGCTGGAGCTGGACCCCGTGCTGGCGTCCCATCGCAGCGCAGCGCGCCAGGCGGTGGAGTTCAGCCGGATTCAGCAGATCAGCGATTACGAGTTCTACCTGGAGTTCCAGCCCCAGGTCTCCATCCGTACCGGCCTGTGCACCGGTTGCGAAGCCTTGATGCGTGCCCGCGACAACCAGGGCGTGGTGCATTCCCCCTGGGAGTTCCTGCAATGGCTGGCGCAGGCACGGCTGATGCCCGATGTGGACGTCTGGGTGGCGTCCCAGGCCGTGCGCCAGTATCAGCAATGGAAGAAGGTTGGCTTCGAGTTGCCGATGACCATTAATATTTCCAGCTCGACCCTGACGCACGCCGCCTATGGTGATCGCCTGGTGCAGATCCTTGCCCAGGCTCATGGGCGAGTGTCAGTGGAAATTACTGAAGACGCATTGGTCGGTGATATCCAGGCCACGCGCCAGACCATCCAGAAACTGCAATCGATAGGCGCCAAGGTGTATATCGATGACTTTGGTACCGGGTTTTCGGCGTTGAGTTACCTGCACCAGTTTCCCGTGGACTTCATCAAGATCGATCGCAGTTTTGTCGTCGCCCAACGCGACCCCAAGGGAGCCCAGGTGCTGACCGGCATGTTGCGTTTCTGCGAGGCGCTGAACCTGGGCGTCGTGGTCGAGGGCGTGGAGACCGCCGAGCAGCTGGCCTTCTTGAACACCGGCACTGAATTGTTTGTCCAGGGCTGGTATTTCAGCAAAGCGCTGCCCAGCGATCAGATGCCGGATTTCGTGCGCGAACGCGAAACTTTGGCGCAGGTCTAGGCCGATTCGTAACCGCGTCGCGTGCGTTCTATCTCGTCGAGCAGGTTATCGATGCCCGCCAGGCGTGCGCGGTTGTCGTGATCCCAGGGGTGAAAGCCCGGTTTGAAATAATGCAGCCATGGCCGCAGCATGCGCGGGAACACCCCTTTGGGACCGTACAAAAACTTGAGCATGCGCCAGAAACCCTTCAAGTGCCCGCCTGAGGTGCGATCGGCCAGCAGCAGGCGCAGGTGAAAATCAAACACCACCAACCAGAACAGCACCGTCGTGGTAAGCATGGTGCCGGTGCGCAACAGGTAGCGCAGTGGGCCGGGCTTGATCACTGTGTTCCACACATCGAACGCCACCGCCTTGTGTTCGGTTTCTTCGAAGGCGTGCCAATACCACATTTGCTGGTAGCCCTTGAGCGAGTCGCCAAAGCGCGACGGGTCGCTCAGCAGGATCTCTGCAAGCATCGCGGTGTAGTGCTCAAGGGCGATGGTCACCGCCAGGTTGAACGAAGGCGGCAGGTGTTTTTTTTGCAGGTCGAGGATGAATTTGAGACGACGGTCGAGGGTGTGTGCCGGCAACCCGGCCGCTTGCAGCAGATCGTTGTAGGCCACGTGTTCGCGGCTGTGCATCGCCTCCTGGCCGATAAATCCCTGGATCTCGGCCTTCAAGGCGGGATCTTCAATCTGTGAGCGGTAGTGGCGCACACTGTCCATGAAAAACAGCTCGCCCTGGGGAAACAGCAATGACAAGGCATTGAAGAAGTGAGTGATGAACGGGCCTTGTTCATGCCAGTTCTTGATGCGCTCGGCAGGCAAGGCAAAACGGATATCGCGGCGGATCGGCAGCATGGTGCGTTCTCCTGTTCAGTGACGGGGCTCGTCGTTGGTTTCAAACACCGGCCTGCGTGGCTTGGGGGCCATGCGTTTGCTGGCGACGACCACCAGCGCTTGATAGGCCGCCGGCAGGCAACGGGCGAGCAGGTCGAGGAAGTAGGCGTCGCGGCCGATCAGCACGCGGCGCTTGTTTTTGCGGATGCCGTGCAAAATCACCTTGGCAGCCTGGTCGGGGTCGGTGATGAACAACTTTTCAAAATCGGCGCGGGCCTGTTGTTCGCTGTGGATGAGAAAACCGGTCATGTTGGCGTCGATGCGGCTGCTGCGGCAGATATCGGTGCGGATGCCGCCGGGGTGCACGCAGGTGGCCGAGACGCCGCAACGCTGCAGGTCGAGTTCCTGGCGCAAGGCTTCGGTAAAGCCGCGCACGGCGAACTTGGTGGCGTTGTAGCCGCTCATGCCGGGCTGGGCGAACAAGCCGAATACGCTGGACGTGTTGATCACATGCCCGTCGCCGCTGGCTTTGAGGTGCGGCAGGAACGCCTTGGTGCCGTGCACCACGCCCCAGAAGTTGATGTTGACGATCCACTCCAGGTCAGCGTAATCCACGCCTTCGACGGTGCTCGACAGCGCCACCCCGGCATTGTTGAAGATCAGGTTGACCTGGCCATGGTCAGCGACGCAACGGGCGGCCCAGGCCTCCATCGCCTGACGATCGGACACGTCCAGCACCTGCGTGGTGACCGTCACCGGCGACAAGCTCGAGGTCCGGACCAGCGCCAGTGTCTGCTCCAGGCCCTGGCTGTTCTTGTCGGCGAGTGCCAGGTGGCAGCCTTCCCGCGCCAGGGCCAAGGCCAATGCGCGGCCCATGCCGGATGCCGCACCGGTGATTGCCGCCACGCGGCCGTTGAATGACTTCATGACAGGCTGCCTTCAGCGCTGGAGTGGGGCGCTGGAACCGGGTGGAGGGAAGGGCTGGTCGCGATCGGATGGGTGAGGTAATCCTTGAGCGCGAATTGGCGGGTCACCTGTTTAAAGCGCCAGGTCGAACCGGGCCACAAGGTGGTGTTCTTGCCGGTACGCGGGTCGAGGTACCAGCTGCGGCAGCCACCGGTGTTCCAGATGGTGCGCTTGAGCTTGTCCTGCAACCGACGGTTATAGGCATCTTCGACGGCGGGCTTGATGTCCACTGTGGCGATGTGATGACGCCGCATCTGCTTGAAGGCATCGAGGATGTAGCTGACCTGGGCCTCGATCATCAGAATCATCGAGTTGTGGCCCAGCCCGGTGTTGGGGCCGACGATCAGGAACAGGTTCGGGTAGCCCGGCACGGTGGTGCCTTTGTAGGCATGGGCGCCCTCGTGCCAGGTGTCCATCAGGTCGATCCCGTCGCGGCCGATGATGCAGTTCCGAGGCAATGGATCGGTGGCCTGGAAACCGGTGCCGAAGATCAGGCAATCGGCCGGGTGCTTGATACCGTCACGGGTGATCACGCCGTCGGCTTCGATACGCAGCACACTGTCGGTGATGACCTCGACATTGCTGCGCGAGAGCGCCGGGTAATAGTCGTTGGAGATCAGCACGCGCTTGCAGCCGATGGTGTAATCCGGTGTCAGGGTTTTGCGCAGGGAAGGGCGGGTGACTTGTTTGTGCAGGTGGCGCAGGGCGATTTTCTGCACCATTTTCATCAGGCGCGGGTGCCGGGCGAAGCCGAGCACACGCCCTTCCAGCGCCCAATAATACGCGCCGCGCACCAGCCGCTGCGTGAACGGCAGGTGCTTGAACGCCCAGCGCTCGAAGCGCGAAATGTTTCGGTCCGGTTTGGGCATGATCCACGGCGGTGTGCGTTGAAACAGCTGCAGATGAGCCACCAGCGGCGCGATCTGCGGTACGAACTGAATGGCGCTGGCCCCGGTGCCGATCACCGCCACGCGCTTGCCCCGCAATGAATAGGCGTGGTCCCACTGCTGGGAGTGGAAGCGCTTGCCTTTGAAGCTGTCCAGCCCGGGAATATCCGGCAGCGCCGGGCGCGACAGGCCGCCCATGCCCGAAATCAGCACGCGCGCACTGATGTGTCGTCCATTGCTGAAGCTGAGCTGCCAGCGTTGCTGCTGTTCATCGAACACGGCGCGTTGCAGGCCCATGCCAAAACGCAGGAAGGACGCCAGCTCATAACGCCGGGCGCAATGCTCCAGATACGCGCGGATCTCCGGCTGCGGGGCAAATTGCCGGGTCCAGTCCGGGTTGGGGGCAAAGGAAAACGAGTACACATGGGACTGCACGTCGCAGGCGCAGCCAGGGTAATGGTTGTCACGCCAGGTGCCGCCGAGGGTCTCGGCTTGCTCGGCGATCAGGAAGTCGGTGACTCCGGCCTCCTTGAGTTTGATCGCCATGCACAGCCCGGCGAACCCTGAGCCGATGATGGCGATATCGATGGCGTCGCTGTAGGCATTCATAGCTTGTCCTTCGTGGGCATCGGTTGTGCTCCTGTTTTTGTTGTGTCTTTTGGATAGAACACCATTGCAAAGGAAAATTGAATTAATTATTTTAAAAAAGATTTTAAATAATCTACCTGAAAATATCGCTTACGCTAGGACCTTGTTGCGCAGGTCCGACTTTGTCCGACGGACGAGTAGGGTCTGCATGAGGTTCAAGTCCAGGGTGTGGACGATGGCTGAGGCCTTGATCAATACCGGTCGGGTCGCCAGCAGCAGGGAAGTAGAGGACCGAGCTATGGCTGTCGAATGGGTTGTCGCTGCGGCTGTGTGTGGGGGGGCAAGCGTTGTGTTATGGGGTTTCAGCGCCTGGATGACCCGGCGTATTGAAGCGGCTGTTCCGATCAACGGGCGTTTCGTGGAGGTCGATGGCGAGCGCTTTCATTATGTAGAAGAAGGCAAAGGCCCACCGCTGGTGATGATTCACGGGCTGATGGGCAGCAGCCGCAACCTGACCTACGCCTTGTCCGGCCAGTTGCGTGAGCGTTTTCGGGTGATCACGCTCGATCGCCCGGGCTCGGGTTATTCCACCCGGCATAGCGGTACCGCGCCGGACCTGCCGGCCCAGGCTCGACAAATAGCCGCTTTCATCAAGACCCTGGACCTGGATAAACCACTGGTGCTTGGGCATTCCCTGGGCGGCGCGATCGCCCTGGCGCTGGCGCTCGATCATCCCCATGCGGTCAGCGGCCTGGTCCTCGTGGCACCGCTGACCCATCCGCAACGTATGTTGCCGCCGGTGTTCCTGTCATTGGCGGTGCGCCCGGCCTGGTTGCGTCGTTGGCTGTCGCACACCCTGACGATGCCCATCGGCCTGCTGACCCAGAGGGCGGTGGTCAACGGGGTGTTTGCTCCGGATGCTCCGCCTACGGATTTCGCCACACGCGGTGGCGGGTTGCTGGGCATGCGTCCCGACAACTTCTACGCCGCTTCTACCGAGATCAATCGGGTCAACGATGACCTGCCGGATATGGTCAAGCGCTACCCGCAACTGAGCCTGCCCATCGGGTTGATCTATGGTGCGCGGGACAAGGTGCTCGACTTCCAGAAGCACGGCCAGGCCCTGGCCAGCAAGGTGCCAGGGCTGAAACTGCAGGTGGTGGAAGGGCGTGGCCATATGTTGCCGATCACCGCTACCGAGCGGGTCGCTGCGGTGGTGGAGCAGATCGCCAAACGCGTGCGGCCACTGGAAAGCGCCACGGTGCTGCATCCGCCGTTTGCCCTGGCGAGTCAATAATTTTGCAATCGAACCTGCGGTTCGGCGGCGTCAATGCTTGCCCTAGACACCTGACCCTGGAGCCGGAAAAGAGACTGCTCGGTCACGTCCGAAAGGCCCTTAGAAATTAGTTGACGACCTAACGATTCCGCGCTATTTATTTAAAAAAATTATTTCAATATCTAATTTGAAACAATTTTTGAAATGCCTAAGAGCGAATAAAATAATGAAAAAAACGCCTTTTATCGCATGGTTGGTTTTCCGGGGCAGTCAGCGCTCCGTGAACCTGTTGTCCGCTCGATTTGTCACCCCCGCCACCGGTCTCGTACGGAGGTTGCCATGAATCAGTCCCTGGCCACTTCCAACGTCTGGACCGACGGCAAGCGCCACTTGTGGTGGCTTGGCATCATGCCTCTGGCTACCCCATTGCTCTCTGGTGCGCTGGCCATCACCACCGGTGTGCAACAACTGTGGTGGGTCGGTGTCCTGGTCATCTTCGGCCTGATCCCGTTGATCGATGGCCTGCTGGGTGAAGATGTCAGCAACCCGCCTGAATCCGCCGTCAACCACCTTGAATCGCAAAGCTATTACCGCTGGATCGTTTACACCGGCGTCGTGTTCGTCATTGCTTCGGTGGTGATCACCGGTTGGCTGGCGGCGGGCGGTATCGACTGGATCATTCAGGGCGGCCTGTTGCAGGCCACCGCGCACCTCGACCCGTCGAGCTGGCCGGCCCAGGCCGCCAGCTACCTCACTGCACGCACGCAGCTGCATGGATCGGTAAGTTGGTTCACTTATCTGGGCATGGCACTGTCCACCGGCGCCGCCACCGGCATTGCGATCAATACCGCCCACGAGTTGGGGCACAAACCCAAACCCCTGGAAGTGTTTCTCGCCAAGGTGACCCTGGCGCCGACGTTCTACGGGCACTTCTACACCGAACACAACCGCGGCCACCACGTGCGGGTCGCGACCCCCGAAGACCCGGCCAGCTCGCGCCTGGGTGAGAGCTTCTGGGCGTTCCTGCCACGCTCGGTTTGGTTCAGCGCCCGCTCGGCCTGGAACCTGGAGCGCGAGCGCTTGCGCAAACTCGGCTTGCCGGCCTTGCATTGGAAGAACGCTGTCCTCAGCGCGTGGCTGTACAGCGTGGTGTTGTGGGGCGCGATGATTGTGTGGCTTGGCGTCGCCGTGATTCCTTTCCTGATCATCCAGGGTGTCTACGGGTTCTCGTTGCTGGAAGTGGTGAACTACGTCGAACACTACGGCCTTAAACGCCAGAAGTTGCCCAACGGCCGTTATGAGCGCTGTTCGCCTCGGCACTCGTGGAACAGTAATCGGATTGTCACCAATATCTTTCTGTTCCAACTGCAACGGCACTCCGATCACCATGCCAACCCCACACGCAGTTATCAGTCGTTACGTCACTTCGATGAGTCACCGCAACTGCCTTACGGATACGCGAGCATGATTGTCTGGGCTTATGTGCCGTACTTGTGGCGCCGTCGCATGGATCATCGAGTGCTGAATCATTACGGCGGCGATATCCACCTGACCAATCTTCAGCCGTCAAAACGCCTGAAGTATCTGGAGAAATACGCGAACGGTACGGCACCGTTCTGATAGCAACCTTGTCGTCGGGCTGACTCGGGATCCAGGTATTGCGCAGGTTCCGATCGCCCAAAGTTTAAAGATTGAATGCAAGTGAGTTGTTTGACCCGAACAAAAATAATTTCAAGGGAAGGACCTGCACCATGCAAACAGCTGCCAAGTTCACCACTCATATCGTGCTGGCCGCCCTCGGCCTGATTGTTTACCAGCAGGCCCAGGCTGCCCGTATCGAGCCTGCGGGCAGCGCCTTCACAGCCCAAGGCCCGATCAGCTTTTCCAAGGGCGCCCTGATCAGCGCCGACTGCACCATCAAGGTGGCCGGCAAAGTGGCGGCCGATGGTGCGTCGGTGAACGTCGACAAAGTTGAGTTCGATGGCGGCCTTAAATGCAGCCGTGTTGAAGCCATCAACTTGCCCTGGATCCTGGTCGCCAAAGATACCCAAAGCGGTTCCATGTCGAAGATCAGCGTGGATGTGCACGCCTTCGGCCTGGGCGGCAAGTGCGGTCCTTCGACCGCCAACGGCACCTGGGATAACGCCACCGGCAAGTTGGAAGCCGCCAACGTGCCGATCGGCGAGGACTGCAAGATCAAGACGGTGTCGATCAAGATGCCGCCCAACTTCAAAGTGGTTGAATAAACACAGTCGAAAGATGCGGTGGTAATCGAATTGAGATTTGGCTGGAAAGGGAAGTTCTGCAGTTTCACCGTGACCTCTCGTTCATGGCCATTACCCCTGGCGAAATGACTTCGCCATAACATGTGAGGAAAAACAATGAAAAGCTTGAAAACCCTCGTTTGTGCAACTTCTTTTGCAATGTGCTTTGGCGCGGCTTCGATGGCCAGTGCGGCTTCGGTTTCCCCAGACGGTCCGTTCTCTACCAGCGCCGGCACCATCGTTGTGAAATCGCCATCTTCCTTCGGGGCTGCGGTGACCTGCGGGATTACCTTCACCGGCAACGTCAGCGGTGGCGTGGCTTCCATCAACGGCGCAACCCTGACCGGTGGCGGCCTGTGCGCGTTGCCGACGCTGACCAACCTGCCATGGGTGCTGACTGCGGCGACGGGCACCACCGGTACCGTGACCAACGTCGGCTACAAAATCTCCTCGATCCCTGCCACCAACTGCGGCCCTACCACCATTGCGGTGGCCTGGAACCCGAGCAGCAAAACCCTGTCTGCGGCCAACCAGGCGCTTTCCGGCAACTGCACCGTAGTTTCCCTGAGCGTGGCAGCGCCAACGCTGACGGTGAACCCGTAAACCGTAACTCCTGAGGGCTGATCACCCCCGGTACACACAGGCGCCTCGCCAGAGGCGCCTGTTCGGGTACCGAACACCGGCAGGGGCCGGGCGTAGATAATAATAAGGAGTACCGCATGAATAATAAGAAACCACACGCTCACACGTTACTGGGGCTGGCCTTGCTGGGCGGCCTGATGACCACGGGGCCGGTCGAGGCGGGCGGGTTTTCTACGCCTACCTACGGCGCACCGGGTTGGGGGCGTGCATTCGGGGGCGGTTCACTGTTCAAGAACGATCCGAGTGCGGCCTACAACAACCCGGCGGCAATGGCGTTCATCGACTCCCCCATTGCGCAGCAGACGGTCGATTATGCTCGGGTCAAGATCAAATACTCCGGCCAGGCTTTTGACCACAACGGCAACCCGGTGACCAATACGCCGGTTCTGGATGATCAAGGGACCTTGGGCGATCCGGCTCTCAATACCAACAATGGCGGGCAAGGTGGCTTTACCGCCTGGCTGCCGACCGGCTTTCTGGTGGTGCCCATCGGCGACCGGTTCGCCTTTGGCCTGAGCCAGGTGGTACCCCAGGGCATGAAAACCACTTGGGATCAGAACTCGAAGCTGCGCGATTTCGCGGTCGACACCAAAATCGAAACGGTCGGCCTCACAGGCTCCCTCTCGTTCAAAGTCAATGATGAGTTCTCGGTGGGTGCCGGCCTGATCTATCAGCGCAGCCAAGGCTTTGTCAGCCAGAACATTGACTTGCTGGCGGCTGCGGACGTTTCTCCCGGGCTGGGAGGCACTGGTTTTCCAACCGGTGTCGGGCATTCACTGATGCGTGTGAAAGTCGATAACAGTTCAGTGGGCTGGTTTGGCGGCATTGTCTGGAAGCCGACGCTGCAAGACACACTGGGCCTGAACTATCACGCCAAGATCAAAAACAAGATGACCGGTAAATACAACATTTACACGGATGCGATTGGCCGCAACGCCATGACCAACCCGATCGGTCCAAACGGCGAAACCCTGGTTGAAATGGCTTATCCCGGCCTCAAGCTGTTCCCGGATGGCGCGCATGCCAGTACTCAACTGGACATTCCGGCGACCGCCGCCGTTGACTGGGTGCACCAGTTCAATGACCGCTGGGCGTTGGGTGTGAGCGTGATGTGGACCGAATGGTCTTCGTTCCAGGACCTGACGCTCAAGTCGCAAGGTTCGACGATTGTCGCTATTCCCTACAACTACAAGAACGCCTGGATGACGTCGATTGGCGGCGATTACAAAGCCACCGACGAACTGACCCTGCGTGCCGGTGTGGCGTACGACCAGACCCCCACCCGCAATTCAACCCGAGACCCACGGATTCCTGATGGTGACCGCTACTTCCTGGCGTTCGGTGCCGGTTATGACATCAAGGCCGTGCCTGGCCTGTCGGTGGATGCCGCGTATTCGCACCAGTTCGTCGAGAAGGTCAACCTGAGGACCAAGAACGTGGATCGCCTCGGAGCCGCGCAGTTGGATGGCAAGGCCGAGTCGTCTGGTGATGTGGTCAGCCTGTCGGCCACCTACAAGTTCTAAAGCGTCTGGCACGGCAGTCGTGGGGCAGGGCGTCCAGCGCATCTAGAGGCTCGGCTCCACACTGTCGTCGGATTGGGCGGTTGGCCCTTGTGATGGTCCTGATATTTTCCTTCATAACCTGAAAGGCTGACGTGTTCAGCCTGGTATTTTTTCGCCAAACGATTAAATAAAAATTTCAAAACAAAATTTGAATTTGTCTTTTCAAGTTTGTAGTGTGGCTTTATGCAGCAGCTCATTTCGATCTGCCGTGCAACAGCCTGCCCTGAATCGAGTTGTTCTGGATCAAGTGAGGTATCCCCCATGGTTATCTGGTTATTGATAGGTGTCGCAGCAGCGATTGCCCTGGCATATCGACAAGCCGCCGCTGCGGTTTGGCTTGGCGCTGGCCTGGTCTGGCTGGCGATGGGTTACCTGTTCAACGCGGTGGCAGGTTTTGGCGCCACCGTCGCGGCGGTGCTGGTGGTGTTACCCGCCTTGTTGATGAGCCTCAAGCCGCTGCGCCGCAGCTTGTTGTCGAGCAAGGCGCTGGAGCTGTTTCGTACGATCATGCCGGCGATGTCCGACACAGAGCGCGCCGCCATCGAGTCCGGCACCGTGTGGTGGGACGCCGAGTTGTTCAGTGGCAAACCCAATTGGGCGCGCCTGCTCAACGCGGCACCGGCGCGCCTGAGCGCCGAAGAGCAAGCCTTCCTCGACAACGAGGTCGAAACCCTGTGTGACATCGCCAACGACTGGGAAACCACCCAGGTCTGGCAGGACATGTCCCCTGAAGCCTGGCAGTACACCAAGGACGCCGGGTTCCTCGGCATGATCATTCCCAAGCAGTACGGCGGCAAAGGCTTCTCCCACTACGCCCATTCCCAGGTGGTGATGAAGTTGTCGACGCGCTGCTCGGCGGCGGCGATTTCGGTGATGGTGCCCAACTCCCTCGGCCCGGCGGAATTGCTGCTGCATTACGGCACCGATGCCCAGCGCAACTATTACCTGCCACGTCTGGCGCGGGGCGAAGACATTCCCTGCTTTGCACTGACCAGCCCTTACGCCGGCTCCGACGCCGGGGCGATTCCGGACCTGGGGGTCGTCTGCAAAGGCGTGCACGAGGGCGAGGAAGTGCTGGGTTTCAAGGTGACCTGGGACAAGCGCTACATCACCCTGGGCCCGATCGCCACGGTGCTGGGCCTGGCATTTCGCGCCGAAGACCCGGACGGGCTGCTTGGCCAGCCGGGTTCGTTGGGGATCACCTGTGCATTGATTCCGACGGCTCATCCGGGGGTGAACAGTGGTCGGCGTCACTGGCCACTCAACGCGGTCTTCCAGAACGGTCCGACCACCGGCAAGGATGTGTTCATCCCGCTGGAGTGGGTGATCGGCGGGCGCGAACAAGTCGGCAATGGCTGGCGCATGTTGATGGAATGCCTGGCTGCCGGCCGCGCGATTTCCTTGCCTTCGGCTAACGTCGGCCTGGGCAAGGTCGCGGTGCGCGGCACCACAGCCTATGCGGCGATGCGCAAGCAGTTCGGTTTGCCGATCGGCAAGTTCGAAGGCGTACAGGCACCCTTGGCGCGCATGGCCGGGCACTTGTATGCCTGCGACGCCGTGCGCAAGGTCTCGGTGGCGTCACTGGATGCCGGCGAGAAACCTTCGGTGATTTCGGCCATCGCCAAATACCACGTCACCGAACGGGCGCGGATGATCGTCAACGACGGCATGGACATCGTCGCCGGCAAGGGCATCTGCATGGGGCCGAACAACTTCCTGGCCCGCGCCTACCAGCAGAGCCCGATTGCGATCACGGTGGAGGGGGCGAACATCATGACTCGCTGCCTGATCATCTTCGGCCAGGGCCTGATCCGTTGCCATCCCTACGTGTTCCGCGAGATGGAAGCGGCGCACCACCCGGACCGGCGCAAGGCGCTGGAAGCGTTCGACAGCGCGATGTTCGGCCATCTGAGCTTTGTGCTGGCCAACACCGTGCGCGCCGCCGTGCATTCGCTGACGGGCGGGCGACTGATTGCTGCACCGGCCAAGACCGACCCGGCGCTGGCGTCCTACTTCCGTCAGGCCAATCGGCTGTCGGTGGTGCTGGCGCTGATCTCGGACATTTCCATGGGCGTGCTGGGCGGTGCCCTCAAGCGCAAGGAAAGTATCACCGGGCGCCTGGGGGACATTTTGTCGCAGCTGTACATCTTGTCCTGCGTGCTCAAGCGTTTTGAAGATGATGACCGGCCCCAGGCCGACCTGCCGCTGGTGCATTGGGCGGCCCAGGATGCGTTGCTGCGCGCCCACGAAGCGTTGGCCGAAGTGCTCGATAATTACCCTTCGAAAGCGGCCGCACGGGTGGTGCGAGGCTTGAGTTTCCCCTTCGGTATTCCCCTGCACAAACCCTCGGACCGGTTGCTGGCACAGGTGGCTGAGGTGGTGCAGATCCCCGGCGAAACCCGTGACCGTCTGTTGGCCAATTCCTACATCCCTCGGCCGGAAATCGACAAGCTGGCCTATGGCGAACTGGGCTTCCGTCTGCTGCCGCAGGTAGAGCTGATCGACGCGCGCCTCAAGTCTGCCGTCAAGCAGGGTCTGATCGAGCCGATGCCGATTTCCACCACCGCCTTTACCGCCTGGCGCGTCAAGGCGCGGGCGCTGGACCTGATCAGCGACGACGAAGACGCCTTGCTCGGGCGTTATGTGGAATACGCCGACCACGGCATCCAGGTCGACGACTTCCCGCAGGACTTCGGCTTGCTGGAAGCCTTGCAGCAGCGCCAGCAGGCGTTGGAACCCAAGGCCAGGCGCCGCACCGCCCAAAACGAAAACGCCCCGGTCAACTAGGCGAATGCGGCCAGTGTGGGGCCGCGTATACAGAGCAAGTGAGTGAGTACCGATATGAGTGACAGCTACCTTTCATTCGTCAATTCGTCCTGGGGGCGTCGTCTGGCCCAGGCCATTGGCCTGCCGCAACCGTTGCCGCTGCAACGCCATCGCAGCGGCCAGCCTGGCCTGGCCAACCCGGTGATCGTCGCCGGGGCCGGGCGCCTGGCGCCACAGGTGCAACAGATCTTCAGCGCCACCGACACAGTCGTCGCCACCCCGGCGACCCTCCAGGCGCCGTCCACGCTCAAGGTGCAGGGCGCGGTGTTCGACGCCAGTGGTGTGGTGGATGTCGAGCAACTCGATGAGCTTTACCTGTTCTTCCACGCCAATGCCAAGCGCCTCGGCCATCACGGTCGCGTGGTGGTGCTCGGCACGGCGCCGGAACATTGCAGCGATTTGCCCCAGGCCATCGCCCAACGAGCCCTGGAAGGGCTGGTGCGTTCCCTGGCCAAGGAACTGCGGCGGGCAATCACCGTGCAATTGATTTACGTCGCGCCGGGCGCTGAAGAGGCGCTCGACAGCAGCCTGCGTTTCTTCCTGTCACGCCGTTCGGCCTATGTGTCGGGGCAGGTGGTACGCCTGGAGAAGCCGGTGGAAGGGCACGTCACCGTCAATTGGGAAAAGCCCTTTGTCGGTCGTCGCGCCCTGGTTACCGGCGCCTCACGCGGGATCGGCCTGGCCATTGCCCAAGTGCTGGCCCGCGACGGTGCCCATGTCGTGTGCGTCGACGTCCCCCAGGCCCAGGAAGCACTGCAGCAGGCGGCCGGCAGCGTGGGCGGCTCGGCGTTGCCGCTGGACATCACCGCCGCCGATGCGGCCGCCTTGTTGCAGGCGCATGCCAGTCAATACGGTGCCTTTGACGTGGTGGTGCACAACGCCGGGATCACTCGCGACAAGACCATCGCCAAGATGACCGAAACCGCCTGGCGTGAGGTGCTGGCGGTCAACCTGCAAGCGCCCCTGCAACTCAGTGAGGCGTTGCTGCAAAGCCAGGGTTTGAAGGCGGGCGGGCGCATTGTTTGCGTCTCGTCGATATCCGGGATAGCCGGCAACCTGGGGCAAAGCAATTACGCCACCTCCAAGGCTGGCGTGATTGGCCTGGTGCAGGGCTTGGCCTCGCGCGCGGCCGCGCAGCAGGTGACGGTCAACGCCGTCGCGCCCGGGTTTATCGAAACCCAGATGACGGCGAAGATCCCGCTGATGATCCGCGAAGCGGGGCGGCGCATGAACTCGCTGTCCCAGGGCGGCCAGCCAATTGACGTGGCCGAGACCATCGCCTGGCTGGCCCACCCGGCCTCGGGCGGGGTCAACGGCCAAGTCGTACGTGTGTGCGGGCAAAGCCTGCTGGGGGCTTGAGCCATGGACTACGTGACACAGATCATCGACCCGCCGCCGACCCGCACCCAGCTGTTGCTGGGCGGCCTGCGCGCCTTGCGCAAACCCACGCTCGATGGCGCCCCGTTGTTGCCCCAGGAGCGGCTGGTGCGCTCAGCCGTGGAATTGTCCGCCAGCGGCATTGCCGCCTACGGCCGCGCCTGCGGTTTTCGCCGCGAGCAGGGCGTGCCGCTGTCGTATCCCCACGTGCTGGCGTTTCCCTTGCATTTGCTGCTGCTGACTCGGCCGAGTTTTCCCTACCCGGCCAGCGGCATGGTGCATCTGGCCAACCGCATTCGGCAGCATCAGCGGCTGGCGGAGGGCCAGGCCCTGCGCCTGGAGGTGTACTGCGAGCGCTGGGTCGCCCACCCCAAGGGGCAGGCGCTGAGCATCGCCACCCGTGCCTACAGTGCCGGCACGCTGGTGTGGGAAAGCGACAGCCTGTACCTGCGCCGCGACGTGCACAACCCCGTCGGCGAGCCCTGGACTGACGGGTTGCCGTTGCAGGAAGAGGGCCTGTTGCGCACCCAGCGTTGGGTGTTGCCCGCCGACCTGGGCCGACGCTTTGCTCAGGTATCGGGGGACTTCAACCCGATTCACACCTCGGTGATCGGTGCCAGGCTCTTCGGTTTCCGCCGCGCCATCGCCCACGGCATGTGGACCCTGGGCCGAGCCCTGGCCGCGCAGCAACCGCCCGGTGGCGTGGACCAGGCGCAAGCCGATTGCGACTTCAAGTTACCGATCTTCCTGCCCGGCCAGGTCGCTCTGTGGAGCCACCCCGTGAGCGGCCCGCGCCGCGAGTTTGAAGTGCGCAATTTCGCCGGCGATAAACCGCATATGCGCGGCTTGTTTATCTGGAATGAGACCTGTCGATGAGTGACTACAGCTTCAATCCGGCCCCGACCCGCCGCGTGGCGATTATCGGCGGCAACCGTATTCCGTTCGCCCGCTCCAACACGGTGTACGCCCACGACAGCAACCAGGACCTGCTGGTGGCTGCGTTACAAGGACTGGTCGATCGCTACAACCTGCATGGCCAGCGTCTGGGCGAGTTTGCCGCCGGCGCGGTGATCAAGCATTCGCGGGATTTCAACCTGGCGCGCGAGTCCTTGCTGTCGACCACGCTGTCGCCGCAAACCCCTGCGTACGACGTGCAGCAAGCCTGTGGCACCGGCCTTGAAGCCGCCTTGCTGGTGGCCAATAAAATTGCCCTGGGCCAGATCGAAGTGGGCATTGCCGGTGGTTCCGACACCACCTCCGACGCGCCCATCGGCATCAATGAGTCCTTGCGGCATACCTTGCTCGCGGCCAACCGGGGCAAAAGCCTGGGCGACAAGGCCAAGGCGCTGTTGAAGGTCCGCCCCTCGATGTTCTTCAAGCCATTGCTGCCGCGCAACGGCGAGCCGCGCACCGGTTTGTCCATGGGCGAGCACTGCGAAGAAATGGCCAGACGCTGGCAGATCAAGCGCCTGGCCCAGGATGAATTGGCCCTCACCAGCCATCAGCGGTTGGACGCGGCCTACAAACGCGGCTTTTTCGACGATTTGATCAGCCCCTATCGGGGGCTCACGCGGGACAACAACCTGCGCGCCGACACCCGCCTGGAAAAACTCGCCGGGCTCGCCCCGGCCTATGACCGCCAGAACGGCACCCTCACGGCGGGCAACTCCACGCCATTGACGGACGGCGCCTCGGTGGTGCTGCTGGCCAGTGAAGCCTGGGCCGCCGAACGGGGCCTGCCGGTGTTGGCCTATCTGCGCACCGGCGAAACGGCGGCGGTGAATTTTGTCGACGGCACCGAGGGCCTGCTGATGGCCCCGGCTTATGCCGTGCCGCGCATGCTCCAGCGCGAGGGCCTGAGTTTTGCCGATTTTGACTTCTTCGAGATCCACGAAGCCTTCGCTGCCCAGGTGTTGTGCACCCTAAAAGCCTGGGAAGATGCCGATTACTGCCGCGAGCGCCTGGGCCTGGAGGCGCCTTTGGGCAGCGTTGACCGCGCCAAGATGAACGTCAACGGTGGCTCGCTGGGCTGTGGCCACCCATTTGCCGCCACGGGCGGCAGGCAATTGTCGGCGTTGGCTAAAATGATCGATCAGAACGGCGGCGGGCGCGGTTTGATCTCGATTTGTGCGGCAGGCGGGCTGGGCATTACTGCGATCGTCGAAAAATAGCGCTGTCAAAAACAACAACAAGGAGACTGCCATGAACGTTGTAAGCCTGGAACAAACCGAACGGGTCTGGTTGAACGCTTACCTGCCCGGCGTGCCGGCAGACATCGACGCGGGGATCGAGGACTACCCGTCGCTGCGCGAGGTGTTCCTGGAGCACCTGGAAAAATTCAGCGAGCGGGTCGCCTACGTCAGCATCGGCACCGAGATGACCTACGCCGACTGGCACGCGCAAGGTGTCGCGTTTGCGGCCTGGCTACAGGGGCAGGGCGTGAAGAAGGGCGACCGTGTGGCGTTGATGATGCCCAACTGCCTGCAATATCCGATCTGCCTGCTGGGCACCATCCTGGCCGGTGCGGTGGTGGTCAACGTCAACCCGTTGTACACCTCCCATGAGCTCAAGCACCTGCTCAAGGACAGCGAGGCCGAAACCGTGGTGATCTTCGAGAATTTCGCCTACACCCTGGAAAAGGTCATCGCCGGCAGCTGTGTCAAACGCGTGGTGGTGGCGGCCATCGGCGATTTGCTCGGCACCTTCAAGGGCGCAGCCATGAACTTCATCCTGCGCAGCGTGCAGAAGCAGGTGCCGGCATTCAAGCTGCCGGGGGCGTTGCGCTTCAACCAGGTGCTCAAGCAAGGGCGGGCGCAGCATCATTTTCCGGTGGCGATGGCCCTCGACGACCTGGCCTTCCTGCAATACACCGGTGGTACGACGGGCGACGCCAAGGGCGTGATGCTCAGCCACCGCAATATTATCGCCAACCTGCTGCAAGCCAAGGCCTGGGTCGGTGACCAACTGGACCAGAACCAGCAGGAAACCAACGTCACCTTGCTGCCGCTGTACCACATCTTTTCCCTGACGGTGAACTGCTTGATGTTCATGTGCCTGGGCGGGCGCAACATCCTGATCGCCAACCCGCGTGATGTGAAACGCGTGCAGATGATCCTGCGTAAAGAGCGCTTCAACGGGATTGCCGGGGTCAACACGTTGTTCAATGGTTTGCTGGAGAACAAAGAGTTCTGTGCCCGGGATTTCTCTGCGCTGCGCATGGTGATCGCCGGTGGCATGGCCACCCACACGGCCGTGGCCAAGCGCTGGAAGGAAGTCACCGGGTTACCGATCATCGAAGGCTACGGCCTCACCGAGTGCTCACCGGTGGTCAGCATCAGCCCCATCGACATTGCGCGCATGCGCGAGATGGAGTTCACCGGTAGCATCGGCGTGCCATTGCCCTCGACCTGGGTGCGCTTCATGCGAGAGGACGGCGAACTGGCCGACATCGGCGAGCAAGGCGAACTGCAAGTACGTGGCCCGCAGGTGATGCAGGGTTACTGGAAGCGGCCCAAGGAAACCGCCGAAGTGCTGGATGACGAAGGCTGGCTGTCGACCGGGGATATCGGTGTGATGGACGAGCGTGGCTATATCCGGCTGGTCGACCGCAAGAAAGACATGATCCTGGTATCGGGCTTCAACGTGTACCCCAATGAAATCGAAGATGTGGTGGCGATGCATCCGGGAGTGGGTGAAGTGGCGGCCATCGGTGTGGAAGACCCGGTGACGGGGGAGCGGGTGAAGATCATTGTGGTGCGCAAGGACCCGAACCTGACTCAGGAACAGATCCTCGCCCACTGCCGGGAATACCTGACGGGGTACAAGGTGCCAAGGTATGTGGAGTTCCGCAGCATCGAACTGCCCAAGACCACGGTGGGTAAAGTACTGCGCCGGGCCTTGCGTTAGAGAGGATCTGATTTTGTAGTGAGCGGGCTTGCCCTAATGCCCGTCTGTTAAGCGACAGAGTGGGCGATGGATAACCTGTGGGAGGGGGCTTGCTCCCGATAGGCCGCGCAGCGGCCTCAAAAATGGGCCTGCTACGCAGTCCATCGGGAGCAAGCCCCCTCCCACAGTGACAGTGTTAAGCCTTAACTGACTGGTATTAGGGCTTGCCCCGCGCTGGGCGGCGCAGCCGCCCCACCAAAGCCGCCGCGTTATACCAGTGAAACCGAAATCCCCGGATTCTGGGTCACCTTCCAACCCATACCTCCGAAACCGGGGACATCGTTTACACATTCGAAACGCGGACGCCTCTGTAGTGAGCGGGCTTGCCCCGCGCTGGGCGGCGCAGCCGCCCCACCAAAGCCGCCACGTTATACCAGTGAAACCCAAATCCCCGGATTCTGGGCCGCCTCCCAACCCATACCTCCGAAACCGGGGACATCGTTTACACATTTGAAACGCGGACGCCCCTGTAGTGAGCGGGCTTGCCCCGCGCTGGGCGGCGCAGCCGCCCCACCAAAGCTGCCACGTTATACCAGTGAAACCCAAATCCCCGGATTCTGGGCCGCCTCCCAACCCATACCTCCGAAACCGGGGACATCGTTTACACATTTGAAACGCGGACGCCCCTGTAGTGAGCGGGCTTGCCCCGCGCTGGGCGGCGCAGCCGCCCCACCAAAGCTGCCACGTTATACCAGTGAAACCCAAATCCCCGGATTCTGGGCCGCCTCCCAACCATACCCCCGAAACCGGGGACATCGTTTACACATTTGAAGCTCGGACGCCCCTGTAGTGAGCGGGCTTGCCCGGTACAAACCGGGGACATCGTTTACATTTCTAACCGGGGACATGGTTTACAGGCTAATACGCATGATCAGGAGGTAACTGATCATGCCCTGGAACCAAGAGTCCCCTATGAACCAACGAATCAA
>NZ_JAEKGB010000014.1:0-148677 GCF_016918385.1 Pseudomonas sp. ICBG1301
CTGATGGGCTTCACCCAGGAGCAGATCACCCGGGATGTGCTCGACCAGTTTGAAAGCCATCGGCAACTCCTTGGCCGTGTCTACAGCTAGCCGCTGAATGCTCGTTCCCACGCTCCGCGTGGGAATGTAGCCATGGACGCTCCGCGTCTGCTCTTGAAGGCGTGACGCGGAGCGTCACCGGATGCATTCCCACGCAGAGCGTGGGAACGATCATGCTGCTAGCCCAGGTTTTTGCCCAGGAGGGCGTGGTAGAGCTCACTGTCGCCCAGAATCCCCACCACCTGGTTGTTGTCATGCAACACCAGTTTGTTGCCGGTCTGATAGCGAATCTGCAGCGCATCACGCATGCCGATGTTCGAATCCACCAGTGTCGGCACCCGCGCCAGACCTTCCACTGCTTGCCCCGGCGCCCAGTTCTGCAGGTTCATGGCCACGCCATTCTGACGTGCGCCCTTGATGGTGTTGCCTTCGGCCAGGTCCAGCCAGGAATCACCGCCCGGGTCCAGGCACACTGAACCGTTGATACGCTTGCAGTTATCCAGAGTGCGCATCAGGCTGCGGCCGCACAGTACGTTCAGCGGGTTGGTATGGGCGACGAATGTGCGCACATAGTCATCCGCCGGGTTCAGCACGATCTCTTCCGGCACGCTGTACTGGATGATCTTGCCGTCCTTCATGATTGCGATACGGCTGCCCAGCTTGAGCGCCTCGTCCAGGTCGTGGCTGACGAACACGATGGTCTTGCTCAGCTTGCGTTGCAGTTCCAGCAGTTCATCCTGCAGCCCCTGGCGAATCAACGGGTCGAGGGCGGAGAACGGTTCGTCCATCAGCAGGATGTCGGCGTCCATGGCCAGTGCGCGGGCCAGGCCGACGCGTTGCTGCATGCCACCGGACAGCTCGTCAGGCTTCTTGTTGCGCCATTGGCTCAGGCCCACCAGTTCGAGCTTGTCGTCGACCAGCTTGCGGCGGTCTTTTTCCGGGCGACCCTGCATCTCAAGGCCGAAGCTGATGTTCTCGCGCACCGTCAGCCAGGGCATCAGCGCGAACTTCTGGAACACCATGGCGATGCGCTTGGTGCGCATCATTTTCAGCTCGGCAGGCGTGCAGGAAGCGATATCGATCTGGCGCCCTTCATGTTCCACAAACAGTTGGCCACGGCTGACGGTGTTGAGGCCATTGATGCAGCGCAGCAAGCTCGACTTACCTGAGCCCGACAGGCCCATCAGTACGCAGATCTCGCCTTTCTCGATGTCCAGGCTGGCTTTTTCAACGCCGACAATCTGCCCGGTCTTTTTCAGGATCTCGTTACGGCTCATGCCCTGGTCCAGCAGCTTGAGCGCTTCGCGTGGGTCTTTGGAGAAGATCACGTCGACATTGTCGAATCGGATAATGCTCATGCATCACCCCCTACTTTAGCGTCGGGTTGTTTGCAGATGCGGTCGAGCATGATGGCCAGCAATACGATCGCCAGGCCCGCTTCAAAGCCCAGGGCGATGTCGGCGGTATTCAGCGCGTTGACCACCGGCTTGCCGAGGCCGTCGGCGCCTACCAGGGCCGCGATCACCACCATCGACAGCGACAGCATGATGCATTGGGTAATGCCGGCGGCAATGCTCGGCATGGCGTGGGGCAGTTCAATGCGTGAGAGCAACTGACGGCGCGAGCAGCCAAAGGCCTTGCCTGCGTCCATCAACTCTTGCGGTACATCGCGGATACCCAGGTAGGTCAGGCGGATAGGCGCGGCAATCGCGAACACCACCGTGGAGATCAAACCGGGCACCACACCCAGCCCGAAGAGGGTCAGGGTCGGGATGAGGTAGACGAAGGTCGGCACGGTCTGCATCAGATCGAGTACCGGCCGCATCATGGTGTAGAACAGCGGCTTGTGCGCGGCAACAATGCCCAGCGGCACGCCGATGACCACGCAGACCAGGGTGGCGAACAACACCTGCGCGAGGGTTTCCATGGTTTCCTGCCAGTACCCCAGGTTGAGGATCAGCAGGAAGGAGGCGATGACAAAAACGGTCAGGCCCCATTTGCGTTGAATAAAGTGAGCGAGTAGCGCAATCAGACCGATCAATGCCAGCGGATTGAACCAGGTCAGCGCAAACGTCACGCCGTGGATCATCGTTTCCAGTGTCGATGCGATTGCGTCGAAATAGTTGGCGCCATGCTTGGTCAACCATTCGACGAAGGCAGCGATGTACTGGCCTAGTGGGATTTTCTGTTCAGTCAGCATGGTAGTGAATGTCCACATGCGAAGGGGAAAACATCCCGGGCCAGCGCACCGGCCCGGGGTCAGCGGTGACTACTTGGCGAGATAAGCTTTTACGGCCTCCAGGCCTGGTTTGCCGTCCACGGTGGTTACGCCGGCAAGCCAGGTTTCAAGCACTTGCGGGTTCTTCTGCAGCCAGGCTTTCGCCGCGGCGTCGGGCTTCATTTTGTCGTCCAGGACGTTGCCCATCAGCGAGCTTTCCATGTTCAGCGTGAACGACAGGTTCTTCAGCAACTGACCCACGTTGCTGCATTCCTGGGTGTAGCCCTTGCGGGTGTTGGTATAGATAGTGGCCTGGCCGTAGTTGGGGCCGAATGAGTCATCACCCCCGGTCAGGTACTTGATCTTGAAGCGGGTGTTCATCGGGTGGGGTTCCCAGCCGAGGAACACGATGGGCTGGCCGCGCTTGGTGGCGCGTTCAACCTGGGAAAGCATCCCGGCTTCGCTGGACTCCACGACCTTGAAGCCCGCGTCTTTCAAACCAAACTGGTTCTTGTCGATCAGGGTCTGAATGGTGCGGTTGCCGTCGTTGCCCGGTTCGATGCCGTAGATCTTGCCACCCAGCTCATCCTTGAATTTGGCGATGTCGGCGAAGTCTTTCAGGCCCTTGTTGTACAGCTCTTCGGGCACGGCGAGGGTGTACTTGGCGTTTTCCAGGTTGGCACGTACGGTTTCCACGGTGCCGGCATCACGGTACTGCTTGATGTCGTTTTCCATGGTCGGCATCCAGTTGCCGAGGAAGACGTCCATGTTCTTGCCGTCAGCCAGGGACTTGTAGGTCACTGGTACCGAAATCATCGTGGTGCGCGGCTTGTAGCCCAGGCCCTTGAGGATTTCGCTGGTGGTCGCGGTCGTGACGGTGATGTCGGTCCAGCCGACATCGGAGAAGTTGACGGTCTGACATTGTGCCGGTTCTGCAGCGTGCGCCAGGACTGGCAGACTCAGCATGGCGGCCAACAACAACGAGGGTGAAGCTTTCATGGGGCTAGACTCCTGTGTTTTTTCTGACGGCATTCGCCGCGCTTTATAAGGGTTGCGGTTGGAGCGTGCTTTGAGGCGGCGCCACGGGGCCTTGCAAACGAGTCGAGACTGATCATGTACCAGTGAAAATCTGACGCCTACAGGGCGCGTCGTATCCAGTACAGGGAGGGTCGTATCCAGTGTCGGTGACGTCGCTTACAGATTTTTTAAGCCTCAAATCCAGGGTTTCCAGCGATCTGCACCGCAAAAAACGGCCAAAATGGCCCGTTGCCCGGGGGCGACGCTGGTGAGCATGGGTACGTCGGTGTGAGACGCCGTGGGCGGCAAAAAAAGCTTGATGATGCCGCCATTCAGGCGACTTGAGCGTAGCAGCTCCTGGTCGCCCGGCCTGTGCTCATAAAGAGGTTCCACGGCAATGGCTATCAGCGTTTTCGACTTGTTCAAGATCGGCATCGGGCCTTCGAGTTCGCACACCGTCGGCCCCATGCGCGCCGCGGCGTTGTTTGTTCAAGCACTGCGTGAGCGTGACCTGCTGGAGCAGGTGCGGCGCGTCGAGGTTCAACTATACGGTTCATTGTCGGCCACCGGTATCGGCCACGGCAGCGACACCGCCACCATCATGGGGTTGATGGGCGAATGGCCTGATGCAATCGACCCGTCGCAAATCGGTGTGCGCATCCATACCCTGCGCGAAACCGACACCCTGTTGCTCGACGGACGCCTGCCGGTGCCTTTCATCTGGGCTCGCGATATGCGCCTGCTCGACGAAAACCTGCCGTTCCATCCCAACGCCATGACGTTGGTGGTGTTCGGCGATGACGGTGAGCTGTACCGAGACACCTACTATTCGGTCGGTGGCGGTTTTGTGGTGGACGAAGCCCAGGCGCAAAGCGGTGTCGCCGACATGGACCGCACCGAACTGCCGTATGATTTTTCCAGCGCGGTGGAGCTGTTGCAGTTGTGCAAGAGCCATAACTTGCGTGTGGCCGAGTTGATGATGGCCAATGAAAGGGTCTGGCGCTCCGAAGAAGAAATCCGCAGTGGCCTGATGAAGCTTTGGCGTGCCATGCAAGACTGCGTGGAGCAGGGCCTCAAGCACGAAGGTATCTTGCCCGGCGGCCTCAACGTGCGCCGCCGCGCTGCCAAGTTGCACCGCAGTTTGCAGGAGCTGAACAAGCCCAATGTGATCGGCTCGACCTTGAGCGCCATGGAGTGGGTCAACCTGTTCGCCCTGGCGGTCAACGAAGAAAACGCCGCCGGTGGGCGCATGGTCACCGCACCCACCAACGGCGCGGCAGGGATCATCCCGGCGGTGCTGCACTATTTTATGAAGTTCAGCGAAGACGTCACCGAAGCCAACGTGGTCGACTATTTGCTCGGCGCGGCGGCGGTAGGGATTCTGTGTAAAAAGAACGCATCGATCTCCGGTGCCGAAGTCGGCTGCCAGGGCGAAGTCGGCTCGGCCTGTGCGATGGCCGCCGCCGGGTTGGCCGAAATCCTGGGCGCCACGCCGGAACAGTTATGCAACGCGGCCGAAATTGGCCTGGAACATAACCTCGGCCTGACCTGCGACCCGGTGGGCGGGCTGGTCCAGGTGCCGTGCATCGAGCGCAATGCGATTGCGGCGGTGAAGGCGATCAATGCGGCACAAATGGCGCTGCGCGGGGATGGCCAGCACTTTATCTCCCTTGATCGGGTGATCCGCACCATGCGCGACACCGGCGCAGATATGCATGACAAGTACAAAGAAACATCGCGGGGTGGGTTGGCGGTCAGCGCGGTTGAGTGCTGAGACCGTGTCGCCTGTATCGGGGGCTTGCCCCCGATAGCAATCACCCAGGCGCCACTGCTCATAAAGTGAACACCCGGACCAAAAGCGCCACCTTTTAGAGCGTCGCAAATAGATAAGTAGCTTGCGAACGATTTGCCGCTTGACCACTGGTCATCCGTGCTTGCGGTGACAGACTTTCCCTACGCCCCCAAAGCGCCTTCCCACAAGTGCTACCGTTCTGCTCACAGCCCTTGAGTAGGGCCGTTCCTACGTCTATTTCAGGTCATATCCCACGCATACCGCGCGGGCTTATATAGACGCGTCATCAGGTCGTTTTCAGGAGTTATTGAATGGCCATTCAATTTTAGGCACGGCATTTGCTCTACCCATTCAAAGCCTCTCGCCTTGCCGGATGAAGAGCGCAATAACAAGAGCCTCGCCTGAGGCCATCACCCGCTTTGTGTGAGGAGATACTGCGATGACGTCGTTCAACTCCGGGGCTCAACCCCAGAACCGTGCGCCTCAATCCATCGGCTTTTTGCTGCTGGACAATTTCACGCTGATTTCCCTGGCTTCAGCAGTGGAACCACTGCGTATGGCCAACCAGCTGTCCGGCCGCGAGCTGTATCGCTGGACGACCCTGAGTGTCGACGGAAACCAGGTGTGGGCCAGCGACGGTCTGCAAATCACCCCTGACGCCGCCATGCACAAAGCCCCGGCCCTGGACACGGTGATCGTGTGCGGTGGCGTGGGTATCCAGCGTACCGTGACTCGTGAGCACGTGTCTTGGCTGCAGAGCCAGGCGCGCCAGTCCCGTCGCCTCGGCGCGGTTTGCACCGGAAGTTGGGCACTGGCCTGCGCCGGTCTGCTCGACGGTTTCGATTGCAGCGTGCACTGGGAATGCCTGGCGTCGATGCAGGAAGCCTTCCCTCGCGTGTCGATGAGCACCCGGTTGTTCACCCTCGACCGTAACCGCTTCACCAGCTCCGGCGGCACCGCACCGCTGGACATGATGCTGCACCTGATCAGCCGCGATCACGGCCGTGAGTTGTCGGCCGCGATCTCCGAAATGTTTGTGTATGAACGCATCCGCAACGAACAGGACCACCAGCGTGTGCCGCTCAAGCACATGCTCGGCACCAACCAGCCGAAGCTGCAGGAAATCGTCGCGCTGATGGAGGCCAACCTCGAGGAGCCGATCGACCTGGATGAACTGGCGGTGTACGTGGCCGTATCGCGTCGCCAGCTGGAGCGCCTGTTCCAGAAATACCTGCACTGCTCGCCGTCGCGCTACTACCTCAAGCTGCGCCTGATCCGTGCGCGACAGCTGCTCAAGCAAACGCCGATGTCGATCATCGAAGTGGCGTCGGTGTGCGGGTTCGTCTCCACGCCGCACTTCTCCAAGTGCTATCGCGAATACTTCGGCATTCCGCCACGGGATGAGCGTGTGGGCTCCAACACCACCCAGCAGGTGGCGATGATGCCGATTCCGCAGGCGCTGGTATTGTCACCGTTGTCGGGGCCGATGTCGGCGTTGAGCCAGGCTCGGAATGAGTCGACTTTTGCCAGTGTAAGGCTCTAGTCCGAGGTGCTGCTATCGGGAGCAAGCCCCCTCCCACATTTGACCGCATTCACACATTTGGATGTGTAAACACAGTCAGTGTGGGAGGGGCGGTGCGACGATTCGACTTGCTCCCGATCAGCGGCGCCTCAGGCGCCGGAGTTCTGCTTGAACTGCATCAGAGCCGGTAACAGCTGCTTGTCGATCGCCTGGCGAACGGCCGGCAGAATCGTCGCGCTGCCGGTGTACATCTGCTCCACCATGCCCTTGAGTGCCTTGGCCCGCGCCGGGCTCAAGCCGCGTACTGCGCACTCGCAGGCCTGCTCGGCGGTGGCACCGCTGGACACTTCAAAACCCAGCGAGCGCAGGTGGCCCAGCAGGTCATCCTGGTCAATCAAATCCGCGTGCATCATGACATTCATCCTGGTGTAGAGAGCGGGGGTCGATTGGGATTCTGGTAGGCCAATGACCGGTCGGCAAGGGCAGAATCCACGAATGACTCAGATGGCTATGGACAGGTCGTTTTCGGGCCATTTGCTGATGGAAGGAATAGGCACACTGGGCACCAGGCACACACCTTGAAGGTTTGGTCACCCTCGGGATGTCACGCTCACACCAAGCGCTCTGCCCCGATCCAGTCACGGCTGGACCGGGGCTTTTTTGTCTGGAATCTGGAGTGACCGCACTGGCCTCTTCGCGAGCAAGCCCGCTCCCACACTTGATTGCATTCCAAAGGCGGAACTCGGTCAAATGTGGGAGCGGGCTTGCTCGCGAAGGCCGCGCTGCGGTCTATCGCTGCAACACCAGAATCCTGGAGAGCAACTCATCCCGGTCGATGTAGCACCCCTGGAAATGCCGCGCTCCGGACCCAGGGTCAAAAGCATTGCGCGCATGCAGGGTGCGGCGGTTGTCGAAGCACCACAGCTCCCCCGGATTCAGGCGCTTTACCAGGCGAAAACGCGCCTCGCGCGTCATGCCGATAAAGCGTCGATACGCACGATACAGCAACGGCATCCGGGCAACGCTGGTCTCGAACGGGCCACGCAAAAAGTTGGCCATGCGGATCTCCGCCACATCACCCATGGCATCCAGTGCAATGATCGGCGCCAGGCGGCGATAGTCGCTGTGACGGTCCTTGTTGCGAAACTCCACCGGGATTTCACACAGTGCCTGGAACGCTTCGGGATCCTCCTGACGCAAGGCGCTGGCGATGGCGAACCCATCGACAAAAATGCTCTCGCCGCCGTTGGCATCGTTCACCAGGCAATGCAGCAATTGCAGCCCCGGTTGCAGCTCCCGCGTAGGCAAATCGCTGTGCAGCGGCAGGTTGAAAGCCGTGTAGGCATTGCTGTCGGCATCGGCTTTGGATTGCACGTTGAACAGCACGCCAAAGTTACTCTCGCGGATAAACGCAATACGCCTGGCGACCAGCGCGAGGGAGCCGGGCTCGGTGGGGACGCCGCGGATTTGGGTGAGGCCGCCATCGCGCAGGGCCAGCAGCCATTGCAGCAGCGCGTTGGCGTCCTCCATGACTGCCGAATAGTCGAAAACCGGTAACTGCAACTGACTGTCCCATAGCCGGGGCTTGGGTTTTGCCGCACGCCGTTCAGCACGGGATTCATCGTCATAGGCGTGAGCCCGCAGCCAGCCGGGATCGTACCGGCTGCGGTGGCCGCCGCTCCATTCCACGCTCAGGTTGCCTTGATCGATGCGCGCAAAGGTCGCACTGAGGTCGGCATCCACATCGACGATCTCAAGCACCTGCTCGCGGGTCACGCTGTACACGCATTCCGGGCACGGGCAGTTGTCCCGCAGCCACTGATGATGAAACGGGCTGACCCGCCCATCGGCCCACTGCACAAGGAGCTGATCGGCCTGCACCTGCACCTGCGCGAGGTCGCAGATCTTCGGGTAAGTACGGAAATCGGCAACAGCGGCGGCGGTTTGCATGGCGGCTCCTTATGGTTTCTTGGGTGGCAATCCAATCACTCGGCCGAGCAGGGCAGGGCGCGGCAGGTCGGCCTGTTCGGCCAGGATGGCGGCGAGTTTTTCCAGCGTGGCCTCAGTGAACGGTGTCGAACTCGGCCCCGCCAGATCGACGTGCAACAGCATCTGTTCGTTGCCCGCCAGCTCCTTCGCATCGCCCACCCCATGCAGGCTGTGATAGAGGTGCAGGCGCTTGGCGTCATGCGCGATCAGTTGGGTGTGCACTTGCACCTGCGCACCGAGTTTCACTTCGTGCAGGTAGTTCAGGTGCAGCTCCAGGGTGAACAGCGAATGGCCGCTGGCTTCGCGGTTTTCGCAGGTCAAGCCCAGGGTGTCCATCAGCGCGTCGGTGGCGTAGCTGAAGATCAGCAGGTAGAACGCGTCGCGCAGGTGGCCGTTGTAGTCCACCCAGTCGGGGTGGACCTGGGTGGTGTAGGTGGTCAGTGCGGGCATGTCAGGGTTTCCCGTTATTCGGCGAAAGTCATGCCGTGCTTGGCTTTGGTGGTTTTCACCGCTTCCAGCACCGCCAGCAGGCAGTCATCACGATAGCGCTCCAGCGCCGAAATGCTGTGTTTGCCCAGTTGATCGCTGGTGCCATCGACCACGTCGTCGATCAGCTTGTCGGTCAGTTCCGGCGCCGGCAGGTAGGTCCACGGCAATTGCAGCGCCGGGCCGAACTGCGCCATGAAATGCCGCATCCCGGCATCGCCGCCCGCCAAGGTGTAGGTGAGGAAGGTGCCCATGAACGACCAGCGCAGGCCTGCGCCAAAGCGGATGGCGTCGTCGATCTCGCCGGTGGTGGCCACGCCGTCATTGACCAGGTGCAGTGCCTCACGCCACAACGCTTCGAGCAGGCGGTCGGCGATAAACCCGGGGACTTCCTTGCGCACGTGCAAGGGGCGCATGCCGAGGGACTCATACACCGTGATGGCCGCTTGAATCGCTTGCGGCGCGGTGTTCTTGCCGCCAACGACTTCCACCAGCGGCAACAGGTAAACCGGGTTGAACGGGTGACCGACCACGCACCGCTCAGGGTGGGTCGAGCCCTCGTAGAACTCACTTGGCAACAGGCCGGACGTGCTCGAACCAATCAACGCATTCGGCTTGGCCGCCGCGCTGATCTTGCTGTGCAACTCCAGCTTCAATTCCAGCCGTTCCGGCGCGCTTTCCTGGATGAAGTCGGCGTCTTTAACGCACTCTTCAATGGTGGCAACAAAGCGCAGGCGGTCCTGCGACGCACCCGGTGCCAGGCCCTGTTTCTCCAGGGCGCCCCAGGCATTGGCGACGCGCTTGCGCAGGGCGGCTTCGGCCCCGGGCGCCGGGTCCCAGGCGACCACATCCAGGCCGTGGGCGAGGGCGCGGGACACCCAGCCGCTGCCGATGACGCCACTGCCGAGGGCGGCGAAGGTTTTGATTTCAGTGATAAAGCTCATGGCAAATTCCTAAAGAGTTCGGTGATTCATGTGGGAGGGGGCTTGCTCCCGATGGCGGTAAGTCAGTCAACGAACCCGGCAACAGATCCACCACCATCGGGAGCAAGCCCCCTCCCACAAGTTTGATTAATGGCGTTTGGCAAGGCCCATTTTTGCCCGACCTTCGGCCGGGGTCAGAACCCGTGCGCCCAGGCGGCTGAGGATTTCACCGGCGCGCTCCACCAGTTGGCCGTTGGTGGCGAGCACGCCTTTGTCCAGCCACAGGTTGTCTTCCAGGCCGACCCGTACGTTGCCGCCCAGCAGCACCGCTTGCGCCGCCATTGGCATTTGCATGCGGCCGATGCCGAAGCCGGCCCACACCGCATCAGCGGGCAGGTTGTCGACCATGGCTTTCATGGTGGTGGTATCGGCCGGTGCGCCCCATGGGATGCCCAGGCACAGTTGAAACAGCGGGTTGTCGAGCAGGCCCTCTTTAATCATCTGCTTGGCGAACCACAGGTGGCCGGTGTCGAAGATTTCCAGTTCGGCCTTGACGCCCAGCTCCTGGATGCGTTTGGCGCCTGCACGCAGTTGCGCCGGAGTGGACACGTAAATAGTGTCGCCATCGCCGAAGTTCAGGGTGCCGCAGTCCAGGGTGCAGATTTCCGGCAGCAGCTCTTCCACGTGGGCCAGGCGGGTCAGCGGGCCGACCAGGTCAGTGTTGGGGCCGAAGTCCATCGGGCTTTCGCCGCCGCCGATTTCCAGGTCGCCGCCCATGCCGGCGGTGAGGTTGACGATAATGTCGATGTCGGCCTCACGGATCCGCTCCATCACTTCGCGGTACAGGGCAACGTCGCGGCTGAACTTGCCGGTTTGCGGGTCACGCACGTGGCAGTGCACCACGGTCGCGCCGGCCTTGGCGGCTTCAACGGCTGCGGCGGCGATTTGTTTGGGGGTGACCGGCACGTGCGGGCTTTTGGCGGTCGTGTCGCCAGCACCGGTGAGTGCGCAGGTGATGATGACGTCGTGGTTCATGAGGCGGTTCCTTACAGGCGTGATTTCAAGGGCGTGGCGATGCCGCTCGCGGTCGGAAGTGACCGCGAAACGGTGTTCGAAACAGATTTACTTACTGGTCAATTGCAGGTTCGCCGCCGCCGGCTTGCCGTCGAAGGTGGTGACACCTTCCAGCCAGCGCGCCTGGTCTTGCGGGTGGTCCTTGAGCCACTGCTTGGCGGACTCGATGGGGTCCTTGTGATCCAGCAACGGCTGCATCATTCGGCTCTCATCGGCGGCGGTGAAGGTCAGGTTGGTCAGCAGCTTGTGAACGTTGGGGCACTGTTGGGCGTAGTTGGGTGAAGTCACGCTCCACACCGTGGCCATGCCTTCGTTCGGGCCGAGGGCGTCGTCGCTGCCGGTGAGGTAGGTCATGGCGACGTTGACGTTCATCGGGTGCGGCGCCCAGCCGAAGAACACCACAGCCTCCTTGCGGCGTACCGCCCGGTCGACGGCGGCGAGCATGCCGGCCTCGCTGGATTCCACCAGCTGGAATTTACCCAGGCCGAACTGGTTCTTGGCAATCATGGCTTTGATCTGGGTATTGGCCCCCGAGCCTGGCTCGATGCCGTAGATCTTGCCGCCCAGCTCTTTCTCGAACTTGGCGATGTCGGCGAAGGTTTTCAGGCCCTTGTCCGCCAGGTAAGTCGGTACGGCGAGGGTGGCGCGGGCATCTTCCAGGCTGGGCTTTTCGAGCACCTTGACTTGCTTGGCGTCGACGAATGGGGTGATGGTCTGGGTCATCAGCGGGTTCCAGTACCCCAGGAACAGGTCCAGGCGCTGGTCGCGGATACCGGCGAAGATGATTTGCTGGGAGGCGCTGGTTTGTTTGGTCTTGTAGCCGAGGCCGTCGAGCAGCACTTGGGTCATGGCGCTGGTGGCGATTACGTCGGTCCAGTTCACCACGCCCATGCGCACGTTCTGGCAAGACGCCGCGTCGGCAGCCAGTACGTTCGTGCTCAAGATGGCGCTGGCGCTGAGTGCAAGCACACAGCGGCTGATCAGTCGGTTCATGGTGGATCCCTCGGCAGGTCGTTATTGTGGGGTTCCGGCGTCTTTGTGCGCCGTGAGGCCAAGTTACGCAAGCCAGGGGGCGGCAAAGCGCACGGCGGCGACCAGCTCTTGCACTGCAGCGACCTGCCCCCTTGAATCCGTGCATGAACGGGAGTATCACAGTGCCACGCTGCCCGTATGACGAGTGCGCCACCATGTCCCAGGATTTCTACTTTTTGCTGATGCCGGGTTTCTCGGCCATTGGCTTTATCTCCGCGCTGGAACCGCTGCGGGTGGCCAACCGCTTTCGGGGCGAGCTGTACCGCTGGCACGTATTGAGTGCCGATGGCGGAGCGGTGTTGGCCAGCAATGGCATGTCGGTGAATGCCGACGCCGCGCTGGAACCCCTGAAAAAAGGCGCGACGTTGCTGGTGGTCGCCGGCTTTGAACCGTTGCAGTTCGCCACGCCGGCACTGGAGCACTGGCTGCGCCGTCTCGACCACGACGGCGTGACGCTGGGGGCCATCGACACCGGGGCCTGCGTGCTTGCTGAAGCAGGCTTGCTCGACGGCTACCGCCTGACCCTGCACTGGGAGGCCATCGACGCTTTCAAGGAATCGTATCCACACTTGAGCGTGACCCAGGAACTGTTCGAGATCGACCGGCGCCGCATTACCTGCGCCGGAGGCACGGCCTCCATCGACCTGATGCTCGACCTGATCGCCCAGGCCCACGGCCCTGACCTGGCGATCCAGGTGTCCGAACAGTTCGTGCTCGGCCGTATCCGCCCACGCAAAGACCACCAGCGCATGCAGATCGCCACGCGTTATGGCATCAACAACAAGAAGTTGGTGCACGTGATCGGCGAGATGGAACAACACACGGAACCGCCGCTGAGCACCCTGGCCCTGGCCGACGCGATCAAGGTGACCCGGCGGCAGTTGGAGCGGCTGTTTCGCCTGCACTTGAATGATACGCCGAGCAATTTCTACCTCGGCCTACGCCTGGAAAAGGCCCGGCAACTGTTGCGCCAGAGCGGTATGAGTGTGTTGGAGGTGAGCATTGCCTGCGGGTTTGAGTCGCCGTCGTATTTCACCCGCAGCTACCGTGCGCGGTTTGCGAAATGTCCACGGGAGGATCGGCGACGGGAGGCGGTTTGACGGGCAATTATAGTTAATTATACTCAAGGCTATAATTTATAGTTGAATCCATAATTGGGTATAAAGGCATGTCCAAGAACAGCGGCTTTGTGTTTCGCCGTCCCGCCCTGGCAAGCAGCATCGCCGACGGATTGGTGGGGGTGGGGATTCAGGACTTCACGTCGGGGCTGTTTCTCGCGGCCCCTCGGCGCACCGGAAAAAGTACGTTCTTGCGCGAAGACCTGATCCCGGAGTGTCAGTTGCGGGGTTGGCTGGCCGTTTACGTCGATCTGTGGGCCGACAAGGAGAAAGACCCTGCGCAGTTGATCGCCAGCGCTATTGCGGCGGCCCTGGCGCCCTACGAAAAAGGCATTCGTAAACTGGCCAAGAACATTGGCATCGAGAAACTGAGCTTTCTGCGTACCCTGTCCTGGGACTTCACCCAGCCACAACTGCCTGCTGGTGCGACGCTGACCCAGGCCCTGGAATTGCTCCACAGCGCCGCAGAAAAACCCGTCGTGCTGGTGATCGACGAGGCGCAGCACGCGCTGACCAGTGAGTCGGGCCTCAATGCGATGTTCGCGTTGAAGGCTGCCCGGGATCAGCTCAACCAGGGCCGTGACGAGGAGGGCAGCGGTTTGCTCCTGGTGTTCACCGGTTCCAACCGCGACAAGCTGGCCCATTTAGTGTTGGGCAAGAGCCAACCGTTTTTCGGGTCGAGCATCACGCCGTTTCCGCTGCTGGGTAAAGAGTTCACCCAGGCATACACCGCACACCTCAACGCGCACCTGGCCCAGACCAACCAATTTAATGCTGCCGATATTGATGAAGCCTTCGAGCTGGTAGGCCGGCGCCCCGAGATGCTGCGCACGATCATCGGTGAAGTGGCACTGGAGCTGGGCGCGGCGAGCAACCTGGGCCAACTGCTGCACAGTCGCGCCGAATTGCTGCGCGCCGGTGTGTGGAGCGAATTTGAAAGCGCCTGGAACGCCCTGACCCTCCCGCAGCGCGCGGTGCTACAGGTGATGGTGGAGCGTTTGCAAAGCAATGAACCCTTTGCACCTTTTACCGACACCACGATTACCGCGGTCAGCAAGGCGTTGGAGGCGATGGGCAGCGATGTGGTGCCGGGCACCCAGACGATTCAGGCCTGCATCGATGCCCTGCGCGACAAGGAACTGGTGTGGAAGTCGAGCCGGGGCGGCTATGCGCTGGAAGACAAAACGTTTGGAGATTGGCTGCAGCACAAGGCCCGTACACCCAACTAAAGACAACGCAGGGTAGATGGGGGAGGGGGCTTGCTCCCGATAGCGGTGGGTCAGCTACAGATGTAGTGACTGACCGTCCGCCATCGGGAGCAAGCCCCTCTCACATGGGGTTTATTTCTTGAGCAGTGCCGCGCACGCCGCCTTGTAGGCTTCATGCTGGTATTTGTTCAGCGTCGCCGGCAGATCGAAAGTGTGCTTCTTGTTCTGCGCATTGAGGGTCTGTGGCGACAGCAGCGTCACCTCGGCCCCGTCCAGCAACTGAATCACCCCTTCGATCTTGAACGTGGTCGGGCCGCCGGCAAATTCACCTTTCTTGCTGCGTTTCTTGATGGCGATGCGCGTGATGGCGTTTTCCCGCACAAAAGCCTGCACCTGGGCGGCGAACGCCTTGACGTTGGCTGCCTCATCATCGTCTTCAAGCGCGATTTTCTTGGTCGCCAAGGGGATGTGGCTCAGCGCCTGATTGTCCAGGGAGGCGACGGCGATGATGGCTTCGCTGCCTTTGATTTCGATGCCGCAGGTCTTCATGAATAGCCTTGTTTAGAGGGAGGTCGCGGGGATTGTCGCCTATTCCTGCCCGATCGACTCCAAAAACTCCGACCGCTCATCACTCATTCGCGCCAGGCAATCATTGTGTTGGATGGCGTAGCCCTTGGTGCCCGCCACTGCCGGGAAAGTGTCCACCGCGCAATCGGCGTCACGCAGCTTTTCCCATTTCTGCTGGGCGTCCTTCAGACGAGCGGTAATGTCGGCGAGCTGCGTCTTGTTGCTGCCATAGGTCGAACCCATGCGTTCCAGAAGGCCCTGGTAGTTATCCTTGAGCAATTGCTCGGCAGTGGTTTTGTTGAAAGTGGCGCATTCCAGGGTTTGTTTGTCGTTTTCGATGCCATCGCACGGCGTGTTGTCGGTGTCTTCAGCCGCGTGGGCGGTGGTTGCGATGAGTGCCAAAGCCAGGAAAATCGATTTCATTGCGCCGTCTCATATCAAGTAATGGCCGAATTCTGGCTCAAGCGTAAGACAAAGAACAGCCACCAGTCAGGCCTGTCTTAACAGCCTTTGTCGCGGATTGACGCTTTCGGCAATTCCCCTGTCGTTTTTGCACCCGGTTCCGTCGGCCCCTGGGCATATGCTGGCCCAAAGCGCCGGCAGACGATTCGGCGCATGAATTGCCAATAAGGGGACGCCTGATGAGCCCAGCCGAATTGCACGCCGACAGCATCGTTATCGACGGGCTGATTATTGCCAAGTGGAATCGCGACCTGTTCGAGGACATGCGCAAAGGCGGCCTCACCGCCGCCAACTGCACCGTGTCGGTGTGGGAAGGCTTCCAGGCCACTATCAATAACATCGTGGCCAGCCAGACCCTGATCCGTGAGAACAGTGACCTGGTGATACCGGTGAAAACCACTGCCGATATCCGTCGTGCCAAAGAGCTGGGTAAGACTGGCATCATCTTCGGCTTCCAGAACGCCCATGCGTTCGAAGACCAGCTTGGCTATGTCGAGATCTTCAAGCAGCTCGGCGTGGGCGTCGTGCAGATGTGCTACAACACCCAGAACCTGGTCGGCACCGGCTGCTACGAGCGCGACGGCGGCCTGTCGGGCTTTGGCCGTGAGATTGTCGGCGAGATGAACCGCGTCGGCATCATGTGCGACCTGTCCCACGTGGGCTCCAAGACCTCCGAAGAAGTCATCCTCGAATCGAAAAAGCCGGTGTGCTACTCCCACTGCCTGCCATCGGGCCTCAAAGAGCACCCGCGCAACAAGTCCGATGAAGAGCTGAAGTTCATCGCCGACCACGGTGGTTTTGTCGGTGTGACCATGTTCGCGCCGTTCCTGGCCAAGGGCATCGATTCGACCATCGACGACTACGCCGAAGCCATCGAGTACACCATGAATATCGTTGGTGAAGACGCCATCGGCATCGGCACCGACTTCACCCAGGGCCATGGCCAGGATTTCTTCGAAATGCTGACCCATGACAAGGGCTACGCCCGCCGCCTGACCAACTTCGGCAAGATCATCAACCCGCTGGGCATCCGCACCGTGGGCGAGTTCCCCAACCTCACCGAGACCCTGCTCAAGCGCGGTCACCCTGAGCGTGTGGTGCGCAAGATCATGGGCGAAAACTGGGTCAACGTTCTCAAGGACGTCTGGGGCGAATAAGTCACCGCCCACGCATTTTTCCCTCGGCCATCCGTGCCGGGGGCATCCAAACGAATTTTCTGGAGTTAAGTTTCCATGGCCAAGATCGCCCCGCAATTGCCAATCGAAGTCGACAGCGAGACCGGTGTCTGGACCTCCGACGCCCTGCCGATGCTGTATGTGCCGCGCCATTTCTTCGTCAACAACCACATGGGTATCGAAGAAGTATTGGGCGCCGAAGCCTATGCCGAGATCCTCTACAAGGCCGGCTACAAATCCGCCTGGCACTGGTGTGAAAAAGAAGCCGAATGCCATGGCCTGGAGGGCGTCGCGGTGTTCGAGCATTACATGAAGCGCCTGTCGCAACGTGGCTGGGGCCTGTTCAAGATCCAGGACATCGACCTCGACAAAGGCACCGCCAGCGTCAAGCTCGAACACTCCGCGTTCGTCTACGTGTATGGCAAGGTCGGACGCAAAGTCGACTACATGTTCACCGGCTGGTTTGCCGGTGCCATGGACCAGATCCTGCAGGCGCGTGGCAGCCAGATTCGCACTGTGGCCGAGCAAGTCTACGGAGGCTCCGAAGAGGGCCACGATGACGGCTTGTTCACCGTCAAGCCGTTGTAAGCCGAGGATCGTGCCATGGCTTTCGAAGCAATGTTCCAGCCGATCCAGATCGGCAAACTGACTATCCGCAACCGCGTGCTCAGTACCGCCCACGCCGAGGTGTATGCCACCGATGGCGGGATGACCACTGACCGCTATGTGAAGTACTACGAAGAGAAAGCCAAGGGCGGTATCGGCCTGGCGATCTGCGGCGGCTCCTCGGTGGTGGCCATCGACAGCCCGCAGGAATGGTGGAGCTCGGTGAACCTGTCCACCGACCGCATCATCCCGCACTTCCAGAACCTGGCCGACGCCATGCACAAGCATGGCGCCAAGATCATGATCCAGATTACCCACATGGGTCGTCGCTCGCGCTGGGACGGCTTCAACTGGCCGACCCTGATGTCGCCGTCCGGCGTGCGTGAGCCGGTGCACCGCGCCACCTGCAAGACCATCGAGCCGGAAGAAATCTGGCGCGTGATCGGCAACTACGCCCAGGCTGCGCGTCGGGCCAAGGCCGGTGGCCTGGACGGGGTAGAACTGTCCGCCGTGCACCAGCACATGATCGACCAGTTCTGGAGCCCACGGGTCAACAAGCGTACTGACGAATGGGGCGGCACCTTCGAAGGCCGCATGAAGTTCGGCCTGGAAGTGTTGAAGGCCGTGCGTGCCGAAGTGGGTGACGACTTCTGCGTGGGCATGCGCCTGTGCGGCGACGAGTTCCACCCGGATGGCTTGTCCCACGAAGACATGAAACAGATCGCCAAGTATTACGACGACACCGGCATGCTCGATTTCATCGGCGTGGTGGGTTCAGGCTGCGACACCCATAACACCCTGGCCAACGTGATCCCTAACATGAGCTACCCGCCGGAGCCGTTTTTGCACCTGGCGGCCGGTATCAAGGAAGTGGTCAAGGTTCCGGTGCTGCACGCGCAGAACATCAAGGACCCGAACCAGGCTACGCGCATTCTGGAAGGCGGCTACGTGGACATGGTCGGCATGACCCGTGCGCACATCGCCGACCCGCACCTGATCGCCAAGATCAAGATGGGCCAGATCGACCAGATCAAGCAGTGCGTGGGTGCCAACTACTGCATCGACCGTCAGTACCAGGGCCTGGACGTGCTGTGCATCCAGAACGCCGCGACTTCCCGTGAATATATGGGCGTGCCGCACATCATCGAGAAGTCCACCGGGCCCAAGCGCAAAGTCGTGGTGGTCGGTGCCGGCCCTGCCGGGATGGAAGCGGCGCGGGTGGCTGCCGAGCGGGGCCACGACGTGACCCTGTTCGAGAAAAAAGAATTCATCGGCGGGCAAATCACCACGGCCTCCAAGGCACCGCAGCGTGACCAGATTGCCGGTATCACCCGCTGGTACCAACTGGAACTGGCGCGCTTGAAAGTCGACCTGCGCCTGGGGGTGGCGGCCGATGCCGATACCCTTCTCGACCTGCGCCCCGATGTGGTGGTGCTGGCGGTGGGCGGGCAGCCGAATGTGGAGCAGAACGAACACTGGGGCGCCGCCGAAGGTTTGGTCGTGAGCAGCTGGGATGTGCTCGACGGCAAAGTCGCACCGGGCAAGAACGTGTTGGTCTACGACACCATCTGCGAGTTCACCGGTATGTCGGTGGCGGATTTCCTTGCGGACAAAGGCAGCCAGGTCGAGATCGTCACCGACGACATCAAGCCGGGCGTGGCCATTGGCGGTACGTCGTTCCCGACCTACTACCGCAGCATGTACCCCAAGGAAGTGATCATGACCGGCGACATGATGCTGGAAAAGGTCTACCGCGAGGGCGACAAGCTGGTGGCGGTGCTGGAGAACGAATACACCGGCGCCAAAGAGGAGCGGGTGGTCGACCAGGTGGTGGTGGAGAACGGCGTGCGTCCGGACGAAGCCATCTACTACTCGCTCAAGGAAGGCTCGCGCAACAAGGGCCAGATCGACGTCGAAGCCTTGTTCGCGATCAAGCCGCAGCCGTGCTTGAGCGAGCCGGGTGAGGGGTACTTGCTGTTCCGCATTGGTGACTGTGTGGCCCAGCGTAATACCCACGCTGCGATCTATGACGCCCTGCGCTTGTGCAAGGATTTCTGACCCGACACCGAACCAATGTGGACTCGGTCTGAATGTGGGAGGGGGCTTGCTCCCGATAGCGGTGGGTCAGCTACAGATGTATCGACTGACAGTCCGCCTTCGGGAGCAAGCCCCCTCCCACATTAGACCTGTGTGGTCTGTGGGAGCTTCACCATGTTGAACACCTTGCTGCCTATCCTGTTATTTGCCGCTCTGGGCCTCGCGGTCCTCGGCGCCCTGCGCCGGGTGAACATGTGGCGCCGTGGTCGTGCCTCGAAAGTCGACCTGCTGGGCGGCCTGCTGGCCATGCCCAAGCGCTACATGGTCGACCTGCACCATGTGGTCGCCCGCGACAAATACATTGCCAACACCCACGTCGCCACGGCGCTGGGCTTCGTGCTGTCGGCGTTGCTCGCCATTCTGGTGCATGGCTTCGGCCTGCAGAGTCGCATCCTGGGCTACGCCTTGCTGCTGGCCTCGGTGCTGATGTTTGTTGGCGCCACCTTCGTCTACCTGCGTCGGCGCAACCCACCGTCGCGCCTGTCGAAAGGCCCATGGATGCGCCTGCCGAAAAGCCTGATGGCGTTCTCGGTGAGCTTCTTCCTGGTGACCTTGCCGGTGGCCGGGATTCTGCCCGCCGACTTCGGCGGCTGGCTGCTCGCGGCGATCTTGAGCGTGGGGGTGCTGTGGGGCGTCTCGGAGATGTTCTTCGGTATGACCTGGGGCGGCCCGATGAAGCACGCCTTTGCCGGCGCCCTGCACCTGGCCTGGCACCGTCGCGCCGAACGCTTCGGCGGCGGGCGTTCGACCGGTTTGAAACCGCTGGACCTGCGCGATAAAACCGCGCCCTTGGGTGTGGAAAAACCCAAGGATTTCACCTGGAACCAACTGCTCGGCTTCGACGCCTGCGTGCAGTGCGGCAAGTGCGAGGCCGCCTGCCCGGCCTTTGCCGCCGGCCAGCCGCTGAACCCGAAAAAACTCATTCAAGACATGGTGGTCGGCCTGGCCGGCGGCACCGATGCCAAGTTTGCCGGCAGCCCGTATCCCGGCAAAGCCATCGGCGAGCATGGCGGCAACCCGCATCAACCGATCGTCAACGGCCTGGTGGACGCCGAGACCTTGTGGTCGTGCACCACTTGTCGTGCGTGCGTGGAAGAGTGCCCGATGATGATCGAGCACGTGGACGCCATCGTCGACATGCGCCGCCACCTGACGCTGGAAAAAGGCGCCACGCCGAACAAAGGTGCCGAAGTCCTGGAAAACCTGATCGCCACCGACAACCCCGGCGGTTTCGCACCGGGTGGCCGGTTGAACTGGGCGGCGGACCTGAATCTGCCGTTGCTCAGTGACAAGGGCAGCTGCGAAGTGCTGTTCTGGGTCGGTGATGGCGCTTTCGACATGCGCAACCAACGCACCCTGCGCGCCTTCGTCAAAGTACTCAAGGCCGCCAAGGTCGACTTCGCCGTACTCGGCCTGGAAGAACGTGACAGCGGTGACGTGGCACGCCGCCTGGGCGATGAAGCGACCTTCCAACTGCTGGCCACGCGCAACATCCAGACCCTGGCCAAATACACCTTCAAGCGCATCGTCACCTGCGACCCGCACAGTTTCCATGTGCTGAAAAACGAATATGGCGCCTTTAACGGCAACTACCTCGTGCAGCACCACAGCACCTTCATGGCCGAGCTGATCGGCGAGGGCGCGCTGAACCTGGGCCAGCACAAAGGCAACAGCGTGACCTACCACGACCCTTGTTACCTGGGCCGCTACAACGGCGAATACGAAGCCCCGCGCCAGGTGCTGCGGGCGCTGGGGATCGAGGTCAAGGAGATGCAACGCTCCGGTTTCCGTTCGCGCTGCTGCGGCGGCGGTGGCGGCGCGCCGATCACCGACATTCCCGGCAAGCAACGTATCCCGGATATGCGCATGGAAGACATCCGTGAAACCGGCGCCGAGCTGGTGGCGGTAGGGTGCCCACAGTGCACGGCGATGCTTGAAGGGGTGGTCGAGCCTCGGCCATTGATCAAGGACATCGCTGAACTGGTCGCCGACGCGTTGCTCGAAGACGCCGCACCGGCCAAAGCCCCCTTGAAACGTGAACCTGCGGAGGTGCACTGATGAGCGACATTATCCGCCGCGACCCACGGGCCGAATGGATTGCACGTAACCGCCTGCACCCGCTGCATGCGGCGATGCAGCCGGTGCAACACAGCTGGATGGGGCCCAACGGCATCCTGCGCAAGAACGTGCATGGCGTCGGTTTCATCGGCCCCAATGGCATCAAGCGCATCGACCGCAGCGGCGCCCAACAGGGCGGCGCGAGCAAACGTACGGCTGCCGCCGAAGTGCAGTTGCCACTGCATCAGGTGGCAGCGCCTGCGTTCTATATCAACGTAGTGCCGGACATGGTCGGCGGCCGCTTGAGCAGCCACGACCGCGACTTGCTCGGCCTGGCCCGACAACTTGCCGGCAGCGACGGCGCCGTGCTGGCCGTGGTATTTGGCGAGCACAAGGAAAGTACCTTTGCCACGGCCGGTGTCGATCGCCTGCTGGTGCTGGAAGGGCACGAGTTCGACGGTTATTCACCGGAGCAACGCGTGCAAGGTTTGCGCGCTGTGGATAACCAGTTCAACCCGCGTCACTGGCTGCTGCCCGATAGCCGCAGTGGCGGCGGTGAGTTGGGCCGGCGGTTTGCCGCCAGCCTCAAGGAGCGCCCGGCCACGCGGGTCTGGCAGATCAAGGGCGAGGAGTGCATCGGCCGTGCCGGCGCCGGCCAGGAAGACTTGGCCCGGCCGTTGCCACGCTTGATTCTGGCGGCCGCCGAATGTGCCGACCCGGTCAGCGAGACCCGTCATGAAGTATTGCCCGTGGAGTTATCCACAACTCTGGCTCGCAGCCTGCCGCGAATCGAAGACCTCGGTGCGGTGGCGGTGGACCCGGCGGCGATTCCCATGGCCGAAGCCGAATTCATCTTCTCTGGCGGCAACGGCGTGAAGGATTGGGCGCTGTTCCACCAGACCGCTGCCGCCCTGGGCGCCACTGAAGGCGCGTCGCGGGTGGCAGTGGACGACGGCTTCATGGCGCGCGATCGCCAGGTCGGCGCCAGCGGCACCTGGGTCACTGCCCGTGTGTATGTGGCCGTGGGTATTTCCGGGGCGATCCAGCACCTGCAAGGCATCGGTGCCTGCGACAAGGTGGTGGCGATCAACCTCGACCCCGGTTGCGACATGATCAAGCGTGCCGACCTGTCGGTGATCGGCGAGAGTGCCGCGATATTGCAAGCCTTGATCGAGGCGGTGGCGGCCTACCGCAACGGCGCCAAGCGCGATGCAGCTTAGGACTATGACCATGACGACGAAAGTAATCAGCCTGGTTTCCATTGGCGCCCATCCCACCTCCGGGCGCCCGCGTCGTGCGGAGCAGGATGCGCGTGCGGTCGAACTGGGCCTGCAAATGGCTGGGGATAAGTTGCAGGTGTTGCACGCCGGCAATGTTGCCGAACCGACGTTGCGCAGTTATCTCGGCATGGGCTTGCCGCAACTGCATGTGCTGGAACAACCGGCCGGCAGCGATGCCTTGCCGGTGCTCGGTGAGTATCTGCGCGATGCGGGGGCCCAGGTGGTGCTCGCCGGCAGCCAGGCGGAAACCGGTGAAGGCTCGGGCATGTTGCCGTTCCTGCTGGCTGAGCAATTGGGCTGGCCGCTGATCGTGGGGCTCGCCCAGGTGGAGTCTATCGACGGCGGCGTCGCCCATGTGCTGCAAGCCTTGCCGCGTGGCCAGAGGCGGCGCCTGAAGGTGCGCCTGCCGTTCCTCGCCACGGTGGATAACGCGGCGCCCAAGCCTCGGCAGAGTGCCTATGGCCCCGCGCAGCGCGGTGAGCTGGAGGCGCATGAGGTTGAAGTGCTGGAGGATGAGTTATTCACAGGCGCCGTGCTGCAACCGGCCAAGCCTCGGCCCAAACGCCTCAAGGTGATCAAGGCCAAGAGCGGTGCCGACCGGATGAAGGCGGCCACCGCCAAAGCCAGTGGCGGCGGTGGTCAGGTGCTCAAGGGCCTCAGCCCCCAAGCGGGCGCCGAAGCCATTCTCAAGCTGCTGGTTGAGGAAGGCGTGGTTCGCTGATCCTGGTAGGAGCGAGCCGGCTCGCTCCTGCATTACCCACAATCCCTGTTGAACCGTCTGTGGATAACCTGTTCGCGGTTGTCCACACCCCATACAGATCAAGCCCTGTAGCCCTCTGTACGAAAAACAACCAGTCTAACTGGCGGTTTTTTATAGGTTTTTTCCTGACTTCATGCATTTCATTGTGCAGACTTTCCCCCAAAGTCTGTTGGCGCTTCTGTGGATAAGATGTTCGCTATTGGCTGGAACCCTTATGAATAAAGGCTTTCAAGGGGTTGGTCAAAATTTGATCTATTTCGGCTTTTTGTGCTCTGAAAATCCTGAATGCCGTGTTTTGTGAAGGTTTGGAGTGGTTTTCCACAGCGCAGCTGAAGTTGCCCCCAAAGTCTGTTGGTGGTTCTGTGGATAAGGTGTTCGCGTACTAATACAGGCCACGTTTTACGTAGCTTGTAGAGTTATGGTTAAAAAATGATCAGTGCCTGCTTGATATCGTCAACTTGAATAAGTCACGGATTTTCTTCAGTTAATTTCTGAGGGGAAGCGCAGTTGCCCACAATTGCTGTGGGTGGCTTTGTGGATAAGTTGTTGGGCGAAGGCTGGAGGGCAGGGGAATCAAGAGGGATCCGGGGGCTGGATGTTTTTTGTACAAACCAGCCCCTGGAGGATCAACGCGTTATTCGTGAACCGCAACACCCTTGAGGTATGGCGCCGGAGCGGCCCCCAGGTTGCTCAACATGCGCTCGCTGTACCAATCCACGAAGTTGACTACGCCGAACTCATAGGTCTTGGAGTATGGGCCTGGCTGGTAGGCGGTGGAGTTGATACCGCGCTGGTTTTCTTCGGCCAGGCGACGGTCCTGGTCGTTGGTGGCGTCCCACACCTGGCGCATACGTTCCACGTCGTAGTCCACACCCTCTACGGCGTCCTTGTGCACGATCCACTTGGTGGTGACCATGGTTTCCTGGGCGCTGATCGGCCACACGGTGAACACGATGATGTGGTCGCCCATGCAGTGGTTCCATGAGTGGGGCAGGTGCAGGATACGCATCGAGCCCAGGTCCGGGTTCTTGATGCGCCCCATGAGTTTGGCGCAGCCCTGCTTGCCGTCCATGGTCATCGACACGGTGCCCTTGAGCAGCGGCATGCGCACGATGCGGTTACGCAAGCCAAAGCTGGCATGGGCGTAAGGGATTTTCTCGGCATCCCAGGCAGCGGCGGAGGCGGCTACATGGTCCTTGAACGCCTGGTCGGCGCGGGGGTCGGTGACGTCGTCCCATTCCAGCAGGGTTTTCAGCAGTTCGGGGTGCGAGGCGTTGCAGTGGTAGCACTCGCGGTTGTTCTCCAGCACCAGCTTCCAGTTGGCTTTTTCCATCAAGGTGGTTTGCACCGCCACCTTGGTGTTCTCCATGTCGTAGGGTTCCATGTAGTGATTCAGGGTCGACAGGAAGTCGTCGATGGCCGGCGGGTTTTCGGCCAGGCTGATGAAGATGTAGCCGCCGGCGGTCTTCACATTCACCGGTTTCAGGCCGTACTGCTTCATGTCGAAGTCGGCGCCCATCTCGGTACCGGCGAACAGCAGGCGACCGTCCAGTTCGTAGGTCCACTGATGGTAGTGGCAGACCAGCTTGGCGACCTTGCCCTTGTCGCTGGTGCACAGGCGTGAGCCACGGTGGCGGCATACGTTGTGGAACGCATGCACCACACCTTCGGCGCCACGGATCACGATGATCGGGTTCTTGCCCACTTGCAGGGTCAGGTAGTTGCCCTTGGTGGGGATCTCGCAGGTCATGCCGGCGATCAGCCACTCTTTCTGGAAGATCTCCTGCATGTCGATATCGAACAGCCGGTCATCCGAATAGAACGGTTGTGGCAGCGAAAAGGTGCGCTCGCGTTCTTGCAACATTTGCGCGGTGGCCTTGCGTGCGGGTTCCAGCGGATCGCCCAAGCTTAAGGTTGCGGTGACGTCCATCGTATGTGTCCTCATGGCCATTCAGTGTGGCCGGCGAATAGTGGCTACGGTTGTACTACGCAAGGCGTAAAGAAAGCGTCGTTGTTGGGGGTGAGTGTGGGGCCGCCGACTGCCAGAACCTTGTCCATTAGCGACATGGCCCACTCTGATCCCGACGCGCAACCCCCGTGGTATGGGGGCTGGTCGCGATAAGTATGTGAATGTCGCAGATAGGTAAATGGGCGCATTCGGCGTTACGCAAAATCGCCATCATCAGGCCGACCTACGGCTACGGAGAACAGCATGTCCAATAACTTCCTGAACCCGGTAACTACCCAGACCTGGGCCAATGGTCGGCATATCGTCCGTTGCGTCAAAGTCATCCAGGAAACCTGGGACGTGCGCACCTTTTGCTTCATGGCCGACCAGCCGATCCTGTTCTTTTTCAAGCCGGGGCAATTCGTCACCCTGGAGTTGGAAATCGACGGCCAGCCAATCATGCGCTCGTACACCATTTCCAGTTCGCCATCGGTGCCGTACAGCTTCTCGGTGACGATCAAGCGCGTCCCGGGCGGCCGGGTTTCCAACTGGTTGCACGACACCCTGCATGAAGGCCAGGAGTTGGCGGTGCACGGGCCGGTCGGGCTGTTCAATGCCATCGACTTCCCGAGCCCGAAAGTGTTGTACCTCAGCGGCGGTGTCGGTATCACGCCGGTGATGTCCATGGCCCGTTGGTTCTACGACACCAACGCCAACGTCGACATGACCTTTATCCACAGCGCCCGCTCGCCCAAGGACATCATCTATCACCGCGAGCTGGAACACATGGCGTCGCGCATCGATAACTTCAGCCTGCACCTGATTTGTGAGAAGCACGGCTTGGGTGAGCCCTGGGCGGGGTATCGCGGTTACCTGAATCACAAGATGCTCGAACTGATGGTGCCGGACTTCCTGGAGCGCGAAGTGTTCTGCTGTGGTCCAACGCCCTATATGAACGCCGTGAAACGCCTGTTGGAGGCCGCAGGCTTCGACATGGCGCGCTATCACGAAGAATCCTTCGGGGCTACGCCGCCGGAAGCCCGCGCCGACGCGGTGGAGCAGGCCGAGCAAGCCGCCGAGGCGCCGGAAATCGATCTGGCGGATTTGCATCAAGTGGAGTTCATTGCTTCAGGCAAGAGCATTCGCGTGGCACCGGGTGAAACGGTGCATGCCGCAGCGGCCAAGCTTGGGCTGTTGATTCCAAAGGCGTGTGGCATGGGCATCTGCGGAACGTGCAAGGTGATGAAGCTGGGTGGAGAGGTCGAGATGGACCACAACGGCGGGATTACTGAGGAAGACGAAGCCGAGGGTTACATCCTGTCGTGCTGCAGCGTGCCTAAAGGTGATGTGCGAATCGAGTTCTGATCCACTTTTCACGCAAGGCTTACGGTGTGACGCGGAGCGTCACGGGCTGCATGCCCACGCAGAGCGTGGGCACGATCATCACCGGCCCAGCTCGTTCCCACGCTCCGCGTGGTAACGCCGCCAGGGACGCTCTGCGTTCCGCTTTCACGCACGGCTTGCGATGTGACGCGGAGCGTCACGGGCTGCATGCCCACGCGGAGCGTGGGCACGATCACCGGCCCAGCTCGTTCCCACGCTCCGCGTGGTAACGCCGCCAGGGACGCTCTGCGTTCCGCTTTCACGCAAGGCTTGCGGTGTGACGCGGAGCGTCACGGGCTGCATGCCCACGCGGAGCATGGGCACGATCACCGGTCCAGCTCGTTCCCACGCTCCGCGTGGTAACGCCGCCAGGGACGCTCTGCGTTCCGCTTTCACGCAAGACTCACGGTGTGACGCAGAGCGTCACGGGCTGCATGCCCACGCAGAGCGTGGGCACGATCACCGGCCCAACTCGTTCCCACGCTCCGCGTGGTAACGCCGCCAGGGACGCTCTGCGTTCCGCTTTCACGCAAGGCTTGCGGTGTGACGCAGAGCGTCACGGGCTGCATGCCCACGCGGAGCGTGGGCACGATCATCGGCTCGCGAGCTGTCAGTACCAGCGTTGGATGTCGATCAGCCCTGGCATTCCGGCATAGTTGCGGGCACTCGAATACCTCCAGTGTTCAGCCAGATCCACGTAACCCCGTTTGACCGGGTTATGGTGGATGTAATCGAGCTTCTGGTACATCACAGCCTCGCTGTACACCAACTCCGCGTGTGAGCCCTCCTGCCAAAGCTGATAAGCCCGATCCGCCTTGTGCGCGCGTTTACTGAAGCGAAGGCGTTGCAAAACCCGTTCTGCGCCTTTGCTCTGCAGGTCATCAATGATGGTTCGGGCAGTGAAGGACTTGAATCGGCTGACGCATTTGCCAAGGTCAGGCGCCTGGGCGACGAAATGCAGATGGTTCTCGAGGATGACATAGCCGTAAAGGTTCAAGGCTTCATGGCTCTGTTGGTATCGCCAGCAATCCAGAAGATGGCCGACGATGTAATCACGGGTAAACAACGGTAGCCATTCCATGACGGTACAGGTCAGGAAGTGTGGCTTTTCGGGTTCGGTGATGACGTAGCGGCTTCTGCCCATGGGGTCGTCCTTGCATCGGGGGCGGCTTGGGCGCAGAGCGCCCGGGGCATGCATTCCCACGCGGAGCGTGGGAACGATCAATCAAGGAGGGTTATTGGGCGTGGATGTGGACGACGAAGTGCTGGCCTGATGCTGTCAATTCATAGACTTTGTCGTAAATCCGCAATGTGCGCGATGGCTCTCGGATGGTGTCACCGACTTTTGCGTACTTCCTGAATTCATCCCAATCGATGACGGTGGTGCTGATAGTGCCGTCGCTTTGCAGAGTGTCGCCGTTGCTTTGGTATTCCATGGTTTGTCTCTCTTCTGGATTTCCGTTTCCAGCCGGATATGCGGCAGGCGGTTGGCCCGAAAGGCGGGCTGTGCAGCGGCCTTTTCCTTTCGGGTTCCAAGAGGTTAGTCAATGAAATTCCAGTGTGTAGCTGTCAGAAATATCAAATAACAGACTCGGCGTTACGCCAGTATCAGGCACCCATCACTGTTCGAATATCCGCGGCTAATTCTCTTACACGCTCCTCCTCGGTATCCCACGCACACATGAAGCGTGCGCCGCCTTTGCCGATGAAGGTGTAGAAGCGCCAGCCCTTGGCCGTCAGTGCGGCAATGGCTGGTTCCGAGAGCTGCAGGAAGACGCCGTTGGCCTGCACCGGGAACATCAGTTCAACCCCTGGAATATCCGCCACCAGGCTGCTCAGCAATTGTGCGCAGTGGTTGGCGTGCCGGGCATGCTTGAGCCAGGCGTCGTTTTCCAGCAGGCCCACCCAGGGGGCGGAGAGAAAGCGCATTTTTGACGCCAGTTGGCCGGCCTGTTTGCAGCGGTAGTCGAAGTCTTCAGCCAGTTTGTGATTGAAGAACAGGATCGCCTCGCCTACGGCCATGCCGTTCTTGGTGCCGCCAAAGCACAATACGTCCACACCGGCTTTCCAGGTCAGGTCGGCGGGGGAGCAACCGAGGAAGGCGCAGGCGTTGGAGAAGCGCGCGCCGTCCATGTGCAGGTTCAGGCCCAGTTCCTTGCAGGTGGCGCTGATGGCGCGGATTTCATCCGGGGTGTACACGCTGCCGACTTCGGTGGCCTGGGTCAGGGTTACCACGCGGGGTTTGGGGTAGTGGATGTCCTGGCGCTTGAGGGCGATCTCGCGGATGGATTCCGGGGTCAGCTTGCCATTTTCGGTGCGGGCGATGAGCAGCTTCGAGCCGTTGGAGAAAAACTCCGGCGCACCGCACTCGTCGGTTTCGACGTGGGCGGTTTCCGAGCAAATCACGCTATGGTAGCTCTGGCACAGTGAAGACAGTGCCAGTGAGTTGGCTGCGGTGCCGTTGAAGGCGAAGAACACTTCGCAGTCGGTTTCGAACAGATTGCGGAAACCGTCGGCGGCGCGGTGGGTCCATTCATCATCGCCGTAGGCGCGTTGATGCCCCTGGTTGGCTTGTTCCATGGCGGCCCAGGCTTCCGGGCAGATGCCGGAGTAGTTGTCGCTGGCGAATTGTTGGCTCTTGTCGGTCATGGCCCATTCCTGTGGTCGATGTTGGTGCGCACTGTAACCAAGATTGTCGGGCATACGCACGCGCTGTAAATGCAGAGTCACTGGGGAATTATGCACGGTACTGAAACGATGGCTGTCGGACGTGTCCGCGATGGCGCTCTGGACCTGCTCAAGTGGCTGGCGCTGCTGAGCATGGTGCTGGATCACCTGCGCTATGTCGGCTTAAGCCTGGATGGCTTGTATGTGCCGGGGCGCCTGGCGTTCCCGTGGTTTTGCCTGGCGATTGCGGCGAATCTGCATCGGGGCCGCGACCTGCCGGCAAGAGGCCGCTGGCGCTATCTGGGCTGGTTGTTGCTGTTCAGCGCGATCAGCGAAGTACCGTACCGGTTGTTTATCGAGGATGCCGATACGTTGAATGTGCTGCCAACCTTGGCGCTGGGTTTGCTGGTTGCCCGAGGATGGCAGCAAAAGGGCCGGGTTGATCGAGGCATGGCGCTGATCGCCGTCACGATAGCCGCCCTGTTTTCAAGCCACTTAATGTTCGGTTTCTTTGGTGTATTGCTGCCATTGGTGATGCTGCTGGTGTTCCGTCGCCGATGGTATTTCAGTGTGTTGCCGGGCTTGGTCTGCGTGGCCGCCAACCAATGGCAGATATTGCTCGATAACGGCACGCCGGTTGCGCTGATGGGATTGGTTGCCTGCCTGATTGCGCCACTGGCGGGCCTGGTCTTATTGCGACACGCCAAAAACGCCTCGCCGCCCGCCATGCGCCGCTGGGCCTATACCCTCTATCCCGTGCATTTCCTGCTGCTGCTACTCGTTCGTCAAACTATCGCCTAACCCCTTGTGGGAGGGGGCTTGCTCCCGATAGCGGTGTGTCAGCCACTGCATTTGAAAGCTGGCCCACCGCTATCGGGAGCAAGCCCCCTCCCACATTTGTTCTGTGTTGTTCGGGCCATGTCGTAAACGCACCTTTGCGTGGCGTGCGTAGGCATTTGACCTGTCTGCGCCAGCCCTACCATCGCATCAAAGGGCCTGTATGGGCCTCACCAATACGAAAGGCTGGGAGAGACGCGATGTTCAGCAAACAAGACCAGATCCAGGGATATGACGACGCACTGCTGGCGGCCATGAATGCCGAGGAGCAGCGCCAGGAAGATCATATCGAGCTGATCGCGTCAGAGAACTACACCAGCAAACGCGTGATGCAAGCCCAGGGCAGTGGCTTGACCAACAAATACGCCGAAGGCTACCCGGGCAAGCGCTACTACGGCGGCTGCGAGCATGTGGACAAGGTGGAAGCCCTGGCCATCGAGCGCGCCAAGCAACTGTTCGGTGCCGATTACGCCAACGTACAGCCGCACTCCGGTTCGTCCGCCAACAGCGCGGTGTACCTGGCCCTGCTGCAAGCGGGCGATACCATTTTGGGCATGAGCCTGGCCCACGGCGGTCACCTGACCCACGGTGCCAAGGTGTCGTCCTCGGGCAAGCTGTACAACGCGGTGCAATACGGCATCAACACTGACACCGGCCTGATCGACTACGACGAAGTCGAGCGTCTGGCGGTTGAGCACAAGCCGAAGATGATCGTTGCAGGCTTTTCCGCCTACTCCAAGACTCTGGATTTCCCACGTTTTCGTCAGATCGCCGACAAGGTCGGCGCGCTGCTGTTCGTCGACATGGCTCACGTTGCTGGCCTGGTTGCCGCCGGCCTGTACCCCAACCCGCTGCCGTACGCTGACGTGGTGACCACCACCACCCACAAGACCCTGCGCGGTCCACGGGGCGGTCTGATCCTGGCCAAGTCCAACGAAGAAATCGAAAAGAAACTCAACGCTGCCGTATTCCCCGGCGCCCAGGGCGGCCCGCTGATGCACGTCATCGCCGGCAAGGCCGTGTGCTTCAAGGAAGCGCTGGAACCTGGTTTCAAGGCTTATCAGCAACAAGTAATCGACAACGCACAGGCCATGGCCAGCGTGTTTATCAAACGCGGCTACGATGTAGTGTCCGGCGGTACCGATAACCACCTGTTCCTGGTCAGCCTGATCCGTCAGGGCCTCACTGGCAAAGAGGCGGACGCCGCCCTGGGCCGCGCCCACATCACCGTCAACAAGAACGCCGTGCCGAACGACCCGCAGTCACCCTTCGTGACCTCGGGCCTGCGCATCGGCACCCCGGCGGTGACCACGCGTGGTTTCAAAGTGCCGCAGTGCATCGAGCTGGCCGGCTGGATCTGCGACATCCTCGACAACCTCGGCGATGCCGATGTCGAAGCCAACGTGGCCAAGCACGTGTCTGCCCTGTGCGCTGATTTCCCGGTTTATCGCTGAGCGCGGTTTTGGAGTAATGACTATGCAACGCTACTCGGGCTTCGGCCTCTTCAAGCACTCCCTCAGCCACCACGAAAACTGGCAGAAGATGTGGCGCACGCCGACCCCGAAAAAGGTCTACGACGTGGTCATCGTCGGCGGTGGCGGGCATGGTCTGGCGACCGCCTACTACCTGGCCAAGGAACACGGCATCACCAATGTGGCCGTGGTCGAGAAAGGTTGGTTGGGCGGCGGCAACACCGCGCGCAATACCACCATCGTGCGTTCCAACTACCTGTGGGACGAGTCGGCGCACCTGTACGAACACGCGATGAAGCTGTGGGAAGGTTTGTCCCAGGACCTGAACTACAACGTGATGTTCTCCCAGCGCGGCGTGTACAACCTGTGCCACACCCTGCAGGACATCCGTGATTCCGAGCGGCGTGTGAGCGCCAACCGCCTTAACGGCGTGGACGGCGAACTGCTCAACGCCAAGCAAGTGGCCGACGAGATCCCGTACCTCGACTGCTCGAAAAACACCCGTTACCCGGTACTCGGCGCCACCGTGCAACGGCGTGGCGGCGTGGCCCGTCACGATGCCGTGGCCTGGGGCTTTGCCCGTGCGGCTGACGCACTTGGCGTGGACTTGATCCAGCAGACCGAAGTCATCGGTTTCCGCAAGGAAAACGGTGTGTGCATCGGCGTGGAAACCAACAAGGGCTTCATCGGCGCCAAGCGCGTCGGTGTGGTCACCGCGGGTAACTCCGGGCACATGGCGTCGCTCGCCGGTTTCCGCCTGCCGATCGAATCCCACCCGCTGCAGGCACTGGTGTCGGAGCCGATCAAGCCGATTATCGACAGCGTGATCATGTCCAACGCCGTGCACGGTTACATCAGCCAGTCCGACAAGGGCGACCTGGTGATCGGCGCCGGCATCGACGGCTACAACGGCTACGGCCAGCGCGGTTCGTACCCGGTGATCGAACACACCATCCAGGCCATCGTCGAGATGTTCCCGGTGCTGTCGCGCGTGCGCATGAACCGTCAGTGGGGCGGCATCGTCGACACCACGCCGGACGCGTGCCCGATCATCTCGAAAACCCCGGTACCGAACATGTTCTTCAACTGCGGTTGGGGCACCGGTGGCTTCAAGGCCACCCCAGGCTCAGGCAACGTGTTCGCCGCAAGCCTGGCCAAGGGTGAAATGCACCCGCTGGCCGCGCCATTCTCCATCGACCGTTTCCACAACGGTGCGTTGATCGACGAACACGGCGCTGCGGCCGTCGCCCACTAACAGGAGAAAAATCCTATGTTGCATATCTTCTGTCCTCACTGTGGCGAACTGCGCTCCGAAGAGGAATTCCATGCCTCCGGCCAAGCGCACATCCCGCGCCCGCTGGACCCGAATGCCTGCACCGATGAAGAGTGGGGCGACTACATGTTCTTCCGCGACAACCCGCGCGGCCTGCACCATGAGCTGTGGATTCACGCTGCCGGTTGCCGCCAGTATTTCAACGCCACCCGCGATACCGTGACTTACGAAATTCTTGAAACCTACAAGATCGGTGAGAAGCCACAATTCACCGCCAAGGCCTCTGGAGAGAAGGTATGAGCCAGACCAATCGCCTGTCCAACGGTGGCCGCATCGACCGTAATAAAGTCCTGACGTTTACCTTCAATGGCCAGAGCTACAAGGGCTTCGAAGGCGACACCCTGGCCGCCGCACTGCTGGCCAATGGCGTCGACATCATCGGCCGCAGTTTCAAATATTCGCGTCCACGCGGCATCTTCGCCGCCGGCGCCGAAGAGCCGAACGCGGTGCTGCAGATCGGTGCCACCGAAGCCACCCAGATTCCCAACGTGCGCGCCACGCAACAGGCGCTGTACCAGGGCCTCGTCGCCACCAGCACCAACGGTTGGCCGAGCGTGAACAACGACATGATGGGCATCCTCGGCAAGGTCGGCGGCAAGCTGATGCCGCCGGGTTTCTACTACAAAACCTTCATGTACCCGCAATCGTTCTGGATGACTTACGAGAAGTACATCCGCAAGGCTGCCGGCCTGGGTCGCTCGCCGACCGAGAACGACCCGGACACCTACGACAACATGAACCGTCACTGCGACGTGCTGGTGGTGGGCGCAGGCCCCGCCGGCCTGGCCGCTGCACTGGCCGCTGCGCGCAGCGGGGCGCGGGTGATCATTGCCGATGAGCAGGAAGAGTTCGGCGGTTCGCTGCTCGACTCCCGCGAAAGCCTCGACGGCAAGCCGGCCATGGAATGGGTCGCCAGCGTGATCGCCGAATTGAAAGCCTTGCCGGACGTGGTGCTGCTGCCTCGCGCCACCGTCAACGGCTACCACGACCATAACTTCCTGACCATTCACGAACGCCTCACCGACCACCTCGGTGACCGTGCACCGGTGGGTGTGGTGCGTCAGCGTATCCATCGGGTACGGGCCAAGCGTGTCGTCCTCGCGACCGGTGCCTGCGAGCGCCCGCTGGTGTACGGCAACAACGACGTGCCGGGCAACATGCTCGCCGGTGCGGTCTCCACCTATGTGCGCCGCTACGGCGTGGCACCGGGCAAAAAACTGGTGCTGTCGACCAACAACGACCACGCCTACCGCGTGGCGCTGGACTGGTTCGACGCAGGCCTGCAAGTGGTGGCCGTGGCCGATGCACGCCACAACCCACGCGGTGCCCTGGTTGAAGAGGCCCGTGCCAAAGGCATCCGCATCCTCACCGGCAGCGCCGTGATCGAAGCGCGTGGCAGCAAGCATGTGACCGGCGCACGTGTGGCGGCCATCGACGTCAAGGCGCATAAAGTCACCAGCCCCGGCGAGTGGCTGGACTGCGACCTGGTCGCCAGCTCCGGTGGCTACAGCCCTGTGGTTCACTTGGCCTCGCACTTGGGCGGCAAGCCGACCTGGCGTGAAGACATCCTCGGTTTTGTACCGGGCGAAGCCCCGCAGAAACGGGTGTGTGTCGGCGGCATCAACGGCGTCTACGGCCTTGGCGATTCCCTGGCCGATGGTTTTGAAGGGGGCGTGCGCGCCGCCAGCGAAGCCGGGTTTGCACCCGTGGAAGGCACTCTGCCCAAGGCTTTGAGCCGTCTGGAAGAGCCGACCCTGGCGCTGTTCCAGGTGCCTCACGAAAAAGCCACCGCACGGGCGCCCAAGCAATTTGTCGACCTGCAGAACGACGTGACCGCCGCCGCCATCGAACTGGCGACCCGCGAAGGTTTCGAGTCGGTCGAGCACGTCAAACGCTACACCGCGCTGGGCTTCGGCACCGACCAGGGCAAGCTGGGTAACGTCAACGGCCTGGCGATTGCGGCGCGCTCCCTGAACGTGACCATCCCGCAGATGGGCACCACCATGTTCCGTCCCAACTACACGCCGGTGACATTCGGCGCGGTGGCGGGCCGTCACTGTGGGCACATCTTCGAACCGGTTCGCTACACCGCGCTGCACGCCTGGCACGTCAAGAACGGCGCCGAGTTTGAAGACGTCGGCCAATGGAAACGCCCGTGGTACTTCCCACGCAATGGCGAAGACCTGCACGCTGCGGTGAAACGCGAATGCCTGGCCGTGCGCGACAGCGTCGGCCTGCTGGATGCCTCCACCCTCGGCAAGATCGACATTCAAGGCCCGGATGCCCGCGAGTTCCTCAACCGCATCTACAGCAACGCCTGGACCAAGCTCGACGTGGGCAAGGCGCGCTACGGCCTGATGTGCAAGGAAGACGGTATGGTCTTCGACGACGGTGTTACCGCCTGTCTGGCCGACAACCACTTCCTGATGACCACCACCACCGGCGGCGCCGCGCGCGTTCTCCAGTGGCTGGAAATCTACCAACAGACCGAATGGCCGGACCTCAAGGTGTACTTCACCTCGGTCACCGACCACTGGGCGACCATGACCCTGTCCGGCCCCAACAGCCGCAAGCTGCTGGCCGAAGTCACCGACATCGACCTGGACAAGGACGGCTTCCCGTTCATGACCTGGAAAGAAGGTCTGGTGGGTGGGGTGCCGGCGCGGGTGTTCCGCATCTCGTTTACCGGCGAGCTGTCGTACGAAGTCAACGTACAGGCCGACTACGCGATGGGCGTGCTGGAAAAAATCGTCGAGGCCGGCAAAAAGTACAACCTGACCCCGTACGGCACCGAGACCATGCACGTCCTGCGGGCCGAGAAGGGCTTCATCATCGTCGGCCAGGACACCGATGGCTCGATGACCCCTGACGACCTGAACATGGGCTGGTGTGTCGGGCGTACCAAGCCGTTCTCGTGGATCGGCTGGCGCGGCATGAACCGTGAAGACTGCGTGCGTGAAGAGCGCAAGCAACTGGTGGGCTTGAAGCCGGTCGATCCAAAAGTGTGGCTGCCGGAAGGCGCGCAGTTGGTATTCGATCCGAAGCAGTCGATCCCGATGAAGATGGTCGGTCACGTGACCTCCAGCTATGCCCACAACTCCCTCGGTTATTCGTTCGCGATGGCGGTGGTCAAGGGCGGCTTGAAGCGTATCGGCGAGCGGGTGTTCTCACCACAGGCCGATGGCAGCGTGATCGAAGCGGAGATTGTGTCTTCGGTGTTCTTTGACCCGAAAGGCGATCGCCAGAACATTTGACACCTGATCGTTCCCACGCTCTGCGTGGGAATGCATCCCGGGACGCGCGGCGTCCCAAGAGCGGACGCCGAGCGTCCATCGCGGCATTCCCACGCAGAGCGTGGGAACGATCAATTCAGAACAGGTGCTATATGACAGCAGCCAATGTTTACCAACAACGCCCCACTAACGGCGCCAAGGCCGAGTCGTCGCTGCACCATGCCGACCTCGCCAGCCTGGTCGGCAAGGGCCGTAAAAACGCAGGCGTTACCGTCCGCGAGAAAAAACTCCTGGGCCACCTGACCCTTCGTGGCGATGGGCATGACGCCGCCTTCGCCGCCGGCGTGCACAAGGCGCTTGGCATCGAGTTGCCCGGTGCCCTGCAAGTCATCGTCAAGGGCGAAACCAGCCTGCAATGGCTCGGCCCGGATGAGTGGTTGCTGGTGGTGCCCAGCGGTGAAGAGTTCGCCGCCGAGCAGAACCTGCGCGCCGCCCTGGGTGACCTGCATATCCAGGTCGTCAACGTCAGTGGCGGCCAGCAGATCCTTGAACTCAGCGGCCCGAATGTGCGTGATGTGTTGATGAAGTCCACCAGCTACGACGTGCACCCCAACAACTTCCCGGTGGGCAAGGCCGTGGGCACGGTGTTCGCCAAGTCGCAATTGGTGATCCGCCACACCGCTGAAGACACCTGGGAACTGGTGATTCGTCGCAGCTTCTCGGATTACTGGTGGTTGTGGTTGCAGGATGCCTCGGCCGAATTCGGCCTCAGCGTAGTTGCATGATGATCGTTCCCACGCTCCGCGTGGGAATGCATCCCGGGATGCTCTGCGTCCCCAAGAGCGGACGCCGAGCGTCCATGGCGGCATTCCCACGCAGAGCGTGGGAACGATCAAGGAGTTACCCGATATGAGCCGCGCACCCGATACATGGATTTTGACCGCCGACTGCCCCAGCGTGCTCGGCACGGTGGACGCGGTCACCCGCTACCTGTTCGAACAGGGCTGCTATGTTACCGAGCACCACTCGTTCGATGACCGGCTTTCGGGCCGGTTCTTCATCCGTGTGGAGTTTCGCCAGCCAGACGGTTTTGACGAACAGGCCTTCCGCGATGGCTTGGCCACACGCGGTGAAGCCTTCGGCATGATCTTCGAGCTGACGGCGCCGAATTATCGGCCCAAAGTGGTGATCATGGTGTCCAAGGCCGATCACTGCCTCAACGACCTGTTGTATCGCCAGCGCATCGGCCAGTTGTCGATGGACGTGGTGGCGGTGGTGTCCAACCATCCCGATTTGAAACCCCTGGCCGACTGGCACCAGATTCCCTACTACCATTTCCCCCTCGACCCCAACGACAAGCCGTCCCAGGAGCGTCAGGTGTGGCAAGTGGTGGAAGACACCGGCGCTGAACTGGTGATCCTCGCGCGCTACATGCAAGTGCTGTCGCCGGAGCTGTGCCGCAAGCTGGACGGCAAGGCCATCAATATCCATCACTCGTTGCTACCCGGGTTCAAGGGCGCCAAGCCGTATCACCAGGCGTACAACAAAGGGGTGAAGTTGGTGGGGGCTACGGCGCATTACATCAACAACGATCTGGATGAAGGGCCGATCATCGCGCAGGGCGTGGAGGTGGTGGATCACAGCCATTATCCCGAGGACTTGATTGCCAAAGGGCGGGATATCGAAGGGCTGACCCTGGCGCGTGCGGTGGGGTATCACATTGAGCGGCGGGTATTTCTGAACGCCAATAGAACGGTGGTGCTCTGACTGACGCTATCGGGAGCAAGCCCCCTCCCACCCTGGAATTGTGAATACCTTCAAATGTGGGAGGGGGCTTGCCCCCGATGAGGCCCTCACTAACAACGCAAAAACAGCATCTGTACCCGAGCACTTAACGCGCTGCCTGCCTGGGCAACGTGGTTCCATAAAAACAACAGCGAGGTGAAAGCATGTCTGGTAATCGTGGTGTCGTGTATCTCGGCAACGGCAAGGTCGAAGTACAGAAAATCGACTATCCCAAAATGCAGGACCCCCGTGGCAGGAAGATTGAGCACGGCGTCATCCTGCGCGTGGTTTCCACCAATATCTGCGGCTCCGACCAACACATGGTGCGTGGCCGTACCACTGCCCAGACCGGCCTGGTGCTCGGTCACGAGATCACCGGCGAAGTGATCGAGAAGGGCAACGACGTCGAAAACCTGAAAATCGGCGACCTGGTTTCCGTCCCCTTCAACGTTGCCTGCGGCCGCTGCCGTTCCTGCAAAGAGCAGCACACCGGCGTGTGCCTGACCGTCAACCCGGCGCGTGCCGGTGGCGCCTACGGTTATGTCGACATGGGCGACTGGACCGGCGGCCAGGCCGAATACGTGCTGGTACCGTATGCCGATTTCAACCTGCTGAAACTGCCGGACCGTGACAAGGCCATGGAGAAAATCCGCGACCTGACTTGCCTCTCCGACATTCTGCCGACCGGCTACCACGGTGCCGTCACGGCGGGCGTTGGACCGGGCAGCACCGTATACATCGCGGGTGCCGGCCCAGTCGGTCTGGCCGCTGCCGCCTCCGCCCGCCTGCTGGGCGCGGCGGTGGTGATCATCGGTGACGTCAACCCGATCCGCCTGGCTCACGCCAAGGCCCAGGGTTTTGAAATTGCCGACCTGTCCAAAGACACGCCACTGCACGAGCAAATCGCCGCACTGTTGGGCGAGCCTGAAGTGGACTGCGCCGTCGATGCCGTAGGTTTCGAAGCCCGCGGTCACGGCCACGAAGGCGTGAAAGCCGAAGCTCCGGCCACCGTGCTCAACTCGTTGATGGGTGTCGTACGGGTGGCGGGCAAGATCGGGATTCCGGGCCTGTACGTCACCGAAGATCCAGGTGCGGTGGATGCCGCTGCGAAAATGGGCAGCCTGAGCATTCGCTTCGGCCTGGGCTGGGCCAAATCCCACAGCTTCCACACTGGGCAAACGCCCGTGATGAAGTACAACCGCCAACTGATGCAGGCGATCATGTGGGACCGTATCAACATTGCCGAAATCGTCGGCGTGCAGGTGATCAGCCTGGATGACGCGCCGCGTGGGTATGGCGAGTTCGATGCGGGCGTGCCAAAGAAATTTGTGATTGACCCGCACAAACTGTTCAGTGCGGCATAACGCGCAGTGAAAAAATGGCGACCCTCAGAGGTCGCCATTTTTTTGATCATTTAAGTGTCGACAGCCTCAGGTAGGGGTCGGCCACTTCCCCGTTTTTGACCACGCGATTGCCACCGTAATCACACAGCAGCTTGCCGTTGCGTTGATGGATGGCTTCGGGCCGCAGCGCGTATTCAGCGGCCAGGTAATCGTCGTCGGTTCCCGCCGTTTGCCCTGTCCATGTCCTGCCGTTGGCAGTGGCCGTGTATTGATAACCCTCGCCGTAACGCGGTGGCAGGTCAGGATCCGTGTAGGCCGTTGAGTGGATAGTTTTTGTGGCAGGGCATTGGTCGATGCCGGGAGGCGGGGGTGGCAGCAGCTGGGTGCGCGCCGCATAAAGCAGAAGGCCGATTACCATAGTTCTAACTCCTTGTTAACGGGTAAACCTCGCGGGTTGTCGGTACGCGGGAGGCCAACCTGAGTGGGAGTCTCTGGGCTTTCGTTCCTTCGCAAGCTGCTACTGGAGGTTACCTGAAACGCATAAGGGCGGTCCGAAGACCGCCCTTATGCGTTTGCTTGAACTATGGCGTTATCGAGCCGCCAGCGCCCCCTGGTACACCGTCGGCCCCGTCGGCTGCTTGCTGAGCGAGCCACCTTTGGTTTCTGCGCTCACCATCAATTCCACCGGCTTGCTGATGGATTCCTGTTGGCGAGGGTTGAGTCCGATAATGCCTTTGCCGTCTTCCGGCAACAGGCCCAGTGACACCGGTGTGCCGCCCTCGGGGATCGCCCACAGCTCCAGGCTGTGGTCCGGCGCAGGGGCGGTGGCAGCGATCGGCTGCACTTCCAGGTAATCCTTGTGCGCCATGATCTGCGCGGCCGGTTGTTGCTCGGTGGTGACCAGGGTGGCAGCGGATTTGACGCTGTCCTGGGTATAGAGGGCGCCGCCGATACCGGCAACCACCACTGCGCAGGCGCCGATGAACAGGCGAGGGCCGCTCCAGAATGAGGGTTTGTGCTCAATGACTTGGGGTTGGTTCGCAGTCATAAGTCTGTTCCTGACAAAATTTGTAGTCAGTTGATGGACCTTGCCAAGGGCGATGGGTTCCTGAACCCAACGATATGGGCGGCGCACCTCGTCGGAATTTTCCACAACTGCGGATGCAATATTTTCTGAACTAATCTGAGGGTGGGAACATTCCTTCAGGAGTGTCAGTCAAACGCCTGCTTTTTAGCTCTTACATTCTGAGGTTGTCTTGATGAAGATTTCACGCGGTTTTGCCCTGTCCTGCCTGTTGACCGTGGCCGCCAGCCCGGTGTTTGCCGCAGGCTTCAGCTTGGGCGATGTGGCCAATGCCGTTTCCGGCGCCCAGGGCAACAACAAGGCGGCTGCCGCAGCGCCAAGTTCCCAGACCGCCGGCCTGCTGCAGGCGCTGACCTCGCAACTGAATGTCACCCCGGAACAAGCGATTGGTGGCACCGGCGCCATGCTGGGCCTGGCCAAGAACCAATTGAGCGGCACTGACTATTCGCAACTGGGCAAGAGCGTTCCCGGCCTGGATAAGCTGGCCGGCACCAACTCCCTGGGCAGCCTGGGCGCGTTGAGCGGCATGCTCGGCCAGAGCGGCGGCAGCAAGACCAGCGGCCTGGACGGCCTGCTGGGTAACGTGAAAGACACCAACGACCTGAACACCGCGTTCAGCGCCTTGGGCATGGACAGTGGGATGGTCGGCCAGTTTGCACCGGTGATCCTCAAATACCTGGGCGACCAAGGCGTGGGCGGTTCCTTGCTGCAAAGCCTGGGCAGTGTCTGGGGCGGCTGACGCGATCAGATCCGAGGTGTTTTGAGAATGTGGTGCAACATTTTTCTTTGAACCGTATGGGATGTTTTACCACCCAGAGAGACCGTTCCGGGGCGCCGCAAGGCCCGGAGCGGATTCTTCAATTCATTCAGGTGAACATCTCATATGAACATTGCCCATGCATCGAGCCTCAATAACGCCTTTCAACTGATGGCCAGGGACACTGCGGTTGCATCCGCGCCAGGCAACGCCATTTATCAGGGAACACAGGCACAGGCGGATGCTGTTGCCAAGCAAGACACTATGGTTCGCGAGTACCGCCATCCATTGGGTCGGTGCCCGAGCGACACCCATTCAGCGGATGAAGTGGGACCGGCCATGCGGCCCACCGTGAATCCATTGGACATTTACAAGCCTATGTCGGACGAAGAGGCGATGGCTTGGTTGAAACCGGCGTTTATTCATCCCGGCAAGCTGACTGAAAAGCCTGCATCCCTTGGCCAGGCGATGCTGGAGATCAGGTCGCTTCTGCGCTAAGGCGCTGTTTGATCCGATAACAGCTGCTGTATGCGCTGGTCCTTCTCCTTCCAGAGCTGGTTCACCCAGTTCTGGACGGTCTGGCGAAAGGCCGGATCGTTCTCGTAATCGCCCTGCCATAACGCCGGGTCCAGTTCGCGCGTGCGGATATCGATGATCACCTTTGGTACCGAGCCGCTGATCAAGTCCCAGAAGCCCGGAATCTTCTGCTGCGGATAAACCACGGTCACGTCGAGGATCGCGTCCAGTTGTTCGCCCATGGCGGCCAAGACAAACGCCACGCCGCCCGCCTTGGGCTTGAGCAACCGGGTGAAGGGTGAGTCCTGCTGCTTGCGTTTGGCCTCGCTGAAGCGCGTACCTTCCAGATAGTTGACCACCGTCACCGGCTGGCGCTTGAACAGTTCGCAAGCCTGCCGGGTGATCTTCAAGTCCTGCCCCGCCAGTTCCGGATGCTTGGCCAGGAACGCCTTGGTGTAGCGTTTCATGAACGGGTAGTCCAGCGCCCACCACGCCAGGCCCAGGAAGGGCACCCAGATCAGTTCTTTTTTAAGGAAGAATTTGAAGAACGGCGTGCGCCGGTTCAACGTCTGGATCAACGCCGGAATATCGACCCAGGATTGGTGGTTGCTGATGACCAGGTAGGAAGTGTCACCGCGCAGGTCGGCGCCGCCGCGAATATCCCATTGGGTCGGGATGCACAGCGAAAAGATCAGTTTGTCGATCTCGGCCCAGGTTTCGGCAATCCACATCACCGCCCATGAGGCGTAGTCGCGAAAGCGACCGGGGGCCACCAGTTTGAGCAGGGCAAACACCATCAATGGCCCGAACAGCACCAGGGTGTTGAGCAGTAGCAGCAATGTGACAAAACAGCCGGTGAGCAGGCGGCGCATAAGCAACTCTTGGGAGGGTTTGGCGGGCCATGATAAGCAAGCTGAGTCTAGAGGCCAAATCGCAAATTGCCGGACGAATGTTTCACAATGTGCCGGGTATGGTTGAGCGAGCTAACTAAGCAGCGCTTTTGCGGTCTAGAATCCGCCTACTTCTTTCGAGGAAATCACTCCGTGAAATTGCTCCTTGCCTCGCTTGCCCTGGTCGCCTTGCCTGTCATGGCCGCCGAACCGACCCTCTACGGTCGCTACGAATACATCCAGTTGCCGGAGATCGGCCAAACCTTCAAGGCCAAGATGGACACCGGTGCACTGACCGCGTCGCTGTCGGCGCGCAACATCGAGACCTTCCAGCGCGACGGCGACGACTGGGTGCGTTTCCGCCTCGGTGGCAAGGATGCGAGCGACAAGGTCTATGAACACAAGGTGTCGCGCATCAGCAAGATCAAGAGCCGCGCCGATGAGGACGAGGACAAGGACGAAGCCACCGTGGCCAAGCGCCCGGTTATCGACCTGGAAATGTGCCTGGGCAACGTCAAGCGCACGGTCGAGGTCAACCTGACCGACCGCAGCAGCTTCAACTACCCGCTGTTGATCGGCGCCAAGGCGTTGCGTGAATTCGGCGCAGCGGTAAACCCGGCGCGCCGTTACACTGCCGACAAACCCGACTGCTGATCGAGCCCATGCCCCACATCCTGATTGTCGAAGACGAAGCGGCGATTGCCGATACGCTGATATTCGCCTTGCAAGGCGAGGGGTTCGGCACTACCTGGCTGAGCCTCGGCCAGGAGGCGTTGGCTCATCAACGCCAGACCCCGGCGGACTTGATCATCCTCGACATCGGGCTGCCGGACATCAGCGGCTTTGAAACCTGCAAGCAACTGCGCCGCTTCACGGAAGTGCCGGTGATGTTTCTCAGTGCCCGGGATGCTGAAATCGACCGGGTAGTGGGGCTGGAGATCGGCGCCGACGATTATGTGGTCAAGCCGTTCAGCCCCCGGGAAGTGGCCGCGCGGGTCAAGGCGATTCTCAAACGGGTCGGCCCCAGCGTGGCGCCGACGTCATTCCAGATCGACCTGGAGCGTATGCAGATTCAGTATCGCGGCCAGCCGTTGAGCCTGACGCGCCACGAATTTCGCCTCTTGCAAAGCCTGCTGGAGCAACCCGAACGCGTCTTCAGCCGCGAGCAGTTGCTCGATGCGGTGGGCGTCCCCGCCGATGCCGGCTACGAGCGCAATATCGACAGCCATATCAAAAGCCTGCGCAGCAAGTTGCGCAATATTGCGGCGGATGCCGAACCGATCCAGACCCATCGCGGCCTGGGCTACAGCTATAGCCCGAGCCATAGCTGATGCGCCTGGGGCTGCGGATCTTCCTGGTGTACGCGTTGTTCATCGGCCTGACCGGCTACTTCGTGCTCAACACGGTGATGAAGGAAATCCGCCCCGGCGTGCGCCAGTCCACCGAAGAAACCCTGGTGGACACCGCCAACCTGCTGGCCGAGATCCTGCGCGATGACGTGAAGAACGGCACGCTCGGCGACAGCCATTGGCCGCAACTGCTCAAGGCTTACGGCAATCGCCAGCCAGGCGCGACCATCTGGGGGCTGCCGAAGAATCAGGTCAACCACCGTATCTACGTGACCGACGCCAAGGGCATCGTGCTGCTCGACTCCAGCGGCGAAGCGGTGGGCCAGGATTATTCGCAATGGAACGACGTGTACCTGACCCTGCGCGGTGAGTATGGCGCCCGTTCCACCCGCAGCGATGCGGGCGATCCGGCCTCTTCGGTGATGCACGTTGGCGCGCCGATCCGCGACAACGGCCAGATCATCGGCGTGGTCACGGTGGCCAAACCCAACAGCTCGTTGCAGCCCTATGTCGACCGCACCGAGCGCCGCCTGCTGTGGTACGGCGCCGGGCTGGTGGTCCTCGGCCTGCTGTTGGGCGCTTTGCTGTCGTGGTGGGTGAGCGCGGCGTTAAGACGACTGACCGCTTACGCCGAGGCGGTCAGCGAAGGGCGGCGTGCCGAACTGCCGCATTATCGCGGTGGCGAGCTCAAGCAGTTGTCCACGGCGGTGGAGCACATGCGCACGCAGTTGGAAGGCAAGGCCTATGTCGAACATTACGTACACACCCTGACCCATGAATTGAAAAGCCCCTTGGCGGCGATTCGTGGTGCGGCGGAGTTGCTGCAGGGCGATATGACCCGCGAGCAGCAGCAGCGCTTCGTTGGCAATATCGACAGTGAAAGTGCGCGCCTGCAGCAACTGATCGAACGCCTGCTGAACCTGGCGCAAGTCGAGCAACGCCAGGGCCTGGAAGGGCAGGCAAGCATCGCGCTGGCGGCGATGGTCGACGAAGTGCTCAAGGCGCAATGCGCGCGCATCGAAGGCGCAGGCTTGCATGTCGAACAAGGGATTGCCACGGATGTGAAGGTGTTCGGTGAGCCCTTCCTGTTGCGCCAGGCCCTGGGCAATCTGCTGGATAACGCCTTGGACTTCACGCCACCCGGTGGCGCTCTACGGTTCAGCGCTCAAACGCGACACAACGACGTGCAGGTGAGCCTGTTCAACCAGGCGGCGCCGATTCCCGATTATGCGCTGCCACGTTTGAGTGAGCGCTTCTACTCGCTGCCACGCCCGGGCAGCGGGCGCAAAAGCACCGGCCTGGGTCTGAACTTTGTTGAAGAAGTGATGAAGCTGCATGGCGGTGCGTTGCAGATCGGCAATGTGCCGGGCGGGGTGCAAGTGGTGCTGCATCTCCACACAGTCTCCACACTGCCCACATAAATCTCCCACACGCGCCGCGCAGTCTCTGCCTATCAAACACAGGGAGAGACCCATGAACCGCAGTCTGCTTTTCAAACTGGGCGCGATTGCGCTGCTGATCGTGTTGTTGCTGATTCCGCTGCTGATGATCAACGGCATCATCAGCGACCGCCAGCAGCTGCGCGACGGCGTCTTGATGGACATTGCCCGTAGCTCCAGCTACAGCCAGCGCCTCACGGGCCCGGTGATGGTGGTGCCCTATCGCAAGACCGTGCGCGAGTGGAAGCTCAATGAAAAGCTCAACAAGCGCTACGAGGAAGTCCGTGAAGAGCGCGGTCGTCTGTATTTCCTGCCGGACCGTTTTGAACTCGACGGCAAGGTACAGACCGAACTGCGCGCGCGGGGCATCTATCAGGCGCGGCTGTTCCATGCCGACAGTCGTATCAATGGGCGTTTCGAGCTGCCTGCACAACTGGGCATTACCGAGGACTTTGCCGATTACCGCTTTGAAGCGGCGTTTCTGGCGGTCGGTATCAGCGATATTCGCGGCATCGAAAACGCGCTGAAGCTTGAGCTGGGTGGCCAGCGCCTGGACTTCGAGCCTGGCTCCCAAGTGGACTGGTTGGGGGAGGGCGTGCACGTGACACTGCCTGAGCTGGACAGCAAAAAAACCAGCGTGGTGGATTTCGCTTTTGACCTGCGCCTGCAAGGCACCGAGCAACTGCAAGTGGTTCCGGTGGGCAAGACCAGCCAAGTATCCCTGGCTTCCAACTGGCCGCATCCGAGCTTTATCGGCAATTTCCTGCCGGCCCAACGCGAGGTCACCGACACGGGGTTCACCGCCAACTGGCAGACCTCGTTTTTCTCCACCAACCTGGAACAAGCCCTGCAAACCTGCCTGGACGAGCGGGGGTGTAACGACTTCAACAATCGCAGCTTTGGCGTGAACTTCATCGACCCGGTGGACCAGTACCTCAAGAGCGATCGCGCGATCAAATATGCGCTGCTGTTTATTGCGCTGACGTTTGCCGGGTTCTTCCTGTTCGAAGTGCTCAAGAGCCTGGCAGTGCACCCGGTTCAATACGCCTTGGTGGGCTTTGCGCTGGCGTTCTTTTACCTGCTGCTGTTGTCATTGTCCGAGCACATAGGCTTCGCCATGGCCTATCTGTGCTCTGCTGGCGCCTGCGTGTTGCTGATCGGCTTCTACGTGTGTCATGTGCTGCGCAGCGTCAGTCACGGCCTGGGTTTTTCGGTGGGGTTGGCAGCCTTGTACGGCTTGTTGTACGGGCTGTTGAGCGCCGAGGATTACGCGTTGCTGATGGGCTCGCTGCTGCTGTTCGGGTTGTTGGGGACGGTGATGGTGCTGACACGCAAACTGGATTGGTATGGCGTGGGCAAGCGCAAGGTCGCCGAACCCTTGCAGTTTGACCTGGAGGCGGTGCAATGATCGGGTTACGCGAGGATCAACAAATCAAGGCGCAGTTGGTGGCGAGGATCATGGCCTTTCTTCCCTCGCCACCGATTCACCGGGTCAAACCGGCGGTTGGGTTTGCTGCATCGAAGGGCGCTGGCTGACCTCTGCGTACCATTGGGCAAGTTTCGGGTTGTCCAGGCGCCATTGCAGGTCAGGGTGGCGGAAGTCCAGATAACCCAAGGCGCAGGCCACGCTGATGGCAGCGATGTCGAAGTGGGCGGCGAGTTCGCCAAGCGCATTCGCCTCCCATTCGGCGAGGGTGCGGCGGATTTTGTTGCGTTGCTCATCGAGCCATTGGTCCCAATGCTTCTCGACCGGCCGCATGGCGGTTTCGTAGCGCACCAGCACGGCGGCGTCCATGACGCCGTCGGCCATCGAGGCCAGGGTCAGGCGACGCCAGCGAGCGGCGCCCTCGCGGGGGATCAGCGGGGTGCCAGCGTGCTGATGGTCGAAGTAGTCGAGGATCACTCGGCTGTCGTGCAGGACCGAGCCGTCGGCCAGGCGCAGGGCCGGGATCTTGCCCACGGGGTTGTCTTGCACCAGTTGCGCATCGGGGTTGACCGGTGTCGGCAGGCAGCCTTGCAGGGTGACGCGGTCTTGTTGACCGGTCTCGCTCAGTAACACGCGGACTTTGCGAACAAACGGTGAGGCAGGGTTGTGGAACAAGGTCAGGCTGGGCGCGGACATTGGGCATTCCTCGAAAAAGGGCAGCGCTAATCTAGCTCAGCGTTTGATCAAAGCCCAAGCACCGATTGCAGCAGGAACCCCCAGCCCTGCCCAGCTCAACGAATCCCACCACCCGTCCCCCAGCAATGCGGCAAACAACCCGGCGGCACTGAGCAGGCCAATCCCCAGCGGCATGGCAAATACCTTCCAGAAATTCGATTGACGCGGCTTCATGGCCGAGCCGCCTTGCGCCGCACGATCCACAGGTAAACCCCACTGCCCAGCACGATGATGGTCAGCACATCCAACACGGCCCAGAGGACTTTCATCGGCATGCCGCCGTAGTCGCCGAAGTGCAACGGTTGGGACATGCCCATGGCGTCCATGTACCACGGCCGTTCGGCGATGGCGGTGACGGCCAGGGTGCTGGCATCGATCAGTACCGGCGTGAGCAGGTGCGAGGTCAGGTGGGTGCTGCCTTTCATGAACACCGCGTAATGGTGCTCGCTGGAAAAACGCGTGCCGGGGAAGGCGATGAAGTCCGGCGTCATGCCGGGCGCGGCCTTGGCGGCAATGCTCAGCAGTTCAGTGGCGGGCGCGCGTTGGGCCAGCGGCGGGGCGTTTTGGTAGGGCTCGATCATGGCGCTGAGGCTGTCCTGGCGCCAGGCGGCGATGATCAGGTCGGCGCAGGCGCTGATCACACCTGTGACGCCTACCACCAGCGCCCAGGTCAGGGTGACCACGCCGATCAGGTTGTGCAGGTCCAGCCAGCGCAGGCGCGTGGATTTGTCGTTGCGCACGGTGGCGAATTTCAAGCGGCGCATGAACGGCAGGTACAACACCGTGCCCGAGATAATCGCCAACACAAACAGCACGCCCATGAACGCCAACATCAGCTTGCCCGGCAGGCCGGCGAACATGTCTACGTGCAGGCGCAGCAGGAACAGGGTGAACCCCCCATTGGCCGCCGGGGTTTCCACGGCTGCGCCGGTGCGGGCGTCGAGCATGAAGGTGTGGGACGCATTGGGCTCGGTGCCGGCCGTGGCGGCCATGATCGCAATCACGCCATTTTTGTCGTCTTCGTCCCAGGCCAGGTATTGCATGGCGTCGCCGGGGCGATGGGCTTGCGCTGCGCTGACCAGTTGCTCCAGGTTGAGCTGCGGCGTGTCGGCAGGCATTTGCGCCAACTGCGGCTCGTTGCCCAGCAGATGATCGATCTCATGGTGAAACACCAGCGGCAGGCCGGTGAGGGCGAGCATCAGCAGGAATACCGTGCAGATCAGGCTGGTCCAGGTGTGGATGAAGGACCAGCGGCGGATGGTTGTGCTTTTCATGTTCTAGCCTTCAGACACGCCAAAGCCGCCCCGAAGGACGGCCTGGTGGTTAACTCAGCCGATCACCACTGGTAGGTGGCACTGGCGACGACGCTGCGTTGGTCGCCGAAGTAGCAGTAGGAAGCGTCACAGGTGGAGATGTAGTCCTTGTTGAACAGGTTGGTGGCGTTCAACTTCAGCGATGCGCCTTTGAGGCTGTTGTCCAGGCGGCCCAGGTCGTAATGCACGGCGCCGTCGAACACGGTGTAGGCGTTGGCCTTGCCCAGCCAGGTGTTGGCCTGGTCGCCGTAGGTGTTGCCGGTATAGCGGGCACCGAAGCCGATGCCGAAACCGTCGAGTACGCCGGTGTGCCAGGTGTAGTCGGTCCACAGGGAGGCTTGCTGGTTTGGCATCAGTTGCAGGCGGTTGCCTTTGAAGTTGCCCTTCTGTACTTCGGATTTGGCCAGGGTGTACGCGGCAATCACTTTGAGGTTCTCGGTGACGTCAGACACGGCTTCCAGCTCCAAGCCTTTGACTTTCACCTCGCCGGTCTGGTCCGTGACCGACTGGCCACCGGCCCCGGTGCTGGCAACCAGCACGTTTTTCTGGGTCAGGTCGTAGACCGCGGCGCTCAATAAGGTGTTGGAGCCCGGAGGCTGATACTTGATCCCCAGCTCCCATTGCTTGCCCTCTGTGGGTTTGTACGACTGCAGTGGGTCGACGCTGGCGTTGCTCGCCGGCTGGAAGGACTCGGCGTATGACAGGTAAGGCACAAAGCCTGAGTCGAACACATAGCTCAGCGCCGCGTTACCGCTGAAGTTCTTGCTGCGGTCGGTGTTGGTCGCATCGTTCTTGTTGAAGTAGGTGGTGCCTTGGTGCACCCAGTCTTCACGCCCGCCGAGGGTCAGGCGCCAGTTGTCCAACGCCATCTGGTCTTGCATGTAGAGGCCGGTCTGGATGGTTTTCTGGTTGTAGTCGTAGTACGCCGTGGAGCGCGCCGGGCGTTCCACGGGGCGGGTATTGACCGGGTTGAAGATGTTGACGGTCCCGGCGGAACCATAAATCGACAGATAGGAGGTATCGGTACGCTGATGGTCCAGGCCGAGCAGCAAGGTGTGGGTGACGTCGCCTGTGGCGAAGTCGGCCTGGAAGTTGTTGTCGACCGCGAACTGGCCGATGTTCTCGTCAACGTTGGTTGAGGTACGGCCGATATTGCCGGCGGCATCAACCGGGAAATAGCTATAGGCGCCCACGGTCAACTGCTGGAACGCCAATTCCGACTTGGTGTAACGCAGGTTCTGCTTGAACTGCCAGGTATCGTTGAAGCGATGTTCGAACGCATAGCCCAGTGCGTAATAAGTGCGGTCGTAGAATTCGTAGTCCGGGTCGCCCAGGTTCTTGTGATGTGACACGTCCCCCAGCGGCGATTTGATCTTGGTGCCTACGATCGGCAGGAACTGGCTGGTGGCGCCGGTATCGTCGCGGGTGAACTGCGACAGGAAAGTCAGCTTGGTGTCGGTGTCGATGTTCCAGGTCAGGCTCGGCGCAATGTTGTAGCGCTGGTTGTCGATGTGGTCGACCTGGGTGCCGGCATCGCGCACCACGCCGCTGAGGCCATAGAGGAACCGGCCTTCATCATCGAGCTTGCCGGTGCTGGCGAAGTTGAGTTGGCGGTAGTTGTCGCTACCGTATTGCACTTGGATGGCGTTGCTCGACTCCGCACTCGGGCGACGGCTGACCATGTCCAGCAGGCCGCCCGGCGGGGTCTGGCCATACACCGAGGACGCCGGGCCACGCAGCAGCGCGAGGCGGTCGAGGTTCCAGGTTTCGGCCTTGGGGTTGGCGTAGACGCCACGCGGCAATGGCAGGCCGTCGAGGAATTGGGTGGGTTCGAAACCGCGTACACGCATCCAGTCATAACGGGTGTCGCTGCCGTAGCTGGCGGACACGATGCCGGGCATGTACTTGACGGCGTCATCCAGGTTCTGGACGTTACGATCCTGCATCTGCTCGCGGGTGGCCACGGAGATCGAGCGCGGGGCTTCGACCAGTGCGGTGTCGGTCTTGGTGCCGGCGGCGGTACGTGTCGCCAGGTAGCCGGTCACGGGGCCCCAAGCGCTTTCAGTGTTGCCTTGGGCGATGATGCTGGTCTGCGGCAACGCCACGACGCCTTCGGCAATCGCCACCAGGGTAAAGGTGCCTGCGCTGCTCTGCTCCAGCTGCAAGCCGGTGCCACGCAACGCCTCCCGCAACGCGCCCTGGGCATCGAACTGGCCTTTGACCGGCGCCGAGGTCTTGCCCGACGCCAGCGTCGGATCGAGGGTCAATGCCAGCCCCGCCTGGCTGGCGATCTGGTTCAGGGTCGTGGCCAACGGCGCGGCCGGCAGGTTGTAGGCGCGAACGCTGGACGCTTGCTCGGCAGCGATCAGCGGGGTGCTGGCCAGCGGGGCGCTGAGCGCGATGGCGATGGCTAACAGGCTGGGGCGCAACAAGGTGTCTAGCGTGCGGGACATAGGTGGCTCCTGAATGGAAATATTTCTCAATTGCCTAGGTGCCGGACGAGAATCGAAAAGTGATAGGGCAGGATGAAAATATTTTTGCGCTGAGGTTTTCGAGGTGTTCTTCAGGGCCTTATCGGGAGCAAGCCCCCTCCCACACTGGCTGTGTTTGCAAATCAAGGTGTGTGAATGCAGTCAGTGTGGGAGGGGGCTTGCTCCCGATAGCAGTCGCCCGGCCACAGCAGAACCTACGGCTTGCTTTTCACCGTCACCCACCACGGCGTGTGCTGCTCGATCTGCACCGGCAGCGTCGGCAACAGCGCATTGAGCGCCAGGGTGGTGTCGTGCAGCGGGAAACTGCCGGTGATGCGCAGGTCGGCCACGTCTTTATCCACACCCAGGTGCCCGGTGCGGTAACGGCTCAGTTCCTCGATCACATCGCCCAGGCGGGCGTTGTCCACCACCAGCATGCCGCGGGTCCAGGCGTCGGTGGCGGGGGCGACGGCCAGCAGCGGGCCGAGGCCATCACTGCGCATGAGCACCTGCTGGCCCTCTTTGAAGATCTGTTCCTGGTGCAGCGCTTCGGGCTGGGCCGCCACGGCAGACTGCAGCACGCTCAGGCGCGTAGCGCCGTCTTCGCGCTTGACGATAAACCGCGTGCCCAGTGCGCGCAGGCTGCCGTCGCGGGTTTGCACGTAGAACGGGCGGCCATCGTTGTGCCCGGTCTCGATCAGAATCTCACCTGCCTGCAGCACGATCAGCCGGCGTTTTTCATCGAAACGCACGTCGATGGCGCTGTGGGTGTTGAGGTTGATCAGCGTGCCGTCGGACAATTTCAGCGTGCGCTGCTCGCCGGTGGCGGTGCGTTGGTCGGCCAGCCAATAGTGGATGGGCACGTAACGCTCACCGGCCAACAGCGCCAGGCCGCACACCAGTGCGATGCTGGCGAGGCCCGTGCCCAACTTGCGCACGCGCTGGCGAATCCCTTCGCGTGACTGCAACAGCGCCGCCCGCGCCGGGCCAGACGCCACGCTGAAACGCTGGTCGAGCATGCCCAACTGACGCCAGGCCCGCGCATGTTCTTCATCGCTGGTCAGCCACTTGGCGAACTCTTCCTGCTCCACCGCACTGCCGTCGCCGGAGTCGAGGGACAGTTGCCAGGCGATCGCCGCATCCAGCACGCGGGCTGAAACCGGTCTGGAACCGGTCACAGCGGTTCGCCATACAGGGCGATGTAGCATTGGCGAATGCCCTGGGCCAGGTATTGGCGCACACGGGGCACCGACACACCGAGGCGCCGGGCGATTTCGGCGTGGCCCAGGCCATCGAGGCGGTTATAGAGGAAGGCGGCGCGGGCCTTGCTCGACAGCTTGCCGAGCAGGCGGTCGATGGCCTTGAGGTCTTCGAGGATCATTTGCTGGGCTTGCGGCGACGGGTGTTCGCTTTCCGGAAGCAGCATCAGTTCGGTGAGGTAGGCCTGTTCCAACGCGGCGCGCCGGAAGTAGTCGAACAGCAAACCTTTGGCGATGGCCACCAGAAACGCCCGCGGCTCGCGAGGTTCGCGCAGCTCGTCACGGCCCAGCAGGCGCATGAAGGTGTCCTGGCTGAGGTCCTCGGCGCGGCTCGGGCAGGCCACGTTGCGGCGCAGCCATGCCAACAGCCAGCCGCGATGGTCGCGATACAACGCGCCAACCAGCTCACTGTGTGGGTTTGGGACCGACGACAAGGCATCACCGAATAAACAAGAGGTTTAAACTAACGAGAATTATTCGCGATTGTGTCAGAGGCGTCGGGTGGGCGCAATTGGCGTCTGTCGGGCGGTGCTATTAAAACGATGGCGCTTGTTTACGCCGTTTCCATTGGCTCAAGCGTTCTTGCAATTGCTGGGGGGAGTCGAGGTGTTGCTGGCGTGCGCGGCTGAACAGGATGAGCATCAGTTCCGCCGTGGCCAAGGCATCGGCGCTAGCGTGATGGCGCTCGCCAACCTGCAGGTGAAAGTGGTTGATCCAATCGTCGAGCCCGGCTTCGCGAATATTCGCCTCGGGGCACAGCAGCGGGGCGATGTCGGCGACGTCGAGAAACGGATGAGCCAGGCGATACCCCAGGCTGTCCTTGAGTGCCCGGCACAGCATGTGTTGATCGAAGGGGGCGTGGAACGCCAGCAGGGGGCTGTCGCCGACGAAATCCATAAAATCCAGCAGGGCGTCGATCGGGTCGCTGCCGGCGGCGATCGCACTGGGCCCCAGGCCATGGATCAGCACGCTGGGGCTGAGTTTGGTTGCGCTGCGTTGCAGGGTCCGCTCGAACAGTTGTGAGAAGTCTATCGCACCGTCTTCGATCACCACGGCGCCGATGGACAGGACCTGGTCACGGTTGAGGTTCAGGCCGCTGGTTTCCAGGTCCACCACCACCCAACGCTGGCTGCGCAAGAGGCCGTCGCCCAGCTCCACGGCTTTGGGCAGTTGGTCCAGGCGCTGTTGTTGCGCCGTGTCGAGCCCAGGCTTTTTCGGGCGTAGCCAACCGAGCCAGCTCACAGCTGATACCGCAAGGTCAGGCTGCTTTGCAGGCGTTGCGCCTGACGCAGGGATTCACGCAGGATGCGCCGGTCCAGGTGGTTGAGGCTGTCGGGGTCGACGCGGTTGGAATAGGGCTGGTTCTCGCGGGTTTGCAACTGGTGCTGCTGCATGCGGGTTTGCTGGATAAAGTGATACGCCTCTTCATAGGCGGCACCGTCCAGCGCGTCGATGACTTCCTTGAGTACCAACTGGCGCAGGCGCTCCAGGGTGTTGTTGGCGTGGATGCCATTGGCCAGGGCCAGCAGGCGCGCACCATCGACAAAAGGGGTCAGGCCTTGCACCTTGAGATCGAGCGTGGCCTTTTCGCCGCCTTTGCGCGTCAGCACAAACTCCCGGAAACGTCCGACTGGCGGACGCTGGCGCAGGGCGTTCTCGGCCAGCATGCGTTGGAACAGCCGGTTATCCGCAACCTGATCCAGGATGCCCTGGCGCAATTGTTCGCAACCGCGCTCATCGCCCCAGACTACCCGCAGATCGAAATAGATGCTCGACCCCAGCAGATTCTCCGGCGTCGCCTCGCGTATGAACGCTGCAAAGCGTCGCGCCCATTCGGCCCGTGACAGGCACAGCTCGGGGTTGCCCGCCATGATATTGCCCTTGCACAGGCTGAAGCCGCACAACGCCAGGCTCTGGTTGATCTGCTGCGCCAGGGGCAGTAACCGCGCCCGGATCGACGCGGCTTCGGCGGCGTCCTTGGCTTCGAACAAAATACCGTTGTCCTGGTCGGTGAACAGGGTTTGTTCACGGCGACCTTCGCTGCCGAAACACAACCAGCTGAACGGCACGCCAGGGTCGCCTTTTTCGGCAAGCGTCAGCTCGATCACCCGGCACACGGTGTGATCGTTAAGCAGGGTAATGATGTGGGTGATCTGCGTAGACGAGGCGCCGTGGGCCAGCATGCGTTCGACCAGTTGGCCGATTTCGCCGCGAATCGCCACCAGGTTTTCCACGCGGGGCGCATTGCGGATGGTGCGGGCCAGGTGCACCAGGTCGACCCGTTGCAAGGAAAACAGGTCGCGCTCGGACACCACGCCACACAGGCGCTGGTCTTTGACCAGGCACACATGGGCGATATGCCGCTCGGTCATGGCGATGGCGGCGTCAAAGGCGCTGTGGTCCGGGGTCAAGAAGAACGGCGCCTGGGTCATATGCCCTTCGATGGCCTGGTTGAAATCACTGGTGCCGTCGGCCACCACCTGGCGCAGGTCGCGCAGGGTAAAAATCCCCAGGGGCGCTTTATGCTCATCCACGATCACAATGCTGCCCACCTGCTGCTCGTGCATCAGCGTCACCGCCTCGCGTAGCGGCGTGCCGGGTTGGCAGGTGACCGGGTGGCGCATGGCCAACTCGCCAAGACGGGTGTTCAGCGAATATTGAGTGCCGAGGGTCTCGACGGCTTTTTGCTGGACTTGTTGGTTGACCTGGTCCAGCAGGCTACTGACCCCGCGTAGGGAAAAGTCGCGGAACGGGCTGGAAAGCGCGAACAGCTTGATAAAGGCCGGCTTGTTCAATTGCAGGCAGAAGGTGTCTTCGGCGGCCTTGTGTTCGGTGCGGGTGGCTCGTTCGCCGAGCAAGGCGGCGAGGGGGAAGCATTCGCCCGTGGTGATTTCGAAGGTGGTTTCGGTGCTGTCCGGCCGCTCACCCACGACGCGGCCCTGCTTGACAATATAGAAGTGCTCAACCGGGCCGCCCGACGGTTTGAGGATACTGTCGCCGGGGGCATAGAAGCGCATTTGGCATTGTTCAACCAGAAACGCCAAGTGGGCATTTTCCATCTGGTTGAACGGGGGAAAGCGTTGCAGGAATTGCAGGGTGCCGTGGATGTTCTGCAACACGGCGGTTTTTCCCGCCTGCGTGAAAGCATCAGCTTTACTCATAACAGTGACCGCAGTTTTTTGTCGTTATCGTCCTTCATGGTCAACTCCCGTGCCGTGGGTGCCCATTGGACGTAAGTCTAGGTAGCGGTTAAACGATGCATGACTAGGGAAAAACCTTACAAGGCTATGGTGCAAAACCCGTAGAACGCCCACTAGGCAAACTTTCCGACGAAGTGCACATTGTTCACCTTTCGGCAGATGTCTGACGAGTGTGCTGAAAGAGTGATGAGAACTGCTGAGAAATGTATGACCGACAACGATATTTTGAGCGATGCGGAGCGCGAGGCGCTGAGCGCCGTGATGCTGGAACCTGATTTACCGCCGCAACGTGTGCTGATTGTTGATGACGACAAGGACGCGCGTGAACTGCTGGCGCAAATCCTGGGTCTGGACGGTATTCGCTGCATGACCGCCGAGAGCGGTGAGGCGGCGTGGAATCTGCTGAACTCCAACACCTCCATCGGCTTGCTGATTACCGATTTGCGCATGACGCCCAGCAGTGGCCTGGAACTGATCCGCCAGGTGCGCGAATCCTCCCGGGCGGCATTGCCGATCATCATCATGTCAGGGGACGCGGAAGCTCCCGATGTGATCGACGCCATGCATTTGAGCGTGGTGGACTTTCTGCTCAAGCCGATCGATAGCGTGAAGTTGGCGAAGATGGTGAAGCGGGAGTTGGGGATGGTGCAGTAGGCACCGATAGTACTTTCAGCGACTGACGGGTTTGATCCATCATAAAATTCGACAGCTCATAAAAAACCCTGGTATTTCGACCAGGGTTTTTTTCTGCGTTTAAAGAGCGTTTTTAGCCTTGAACTCCCGACGCCTGCGGTGCAACACCGGCTCGGTATAGCCATTCGGCTGCTTTGTGCCTTCAATCACCAACTCCAACGCCGCCTGGAACGCGATGTTGCTGTCGAAGTCCGGCGCCAGTGGGCGGTACAGCGCATCCCCGGCGTTCTGGCGGTCGACCACCGGCGCCATGCGCTTGAGGCTTTCCAGCACCTGGGCTTCATTGACGATGCCGTGGCGCAACCAGTTGGCGATGTGCTGGCTGGAGATACGCAGGGTGGCGCGGTCTTCCATCAGGCCCACATCGTTGATGTCCGGCACTTTCGAACAACCGACGCCCTGGTCGATCCAGCGGACTACATAACCCAGGATGCCCTGGGCGTTGTTGTCCAGCTCGTTGCGGATTTCTTCGTCGGACCAATCGGTATTGGCTGCCAGAGGAATGGTCAGGATATCGTCCACCGAAGCGCGCTCGCGCTTGGCCAGTTCGGCCTGGCGTGCGAACACATCAACCTTGTGATAGTGCAGCGCGTGCAGCGCCGCCGCCGTCGGCGACGGCACCCAGGCGGTGTTGGCACCGGCCAGTGGGTGGGCGATTTTCTGTTCGAGCATCGCCGCCATCAGGTCGGGCATCGCCCACATGCCTTTACCGATCTGCGCACGCCCTTGAAGGCCGGTGCTCAGGCCGATATCGACGTTCCAGTTCTCATAGGCGCCGATCCATTTTTCCGCCTTCATGGCCGCCTTGCGCACCATCGCGCCGGCTTCCATGGAGGTGTGGATCTCGTCGCCGGTGCGGTCGAGGAAGCCGGTGTTGATGAATACCACGCGCTCGCTGGCCGCCTTGATGCAGGCCTTGAGGTTGACCGTGGTGCGGCGTTCCTCGTCCATGATCCCGACCTTGAGGGTGTTGCGCGGCAGGTTCAGCACGTCTTCGATGCGGCCGAACAGCTCGTTGGTGAACGCGGCTTCTTCCGGGCCGTGCATCTTCGGCTTCACGATATAGACCGAACCGGTGCGGCTGTTCTTGCGGCTGCTGTTGCCGTTGAGGCTGTGGATCGCCGCCAGGCTGGTGATCAGCCCGTCGAGGATGCCTTCGGGTACTTCATTGCCGGCTTTGTCGAGAATCGCGTCGATGGTCATCAGGTGGCCGACGTTGCGCACGAACAGCAGTGAACGGCCGTGCAAGGTCACGTCCTGGCCATTCACGCCGGTATAGACGCGGTCAGGGTTCATCGTACGGGTGAAGGTCTTGCCGCCCTTGGCCACTTCTTCGGCCAGGTCGCCCTTCATCAGGCCGAGCCAATTGCGGTAGATCACCACTTTGTCATCGGCATCGACGGCGGCGACGGAGTCTTCGCAGTCCATGATGGTGGTCAGCGCCGCTTCCATCAGCACGTCTTTGACGCCGGCGGCGTCGGTCTGGCCGACCGGCGTGCCGGCGTCGATCTGGATCTCGAAGTGCAGGCCGTGGTGTTTGAGCAGCACGGCAATCGGCTGGGCGCTGTCGCCCTGGAAGCCGATGAGTTGCGAGTCGTCGCGCAGGCCGCTGTTGCTACCGCCCTTGAGGCTGACGATCAGCTTGCCATCGACGATCTTGTAGCCAGTGGAGTCGACATGGCTGCCCGCCGAGAGTGGCGCGGCTTCGTCGAGGAACGCGCGGGCAAAGGCAATCACCTTGTCGCCCCGCACTTTGTTGTAGCCCTGGCCCTTCTCGGCGCCATTGGCTTCGCTGATGGCGTCGGTGCCGTACAGCGCGTCATACAGCGAGCCCCAACGCGCATTGGAGGCGTTGAGGGCGAAGCGGGCGTTCATCACTGGTACGACCAGTTGCGGGCCGGCCATGCGGGCGATTTCGTCATCGACGTTTTGGGTCGTGGCCTGGAAGTCTGCGGCTTCTGGCAGCAGGTATCCGATGTCTTGCAGGAAGGCTTTGTAAGCCACCGGGTCGTGGGCCTGGCCGGCGTGGGTCTGGTGCCAGGTGTCGATCCGCGCTTGGAAATCATCGCGTTTGGCGAGTAGGGCTTTGTTCTTCGGTGCCAGGTCGTGGATAACCTTGTCGGCACCGGCCCAGAACTGGTCGGCAGTGATGCCGGTACCGGGAATGGCTTCGTTGTTCACGAAGTCGAACAGGACTTTGGCGACCTGCAGGCCACCGACTTGAACGTGTTCAGTCATTGCTTGCCTCACTCTGCGGAGCTTATGCGCTTTTTCAGATTTTCATTATGTAGTGCACGGGTTTGCATACTACATGATGACTTGCGGTTGTGAAAATTAGACTAAATACGTCGTTTAGCGACCCACTTTGGTCGTACGGTCACAGCGGAGAACGTGATGTTCTCAAAAAACGATTGGATTGTTCCAGATAAATATAAAAATGGTACACGATTTGTTTTCGAGGGCGCCTGCGTCCACCTTGTAGATTGAATTCCTGAGGGCTTCGCCATGGACCATCTTGTACTCACAATTATCGCCGCCGACAAACCCGGCGTCGTGGAACGCATCGCGCATACCATCGCCACCCACGGCGGTAGCTGGCAGGAAAGCCGAATGGCGCATATGGCCGGGCAATTCGCCGGTATCCTGCGGGTCAGTGTGCCTGCTGAAAACCGTCAGCACCTGATCAATGCGCTGGAGGACTTATCCACACACGGCATTCGCGTGCTGGTGGGTGAGGGCAGTAGCGGGCAGGCAGCGACGTCCAAGTCGATCGTGATGACCCTGGTGGGCAATGACCGCTCGGGCATCGTGCGCGAGATCACAGCGTTGTTGAGCCGGCAGGGCGTGAACCTGGAGAGCCTGAGCACGGACGTACGCCCGGCCCCCATGAGCGGTGACCCGTTGTTCACGGCCGAGGCGCTGTTGCAGGTGCCGTCGACGTTATCCCTGGATACCTTGCAGGCGTCGCTGGAAACCTTGGCGGATGACTTGATGGTGGAATTGCACAACGAGGAATGATCAACCCACAGGGTTATGCATGGAAAACTTGCATGGGCTTGTGGATAACCTGTAGAGACTCGACGCCAGGCCGCGCCGGCGTTGGCTCTCCGCCTTCTGCGCAAAAAACGAGCAGTTTCAAGGGCTTGTGCACAAATGGCGGGGATCAGGTTGTGGATAACCTTGGGGTTGATGGCTGCAAGCCACGTGCTGCATGGCTTGCAGAGGTTTGTACGTTATTTGATCAGCGCTTGCGCACGCTCATCCAGGCATCCAGGCTGTACACCACCAGCCCCGCCCAGATAAAGGCGAAGGCAAGCAGGGTGCTCGACGCCAGGTGTTCGCCAAACAGCAGCACGGCTTCCAGCAGCACGAGAGTCGGTGCCACGTACTGTAAAAAGCCCAGTGCGGTGTAGGGCAAATGCCGAGCGGCAGCGTTGAAACATACCAGCGGGATCAGCGTCACCGGGCCGGCCGCCACCAGCCACCAGGCTTCGGGGGTGCCCCAGAACTCCAGTTGTGCGCTGTGGGCCGAGGGGTTGAACAGCAGCCATGCGATGGCGATCGGCACCAGCATCCAGGTCTCTACGACCAGCCCAGGCAGCGCTTTGACGGGCGCCTGTTTGCGGATCAGCCCGTAGAAGCCGAAGGTCAGCGCCAGCGCCAAGGACACCCACGGCAAACTGCCCACCTGCCACACCTGTTGCGCCACACCCACCGCCGCCAGCCCGACGGCGACCCACTGCAGGCGGCGCAAGCGCTCGCCCAGGATCAACATGCCCAGCAGTACATTGACCAGCGGGTTGATGTAGTAGCCCAGGCTCGCTTCCAGCATGCGCCCGCTGTTCACCGACCATACGTAAGTCAGCCAGTTGGCCGCAATCAATGAGCCGCTGAGTGCCAGGATAGCCAGGCGCTTGGGGTTGTCGCGCAGTTCGCGCAGCCACCCCGGGTGTTTCCACACCATCAACAGCAAGCCACCGAACAGCGCCGACCACAACACGCGGTGCACGATGATTTCGGCGGCGGGGACGCTGGCGATGGCTTTGAAGTAGAGCGGGAACAGACCCCAGATGACATAGGCGCTCAGGCCCAGGATGTACCCCTTGCGGGGGTTGGCGGCTTGCATTGCAGAATCCTTGCTTAGGCAGCTAACAAAGGTGTGATTGTAAGGACATTTGCCTGCCAATGGGATCGGCTTCACTTTTGTGGGAGGGGGCTTGCTCCCGATAGCGGTGTGTCAGATATCTATTCATCAACTGACAGACTGTCATCGGGAGCAAGCCCCCTCCCACATAAGGCGGTCAGAACAGCTTCAGGGGTTCTTCGTTGAGGGCGGCCAGTTGCTCGCGCAACGCCAGCACCTGATCGCCCCAATACCGTTCGCTGCCAAACCAGGGGAAGCTGTGGGGGAACGCCGGGTCATCCCAGCGCCGTGCGAGCCAGGCGCTGTAATGCATCAGGCGCAGGGCACGCAGGGGTTCGATCAGGGCCAGTTCCCGTGGGTCGAAGTCGTGGAACTCCTGGTAGCCGTCCATCAGTTCCGACAGTTGGCCAAGGCATTCTTGCCGGTCACCGGCGAGCATCATCCACAGGTCCTGCACCGCCGGGCCCATACGGCAGTCGTCGAGGTCGACGATATGGAACATCTCATCGCGGCACATCATGTTGCCGGGGTGGCAATCCCCGTGCATGCGGATGTTCGTGTGCGGGGTGGCTTTGTATACCTCTTCCACGCGCTTGAGCAGGTCGCGGGCGACGGACTCATAGGCCGGCAGCAGGCTTTTGGGAATGAAATTGCCTTCGAGCAGCGTGGTGAGGGAGTCGTGGCCGAAGTTCTTCACACTCAGGGCTTCGCGGTGTTCGAACGGGCGGGTGGAGCCTACGGCATGCAAACGGCCGAGCAGTTGCCCGAGGCGATAGAGTTGGTCGAGATTGCCCGGCTCCGGCGCGCGGCCACCCCGCCGGGGAAACAGGGTGAAACGGAAGCCTGCATGTTCGAACAGGCTTTCACCGTTGTGGATCAATGGGGCGACCACCGGCACCTCGCACTCGGCCAGTTCGAAGGTGAAGCGATGTTCTTCGAGGATGGCCTCGTTGCTCCAGCGCTGGGGGCGATAAAACTTGGCGATCAGCGGCTCAGAGCCTTCGATGCCCACCTGATACACGCGGTTTTCGTAGCTGTTGAGCGCCAGCACACGGGCGTCGCTGAGGAAACCGATGCTCTCGACCGCGTCGAGGACCAGGTCAGGGGTGAGTGTTTCAAACGGGTGGGCCATACGAACTCCTGCGCGCAGCAGGGCGCCGCGTCCGGCCGGGTATGGTAACGCACCAGGCTTGAGATAGGGCGCCTGTGCCATCGCTATCGGGAGCAAGCCCCCTCCCACAATTGCCGGCGTACACGCGGTCAACTGTGGGAGGGGGCTTGCTCCCGATGACATTTTATCAAGCGCCGATAATGCCGCCGTCATCCCGCCGAATCGCCATCACCGAAGACCTCGGCTTGCCGTTGGGCAGATGTTCCGGCCAGGTCGAACCGCCGGTTTCGCCGGGATGCTGGATCCCCACAAACAGCGTCTTCTGGTCCGGCGAAAAGCTGATCCCGGTGACTTCACACGCCACCGGCCCGACCATGAACCGGCGGATTTCTCCGGTGGCCGGGTCGGCACACAGCATCTGGTTATTGCCCATGCCCGCGAAGTCACCGGCATTGCTGTAGTCGCCGTCGGTCAGGATCCACAAGCGCCCGGCCTGGTCGAACCCCAGGCCGTCGGGGCTGTTGAACATGTTCTGCGGGTTGATGTTGGAGGAACCGCCCTTGGGCGTACCGGCGTGTACGCCTGGGTTACCGGCGACCACAAACAGGTCCCAGGTGAATTCGTGGGCGCCGTGGTTATCCTGATCAGCTTTCCAGCGCAGGATCTGACCGTAGACGTTTTTCTCCCGTGGGTTGGGCCCGCCCACTGGTTGGCCGTCTTCCCCGCGTTTGGCATTGTTGGTGAGTGTGCAATAGACCTGGCCATCAATGGGGCTGACCACGATCCACTCCGGGCGGTCCATGCGGGTGGCTTTCACCACGCTGGCGGCCAGGCGCGCATGGATCAGCACCTCGGCCTGGCTGGCGAAACCGCTGCCGGCATCAATACCGTTTTTGCCATGGGTCAGCTCCACCCATTGGCCCTTGCCCTTGGGGTGGTCGGCGTTGCCATCGCCCGCGTCGAAGATCGCCACATATAAGGTGCCGTGGTCGAGCAGGTTTTTGTTGGCCTTGGGGTTGTTGTGGTTGATCGGGTCACGGCTGACGAACTTGTAGATGAACTCACCGCGCTCATCGTCGCCCATGTACACCACGGCGCGGCCGTCGCGGGTTTCAGCCAGCGCCGCGTTCTCGTGTTTGAAACGGCCCAGGGCGGTGCGCTTGACTGGGGTGGATTGCGGGTCGAACGGGTCGATTTCCACCACCCAGCCGTGACGATTGAGTTCGTTGGGGTTCTTGGCCATGTCGAAGCGCGGGTCATGCTGATGCCAGTTGATGTCTTTGCTGGCCGCTGCCACGCCATAGCGTTTTTGCCCGGCGTCGAAGCTTTGTTGTGGGTTGCTGCTGCCGAAGCAGTCGGTGAAGTTCTCTTCGCACGTCAGATAAGTGCCCCACGGTGTCTTGCCGTTGGCGCAGTTCTGAAAGGTACCGAGGACTTTTTTGCCCGACTTGTCGGCACTGGTTTGCAACCAGGCATGACCCGCGGCCGGGCCGCTCAGGCGGATTGGCGAGTTGCCGTGGATGCGGCGGTTATAGCGCGAGTCCTGGACGAACTGCCAGGTGTCACCTTTGCGCCGCACTTCGATGACCGAAACGCCTTCGCTGGCCTGGGCCTTGCGCACCTCTTCAGCCGATTGCGGCGCGCCGCCGTGGGCGTAGAGGTAGCGATAGTTGGTGTATTCGTTGTTGATCGCCATGAGCGCACGGTTGTTGTCGCCGGGGAAGGCGAACAGGCTCATGCCATCGTTGTTGTCACCGAACTGTTGCTCCTGGGCTTTGGCGGTCCCGTTGCCGGAAGGGTCGAAAGCCGGCGCGCCCTTGTGCAACGGCTGGCCCCAACTGATCAGCACCGACGCGCTGTAGCCCGGCGGCAAGGTGATGGTGTCGCTGCTGGCGGCGGCGATGCCGGTAAACCCCAGCAACGGGCTGGCGGTGGTCGCGTTAATGGCCAGGGCACTGCGGCTGAGCAGGTTGCCGCCCAGGAACATCGCGGCACCGCAGAGGGCACCGGCACCGATGAAGCGGCGGCGGGTGAGGCCGACCATCTGTTCCAGGTCGGTGGCTTGGTTTTCTTCTAACAGGCTCATTTCAGGCTCCCTCTGCGGTTTTTGCAGACACCTTAAGGAGCCCTCATGACGAATTTGTTGCAGTTTGAGGGCGTGGCCGCGTTATACCGGCGTGCCCAGCAATACATTGTTCGGGGCGAACTGCACCTGGATGGGCTGGTTCTCGGAAGCGCCCAACGCTTCGAGCGCGGCAGGCTGCGCCAAAGCGCATAACACCAGGCCGTTGGGCAAGGTGATGCGCACTTCGCTGGGGCCGTCATCGGCGGCGAGAATCGTGTCGATAATGCCGCTCATGCAATTGTGTCCAGGTGTTGCAGCTTGCCCGATAGCGAGCACTTCCAGCCAACCGGCCTTGATCAACGCGACCACTTCCACACCCACCGCCAGTTCCAGCCGCCGGGTACTGTCGTGAGTGATCTGCGCGTCGATATTCAAGCCAGCGGCCAGTTGCAGGCGAATGGTGTCGTTGCGGCCATGCTGTTCAATGGCGATCACCTGGCCATGCAATTGGTTACGTGCGCTGGTGCGCAGCATCAAGCGTCCCAGCAGATTGAAGTCGCTGGCGTCCTCGTCGGAGCCGAGCACTTGGGCCTGCAGCGCCTGCAAGCGCTGGTAGAGGCGCAATACGCGTTCACCTTCGGCGGTCAACTTGGCTCCGCCGCCGCCTTTACCACCGACGCTGCGTTCCACCAGCGGCTTTTGCGCCAAGTTGTTCAGCTCATCGATGGCGTCCCAGGCGCCCTTGTAACTCAGGCCGGCGCTCTTGGCGGCGCGGGTGATTGAGCCTTGCTCGGCGATATGCGCCAGCAAGGCAATGCGCTGTGGACGGCGGACAATGTGTTGGCTGAGCAGGGTGGGTAGCGACATGGGAACACACTTCGATGGAATGGGTGGACGTTGCCGCCCCGGTGCCAGGGAGTCAAGTTACGCGCCCGGTTTGGGGGTGCGGGCCAGGCAGTACACGTCGACCTGACGCGCCCCGGCGTCCCTCAACAATTGTGCGAGGCTGTGCGCGGTAGCGCCGGTCGTCAGTACGTCGTCCACCAGGGCGAAATGCCGGCCTTGCACCTGGGCGTCAGCGGCCAAGGCGAAGGCGCGAAACAGGTTGCGCTTGCGCGCCTTGGCGTCGAGCGCCTGTTGCGCCACGGTTTCATGGGGGCGCAATAACAGGTGTTCGTCGCAGCTGAGGTTGAGGGCGTTACCGAGCCAGCGGGCCAGCAACAACGCCTGATTGAAACCGCGCTCGCGCAAGCGGTGACGTGCCATCGGCACGGGCAGCAGGCAGTCGGGCCGGATGATTTCAGCGTTGTCGAGACGATGTTGCACGTGGTGCCCCAGCAAGCGCGCAAGCATATGGCCCAGTGGCCATCGCGACTGGTGCTTGAAGCGGCTGATCAAGGTGTCTACCGGGAAGCCGTAGGTCCAGGGCGCAATCACCTGTTTAAAGGCGGGCGGATGTGTCTGGCATTGGCCGCAGGTCAGCCCCTCCATCGACAGCGGCAGGGCGCACACGTTGCACTGTTCCATCAGCCACGGCAGCTGGGTTTCGCAGGCGTTGCACACACAATCGGCTGATTCGGTCGCCTCATCGCAGATTAAACAGGTGTGTATGTTTTTTGACCAGATGTAAACTTGGTGTTTGTGGTCTGGTTGACAGTGCATGATTCTTCCTTAAATATGCCGAGCATCCGTGTCGCGCCTGTGGGTATTGCCCTTCCCGCAGCGCTTGCCAAAGCATAATCAAGGAATCGCCCATGAGCGCCAGCACCTCTGCCACCCTGCGTCACGACTGGTCTTTAGCCGAAGTTAAAGCACTGTTCGTGCAACCATTCAATGACCTGTTGTTCCAGGCGCAGACCGTGCACCGCGCGCATTTCGATGCCAACCGCGTGCAGGTGTCGACCCTGCTGTCGATCAAGACCGGCGCCTGCCCGGAAGATTGCAAATATTGTCCGCAGTCGGGCCACTACAACACCGGCCTGGAAAAAGAAAAACTGATGGAGGTGCAGAAGGTCCTTGAAGAGGCCGCCCGCGCCAAGGCCATCGGCTCCACGCGCTTCTGCATGGGCGCCGCGTGGAAGCACCCGTCGGCCAAAGACATGCCCTACGTGCTGCAGATGGTCAAAGGCGTGAAGGCCATGGGCCTGGAAACCTGCATGACCCTCGGTCGTCTCGACCAGGACCAGACCCAAGCCCTGGCCCAGGCCGGCCTTGACTACTACAACCACAACCTCGATACCTCGCCGGAGTTCTACGGCTCGATCATCACCACCCGCACCTACAGCGAGCGCCTGCAAACCCTGGCCTATGTACGTGATTCGGGGATGAAGATCTGCTCGGGCGGCATCCTCGGCATGGGCGAGTCCCTCGATGATCGTGCCAACCTGTTGATCCAACTGGCCAACCTGCCGGAGCACCCGGAGTCGGTGCCGATCAACATGCTGGTGAAGGTGGCCGGTACGCCGTTGGAAAACGCTGACGACGTCGACCCGTTCGACTTCATCCGCATGCTCGCCGTGGCACGCATCCTGATGCCGCAGTCCCATGTGCGGCTGTCGGCCGGGCGTGAGGCGATGAACGAGCAGATGCAGGCCCTGGCGTTTTTCGCTGGCGCCAACTCGATCTTCTACGGCGACAAACTGCTGACCACCGCCAACCCGCAGGCCGACAAGGACATGCAACTGTTCTCGCGCCTGGGCATCCTGCCGGAAGCCCGCGAAGAGCACGCCGATGAAGTGCATCAGGCGGCGATCGAGCAGGCGCTGGTCGAGCAAAAGAGCAGCGAACAGTTCTATAACGCTGCCGTCTGATTGAAATGCAATCCAAATGTGGGAGGGGCTTGCTCCCGATAGCGGCCTGTCAGTAGCAGATGTGCTGGCAGACCCACCGATATCGGGAGCAAGCCCCCTCCCACATTTGATCGCGCTCAGTCTCCAGTCTTTGAGTCTACCGAGGCCTGCATGTCTTTCGATCTCGCCGCGCGCCTCGCTGCCCGCCGTGCCGAACACCTCTATCGCCAACGCCCGCTGCTGGACAGCCCCCAAGGCCCGCAAGTGGTGGTCGACGGCCAGCCGCTTCTGGCGTTCTGCAATAACGATTACCTGGGCCTGGCCAACAACCCTCAAGTGATCGAAGCCTGGCGCGCCGGAGCGTCCCGCTGGGGCGTGGGCGGCGGCGCTTCGCACTTGGTGGTTGGCCACGCCACACCTCACCATGCATTGGAAGAAGCCTTGGCCGACCTCACCGGTCGCCCACGGGCCTTGCTGTTTACCACCGGCTACATGGCCAACCTCGGCGCGGTCACGGCGCTGGTGGGGCAAGGCGATACGGTGCTGGAAGACCGCCTCAACCACGCTTCGCTGCTGGATGCCGGCTTGCTCTCGGGTGCGCGTTTCAATCGTTACCTGCACAACGATGCCGATAGCCTTGCCAAGCGCTTGGAGAAGGCGACCGGCAATACCCTGGTGGTCACCGACGGCGTGTTCAGCATGGACGGCGATCTGGCGGACCTGCCCGCATTGGCCCGTGCAACCCAGGCCAAGGGCGCCTGGCTGATGGTGGATGACGCCCATGGCTTCGGCCCGTTGGGCGCCCACGGCGGTGGGATCGTCGAGCATTTTGGCTTGAGCCAGGCAGACGTGCCGGTGTTGGTGGGCACCCTGGGCAAGGCGTTCGGCACTGCCGGGGCTTTTGTGGCCGGTAGTGACGACCTGATCGAAAGCCTGATCCAATTCGCCCGCCCGTACATCTACACTACCAGCCAACCGCCGGCCCTGGCTTGCGCCACCTTGAAAAGCCTCGAGCTGCTGCGCACCGAACATTGGCGGCGTGAGCACCTCAACGGCTTGATCCGTCAGTTCCGCCAGGGCGCCGAGCAGATCGGCCTGGCGTTGATGGACAGCTTCACGCCGATCCAACCGATCCTGATCGGCGACAGCGCCAAGGCCATGCGCCTGTCGCAGATGTTGCGCGAGCGCGGCTTGATGGTCACCGCGATCCGCCCACCCACCGTGCCGGTCGGCAGTGCACGTTTACGCGTCACGTTGACGGCGGCCCACAGCGAGGCCCAGGTGCAGCTATTGTTAACGGCGTTGGAAGAGTGTTTCCGCTTGTTAGGCGCCACGGAGCCCGACCATGCGTGATCGACTGATATTGCTGCCCGGTTGGGGCCTCGGCGTGTCACCGCTGGAGCCTCTGGCCGCCGCTTTGCAGGGCCTCGACGAGCACCTGCAGGTGCAGATCGAACCGTTGCCGGTACTGGACTCCAGCGAGCTGGATGACTGGCTCGACGAACTCGACGCCACGCTGGCGGACAACGCCTGGCTGGGCGGTTGGTCCCTGGGCGGCATGCTGGCTTCCGAATTGGCGGCGCGGCGCGGTGAGCGCTGCTGTGGTTTGCTGACGTTGGCGAGCAACCCGTGTTTTGTCGCCCATGCCGGCTGGCCGAGCGCGATGCCCGGCGAAACCTTCGATGCGTTCCTCGCCGGTTGCCATGCCGACTCCCAAGTCACCCTCAAACGCTTCGGCCTGTTGTGCGCCAAGGGCGCCGAAGACCCTCGCGGGTTGTCGCGTTTGCTGGTCAGTGGCGCGCCGCATACACCTTCCAGCGTGTTGATGCCCGGTCTTGAACTGCTCGCCCGGCTTGATACCCGCGCCGCTTTGCAGGCTTTTCGCGGTCCGCAGTTACACCTGTTTGCCGGCCTGGACGGGCTGGTACCGGCCGAAGCGGCCGGCGATCTATTGGCCTTGCTGCCCGATGTTGAAATCGGCCTGATTGAACAGGCCGGCCACGCTTTTCTTCTGGAAGACCCTCACGGTGTTGCGGGGGCCATCCAGGCTTTTTTGCATGAGTGCGTTGATGACTGATTTATCCCTGCCCCCATTGCCGGGCGGCTTGCCGGACAAGCGCCAGGTGGCCGCGTCGTTTTCCCGCGCAGCCGCCAGTTACGACAGCGTGGCCGAGTTGCAGCGTGCGGTGGGCACCGCATTGTTGGCTCGCCTTCCGCTGGCCCTAACGCCACAGCGCTGGCTGGACATGGGTTGTGGCACCGGTTTTTTCAGCCGTGTGTTGGCTGAGCGGTTGCCCGACAGCCAGGGCGTGGCGCTGGATATCGCCGAAGGTATGCTCAATCACGCCAGGCCCTTGGGCGGCGCGGGGTATTTCATTGCCGGGGATGCCGAGCGCTTGCCGCTTAAAGCTCAGAGCCTGGGGCTGATCTATTCCAGCCTGGCGGTGCAGTGGTGTGCGAATTTCGACGCGGTGCTCAGCGAGGCCCATCGCGTGCTGCAACCCGGCGGCGTGCTGGCGTTCGCGAGCCTGTGTGTGGGCACATTGCATGAGTTGCGCGAAAGCTGGCGAGCGGCGGATGGCCTGGTGCACGTCAACCGTTTCCGTGCCTTCGAGACGTATCAACAGCTCTGCGCCGCCAGCGGCCTGCGCGTCGTCAGCCTGGAGCGCCAACCCCATGTGCTGCACTACCCGGACGTACGTAGCCTGACCCACGAACTCAAAGCGTTGGGCGCGCACAACCTCAACCCGGGCCGCCCGGGAGGGTTGACGGGCCGCGCGCGGATTGCTGCACTGGTGAACGCTTACGAGCAGTTCCGTCAGGCCCAGGGCCTGCCTGCCACGTATCAAGTGGTGTACGCCGTACTGGAGAAACCTCTATGAACGCCGCTTACTTCATCGCCGGTACCGACACGGATGTGGGCAAGACCACCATTGCCGCGGGCCTTTTGCATGCCGCCCGCCTCGCGGGCAAAAGCACCGCTGCGGCAAAGCCGGTCGCCTCGGGTTGCCAGATCACGCCCAAAGGGCTGCGCAATAGCGACGCCCTGGCGCTGTTGGCTGAATGCTCGTTGCCGCTGACCTATGCCGAGGTCAACCCGGTGGCATTCGAACCGGCCATCGCGCCCCATCTGGCGGCGCGGGAGGCCGGTGTTGCGCTGACGGTGCAGTCGCTGTTGCAACCGATGCAGCACATACTGGCGCAGCAGGCGGATTTCACCTTGATCGAGGGCGCGGGTGGCTGGCGGGTGCCCTTGGCCGATCAGGCCAACCTGTCGGACTTGGCCATGGCCCTGAAGTTGCCGGTGATCCTGGTGGTGGGGGTGCGTCTGGGCTGCATCAGCCACGCCTTGCTCACCGCCGAGGCGATTGCCCGCGATGGGTTGCCGCTGGCGGGGTGGGTAGCGAATATCATCGATCCGAAGACCTCTCGTCTGGAAGAGAACCTTGCCACCCTGGCTGAACGCTTGCCGGCGCCATGCCTGGGGCGGGTGCCGAGACTCAAGCAGGCCGGGGCCGAAGCGGTTGCCGCGCACCTGGAACTGGATCTGCTTGACTGATTTTGGCTATAACAGGGCAATAGGCCATTAGTGTTTTTGACGGGCCTTTTGCCGGAATGTCTGCTTCAATTCATCTTCACGATTCTCTAAAGGCAGGCTTACGCCATGGAAATCTCCGGAAGCAGCGCGTTTTATTCGGGACTGAGCACCATCCAGACCGGGCAGAACCGTGTCGACCAGGCCGCCGGCAACATTGCCAGCGCCGCGACGACCCAGCCCTCGGACGCCCAACGCGACCGTTTGCAAGCCAACGGTCGTGCCCAGCCCACCAACTCGGCGAGCGATATGGTCGAGATGGCCCAAGGCAAGTTTCAAGTGGAACTGGGCGTGAAAGTCGCCAAGGCTTCGGACGAAATGCTCGGCACCTTGATCGATACCTACGCTTAATCCTTGTGCCTATCTGCTCTTCTGTGGGAGCGGGCTTGCTCGCGAAAGCGGTGGATCAGTCTTTGATGGATTGACTGACACACCGCTTTCGCGAGCAAGCCCGCTCCCACATTTGTTCTGCGTCATCCTGACGAACTTCTAAACTCCTTTGACAGTGGCAACACGCCGCAGGCCCTGCCGTGCGTGTCGTTGATGCGTGTCATGACAAATGGCGCCTGGACGATGCTTGACAACCCCAGGTCGTAAACGTATGTTTCAAACACCTGTTTGACCGCCACAACAAATCCACGCGGTTGTTCATCCCAGATACATCAGCAGAGGTTTATCGCTATGCCTGACTACAAGGCCCCCTTGCGTGATATTCGCTTCGTTCGTGACGAACTGCTCGGTTATGAAGCGCACTATCAGAGCCTGCCGGCTTGCCAGGACGCTACCCCGGACATGGTTGACGCCATTCTTGAAGAAGGCGCCAAGTTCTGTGAGCAAGTGCTGGCACCGTTGAACCGCGTGGGTGACATCGAAGGGTGTACCTGGAGCGAGTCAGGCGTTAAGACCCCTACTGGTTTCAAGGAAGCCTACAAGCAGTTCGTCGAGGGCGGCTGGCCAAGCCTGGCCCATGATGTGGAGCACGGTGGCCAAGGCCTGCCGGAGTCCCTGGGCCTGGCCGTGAGCGAAATGGTCGGTGAGGCCAACTGGTCGTGGGGCATGTACCCTGGCCTGTCCCACGGTGCGATGAACACCATCTCCGAACACGGCACGCCTGAGCAGCAAGAGGCTTACCTGACCAAGCTGGTATCGGGCGAGTGGACCGGCACCATGTGCCTGACCGAACCGCACTGCGGCACCGACCTGGGCATGCTGCGCACCAAGGCCGAACCTCAGGCTGATGGTTCCTACAAAGTTTCCGGCACCAAGATCTTCATCTCGGCCGGTGAGCACGATATGGCCGATAACATCGTCCACATCGTCCTGGCGCGCCTGCCGGATGCACCGGCAGGTACAAAAGGTATTTCGCTGTTTATCGTGCCCAAGTTCCTGCCGAATGCAGACGGCTCGATCGGTGAGCGCAACGCCGTGACCTGTGGTTCTCTGGAACACAAGATGGGCATCCATGGCAACGCTACCTGCGTGATGAACTTCGACGCGGCCACCGGTTTCCTGATCGGCCCGGCGAACAAAGGCCTGAACTGCATGTTCACCTTCATGAACACCGCTCGCCTGGGGACCGCACTGCAGGGCCTGGCCCATGCTGAAATCGGCTTCCAGGGCGGCCTGAAATATGCGCGTGATCGCCTGCAAATGCGCTCCCTGACCGGCCCGAAAGCGCCGGACAAAGCGGCCGACCCGATCATCGTGCACCCTGACGTGCGCCGCATGCTGCTGACCATGAAAGCCTTCGCCGAGGGTAACCGTGCGATGGTGTACTTCACCGCCAAGCAAGTGGACATCGTCAAGTACGGCACCGACGACGAAGCCAAGAAACAGGCCGATGGCCTGCTGGCCTTCATGACTCCAATCGCCAAGGCGTTCATGACCGAAGTCGGTTTTGAAGCGGCCAACCACGGCGTGCAGATCTACGGTGGCCACGGCTTCATCGCCGAGTGGGGCATGGAGCAGAACGTTCGCGACAGCCGCATCTCGATGCTGTACGAAGGCACCACCGGCATCCAGGCGCTGGACCTGCTCGGCCGTAAAGTGCTGATGACCCAAGGCGAAGCGCTCAAGGGTTTCACCAAGATCGTGCACAAGTTCTGCCAGGCCAACGAAGGCAACGAAGCCGTCAAAGAGTTCGTCGCACCGCTGGCTGCACTGAACAAAGAGTGGGGCGAGTTGACCATGAAGGTCGGCATGGCCGCGATGAAAGACCGTGAAGAAGTCGGTGCCGCCTCGGTGGACTACCTGATGTACTCCGGTTACGCGTGCCTGGCTTACTTCTGGGCCGACATGGCGCGCCTGGCCGCCGAAAAACTGGCTGCCGGCACCACCGAAGAGGCGTTCTACACCGCCAAGCTGCAGACTGCGCGCTTCTACTTCCAGCGCATCCTGCCGCGTACCCGCACTCACGTTGCAACCATGCTGTCGGGCGCCAACAACCTGATGGACATGAAAGAAGAGAACTTCGGCCTGGCTTACTAAGCCTTACCGGGTTCTGCTGAAAACCGCCGCTCCTTCGGGAGTGGCGGTTTTTTATTGGGTGCGATAAAAAACACAGCGCAGCACTTAGGGATTGGGGTTGGCTGCCGTTACAGTGATGGCAATGTGATACAGGTCACATTGAATGTGCTTAACTGTGCGCAGTGAAGGCACTGTGCCATCTTTATCGGCGGGTCGGAGCTTTACCCTTGTCACGCGTGTCCGCTGTACGTTTCAGCCATTTTCTCCCCTCGTTGCTGCTATTGCTGGCCGGGCTCTCGGCTGCGTATGTCAAAGACCTCAATGTCTTCTTCACTTCGCTGTTCAACGTGCTGCCGACCTTGGTGCTGTTGCTCGGTGGTTCGTATTGCGCGGTGTATCGGCGTCAGCGTGAACTGTTCCTGATGATCACGGTGTATATCACCTACTTCTTGCTGGACACCCAGACGGACTTTTACCGCGATAATGGCCGCGTGCGTGAAGATGCCGCCGTGGTGTTTCATCTGTGTTGCCTGCTGTTGCCGCTGTTGTTCAGCATCTACGCGCTGTGGCAGGAGAAGACCCACCTGTTTCGCGACTTCGTTGCCCGGTGTGCGGTGCTGATCGCCGTGGGCAGCGTTGCGCTGGCCCTGGAGCAGAGTTTCCCGCAGGCCTTGCTGAACTGGCTGGCAGAAATTCGTTGGCCGGCGCTGCATGGCAGCTGGATGAGCCTGATCCAACTCTCTTACCCGATGTTCCTGGTCGGCTTCCTGACCCTGGCCGCCCAGTACTGGTACCAGCCGCGTCCGTTGCACGCCGCGCAGTTGGTCGGGTTGTTGGGAATGTTCTGGATGTTGCCGCAAACCTTCATCCTGCCGTTCACCCTGAACATCATGTGCAGCCAGGTGATGTTGATGATTGCCGCCGGTGTGGCCCATGAGGCCTATCAAATGGCGTTTCGCGATGAGCTGACCGGCTTGCCCGGGCGGCGCGCGCTCAACGAACGCATGCAGCGACTGGGGCGCAACTATGTGTTGGCGATGAGCGACGTCGACCACTTCAAACGCTTCAACGACACCCATGGCCACGACGTGGGCGACCAGGTCCTGCGGCTGGTCGCCAGCAAGCTGTCCAAGGTCAATGGCGGCGGGCGTGCCTACCGTTATGGCGGTGAAGAATTTGCCGTGGTGTTTGCCGGCAAGACCCTGGATGAGTGCATGCCGCACCTGGAAGAGATCCGCGAGATCATTGCCAACTACGACATCAAGCTGCGCAACCCGGACCGTCCCCATGACGATCATCAGGGCCGTCAGCGTCGCACAGGCAGCGGGGCGTCCAGTGTGTCGGTGACCGTCAGCATCGGCGTGGCCGAGCGCCAGGCCGAGCAGCGCACGCCGGAAGAGGTGCTCAAATCCGCCGACGAAGCCCTGTACTCCGCCAAGGGGGCCGGGCGTAATTGCGTGGTCGCGGCCGGGCAGACCCGGCGTGGCGCGGTGCGTATGGAGCGCGCTGCCGGTTGAGTGATGGCGCTGTATTCAGCGGTTCTACAGTGATTGTTTGCAGTCTTGGCCGGCAGTAGGTTGAAAGTATCTGCTGCCGGAGACATCGCCATGCCTGACTACAAAGCTCCCCTGCGCGACATGCGCTTTCTGATCGACAACGTGTTTGATTTCCATGGCCACTATGCGGCGCTGGGGGCTACGGATGCCACGCCGGACATGGTCAGTGCGATCCTCGAAGAAGGCGCCAAATTCTGCGAAAACGTGCTCGCACCGCTCAACCGCAGCGGTGATGAAGAAGGCTGCCATTTCGACAATGGCGTGGTCACCACCCCCAAGGGCTTCAAGGAAGCCTTCGCCCAGTACGTGGACGGCGGCTGGCACGGCGTGGCGGCCGATCCGGCCTACGGCGGCCAGGGCCTGCCGCCATCCTTGGGCCTGGTGCTGAGCGAAATGATCGGCTCCAGCAACACGTCCTGGGGCATGTACCCCGGCCTGACCCATGGTGCCATGACGGCGATCCACGCCCATGGCACCGACGAGCAGAAAGCCACTTACCTGAACAAACTCACCGCCGGCGAGTGGACCGGCACGATGTGCCTCACCGAAGCCCACTGCGGCACCGACCTGGGCCTGATCAAGACCCGCGCCGTGCCGCAGGCGGACGGCAGCTATGCGGTCACCGGCAGCAAGATCTTCATCTCGGCCGGCGAGCACGACATGAGCGCCAATATCATCCATCTGGTACTGGCCAAGCTGCCGGATGCGCCAGCGGGCACTAAGGGTATTTCCTTGTTTATCGTGCCCAAGTTCCATGCGGAATCGGGTGAGCGTAACGCGGTGCACTGCGGCTCCATCGAACACAAGATGGGGATCAAGGGCTCGGCCACGTGTGTGTTGAACTTCGACGGTGCCAGGGGCTTTCTGATTGGCGAGGCCAACAAAGGCCTCAACTGCATGTTCACCATGATGAACCACGCACGGCTGGGCACCGGCATGCAGGGCTTGTGCAACGGTGAAGCGAGTTTCCAGGGCGCGATCAAATACGCCAACGACCGCCTGCAAATGCGCTCGCTGACCGGCGCCAAGGCACCGGACAAGGCCGCCGACCCGATCATCGTGCACCCCGACGTGCGGCGCATGCTGCTGACCATGAAAGCCTTCAACGAGGGCAACCGCGCATTGACCTACTTCACCGCGCAATTGCTCGACACCGCGCATCTGAGCCACGACGCCGAGCAGCGCCAGGCCGCTGAAGACCTGCTGGCCTTCCTTACCCCGATCTGCAAAGCCTTCATGACCGAGACCGGGCTGGAGGTGACCAACCACGGTATGCAGGTGTTCGGCGGCCATGGCTACATCCGCGAGTGGGGCATGGAGCAATTGGCGCGGGATGCGCGGATTGCACCGATCTATGAAGGCACCAACGGCATCCAGGCGCTGGATTTGCTGGGGCGCAAGGTGCTCGGCAGCCAGGGCAAGTTATTGCGTGGCTTTACCCGGATCGTGCATCAGTTCTGCGCGGCGCATGCCGAACATCCGCAGCTCAAGGCCCATGTGGAGCAACTCGACCAGTTGAACCAGCAGTGGGGCGAGTTGACGATGAAGGTCGGTATGGCGGCGATGAAAAACCCGGATGAAGTGGGCGCTGCGGCCGTGGATTACCTGATGTACAGCGGTTACATCATTCTGGCGTACCTGTGGCTGCGTATGGCCATTGCCGCGCAAGCGCAAGACGACATCGAGTTCGCCAAGGCCAAGCTGGGCACCTGCGACTTCTACTTCAAGCGCCTGCTGCCCCGTACAACGGGCCACCGCGCCGCCGTGGAAGCCGGCAGCGAGTGCCTGATGAGTCTGTCTGCGCAAGCATTTGCATTGGAGTGACTTAAAAATACCAATCAGTCACAAGTGGACCCTATGTGTCTTAAAAGTTGTTCGGGTACACTCGGGGCTCATAAAACCGATCCCTATCGAATCACTTTTCACGTTCTCACGAGGTTTGCCATGGCTGATTACAAAGCGCCGCTGCGTGATATGCGCTTCGTCCTCAACGAAGTGTTTGAGGTCGCCAATACTTGGGCCCAATTGCCGGCATTGGCGGACACCGTGGATGCCGAAACCGTTGAGGCCATTCTCGAAGAGGCCGGCAAGGTGACCGCCAAGTCCATCGCGCCGCTCAGCCGGGGTGGCGACGAGCAAGGCTGCCGCTGGGCGGACAGTGCGGTGAGCACGCCGGATGGATTCCCACAGGCCTACAAAACCTACGCCGAAGGCGGCTGGGTGGGTGTCGGGGGTGACCCTGTCTTCGGCGGCATGGGCATGCCCAAAGCCGTGTCGGCGCAAGTCGAAGAAATGATCAACTCGTCGAGCCTGGCGTTCGGCCTGTATCCGATGCTGACTTCCGGCGCCTGCGTGTCGATCAATACCCATGCCAGTGAAGAGCTGAAAGCCGCTTACCTGCCGAAGATGTATTCCGGTGAGTGGGCCGGCTCCATGTGCCTGACCGAAGCCCATGCCGGTACGGACCTGGGGATGATCCGCACCAAGGCCGAGCCTCAGGCGGACGGTTCCTACAAGGTCAGCGGCACCAAGATCTTCATCACCGGTGGCGAGCACGATCTCACCGAAAACATCATCCACCTGGTACTGGCCAAGCTGCCGGATGCACCGGCGGGGCCCAAGGGGATTTCGCTGTTCCTGGTGCCGAAGTTCATGGTCAATGCCGACGGCAGCCTGGGCGCGCGTAACCCGGTGACTTGCGGCTCGATCGAACACAAGATGGGCATCCAGGCGTCTGCGACCTGCGTGATGAACTTCGACGAAGCCGTGGGCTACCTGGTCGGCGAGCCAAACCGTGGCTTGGCGGCGATGTTCACCATGATGAACTACGAGCGTCTGGGCGTGGGTATCCAGGGCCTGGCGTCCGGCGAGCGCTCCTACCAGAACGCGATCGAATACGCCCGCGATCGCCTGCAAAGCCGTGCACCGACTGGCGCCCAAGCCAAAGACAAGGCCGCCGACCCGATCATCGTGCACCCGGACGTGCGGCGCATGCTGCTGACCATGAAGGCCGCGAACGAAGGCGGCCGTGCGTTCTCCACCTATGTGGCGACGCAGTTGGATATCGCCAAATTCAGCGAAGATGCCGCCGCTCGCGAACGCGCCGATAACCTGGTGGCGTTGTTGACCCCGGTTGCCAAGGCGTTTCTCACCGACCTGGGCCTGGAAACCACCGTACTCGGCCAGCAAGTGTTCGGCGGCCATGGCTACATCCGCGAGTGGGGCCAGGAACAATTGGTGCGCGACGTACGCATCACCCAGATCTACGAAGGGACCAATGGCATTCAGGCCCTGGACCTGATGGGGCGCAAGATCGTGGGCAGCGGTGGCAAGTTCTACAGCCTGTTCGCCGACGAAGTCCGTCAGTTCATCGCCACGGCGAATGCCGAACTGGCCGAGTTCACCCGCCCACTCAGCGCAGCGGTGGATAACCTGGATGAATTGACCGCCTGGGTGCTGGACCGCGCCAAGACCAACCCGAATGAGATCGGCGCGGCGTCGGTGGAATATCTGCACGCGTTTGGGTACATGGCCTACGCCTACATGTGGGCACGCATGGCCAAGGCAGCGCTGGGCAAGGAGGCTGAGGAAGATTTCTACGCCAGCAAACTGGGCACGGCGCGCTTTTACTTTGCACGCCTGTTGCCGCGTATCCACTCATTGAGCGCGTCGGTAAAAGCGGGCAGCGAATCGCTGTATTTGCTGGATGAGGCACAGTTCTAAAGGCTTGGAGGGCGTGTAAGCAATCTCTTACATGACGTGCTGCTATTCGTCCTCTATCGCCAAATTGGATCCACCGATAATCTACTTCACATGGACGTCGCGCAGGAAGCGCAAAGCAACAACACGGACACGTAGGATTCTGCCAGGACGGCGGAGTGAAATGGATGTCAGGGAAACAGTCTGCAAAGCCCCGCTTCGGCGGGGTTTTCTTTTGCCCGCGAAAAAGTCAGGCGCTTGCCTGCGGGGCATTCATCACGCCTTCCAGCAGCGTGCGCAGCAAGGCCACGGTCGCCTGCTGTCGTTGTAGATCACGGCACACCAAGCCCACTTTCAGTGGCACCCTGGGTTCACTCAAGGGTTTCCACAACAAGGCCTTGCTGTTGTGCTCGTCCTGGGAGCGCCCTGGCAGCACCGTGGCCAATTTACTGTGGGGCAGGCTGTCGAGAATGCCCACCATGGTGTTGAGCTCTGCCTGCACTTGCGGGCGCCGCCCAAGGTTGGACAGTTGGCCTTGCCAGATCTGGCGCACTTGAAACTCTTCGCCCAACAGCAACATTGGCAATTCGGCCGCCTGCTTCAGCGAGACTTTCTTGAACTCGCGCAGCGGGTGGTCCTCGGGGATCACCACCTTCAATTCATCCTCATACAGCAGCGTGCCGTGCAGCCCCGGCTGGCGTGGCGGCAGATAGCTGATGCCAATGTCCAGCGAACCGTTGAGCAGGCGCCGTTCAATTTCAAGCCCCGTCAGTTCGTAGATTTGCACGACCAAATGAGGCTGCGCCTTGCGCACACGCTCCAGCATTTGCGGAACCAGGCTGGTGTGCACCGTCTGCAGCACGCCGATGGCCAAGGTACGCATCGCCTGGCCCTTGAAGTTGCCCAAGGCTTCAACGGCTTGCTGCATGCCATCGATCAGCGGCAAGGCATGGTTGTACAACGTATGAGCGGCCAAGGTAGGTAACAGGCGCTTGCTGCTGCGCTCGAACAGGCCCACATCCAGGTTCTGTTCCAGCTGGCGGATTTGTTGCGACAACGCCGGTTGAGAGATCGAAAGGCGTTCAGCGGCACGGCCTACGTGGCCTTCCTCATACACCGCGACGAAATAACGCAGTTGCTTGAAATCCATAAGACTTACTTATCGAAAAAGCTGGAAAATCGAAATGGCCGTCGGCCCTGCAGACGCCTAGTCTAGCGCCTATTCACAGGGCGTACAGGGCCGGATCGGGCAATGAACAGCGTTTATGTTGATAGCGTTTACATAGGCAAGACAAAAAACCGCAAGGCAGTGTCGGCACCCTGCACCGATCAAGGTCGGGTTGCTATTGGAGGTGAGCTGTGAATCTGTTCCGTCGCCCCGCGCCGAGCCTGGACGATCTGATTCTGGACACTGCCGGCAATGACCTTTCCAGCGCGCGCCTGATGCCCACCGTTGCGCGCCCGCCACAGGTGTTCGTGCGTGGCCAGGGCTCCTGGCTCTGGGACAGTGATGACCGCGCCTACCTCGATTTCAGCCAGGGCGGTGCCGCCAATAGCCTCGGCCACAGCCCGCAGGTATTGATCAAGGCGCTCTCGGATCAGGCTCAAGCACTGATCAACCCGGGTAATGGCCTGTACAACCGCCTGCAACTCAACCTCGTCGAGCGCCTGTGCGAACACACCGGCAGCGACCAGGGCTACCTGCTCAACAGCGGCGCGCAAGCCTGCGAAGCGGCGATCAAGCTGGCACGCAAATGGGGCCAACTGCATCGGGGTAGTGCTTACCGCATCATCACCGCGGGCAACGGCTGCCATGGCCGCAGCTTCGCGGCCATGTCGGCGTCGTCGGGCGGCTGTGACAACCGTTTCGAACCGCAGTTGCCTGGGTTCAGCCATGTGCCGTTCAACGATCTACCCGCGCTGCACGCCGCGGTGGATGCAGGGACCGTCGCGATAATGCTGGAACCTATCCAGGCCGAAGCCGGCGTAATTCCCGCCACCGAGCACTACCTCAAGGGGGTTGAGCGGTTATGCCGTGAGCTGGGCATCCTGCTGATTCTTGATGAAGTGCAAACGGGCATCGGTCGCTGTGGCGCCTTACTTGCCGAACAGCAGTACGGTATACGCGCCGACATCATCACCCTCGGCAAGGGCTTGGGCGGTGGCGTGCCGCTGGCGGCCTTGTTGGCGCGCGGCAAAGCCTGCTGCTTCGAAGTCGGCGAGCTGGAGGGCACCCATCATGGTAATGCGTTGATGGCATCGGCCGGTCTGGCGGTTCTCGATACGGTGCTGGAGCGCGGTTTCCTGGAGCATGTGCATGAATCTGGCTGTTACCTCGGCGAAGGTCTCGCCCGCCTGGCTTACCGTTACGACCACGGCCAATTACGCGGCCAGGGCCTGATGTGGGGCCTGACGTTGTCGGATGATTCCGCGGATGCCGTCGTAAAGGCCGCCCTGCACGAAGGTCTGATCCTCAATGCCCCGCAACCCAACTGCCTGCGCTTCACTCCGGCGCTGACGGTGAGCAAAAGCAACATCGACGAAATGCTCCTGCGCCTGGCCCGCGCCTTTTCTCGCGTGCGTACCGCACAACTGCAATGCCGCAAGGGCATCGCCGTTTAATCCCTTATTCCTGAACCGTCTCGCGGCCTACGCGGCGCCTCCAGCCTGATTCTTTTGGCTGGGGGCGTTTTTTTGTCTGCGAAATTTTTGGACTGAAATTGTTGATTGAGCATCAGTGAAAACAATGGCTTTTTGGCAAGCGTCGGCAAGGACTGCCGACGAGGGGGCAGAGAGATTTTGCGTGCCCGCGTTTCTAGTCTATACCACTGAGTGGTATGTTTGTGGGAAGCTTTAAGCGCGGCACAAGTCCAGCAACTACTGGACCTCAAGGAGTTTGTGGAGATACATCATGATCAAAAAGTATGAAAGTGAAGCGCTGGAATCTGTTCATAAATCGGCCCAGGCGCTGCACTCGATAGGGGCAATCAGCAAAACCACTCTACGTGAGTTCGACGAGATGTGCCTTGCAACGGTCCCGGCGCAAATTCCAGCCGAACAGATCAAGCAGCTGCGTGAAAGCAGCCATGTGAGCCAACCTGTTTTCGCGCGTTACTTGAACACCAGTGCCTCCACGGTCAAAAAATGGGAATCTGGTGAGAAACAGCCCAGCGGCATGGCGCTCAAGTTGCTGAGCATCGTAAAGAAGCACGGGTTGGAAATTCTGGCTTGAAGATGGCCCAATGCCAGAACCCACTGAACCCTCGCAAACCCCCACGGTCGATTAGCTACACGGCTCACACGAGCCGATTTTCTGGAGCTGACCCTATGGATTTCATTCGTATCATCATTGCCATCCTGTTGCCGCCACTGGGCGTGTTCCTGCAAGTGGGGTTCGGTGGCGCGTTCTGGCTGAATATCCTGCTGACCCTGTGCGGCTACATCCCGGGCATCGTGCATGCGGTGTACATCATCGCCAAGCGCTGAGGCCGTCAGCCTTTGGCGATGAGTCGTGAGTTGCGCTCGTTGCGAAAGGCCAGTTGCTCAATGGTCTGAGTAGCGTGTTCGGCCTCCTCCCGCGCCTGCAGGATGATGCCGTGCTGCTCGGACTTGCTGCATACCGGGTCGGCATTGCTCGCATCCCCGGTCAGCATAAAGGCCTGGCAGCGGCAGCCGCCGAAGTCCTTTTCCTTTTCGTCACACGAACGGCACGGTTCGGGCATCCAGTCATAGCCGCGAAAGCGGTTGAAGCCGAACGAGTCGTACCAGATGTGCTGCATGCTGTGATCGCGCACATTCGGAAATTGCACCGGCATCTGTCGGGCGCCGTGGCAGGGTAGGGCGGTACCGTCCGGTGTCACCGTCAGAAAGAGACTGCCCCAGCCGTTCATGCAGGCTTTTGGGCGCTCCTCGTAGTAGTCCGGGGTCACGAAGATCAGCTTGCAGGGGTGCCCTTGGGCTTCAAGCTTGGCACGGTATTCGTTAGTGATGCGCTCGGCGCGCACCAACTGCTCTTTAGTCGGCAGCAACCCCACGCGATTGAGTTGTGCCCAGCCATAGAACTGGCAGGTGGCGAGTTCGACGAAGTCGGCTTCCAGCGCGATGCACAGCTCGATGATACGGTCGATCTTGTCGATATTGTGCCGATGGGTGACAAAGTTCAGCACCATCGGATAGCCATGGGCCTTGACCGCACGGGCCATTTCCAGTTTTTGCGCGAAGGCTTTTTTCGAGCCGGCCAGCAGATTGTTCACCTGTTCATCGCTGGCCTGGAAGCTGATCTGGATATGGTCCAGGCCGGCTTTTTTGAAGTCGCTGATTTTCTGTTCGGTGAGGCCGATGCCGGAGGTGATCAGGTTGGTGTAGAACCCCAACTGGCGTGCCTCGGCGATCAGCTCTGCGAGATCCTGGCGCACCAGCGGTTCACCGCCGGAAAACCCCAATTGTGCCGCACCCATTTCCCGCGCTTCGCGAAACACCTTGATCCACTGCTCGGTGCTCAGCTCCTTGCCCTGCTCGGCGAAATCCAGCGGGTTGGAGCAATACGGGCATTGCAACGGGCAGCGGTAAGTCAGCTCGGCGAGCAGCCATAGCGGCAGGCCGACAGCGGGTTTTTCAGGCAAGGTTGATCCAGTGCTCAGCACGGGCGACCTCCATGAATTGCTCGATGTCTTCACCGAGTTCAGGCACACCGGGAAATTGTTTTTCCAGCTCGGCGATGATGGCCGCGACGTCGCGCTCACCGTCGATCAAGCCACCGATCAAGGCGGCGCTGTCGTTGAGCTTGATCATGCCTTCAGGATAGAGCAACACATGGCCTTTTTGCGCAGGCTCGTACTGGTAGCGATAGCCTTGGCGCCAGGTCGGTTTTTTGCTGCGATCAAAGCTCATAGGGTGATCCCTTTATGCCACACCCGTTGCTCGGTCACGCTGTGATAGGGCGGGCGGTTGAGTTCATAGGCCATGCTCATGGCGTCCAGCATGCTCCACAAAATATCCAGTTTGAACTGGAGTATTTCCAGCATGCGCTCCTGGCCTTCGCGAGTCGTGTAGTGCTGCAGGGTGATCGCCAGCCCGTGCTCCACATCGCGACGGGCCTGGCCCAGGCGCGTGCGAAAATATTCGTAGCCGGCTGGATCAATCCACGGGTAATGCTGCGGCCAACTGTCGAGGCGCGACTGGTGGATCTGCGGGGCGAACAGCTCGGTCAGCGAACTGCTGGCGGCTTCTTGCCAGCTGGCGCGACGGGCGAAGTTGACGTAGGCATCCACCGCAAAACGCACACCGGGCAACACCAATTCCTGGGAGCGCAGTTGATCGGGGTCGAGGCCGACCGCCTGGCCCAGGCGCAACCAGGCTTCGATCCCGCCGTCTTCGCCGGGTGCGCCGTCGTGGTCCAGCAGGCGTTGAATCCACTCGCGACGGATCTCGCGGTCCGCGCAGTTGGCCAGGATCGCCGCGTCTTTCAGCGGGATATTCACCTGATAGTAGAAGCGGTTGGCGACCCAGCCCTGGATCTGCTCGCGAGTGGCTCGGCCTTCATACATCGCCACGTGGTACGGGTGATGGATATGGTAGAAGGCGCCCTTGGCCCGCAGGGCCTTTTCAAATTCTGTGGTGCTCATCGGTCTTTCAGTCACAAGAGTTCTCCTGCAGGAGCGAGCTTGCTCGCGAAGGTGGTTAATGAGGACGGGGCATTCTGAATGAGCGCATTGCCCTTGAATTTTTCGCGGGCAAGCCCGCTCCTACAGTTCGATGCTCATGCCGTCGTAAGCCACTTCGACATTGCGCCGCGCCAACTCGGCCCGCTCGGGGGAATCCTCATCGAGAATCGGGTTGGTGTTGTTGATGTGGATAAGTACCTTGCGCTGTTCAGGCAACTGCGCAAGCACTTCGAGCATGCCGCCGGGGCCGTTCTGCGCAAGGTGGCCCATCTCGCGGCCGGTGCGAGTGCCGACGCCACGGCGTTGCATTTCATCGTCATCCCACATCGTGCCATCCACCAACAGGCAATCGCTACCGGCCATGATCTCCAGCAACGGCGCGTCGACCTTGCCCAGCCCCGGGGCGTAGAACAGTTTGCCGCCGGTGCGCAGGTCTTCGACGATCAGGCCGATGTTGTCGCCTGGGTGCGGGTCGAAGCGGTGTGGCGAGTAGGGCGGCGCAGCGCTGCGCAGTGGCAACGGGGTAAAACGCAGGTTTGGGCAGGCCGGGATGGTGAAGCCGGTGTCCAGCTCGATGCGGTTCCTGACCAGGCCGCCGTTCCAATGGGTGAGCATGGTGAACAACGGGAAACCGGTGCTCAGGTCCTCAAAGACCATGTCGGTGCACCACACCTGGTGCGGGCAGCCTTCACGCAGGCTCAGCAGGCCGGTGGTGTGGTCGATCTGGCTGTCCATCAGGATGATCGCGCTGATGCCGGTGTCGCGCAGGGCACGGCCGGGTTGCATCGGGGCAAAGCCTTGCAGTTGCGCCCGGATATCCGGCGAGGCATTGCACAGTACCCAGTTCACGCCATCGTCGGAGATCGCGATGGACGACTGGGTGCGGGCCTGGGCCTTTAAGCTGCCATCACGAAAACCTGCGCAGTTCACGCAGTTGCAGTTCCACTGTGGGAAACCACCGCCGGCGGCGGAACCTAGAATCTGGACAAACATGGTCGCTCCATCAAGCAAAGCTCAAAACAAAAACGCCCCGGGCGAACCGAGGCGTTGTATTACCCAGCGGATTAACGGCTGGCGAAGTACATGGTGACTTCGAAACCGATGCGCAGATCAGTGTAAGCAGGTTTGGACCAGGTCATATTCATACTCCTACCAAAGGATGGGACGTTCACTACCAACTACTACATATAGTCCACCTCCTGTCGGAGATGTTCAGATACTGCGTATGAATATTACGCAATTCTTCTCAAGTTAGCGCTGTCTCGAAAGAAAAAGCCTTTTGCAGGCCTGGCAATGATCAGCCTGCGGCTTGCCAGTGATCGCTGATACGTGGGCCGTTGGCGACACAGCGCCAGCCGCCCGAGGCATTGTTGAGTTGCCGGGCGGCCTGCAGTAAATCTTCACGCGTGCGAGATTGGATGAGTTGTTCAAGCCGCTCCAGATATCCCGACGAATGGCCGGCCAACTGCGCGTGCCAAAGCTGCTCGGCGGCTAGGGCGACAGAAAGTGCCGTGAGCTGCCGGGCCAGGTCCTGGCCCCCCAGGTCGGCGCTGCCCTCGATCAACGACGGCAGTTGTGTCAGAAAGGTTTGCAGGTGTTCGACGATACCGGCGAGGGAAACGCTGGGGGACTGCACGCCAAACAGCAGCCCGGTTTGCCCGTTGATCTGTCGCACGCCGCTGAATACGGCGTAGCCGACTTGCAGCTCGACGCGCAAGCGTTGGTAGAAAGGCCCCTGCAACAGATGCCCGAGCAGGCGCCACGCGGCCTCGTCCTCCAGGGATTGTGTGGGTGCCGGGCAAAACAGCAGTAATGCCGCTTCGTCGGACGCCGTTGCCATCGCGTGCCAGAGACGTTGACCACCGATGGGCGGGTGTTGGTACTCGATGCTCGCGGGCTGCCCAGGCAAACGAGCGGCAGCGGTTTTGATCGCGGCTTCGCATGCGGCAGGCAACCCCAGGCCCAACCCTTGCCAGCGGGCGGTGTTCCACGCTGCCGGCGTCACGCGGGGTTCGCTGCGTGCACCGGCACAGCAAGCCGGGAGCGCCTTGAGCAGTGCTCGGATAGCAATCAGCGGCGCTGCGTTGGAGGGCGTCTCATGGGCCACGGGCAGGTTAAGGTTATGCGCCAAGGCTTCGAGCACGGCCGGCATCGGCTCGTGGAGGCCGGTCATTTTCACCCACCAGTCATTGGCGAGGGTTTCGAACGATAACTCGACGCCCGCCTGATGGGCGTTGTCCCGCAACGGCTGCAATGCGCTTTCCAGCCCGGCAGGGAGGCTTGAATCAAACTGCCAATGCAGATAGAGCGCACCTTCCTCGGTGTCATCAGCCAAGGCTTTGCTGAACGTCAGCGCGGAGGCTTCGCGTCGGCCTCGGGAACGATCCTGGGCAAAGGTGCGCAGGCCGCGATGGGCGCTGGTTTGGCCGCGAATCAGGCCGGCGCGTTCTTCTTTGACGGGCGGGCGCAGGAACGGGTTGCCGGGTGGCAACTGCCAAGTGTGCTGGGCGGGCTTCAGCTGAAGTGAATCAAGCAGGGCCTTCAAGGCACTGACGCTGTGCTCCGACAGCGCTTGGCTTTCGTACCGCGCCAACGCCAGGGCGCCTTGGACCTGAAGTTGACGCGCCGCCAGCAGGGCGAATTCTTCGCGCAGTGACGTCCAGTCACTGTGGGCGAAAAAGCTCAGCCAGTCGTGCAACAACATCTCGATCAGCGCCGCCGAATCAGCGTGGGTGTCGAGAGCAAAGTCGATATCCAGCAGTGCTTGCCCAGCGAACTGATAAAGCACCGAGGCCTGCAATGTGCTGGCCAGCTTTCGAGTTTTCAGTTCAGCCAGCAACCCGCCGGGCGCTGCGCTGTTGAGCCAGGTACAGAGAAACTCCAGGGCTTCGCGTGGTACATCGCAGGCAATGACGTGGTGCAGGTGACCATTGGCAGTGTGCTGATAACTCATGGCCTGGTCGCGCATCAGCGCCGGCGGAGCGGCCTGTGGGTGGCCAGCCCCGGCGGCCAGCTGTTCGCTGAACCGCCGCGCCTGCGCTTCGAGTTCGTCCCACGGCTGGGGGCCGACAAGGCTCAGGGTCATCTGCCCACTCTGATAGAAGTCGGTGTGGAATGCCCTCAGCGCTTGCTGAAACAGCTCACTTTCCACGGGCAGGCTGTCGCGATTACCGGCATGAAAACCCCGCAGCGGATGATCATCGGCCAGACCTTCGAGCAGTGCGACCTGCCGTTGCGCTTGGGCATCCTGCGACCAGGCGACGAACTCCGCGTGCAGCACTTCGCGTTCACGCAGTTGATCTTCAATTGCCAGGCGTGGATGAGCGAGCATCTCGGCCAGTCGCTCAAGCCCCTCGGCGAAGGTCGACACCGGCAACTCGAAAAAGAAGTCGGTGGTGCGCTCCCGGGTACTGGCGTTGACCTGGCCGCCGTGACGCTGCACGTACGCCATCAAGGCGTCGTTCGCGGGAAAACGCTTGGTGCCCAGAAACAACAAATGCTCCAGAAAATGCGCCAATCCCGGCCACGCCAAAGGCACATCATGGCTGCCGACGGCCACCCGCAAGGCTGCGGCGCAACGCTTCAAGCGCGGTGCATGGCGTAGAGAAACCTGCAGGCCATTGGCCAGGGTCAGATGACGATGATGAGGGTGGGCCGGGGCAGGCATGGACACTTCCGAAACGTAGGGTGTGGCCATGTTAACAAACCGCCGGCAAACCGGCTGGCTCAGGGTTTGTTCAGCACGCCGTAGAGCTCCGGGCGACGGTCTTGCAGGTAGTGATTGGCGGCGCGGGCGTCCAGGATTGAGCGGCGATCCAGCTCGCCCACAATCAAGGCTTCATCCAGCTCGGCCTGGGCGATTCGCTGACCGTTCGGCGCCGCAATGCTGCTTTGCCCGCAATATTGAATCTCGTCTTCATGCCCGCAATAGTTGGCGTAAGCCACATAGCATTGGTTTTCGAAGGCCCGCGCCCGCACGGTGACGTCGGCGACAAAGTCGAATGGCACCATATTGGCGGTGGGCACCAGGATCAGCTCGGCGCCGGCCAGGGCCAGACGCCGAGTGTTTTCCGGAAACTCCAGGTCGTAGCAGATCAGAAACCCCAGCTTCCAGCCATTCAGTTCCACCACCGGGAAATCATCCTCCCCGGCACTGAACATCGAGTGGTCCAGATCACCGAACAGGTGAGTCTTGCGGTAGTTGCACAGGCGCTGGCCGTGGGCGTCGATCAACTGCACGGCATTGTAGATCTGCCCGTCATCGGCGCGCTCCGGGTAGCCATACAGAATCGCCAGCCCGGCGCTTTTGGCCAGTGCGGCGATTGCCTGTGCCGACGCGCCGTCCTGGGCTTCAGCCAGTGCGCCAACGGCTTCGGCGCCGATGTTGTAGCCGCTGAGAAACATCTCCGGCAACACCAGCACATCGGCGCCCGAGGCCTCGTGTGCCACTTGGTGCAGGCGCTTGAGATTGGCGGCCACATCCAGCGGTCGTGGTGGGCATTGGTACAGGGCGACACGCATGCTTGACTCCTTAATCCGCTAAAGCAATCGGTCCGATTTCATCGAACACATCACCCGGGCCTGGGTTTTCCGGATGAGTGCGGCCGCCGAAGTGAGTCATGATGCCCCACACCGCGTTCAGCGAGGTCTGAACCGCGCCTTCCACCCAGGCCGGGGTCCAGGATACATCGTCGCCGGCGATAAAAATCCCACGTTGTTCGGCGGGCATGTCCTTCTGCATGAAGTGCGCATACATGCGCTGGTTGTAGCGATAGTGGCCGGGCAACGCGCCTTTGAAGGCCCCGAGGAAATGCGGGTCGGCTTCCCAGGACACGGTAATCGGGTCGCCGATGATGCGCGCCTTGATGTCGACCTTCGGGTAAATCTTCTTCAGGGCGTCGAGGGCCAGTTTTACGCGCTTATCGATGGGCTGCGGGAGCATTTTCAGCGCGTCGCTCATCCAGGAGTACGACAGGCAGATAACCCCCGGTTTATCGTCGCCGTTATCGAACAGGTAAGTGCCCCGGGTCAGGCGGTCGGTCAGGGTCATGCTCATCAGGTCGCGGCCGGTTTCCGGGTCTTTGTCTTTCCAGAACGGGCGGTCGACCATGACGAAGGTTTTCGACGATTGCATGTAGCGGGTGCGGTCCAGGGCCATCCACATTTTTTGCGAGAACAGGCTTTCGTCGCACTCGATCTGGGTGGTCAACAGCCAGCTTTGGCAGGTGGTCAGCACCGCCGCGTATTCGCGGGTGTCGCCGTAGTTATCCGTGACGGCGAAACGGCCATCGGCGGCGTGGGCAATACGCTTCACCCCGGCCCGTGGCGCGCCCCGGTGCAGCGAGCTGAGGCTGGTACCCGCCGGCCAGTGGGCGCAGCGCTCCGGTACATGACGCCAGATACCCATGGGCACCTGCGCCACACCACCGACCACCAAGTGTTGGTGATCGTCGCAGTTGGTCATGACCACACGGAAGATTTCCAGCATGGAGTTGGGAAAGTCCGAGTCCCAGCCACCGGTGCCGAAGCCCACTTGGCCGAAGACTTCGCGATGCAGGAACGACAGCTTGGCGAAGGCCTTGGAGGTGGCGACGAAGTCGTAGAAAGTGCGGTCGTCCCACAGCGGCACCAGCTTATTCCACAGCTCCTTGAGACGCGGTACGTCGCGATCACGGATAGCTTGTTGGATATCACCGAACTGCGAGCCGGCTTCCAGGGCATCGGCCCAGGCGTCGGCAACTTCCTGGAACAGCACCGGCAGGTCGGAGAGTTTTTGCGCGTAGTGGGTCTGGCCTTCGAGGTCGATCACGGTGCTGCCGGAGGCCGGAGTCAGCGGGTTGGGGAAGGGTTTGGTTTCCAGGCCCAGTTTGTCCACATAGTGGTAGAACGCGGTGGAGGACACCGGGAAACGCATGCCGCCCAGTTCGGCGATGATGCCCTCGGCGCCTTCAAACGCTTGGGAGCGCAGGCGGCCGCCCATCTTCGAGGCTTCGTATACCACGGGTTTCAGGCCCAGTTTCATCAGCTCGTAAGCGGCCACCAGCCCGGCGATCCCGGCGCCGACAATGGCGACTTCAGCCCCATGCTGGGCGGCGGGAATACTGCCCAGCCCGGCGGGGTGTTCGATCCAGTCGTCAAAGGCAAACGGGAAGTCCGGGCCGAAGATGGTGATGGGCTTTTTGCCGTCTGCAGGGTGGCGATTGGGCTTTTGGAAAGTCTTTTGGTTGGCTTCGTTCATGGCACACCTGGCTGGCGACTCGGCGGGGCACGTCCCGTGGAGTATAGGAAAAGATGGCAGCCAGTTTAGGGAGCGCAGTGTTCGTTAATAAGACCCAAAGTGTCGTCGGATTGAATTGTTTTTAGTCAAGGTGACGAAGCAAGTGGTCAGATTGGCTGGCCGCGGTCCAATTTACTGCTGAGGATGATGGAGGTGGTGGTTTTCTCGACACCGTCGACGCTGCCGATCTGGTCCAGCAATTGATCCAGTTGTTCCGGCGAATCGGTGCGCAGCCACGCCACGTAATCGAACTCACCGCTGACCGCACACAACTGCTGGACCTGCGCCATGGCACTCAGCCTGCGCAACACATCCTTGCCCGAGCGCGCTTGCACAGTAATCCCCACATAAGCCTGCAAACCGCCGTCCACTACCCGCTGGCCCAGGCGCACGCCATAACCAGTAATCACTTGGGTCTTCTCCAGGCGTGCCAGGCGCGACGTCACCGTGGTGCGCGCGATACCCAGCTGCCGCGCAAGCATCGCCACGCTTTCACGAGCGTTGATCTGCAGGGCGGCGATCAGTTGGCGGTCGATTTCATCGAGGACGGGCAAAGTGGGCACTCCAGTGCTGACGGCAGTGGGCTACATGTTACAGACTTCCAGACACACAAAAGCCGCGCAATGCGCGGCTTTTGGAGTTGGTGGGCCCACACGGACTTGAACCGTGGACCAAAGGATTATGAGTCCTCTGCTCTGACCAACTGAGCTATAGGCCCTTAACAGGTCGCGGATTATAACGATGGATTCTCCGCTGTGCCATCCGAAAACTCTGAAACACGCAGGTGAAGGTGGCTTGCGGCAAAAAGCTCCGGCGGCAGGGGTAGGCTGACGATGTAGCCTTGCATTTGCTCACAGCCCTCGGCGGCCAGGAAGGCTTGCTGCGCGGGGTTCTCCACGCCCTCGGCGATGATGGTGAATTGCATGCTGTGGCCCAGGGCAATGATGGCGCGCACGATGGCGGCATCGTGAGGGTCATCGGGCAGGCCGCGCACGAAGGACTGGTCGATTTTCAGGAAGTCCAGCGGCAGGCGCTTGAGGTAGCTGAGGGACGAGTAGCCGGTGCCGAAGTCATCAATGGCCAACTGTACGCCCAGGCGCTTGAGTTGATGCAGCACCTCCAGCGCTTCTTCGGCCTGGCTCATGATGAAGTTCTCGGTGATCTCCAGTTGCAGGCGCCCCGGCTCCAGGCGGTAGTCGCGTAGCAGCTGTTCAATGCGCCCCAGCAGGTTGGGATGGCGCAACTGTGCGCCGGCAAGGTTGACCGAGAGTGGGCCGAAGTCTTCGAAGGCTTCTTTCCACAGATGCATCTGGCGGCAGGCTTGCTCCAGGACCCAATCGCCGATCTGCAAGATCATGCCGTTCTCTTCGGCCAGGGCGATGAAGTGTTCAGGCGGGACATCGCCGAAGGTCGGGTGGTGCCAGCGAATCAGCGCTTCGGCGCCGATCACTTCTTGCGTCGAGAGGCTGAGTTTTGGTTGGTAGTACAGGCTCAGTTCGTCGCGCTCCATGGCGCGGCGCAATTCGTGTTCCAGCGCCACACGTTCGTTGGCCTGTGCGGTCAGGTCGCGGGTATAGCTTTCGACCCGGTTGCGCCCCTTGGCTTTGGAGCGGTACATCGCAGCATCGGCGTTCTTGACCAGGGTGGCGACATCAGTGCCGTCCTGGGGGTACAGGCTAGTGCCGATGCTGGCGGTAATAAAGAACTCGTGCTCACCGGCCTGGAACGGTGGGGTAAAGCAGGCCAGCAGTTTATTGGCCAGATGCTCGGCATCGCTGGCTTGCTGCAGGCCGGGCAGCAGGATGATGAATTCGTCGCCGCCTAGCCGGGCGACGGTGTCGATATCGCGCAGTTGTTCCTTGAGGCGTACGGCGATGTCCTTGAGCAGCAGGTCGCCGATGGGGTGACCGAGGCTGTCATTGATGTGCTTGAAACGGTCCAGGTCGAGGAAAAGCACTGCGCCCTGGTTGCCGATTTCCTGTTGGGTGTTGAGCGCCGCCTGCAGGCGGTTTTCAAACAATGTGCGGTTGGGCAGGCCGGTCAGCGGGTCATGGTGCGCCTGGTAGTCGAGGCGGGCCTGGGCGTGCTTGAGGCTGGAAATGTCAGCAAACACCGCGACGAAATGCGTGATCAGTTGCTCGCGGTTGCGCACGGCACTGATGGTCAGCCAACTGGGGTACAACTCGCCGTTCTTACGGCGGTTGGAAATCTCGCCCTGCCAATGCCCATGCGCGGTCAACTGATGCCACATCGCCGCGTAGAACGCGCTGTCGTGCAGGCCGGAGGCGAGCAGGCGCGGAGTCTGGCCCAGGGCTTCGGCTTCGCTGTAGCCGGTGATTTCGCTGAAAGCACGGTTCACGGCGCTGATGTTCTGTCGGGTGTCGGTGATCAATACCCCTTCGGCGGTGCTTTCGAACACGGTGGCAGCCTGTTGCAGTTTTTCCTGCATCAACTGGCGCTCGGTGATGTCGCGGGCGATGGTCAGCATGCAGTCTTCACCGCCGATGGGCAGGGGCCGGCTGGATAATTCACATAGGCGAATCAAACCGTCGGCGCGGCGGATGTGGCAGATAAAGTCGCGCACAAACCCGTCACGCTGCATGAGCTCCAGCATGTGCTTGCGTTCGTTGAGGTCGACCCAGATGCCCAGGTCCAGGGATGACTGGTCAAGCGTCGCGCTGGTGAAACCGGTCAACCGGCTGAAGCCTTCGTTCACTTCAATCAACACACCATCGCGCTGGCGGCTCAACAGCAAGCCATCTGGAGAGGCGTGGAATGCCTTGGCGAATTTCTCTTCAGAGGTTTGCAGTTGTTGTTGAGTTTCTTTGAGTTGGCTGATGTCACGCACCACCACCACCAGGGCTGCGGTGGTGTCGAGTTGGAAGGGTTCGGCCGAGATCAGCCCGGTAAACGCCTGGCCATTGCTGCGCAGGAAGGTCATCTCCAAGTTGCGGATGCTGGTGTTCTGCGCCCTTTGCAGCAGGTCGGGACCGACGCCTTGGACGCCCCAGATATTCAGCTCGGTGGCGGTTTTGCCCACGACCTCTTCGGCCGTCAGGCCAATTTGGTCCTCGAACGCCTTGTTGACCTCCAGCAGGCAGCCATCGGACATCCGTGCGATCACCAGGATGTCCGGGCATTGCTGGAACACAGAGGCAAACTTTTGCTCAGACAGCTGCAGCGCTTCTTCGGTGCGCTTGGCTTCGCTGATGTCGATCATCAGGCCGCGCAGTACTGGCTCATGGCCGTGTTCGATCAGGCTGACAATGTCACGCACCCACAGGCAGCGGCCGTCGGCGGTGATCACGCGATAATCCACGCTATGGTCGCGGTTGGCGCGGGTTTCGCGGTAGCAATAGGCTTCGGCGCGTGTCAGGTCGGCGGGGTGGATGATGTTGCGCCAGAAGCCGGGGATCAGCCAGTGGGCGCGGGGGTAACCCAACAGGTCTTCGGCATGGGGCGATACGTAGCTGTAGGTGAAGTCGGTGATGCTGGCTTCCCAGGCAATGGCGGACAGGCTCTCCACCAGGCCGCGATAGTGGTATTCGCTGCTGCGCAGTTCTTGTTCAAGGGCGACTCGCCGGGAAATTTCCGAACTGAGCCGACGATTGATCCGAATCACGATGGCCAGGACTGTGCTCAGCAGCAGCACGGCGGGCAGGCCGTACGTCAGCAAGTCGACCCAGAAAGTCCGGTGATCGGCGACGCTGCCTACCCAATGTTGCTGGATCGCGTCGGTTTCATCGGGACTCAAGTCGGCGAGCACCTTGTCGAGTATGCCCACCAGTATTTTTTCATCCCGTGGTACGCCCATCGCCAGTTGATAGCGGTAGGGCGTTTCGCCGCTGACGTACAAGCCGTCAAGCTTGAGCTGGCGCAGGCTCCAGACGCTGGAAGCCAGATCGCCGACCACGGCATCCACTTCGTCGGTGGCCAGGGCCTGCAGTGTCGAGCTGACGTTGGGCATCGCCACCAGGTTGAGGTCGGGGTGGTGGGTACGCAGCAGTTCGTGGGGCGCATAGTTTTCCACCACGGCAATCTTCAGCCCGTACAGACCCTTGAGGTCGCGTGGTTTGGCACCCCCTACATGGGCGAGGATGACGATGGGGAAATCCAGATAGGGGCGCGTAAAGGCCATGTAGCTTTGCCGCTCCGGGGTGGACATGATGCCGGGCAGCAGGTCGAGCTGGTTGTGTTTGGCCTGTTCAAGCACGGCGGTCCAGTTCGCCGGCTCAATCAGATTGATCCGCACGCCCAGGCGGTCCTGGATCAGGCGCACATAGTCGGCAGCCAGTCCCTGGTAGCGACCGTTTTCGTCGCGATATTCGAAGGGGGGCCAAGAGGCATCCACCCCAAGGCGCAGCTCCTGATGGTCCGCCAGCCAGCTACGCTCATCATCAGAAAGAGTCAACGCGCCAGCCGTTGCGGTCCAGGTCAGCAGCGACAGCAGTAACACAGTCGGCAGTCTGGGCATAACGGTCTCGTTATGGCACGGGGAATGTTTCGAGTGTAGACGGGCATTGCGGGGGAGGGAGGAGACAGAGTGTTTTATCTGTAGAAAGCAAAACCCCCGGCCTGGGCCGGGGGTTCTGGCATCACTCGTCGAGGAAGGAGCGCAGATGCTCGCTTCGCGTCGGGTGGCGCAGCTTGCGCAGCGCCTTGGCTTCGATCTGACGGATCCGCTCACGGGTCACGTCAAATTGCTTACCGACTTCCTCAAGGGTGTGGTCGGTATTCATGTCGATGCCGAAACGCATGCGCAGTACCTTGGCTTCACGGGCAGTAAGGCCGGACAGTACGTCGCGAGTCGCTTCTTTGAGGCTCTCAACGGTGGCGACATCGATTGGCGACTGCATGGTCGAGTCTTCGATGAAGTCACCCAGATGGGAGTCTTCGTCATCACCAATCGGCGTTTCCATGGAGATCGGCTCTTTAGCGATCTTCAATACCTTGCGGATTTTATCCTCAGGCATTTCCATGCGTTCGCCCAGCTCTTCCGGGGTCGGTTCGCGACCCATTTCCTGCAACATCTGCCGGGAAATGCGGTTGAGCTTGTTGATGGTCTCGATCATGTGCACCGGAATACGGATGGTGCGGGCCTGGTCGGCGATCGAGCGAGTGATCGCCTGACGGATCCACCAGGTGGCATAAGTCGAGAACTTGTAGCCGCGACGGTATTCGAACTTGTCCACAGCCTTCATCAGGCCGATGTTGCCTTCCTGAATCAGGTCGAGGAATTGCAGGCCGCGGTTGGTGTACTTCTTGGCGATCGAGATCACCAGACGCAAGTTCGCTTCAACCATCTCTTTCTTCGCGCGGCGGGCCTTGGCCTCGCCGATCGACATGCGACGGTTGATGTCCTTGATTTCAGCAATGGTCAGGCCGGTTTCGGTCTCAAGCGCGGTCAGCTTCTGCTGGCAGCGAATGATGTCCGGTTGCACGCGACCAATGGCTTCAGCGTATTTCGCCTTGCCCTTGGCCAGTGCGTCGGACCAGCTTTCGTCAACTTCGTTGCCTGGGAACTGGCGCAGGAAGTCGGCGCGCGGCATGCGTGCATCACGTACACACAGTTGCATGATTGCGCGTTCTTGAGCACGCAGACGCTCAAGTGCACTGCGAACACGTTCAACCAGACCTTCGAATTGCTTCGGTACCAGCTTGATCGGCATGAACAGCTCAGCCAGCGCCAGCAGCTCGGCAATTGCCTGCTTGTTGGTGCGACCGTGCTTCTTCAGGGCCTTGCGGGTGATTTCCATTTGATCGGAAACCGCACCGAAACGCTGGGCAGCGATGATCGGGTCTGGACCGCTTTCGGCTTCTTCTTCGTCGTCGCTGGATTCAGCTTCGTCGTCGTCGGAGTCGTCGTCCGCTTTTGCAACCTTGGCATCGACAGGCGGCGGCACTTCGGCAGCCGGCGGCGCAATGCCGTCGTCCGGGTCGATATAACCGCTCAGGACGTCCGACAGGCGGCCACCTTCGCTGGTAACGCGGTTGTACTCGGAGAGAATGTGGTCAACCGTGCCAGGGAAGTGCGCGATTGCGCCCATCACTTCACGGATACCCTCTTCGATACGCTTGGCGATTTCGATTTCGCCTTCACGTGTCAGCAGCTCGACGGTACCCATTTCACGCATATACATGCGCACAGGGTCGGTGGTACGACCGATATCGGTCTCCACAGCAGCCAGCGCGGCAGCCGCTTCTTCAGCGGCAGCCTCGTCGGTATCGGCGTCGGCCAACATAAGGGCGTCCGCATCCGGAGCACTCTCGTGTACGGGGATCCCCATGTCGTTAATCATGCGGATGATGTCTTCCACCTGCTCAGGATCTGAAATATCCTCGGGCAGGTGGTCGTTGACCTCGGCGTAAGTCAGATACTTCTGCTCACGACCCAGTTTGATCAACTCAATAATACGAGACTGCTGTTGCGCTTTTCCGGACATAACACCCTATCCACTGAAGGTCTTGGCGGGCAAAAAACAAGCCGAGGATTATACCCGAGCTATGACCTCACACGCCAGCTGAGGTCGGGTTTGATGCGCAAACGTTCTGTTTTAAGAGGTCGCGCATCTGTTTTGCTATCTGAATTTGCTCTTCAGCCGACAATCCCGGCTGCCTTGCTCTTTTGATGAGGTCATCGAGGGTCTGCGTGTGCTGACCCGCAGATAACCTAGTAATGGTGTCTAAAAATTGTTGTTCAAGGTTATCGCCGTCAATTAGCCACTCCTTTTCCGCGAGTGCTCTCAAGAGGCGCCCCTGTTCGGTGCCATGCCAACGAGCCATCAATTGAATTGAGTTTAGCTTGGGATTTTTCTGCACCGCCTCGATCAAGGCGATCAGTACCTGAGCATAGCTGTTACTTTCATTGGCGAAGTGGTCGGCGCTTTCAACCTTTCCCGCCAGTTGCGGGTGATGAATAAGCGTGCGCAACGCGATAAGCATGGGCGCCTCAACCGCTACCGGAGTACGTGGCGCATAGGCTTCATCGCGGTCGCCGCGCTTGCCGTTCTTGCTCCAGGGTTTCTTGTTGTCCCATTTCTTGCCGCCGGCGCCGGGTTTCTTCGGTGTCCACTCCTGCTGGGGCGTGTAGGCCTCCTGCGGTTGGTGGAAATCGGAATAATCCGGCATGGCGTCGTAATCCATGCCTGGGTCATAGGCCGGCGGTGCGTCCGGTGGCGCGCTGTGCACCAGCTGACTGACGGCATCCCCGCTCAATCCGGTGATTTCCAGCAGGCGCATGCGCATCAGTGATTTCAGGTTGGCGCCTGGGACTTTGTCGATCAGCGGTGCCGCGAGGGTGGCCATGTGCGCCTTGCCTTCGAGGGAGCGCGGGTCGGCTTCTTCGGTCAGTTGCTGGAAGAAATAATCCGCCAGTGGCTGGGCGTGCTGATTGATGCGTGCGCGAAACGCGTCGGTGCCTTCGGAGCGAACCAGTGTGTCCGGGTCTTCGCCTTCGGGCAGGAACAGAAAGCGCGCCCTACGCCCATCCTGCAAGCTCGACAGCGTGGCTTCGAGTGCGCGCCAGGCGGCATTGCGCCCGGCTTGGTCGCCGTCGAAGCAGAACAGCACGCTGGGCACGACGCGAAACAGGCGTTTCATGTGTTCTTCGCTGGTGGCGGTGCCCAGTGTCGCCACGGCATTGCGCAGGCCTTGCTGGGCCAGGGCGATGACGTCCATGTAGCCTTCAACCACGATGATTTCATCAAGGTTGCGGTTGTGCTTGCGCGCTTCGAACAGGCCGTACAGCTCCTGGCCTTTGTGGAATACCGGCGTTTCCGGCGAGTTCAGGTACTTGGGTTTGTCGTCCCCCAGTACCCGGCCACCAAAGGCGATGATCCGGCCGCGGCTGTCGCGGATCGGAAACATCACGCGGTCGCGGAAGCGGTCGTAACGCTTGCCGGTCTCGGCGTTTTCCACCAGCAGGCCAGCATCAATCATGGCCTTTTGCTGCAGCGTATCGCTGCTCAGGTGCTTGTACAGATTGTCCCAGCCGGGGGGGGCAAAGCCCAGGCCGAAATCGCGGGCGATCTCGCCGGTGAGGCCGCGCCCCTTGAGGTAATCGACGGCGGCCTTGCGCTGCGGGTGGCTTTTAAGTGCCTGGCGATAGAAGTCGGCAGCGGCGGTCAGCAGCGGGTAGAGCGGTGAGTCTGTAGGCTGTCGGGGTTTGTGCGCGCGGCCACTTTCTTCACGGGGGATTTCCATGCCGGCGGCTTTCGCCAGTTCCTCGACGGCCTGGGGGAAGTCCAGGTTGTCGTGGTCCATGATGAAGCCGAGGGCGTTGCCGCCTGCGCCGCAGCCGAAACAGTAGTAGAACTGTTTGTCGGGGCTGACGCTGAACGACGGAGTCTTTTCTTTGTGGAACGGGCAGCAGGCGGTGTAGTTTTTACCCGCCTTCTTCATTTGCAGGCGCGAGCTGACAACATCGACGATGTCGGTGCGGTTCAGAAGGTCGTCAATAAAGCTCTGGGGAATTAGCCCGGCCATGGCGTTCTCGTCATCACTGCGTGTAAATGAGGGTCCATCAAGCGCTCAAGCACAGGGATTCACGGCTTGATCAACAATTGTCTGCTTGGGCTGTCAGGGAGTGTATCTGCCGAGCATTCACTGACGTTAATTTCTATCAGTCTTCGGCTTGGAAATGTTGCCCGGGTTTCCGGTCTTGGCCAATGACGGGCCTCGGAAAAGGGGCGCAGCCGATACGATTGATCGTCTGTTGAAAAATAAGTGTGCTCGTCAGTAGCCTTGTTAGGCTCGTCAGAAGAGACGTGCACCGCTGGCAAAAGAGCCAGTCCTGACGTGTGAAGCTATGTATCGGTCGCGTGTGCGGCGTCAACAGTGAAGCATCAAGCGATATCCGCAAATGCCAGCAGCCCGGCTGAAGGCCGGGCTTTGGCAGAAGCTTGCTACGATCGTCTGTGTATTAGTACAGACGAACGGCGCGGCGCTGTTCGCGCTGAACTTTCTTGGCGTGACGCTTAACAGCGGCTGCTGCTTTGCGCTTACGCTCAGAAGTTGGCTTCTCGTAAAATTCGCGGCTACGAACTTCAGCCAGTACACCGGCTTTTTCGCAGGAGCGCTTGAAACGACGCAGAGCTACGTCGAAGGGTTCGTTCTCTTTAACTTTGACGGCTGGCATCCAGAGCTACCTTCTTTCATTACCGGGATCAACGTTCTCGTCGCAAAACATTCGCGGCTGAGGTCGTCGGTTTTTAAGGGTTGCGGATGTTAACCCCTCATTGCCCGGAATGCAAAGCCTCTGATCGAAAACCGCTAGTCGGGAGGGGGAGTGGCGACTATTATGCGCGCCTTCGAATTCAGCCTCTACAAGGCGCAAACCCATGCTAGTACTGGGACTTGAAACCTCCTGCGACGAAACCGGCGTCGCACTTTACGACAGTGAACGCGGGCTTTTGGCCGATGCACTGTTCAGTCAGATCGACCTGCATCGTGCCTATGGCGGCGTGGTGCCGGAGCTGGCCAGCCGCGATCACGTCAAACGCATGCTGCCGTTGATTCGCCAGGTGTTGGATGAGGCCGGCTGTGTGCCGACCGAGATCGACGCAATTGCTTACACCGCAGGCCCCGGATTGGTTGGAGCCTTGCTGGTTGGGGCTTCTTGCGCTCAGGCGCTGGCCTTTGCCTGGGGCATTCCAGCCCTCGGTGTGCACCACATGGAGGGCCATTTATTGGCCCCCATGCTGGAAAAAACACCGCCAGAGTTTCCGTTCGTCGCTTTGTTGGTTTCCGGCGGCCATACGCAGCTGGTTCAGGTCGATGGCATCGGCCAATACACGCTTTTGGGCGAATCGCTGGATGATGCTGCTGGTGAGGCTTTCGACAAGACCGCGAAGATGATGGGCCTCAACTATCCCGGTGGCCCTGAAATTGCGCGTCTGGCCGAAAAGGGCGTACCGGGTCGTCATACGTTTCCGCGCCCGATGTGCGATCGCCCTGGCTTGATGTTCAGCTTCAGCGGCTTGAAAACCTCTGCGCTCAATACCTGGCAGCAAAGCGTCAGCGCCGGGGACGACAGTGAACAAGCCCGTTGCGACATTGCGCTGGCGTTCCAGCAGGCCGTGGTGGAGACTTTGACCATCAAGTGCAAGCGCGCCCTGAAACAGGCAGGGATGAAGCGCCTGGTGATTGCAGGCGGCGTCAGCGCCAACAAGGCATTGCGTATCTCGCTGGAAAAAATGCTCGGCGACATGCAGGGCGACGTGTTCTATGCGCGGCCAGAGTTCTGCACCGACAACGGCGCGATGATCGCCTATGCCGGTTGCCAGCGTCTGCAGGCCGGGCAGCATGAGAGCCTGGCCATCAGCGTGCAGGCGCGTTGGCCGATGGAGCAGCTTTCACCGTTGTAAGGGGGCGGTGCGAGCCGGGTTCATCGACAGCATTTAAAAATGCCGTTCGCGCCCGGCAAACAGGTCGCGTAAATTGCCGCGGTGACGCCAGACAATCAGCAGCGTCAACACGCTCATCGGCAACAGCGCCGCAGGCTCCTGCCATGCGAGCAGGGGCAGGGTGAGCGGTGTGGCGATCAGCGCGGCCAGCGAGCTGGTGCGGGTCAGGTAGAAGGTCAGTAGCCAGGCCAGTACGGCCAGCAACGCAGCCGGCGGGTAGATCCCCAGCAGCATGCCGGCTGCCGTGGCAACACCTTTACCGCCGCGAAAACGAAAGTACAGTGGAAACAGATGGCCCAGCACGGCACACACGCCTACCCAGGCTTGCTGTTGCAGGGAAAGACCGACAAGGCTGGCGATCAGCACGGGCAACAGGCCCTTGCAGAGATCGCCGAGCAACGTCAGCACGGCGAGTTTCTTGCCGGCCAGGCGCAACATATTGGTGGCACCGGCATTGCCTGAGCCACTCATTCGCGGGTCGGGATTTCCCGTCAGGCGGCTGAGCAAAATGGCAAAGGACAGCGAGCCGAGCAGGTAGGCGAGAATCGCCAGTGACCAAAACATGCTAACTATTCCGGGCGAGGACGCCCTGATTCTAACGGGGCATCGCGCCCTTGTCGTGCTGCGGAGAAGAGTGCTTGGACAGAGTGTTTATCGAAGGCCTGGAAGTCGACACCGTGATCGGGGCCTACGACTGGGAGCGCGGCATCAAGCAATGCCTGCGCCTGGACCTGAGCTTCGCCTGGGATAACCGCCCGGCTGCGGCCGGCGACGACCTGACCCTGGCGCTGGATTACGCCAGCGTATCCGCACGTATCCAGGCATTTGCCGAGCAGGCTCAATTCCAGCTGGTGGAAACCTTTGCCGAGCGCTTGGCCGAAGTGCTGATGAGCGAGTTCCAGATTCCCTGGCTGCACCTCAAACTGACCAAGCCGGGTGCCGTGCCGGCCGCCAAGGGCGTGGGTGTGGAGATCGAGCGCGGATGTCGCTAACTCAGGTTTACCTTGGTCTTGGCAGCAATATCGAGCGCGAAACCCACTTATGCGCCGGCCTGGACGCGCTGGCGGGTTTGCTGGTCGATATGCGTTGTTCGGCGGTGTTCGAAAGCCAGCCGGTGGGTATCAAGAGCGGGCCGTTCTTCAATCTGGTGGTGTCGGGCTACACCGATCTGCCATTGATGGAGCTGGACCGTCGTTTGAAATTCATCGAGGCCGACAATGGCCGCTATGCGCCTGATCGCAAGGGCTTGCCGTTAGATATTGACGTGCTGCTGTATGGCGAGCTGGTGGGTAATTTCGATGGTTTGATCCTGCCGCGGGCAGAAATACTGAAAAACGCCTTTGTATTGTGGCCGTTGTCGTTGATGGCCCCCGATCGTGTGCATCCGGAGGCGGGCAAGCCGTTGGCTGAGCTGTGGCGTGATGCGCGGATCGAGCAGGTACTGGCGCCTGTCGGGTTTGAATGGCAGGGCCAGCAACTCACTTCGGACGTTCTTCTGTAAGCGCCGAGCTTGCTCGCGCAAGAGGCGAGTTAATCCAGGCAGTCGGTGTGACGATCCTCACGGGCAAGCTCGCTTCTACACTGAATATTGCTCTTTGTAGTGCTTCAACGCCTTGAGCCGTTCGCGCTTGAGGGCTTCGCCCAGCTCCGGGCCCTTGAAACCTTTCTCCAGCAGGGGCGCTACCGCCACTTCGCGCGCTGCCTTTGCCGCGCCGCGTAAGTAGTCGGCCTGTGGATAACTACGCTGCTCGAAACCCTTGCGGCCGCGCGCATCCATTTCACATGCCACCACAAACTCCTCGAAGCGCTGGGGTCGACGGTACACATCGAAACTTTGCAGCAACTCCAATAACGTCGAGGCTTTCAGCTCAAGTGCACGATGTCCGTGAGTGTGGTACTGGCCAACCAGCAGCGCCAAATCCTGGCAATCCCTCGGCACTTTGAAACGTTCGTTGACCGCCTTGATCAACTTCAGGCCCTTGTGCTCGTGAGCGATATGCTGTGGCAACTTATCCACAGGCGTCAGGCCCTTGCCCAGGTCATGCAGCAGGCAGGCCCAGCGCACCGTCAGGGGTTGTTGATGCCGGGCGGCCTGTGCCAGCACGCTCAAGGTGTGTACGCCGGTGTCAATTTCGGGGTGATGGGCTTCAGGCTGTGGTACGCCGAACAACGCGTTCACTTCCGGCATCAAGGTTTTCAGCGCATCACAGTCGCGCAGTACCTGGATAAACACCTCTGGCTGATCCTCCATCAGCGCCCTGGATATTTCCTTCCAGCTACGCTCCGGGGTCAGCGCTTGCAGTTCGCCGGACTCGCTGAGCTGACGCATCAGTTCCAGTGTGTGCGGCGCCACGGTAAAACCCAAATGAGCGTAACGCGCGGCAAAGCGTGCAACACGCAGCACACGGAGGGGATCTTCAGCAAAAGCTGGGGAAACGTGACGCAGGATGCGCGCAGCAAGATCGCTTTGGCCGCCGTAGGGGTCGGTCAGGTTGCCTTCATCGTCCTCTGCCATGGCATTGATGGTCAGGTCGCGCCGAATCAGGTCTTCTTCCAGCGTGACCTCGGGGCTGGCGTGAAACACAAAGCCGCCGTAGCCCCGGCCGCTTTTGCGCTCGGTGCGGGCGAGGGCATATTCGTCACCGTTTTTCGGGTCCAGGAACACCGGAAAGTCAGCGCCCACAGGCTTATAACCCTTGGCGAGCATTTCTTCGGCGGTTGCGCCCACCACAACGCGGTCGATGTCGGTGACCGGTATGCCCAGCAAGCGGTCACGTACCGCACCGCCGACTTTGTAGATTTTCATGAAAAAGCCTCCATTAGCCGCACAGGATACCGCCTGTGCCGGACCAATGGAGGCTTTGCCGTTTCAGAGGTGAACGACGGCCAGGTCCAGGCGGCCGTAGTCGTTGTCGTTGTGATCGGTGCGCGGAGGCACATGGTGAGTCTTCATCACTTGATCGCCCTGCAGGGTTTCCAGGTGAATGTCGAAGCCCCACAGCCGATGCAGATGCTTGAGCACTTCTTCGGTGGACTCGCCCAAGGGTTTGCGATCGTGCTGCTGGTGACGCAGCGTCAGCGAGCGGTCACCGCGCACGTCGATGCTGTAGATCTGCACGTTAGGTTCGCGATTGCCCAGGTTGTACTGCGCCGCCAGGGTTTCGCGGATGGTGCGGTAACCCGGTTCATCATGGATGGCCGGGACTACCAGGTCATCCTTGAGGTCGTCATCGAGAATGCTGAACAATTTGAGGTCACGAATCACCTTGGGTGACAGGTACTGCAGGATAAAGCTCTCATCCTTGAAGCTGCTCATGGCGAACTTGATGGTCGACAGCCAGTCGCTGCCGGCGATTTCCGGGAACCAGCGGCGGTCCTCCTCGGTGGGGTGCTCGCACATGCGGCGGATGTCGCGGTACATGGCAAAACCCAGCGCATAGGGGTTGATGCCGTTGTAATACGGGCTGTCGAAGCCCGGCTGGAACACCACGCTGGTGTGCGAGGTGAGGAACTCCATCATGAAGCCGTCAGTGACCAGCCCCTCGTCGTACAGGTCGTTCATCAAGGTGTAGTGCCAGAACGTTGCCCAGCCCTCGTTCATCACCTGGGTCTGGCGCTGTGGATAAAAATACTGGGCGATCTTGCGCACGATGCGCACGATTTCCCGCTGCCACGGCTCCAGTAGCGGCGCATGTTTTTCCAGGAAATACAGGATGTTTTCCTGAGGTTCGGCGGGGAAGCGCGCATTGTCTTTGTCGCTGTTTTTACCGGCACGTTTGGGAATGGTGCGCCACAGGTCGTTGATTTGCTTCTGCAGGTGCTCTTCGCGCTCTTTCTGGCGCAGGCGTTCTTCTTCGGCGGAGATCGGATACGGGCGTTTGTAGCGATCAACGCCGTAGTTCATCAGGGCATGGCAGGAGTCGAGCAAATCCTCTACCGCATCGATGCCATGGCGTTCCTCGCACTGCATGATGTACTGCTTGGCGAACACCAGGTAATCGATGATCGAGCTGGCATCGGTCCAGGTGCGGAACAGGTAGTTGCCCTTGAAGAAGCTGTTGTGCCCGTAGCAGGCGTGAGCCACCACCAGCGCCTGCATGCAGATGGTGTTTTCCTCCATCAGGTAGGCGATGCACGGGTCGGAGTTGATGACGATCTCGTAGGCCAGCCCCATCTGGCCACGGGTGTAGGATTTCTCGGTGCTAAGGAAGTGCTTGCCGTAGGACCAATGGTGATAGCCCAAGGGCATGCCCACCGAGGCATAGGCATCCATCATCTGTTCGGCGGTGATCACTTCGATCTGGTTGGGGTAGGTGTCCAGGGCATAGCCCGCCGCGATACGGCTGATTTCCCGGTCATAGGCCTGGATCAGTTCAAAGGTCCACTCGGAGCCCGTGGATATGGGTTGGCGTTTTTGCTCTTTTTTGGCGGTCATGTCACTAACCTGCGCTGGAAGAGTTCACGGAAGACCGGGTAGATATCGCCGGCCGAGACCAGTTGCTGCTGGGCGAAAGTGTCGGCAAAGGCTTCGCCGATGCGTTCGTATTCGAACCACAGGGCCTGATGCTCACGGGGGGTGATTTCAACATAAGTGTAGTACTGCACGAACGGCATGATCTGGTTGATCAGGATGTCGCGGCAGATTGGCGAGTCGTCATTCCAGTTGTCACCGTCGGAGGCTTGGGCGGCGTAGATGTTCCACTCATTGGCTGGATAGCGCTCGGCCATGATCTCCTGCATCAGTTTCAAGGCGCTGGACACGATGGTGCCGCCGGTTTCCCGTGAGTAGAAAAACTCTTCTTCGTCCACTTCCCGCGCGCTGGTGTGATGTCGAATGAACACTACGTCGATCTTGTCGTAGTTCCGCTTGAGAAACAGATACAGCAGGATGAAGAAACGTTTGGCGATGTCCTTGGTGGCCTGGGTCATGGAGCCGGACACGTCCATCAGGCAGAACATCACGGCCTTGGAACTGGGGTTGGGCTGTTTCACCAGCAGGTTGTATTTGAGGTCGAACGTATCGAGAAACGGCACACGGTGAATACGCGCGCTGAGTTTCTCGATTTCCGCCTCGATTTCCTGAATATCGCCGAAGTTGTCTGGCTCTTCACGCTTAAGACGAGCCAGTTCCTCCTTGGCTTCCTTCAGTTTTGCGCGACTGCTGCCCGACAGGGCAATACGCCGGGCATGTGCCGAGCGCAGGGTGCGAATGATATTGATGCGGGACGGGTTACCTTCGTTACTGACGCCGGCGCGCACGGTCTTGAAGGTGTCGGTGCCGGTCAGGTTGCGTTTGACCAGGTTAGGCAGTTCCAGGTCTTCGAACATGAATTCGAGGAATTCTTCCTGGGTGATCTGGAACACGAACTCATCCATGCCTTCGCCGGAGTTACCGGCTTTGCCCGGCCCCTTGCCGCCGCCTCCGCCCTGGGGGCGCTGGATATGTTCGCCGGTGGTGAATTCCTTGTTGCCGGGGTGAACCACGGTCTGCTTGCCGCCACGACCGTGGTGCAGCACCGGTTCGTCGATGTCCCGTCCGGGAATGCTGATTTGTTCACCATGCTCCATGTCGGTGATGGAGCGACGGCTGACGGCCTCTTCAACGGCCTTTTTGATGTGGTCACGGTAACGCCGCAGGAAACGTTGGCGGTTTACCGTGCTTTTGTTCTTGCCATTGAGGCGTCGGTCGATCACATAGCTCATGGGGAGCCCTCCGGGCAGCTTCACGTTACAAGCTTCAAGCCGTGAGCTGGAAGCTTAGAGACAAGCGGTCAGCTGCCAGGCCAAAGGCCTGGCAGTGTGCGCCCGTCGCTGCCTTACTGCGATTTGCGAACCCGCAGGTACCACTCGGAGAGCAGTCGCACCTGTTTGTCGGTGTAGCCACGCTCGACCATTCGTGTGACGAAATCGTTGTGTTTTTGCTGATCCTCCTTGCTGGCCTTGGCATTGAAGCTGATGACCGGCAGCAGATCCTCGGTGTTGGAGAACATTTTCTTCTCGATGACTACCCGCAGCTTCTCGTAGCTGAGCCACGTTGGGTTCTTGCCATTGTTGTTGGCACGGGCGCGCAGCACGAAGTTGACGATTTCGTTGCGGAAATCCTTCGGATTGCTGATGCCGGCCGGTTTTTCGATCTTCTCCAGTTCTTCGTTGAGAGCCACGCGGTTGAGGATCTCGCCGGTTTCCGGGTCGCGGTATTCCTGGTCCTGGATCCAGAAGTCGGCGTACAGCACGTAGCGGTCGAAGATGTTCTGGCCATATTCGCTGTAGGACTCCAGATAGGCGGTCTGGATTTCCTTGCCGATGAACTCGATGTAGCGCGGCGCCAGGTATTCCTTGAGGAAGCGCAGGTAGCGTTCGCGGGTTTCCGCCTGGAACTGTTCCTGTTCGATCTGCTGTTCGAGAACGTAGAGCAGGTGGACCGGGTTGGCGGCGATCTCGTGAGGGTCGAAGTTGAAGACCTTGGAGAGGATCTTGAACGCAAAGCGTGTCGACAGGCCGTTCATGCCTTCGTCCACGCCTGCCGCATCACGGTATTCCTGAATAGACTTGGCCTTGGGGTCGGTGTCCTTGAGGTTTTCGCCGTCGTATACGCGCATCTTCGAATAGATATTCGAGTTTTCCGGCTCCTTGAGACGTGACAGTACGGTGAACTGCGCCAGCATCTTCAAGGTGTCGGGCGCGCAGTGGGCCTTGGCCAGCGAACTGTTGAACAGCAGCTTGTCGTAAATCTTGATTTCATCGCTGACCCGCAGGCAGTAAGGCACCTTGACGATATAGATACGGTCGATGAAGGCTTCGTTGTTCTTGTTGTTACGGAAGGTGTGCCATTCCGATTCGTTGGAGTGGGCCAGCAGGATGCCGTTGAACGGAATCGCGCCCAGGCCTTCGGTGCTGTTGTAGTTGCCTTCCTGGGTGGCGGTCAGCAGTGGGTGCAGCACCTTGATCGGTGCCTTGAACATCTCCACGAACTCCATCAAACCCTGGTTGGCCCGGCACAGGGCGCCCGAGTAGCTGTAGGCGTCGGCGTCGTTCTGCGGGAATTCTTCGAGTTTACGGATATCGACTTTACCCACCAGCGCGGAAATGTCCTGGTTGTTCTCATCCCCTGGCTCGGTTTTCGCTACGCCGATCTGGTTGAGGATCGACGGGTAGAGTTTCACCACGCGGAACTGGCTGATGTCCCCGCCAAATTCGGACAGGCGCTTGGTGGCCCAAGGCGACATGATGGTGTTGAGATAGCGACGTGGGATGCCAAAGTCTTCTTCGAGGATCGCGCCATCTTCCGTGGCGTTGAACAGGCCCAAAGGCGACTCGAAGACCGGCGAGCCCTTGATGGCGTAGAAGGGCACCTTCTCGATCAGTTGTTTGAGTTTTTCCGCCAGGGACGACTTGCCGCCGCCGACCGGACCCAGCAGATAGAGGATCTGTTTCTTCTCTTCCAGGCCTTGGGCGGCATGGCGGAAGTAGGAGACGATCTGGTCGATGCATTCTTCCATGCCGTGGAAGTCTTCAAAGGCCGGGTAGCGCCGGATCACCTTGTTGGAGAATATTCGCGACAGGCGCGAATTGCTTGAGGTGTCTATCAGTTGCGGCTCGCCGATCGCCAATAGCAGGCGCTCGGCGGCGGATGCATAGGTGCTGCGGTCCTGTTTGCACAGCTCAAGATACTCTTGCAGCGTGAGTTCTTCCTGCTGTGTGGATGCGAAGCGTTGTTGGAAGTGGCTGAAAATACTCATGACGTCGTCACCTCGCTCGATACGTGGAGCCGACGCCGGATCAATCAGTCGATGCTGGCAGACATTGGCGGACGCCAATGACCGTTTCCCCCCAGAACACCCTGAAACGCTACCGATGACCCGCACGCCGGTGTACCGGCTCTCCCCTGATTTGGATGGCCTGCGCTTAAGGATAGTTCGGAATCCGGGAGGTCAAGGTGAGATGCGCAATTAGTTTGGCTGCGCCGTTCGTCAGAAACGGCGCGAGCCCAAGCGTCACGCGGGGTAGCGGGGTGAGAAAAAAATTATTGCGAATCGCCTGAGGAAATTTCCGCAGGATAGGTCGTACGCCACAACTCGAAGCCACCGTCCAGGCTATAGACGTCGGAGAAGCCCTGGCTGATCAGGTAGGCGGCGGCACTCTGGCTGGAATTGCCGTGGTAGCAGGCCACGATCACTGGCGCGTCGAGGTCGGCCGCACGGATGAAATCGGCGATGTTGTGGTTGTCCAGGTGCTGGGCGCCCTTGATATGACCCGCGGCGTACGCCTGGGGATCACGGATATCCACGACCACTGCGGCCTGCTCGCGCAACGCCTGGGCTCGTTCGGGGGGGATACGTTTGAATTCGCTCATGGCGGGCTCCTATGGCTTGGCGGCGGTCGGCTGTGTGACGGGCACGGGGGGTGGGCACTGGCAGCTCAGGCGCTCGCCGGTGTCGATGTTCATCAGGGTCATGGCGCCGCCCCACACGCAACCGGTGTCGAGGGCATACACGCCAGGTTCTTCGCACTTACCTTCCAGGGCTGCCCAGTGACCGAAGACGATCTTCGTGTCGCGGGTCTTGCGCTCCTTATGGGCAAACCAGGGTTTGTACCCAGGCAGCGCGGTATCGACGCCTTCCTTGCTCTTGAGGTCCAGCTTGCCCTCGGCGGTGCAGAAGCGCATACGTGTGAAATAGTTGGTGATCACTCGCAGGCGGGTGACGCCGCTGAGGTCGTTGTCCCACTTCACCGGCTCGTTGCCGTACATGCCATCGAGATAGGCGGTGTAGAGGTTGTCGTCGGCCAGCGCCGCTTCTACTTCGGCGGCACACTTGAGGGCTTTCTTCAGCGACCACTGCGGCGCGATGCCGGCGTGGACCAAGGCCGTGTTGCGGGCTTCGTCATAATGCATGAGCTTTTGTCGGCGGAGCCAGTCGAGCAGCTCGATACGATCGGGCGCTTCGAGAATTTCCCGCAGGGTGTCGCTCTTTTTCAGGCGCTCGATGTTATTGCCCGCCGCCAGCAGGTGCAGGTCGTGGTTGCCCAGTACGCACACCAGTGAGTCGCGCAAACGATAGAGGTAGCGCAGGGTTTCCAGTGACTGTGGGCCACGGTTGACCAGATCACCCACCAACCACAGGCGATCATTCACCGGGTCGAAGCCCACTTGTTCAAGCAGGCACTTGAGAGGCTCCAGGCAGCCTTGCAGGTCGCCGACCGCGTAGGTCGCCATCAGTGCAGGGCTCCCGGCACCGCGAGGCGAAAGGGCGCAATGATGGCGTCGAACAACTTCCCATCGGTGGCTTTCATTTGATACGAGCCTTGCATGGTACCGACCTTGGAGGTCATGACCGTGCCGCTGCTATAAGTGTGGCTGGCGCCGCTGTCGATCAATGGCTGTTGGCCGACAACGCCCGCGCCGCGTACTTCCTCTACCTGGCCGTCACCGTCGGTGATAACCCAATGACGCGACAGCAGCTTGGCCGGCACCAGCCCGTTGTTCTTCACCGTGACGGTATAGGCGAAGGCGAAACGGTTGTGTTCAGGTTGCGATTGGTCCGCGAGGAAGCGGGTGACGACGCTGACGTCGATCTGGTAGCGAGGATCGGACATGCGAGAGGCCTTACCTTAAAAGCAAAAGCGGAGGACAGCAGATGCGGATCAGTCTAGGCCATGAGGCGGGCACTAGGCCAGACTCGCTGTCTGCGGGAGCGGGTAAACCGGCTCCCACAGAGGCAGGCTTCAGTCTGCGGCGGGCGGCGGTTGGATGGCAAGCTGGTCGGCCAGGCGCACGAACGCAGCCAGGTCCAGTTGCTCCGGGCGCAGGCTGCCATCGACGCCGGCGGCTTCGATCTCGGCGTTGCTCAGCAGCGCCTTGAGCGTGTTACGCAAGGTCTTGCGACGTTGGTTGAATGCTTCACGCACCACGCGCTCCAGCAACCGATGGTCCTTGGCGGGATGCGGTAGTACGGCGTGAGGCACCAGCCGCACAATGGCCGAGTCGACCTTCGGTGGCGGATTGAACGCCCCAGGGCCGACGTTGAACAAGTGCTCTACGCGGCAGTGGTACTGGACCATGATCGACAGGCGACCCCAATCACCCCCACCCGGACCTGCTGCCAGACGCTCAACCACTTCCTTTTGCAGCATGAAGTGCATGTCGCGGATGATCCCTGCGTTGTTCAGCAGGTGGAAAATCAGCGGTGTGGAAATGTTGTACGGCAGGTTGCCGACCACACGCAGGCTGTTAGGCGCGGCATTGAGACTGTTGAAGTCGAACTTGAGCGCGTCGCCCTGGTGCAGGTTGAAGTTGGACTTGCCGGCAAACTGCTGGTTGAGGATCGGGATCAGGTCCTTGTCCAGCTCAACTACGTCCAGTTGAGCGCCGCTGGCCAACAGACCCTGGGTCAGTGCGCCCTGGCCCGGGCCGATTTCCAGCAGGCGGTCTTCGGGCTTGGCATGGATGGAGCGCAGGATGCGGTCGATTACACCCGCATCGTGCAGGAAGTTTTGCCCGAAGCGCTTGCGCGCCCGGTGTTGGTAATGCTCAGTCATATACGGGTCTCGGCCATCTGATAGGCGGTTTCCAGGGCCACGTGCAGGCTGCCGGTATCGATCTTGCCGCTGCCCGCCAGGTCCAGGGCAGTGCCATGGTCGACGGAGGTACGGATTATCGGCAGGCCCAATGTCACGTTGACTGCGGCGCCGAAGCCTTTGTATTTCAGCACGGGCAGCCCCTGGTCATGGTACATCGCCAGCACTGCATCGCAGTGCTCCAGATATTTGGGGGTAAACAGAGTGTCCGCAGGCAGTGGGCCACGCAGGTCCATGCCCTCTTGGCGCAGGCGCTCTAATGTCGGTTCAATGATGTCGATTTCTTCATGGCCCAAGTGGCCGCCTTCACCGGCGTGGGGGTTGAGCCCGCAGACCAGGATGCGCGGTTGGGCGATGCCGAATTTCTGTTGCAGGTCGGCGTGCAGGATGCGTGTGACACGCTCCACCCGTTCGGCGGTGATGGCATCTGCAATCTCACGCAGCGGCAGATGCGTCGTCACCAAGGCAACGCGCAGGCCGCGAGTCGCCAGCATCATCACAACTTGAGCGGTGTGGGTCAGTTCGGCGAGGAATTCGGTATGGCCGGAGAAGGCGATGCCGGATTCGTTGATCACACCCTTGTGTACAGGGGCGGTGATCATGCCGGCGAAGTCACCGTCCATGCAGCCTTGCCCGGCGCGGGTCAGTGTTTCCAGCACAAAGGCCGCGTTGGCCTTGTTCAGTTGCCCCGCAACCGCCTTGGCCGGCAACGGGGTATCCCATACATACAGGCTGTCTTTGGGGGCCGGCAGATCAGGCCAGTTGCCCGGCGCCACATCCAGCAGGTTGACGGCCACGCCCAACTGCGCAGCCCGCTCAAGGAGCAGGTCGCGGTTGGTAATGGCAATCAGGGGGTGTGGCTGTGGCTGCGAGGCGAGCAGCAGGCAGAGGTCTGGACCAATGCCGGCCGGCTCGCCGGGTGTGACTGCAAAGCGTTGGGGTTTCACTGGCTTGCCTGGTTGGTGCCTGTTTGCTCGGCGCCTGGCAGCTTGTTCTCAACGTAGGCTTCGTCACGGATCTGGCGCAACCAGGTTTGCAGCTCTTCGTCGTATTTGCGGTTACGCAGCACGGTCAGGGCTTGTTGCTCGCGAGCCTGGGTGGTGTTGTCGGTGGCGCGACGGCCCAGGACTTCCAGTACATGCCAGCCATATTGGGTCTTGAACGGCTTGGACAACACGCCTTGCGGGGTCTTGGCCATCACGTCCTGGAACTCCGGCACCAGTGCTTTCGGGTCGATCCAGTTCAGGTCGCCGCCGTTGAGGGCCGAACCCGGGTCTTCCGAGAAGCTCTTGGCCAGTGTTGCGAAGTCTTCACCGCCTTCGATGCGGTCATAGATCTTCTGCGCCAGCTCCTTGGTTTGTGCCTCGGTGCGGATTTCACTTGGCTTGACCAGGATGTGACGAACATGGACTTCGTCTTTCAGCGAGGTCTCGCCGCCACGCTTGCCCAACAGCTTGAGGATGATGAAGCCGCCTGGCGTGCGGGCAGGCTGGGTGATATCACCCACTTGCATTGCACTGAGTTCGCGGTCGAACGGAGGCGGCAACTGAGCGGCTTTACGCCAGCCCATGTCACCACCGTCCAGGGCGTTATCGCTACCGGATACGGCGATGGCGGTCTGGGAAAAGTCAGCGCCAGCCTTTAGGCGGTCGTAAACGGCCTGGGTTTTTGCCGCGGCGGCATTGAGTTGCTCTGCGTTGGCGCTGTCCGGCGTCGGGATCAGGATATTGGCCAGGTGCAGTTCCTCGGAGAGCTGCATCTTGCCCAGGTCCGAAGCCAGGAAGTTCTTCACTTCCTGTTCGGAAACCTGGACCCGCTCCGCCACACGACGCTGACGCACACGGCTGATGATCATTTCACGTTTGATCTGGTCACGAGCGTCCTCATAGGACAGGCCATCGTGAGCCAGGGCGGCGCGAAACTGATCGATGCTCATGTTGTTGCGCTGAGCGATGGTGCCGACGGCCTGGTTCAACTCTTCGTCCGAAATACGGATGCCGGAACGTTCGCCGATCTGCAGTTGCAGGTTTTCGACGATCAGGCGCTCCAGCACCTGAGGCTCCAGAACGCTGGTCGGTGGCACACCGCCGCCACGCTTGGCGATGGTTTGCTGCACTTCCTTGACCCGTTGGTCCAGCTGGCTCTGCATGATCACGTCGTTATCGACAATGGCCGCAACTTTGTCCAGCTGTTGAACGGCCGCGTGTGCCGATACGGTACCCAGGAACAGCGCGCCCAGCACGAGCGGGCGCAGACAATCAGAAAGCTTGATCTTCACGTTCACGATAACCTTGAATGCCTTTGTCGAGGAAGCTCTCTACCTTGGAGCCGGTCAGGCCGCCGAGTCCTTTAAGGACGATCTGGAAGAAGAGCCCGTGGTCACCCTTTTCGTTAAGGGGGGCGATCTGGGTATATTCGTCGTTGGAAACCCAGTAACGATTGATAACGCGCAGTTTCCAGCAGCAGTTGTCGTACTCGAAACCACCGAAGGCTTCCAGGGTACGGTTGCGGGCGTAGTCATACTGCCAGCGGGTGATCAGGTTCCACTGCGGAATGATCGGCCACATCATCGAGAAGTCGTGTTGCTGGATTTTGTAGTAATCCTTCACGAAGTTCGCGTCGCCTGGCTGCCCGTAGTCACCACCGAACTGCCATTTGCCGGTCAGCTGGTTGTACACCACCTGGTCGTTGCGATAGCGATAACCCAGGTTGACGACCTTGTTCGGGTTGTCTTCCGGTTGGTAGTGGAACATGGCGCTGCCGGAGCGAGGGCTGTGGCTGTCAGGGTCCCAGTTGTAGTCGGCAGTCGCACGCCAATCGCGATTGAAGCGGAACTCATAGTCCAGAGCGATAGGCGATACGTTCGACTGTGCGTCGGCACGGTCGGCAGCCAAGACGCCGGGCAGTTGGACTTCACGGTCCTTGAAATACAACGCCTGGCCCACGGACACACGTTGACGTTCGAAGCCGTTTTCTTCGATCCAGCGGCTGGTCACACCCAGAGACAGCTTGTTCTCGTCACCGATCCGGTCACTGCCGCTGAATCGATTGTCACGGAACAGCGAGGCGTAGCTGAACGAGTACTCACCTGAGTCGAATACCGGGATATCGCTCTGGTCCTTGTTAGGTACGTAGAGGTAGTAGGCACGCGGTTCCAGGGTTTGGCGATAGTCTTTTCCGAACCAGTTGGTATCACGGTCGAAGTACAGGCCGCTGTCAATGCTCGCAACTGGAATTGCACGGTCTTGTGAGCTTTTGAACACCCCGCCTGCGTACGGAGAAGCTCCCGGCTGAGTAGCGGCCAGTTGTGCAGCCACAATGTCATTCTTACCTTTGCTATCCAGGTCAAGATCGTACTTGGTATAGACATACTTGAGCTTCGGCGTGATAAACCCGTAAGTCCAGTTCATCGGGTATTCAACAGCTGGTGCGACGGTCAGGCGCGTACCGTTTGCACGGGTAAGGCCGCTTACGTATTCATCCAGGCGCTTCTCGCCAACGGGCAGGCCATTCGCATCGAACGGGCCACCTTCTTTGTCAAAGACGTTACCGCTTCTGAGATCGCGATCGAATCGAACCGCTTCGGTCTCATAAGTAAAATTCAATCCGCCCGGATGGTATGGCAGTGCCCCGTTGAAGGTGATTTGCGGCAAGCGGTCATACGGAGTGATCTGAGAGATCGTCGCCAGCTGGTACGCTTGAACGTTCAGGCGAGCCTGATAGTTGTCACCGTTATAGGTCAAAGCGCCCTGTTGGTTGAGGAAATCTTGGCTTTGGACTCCCTCCTGGTACGTCTTGAGATCTTGGAAGTAAAACGGATCACTGATCTTGGTGTAATCCACTCGAGTTGACAGACGCGAATCGAGACCGCCACGGTGCTGCCAATTGAGCATATAGCGGGTTTTTTCGTAGTCGGTCTGTTTCGTCCGCTCATCGCTGTCATCATTCAGGTACGCGCCCCCAAACTGACCTTCACTGGACTTGGTGAGGTAGCGGAACTCGCCTTCCATCAACAGGCCGCGCTTGGTCATGTATTGCGGGTACAACGTGGCGTCATAGTTCGGCGCCAGGTTGAAGTAGTACGGCGTAACTAGGGTAAAACCAGACTCGCTACCCGTGCTGAAGCTCGGCGGCAGGAAGCCGGATTGACGACGGTTGTCGATCGGGAAATAAATGTAAGGGGTGTAGAGGATCGGGATGTTCTTGACCCGCAACGTCGCGTTGGTTGCCGTACCGAAACCGGTGGCAGGGTTCAACGTGATGTTGTTGCCCTTGAGCTGCCAGGCGTTGCTGTCTGGCTCGCAGGTGGTGTACGTACCGTCTTTGAGACGGATGATCGCGTTTTCGGCACGCTTGGCGTACAGGGCGTTACCGCGGATGCGCGACTTGTGCATCACGTATTCGGCGTTGTCGATCTGCGCCGCACCGGTATCGAGCTGTACCTGGGCATGGTCACCCACGATCAGGGCGCCGTTGTCGCGCAGGCGAACGTTGCCGTTCAGCTCGCCACGGTTTTCCGCCTGATACAGGCTGGCTTCCTGGGCTTCCATCTGCATGCTGCCCTGGCGCATGACGACGTCACCGGCCAAGGTCGCGATCTGTTGTTCCTGCTCGTAACGAGAAGCCTTGGCGCCGATGAACGTCGGTGCGTCGCTCTTGGCCGTTTTGTCGTTCATGCCAGGACGCATCGGCTCGATGTACGCACCGCCGCAATAAGGGCCAGTTTCGGCCAGCTGGGCTGCGGTCAGCTTCTCGCGAGGCACCCAGTCCAGGTGGCTGTAGTCGGCGCTGCGCGAACGCAGGCCACGGCCCTTGGCTTCGGTGACCAGCATGGTCTTGGGTTCGGCGTCGGCGCTGCTGCCGGTTTCGCCTTGTGGCGTACCGTTTGCCGAGCTGACGGCAGAGCCATCATGCACCGGGCGTGGCGGCAATGGGGCTGCGGCGGTTTTCGGCGCGCAATCCCAGGCACCCGAAGCAGAGACTGAGCAGTCATACTGTTCCGCGGCGACCACGAATGAGGTGGCGAAAGGTTGCATGGCCAGCAGACTGCCGGTTACCAGCAACGGAAATTTTCTACGAAACGCGGGGGATTTCAATGCCATCTTATTAGTCCGGGCTTCCTGCGTGCCATCTGCCCGCGGTTTGGGCCGCACGCCTCTCGATGGTCTGAAAAAGATGCGTGATAATAAAGCATGCCCCGCTTGACGGCTAGCGCCGTCGGAGACCCTTGTAATGCCCGAGCAAGATCTACGTTTACAACAGCTGGAAGTCTGGCTGGATGAGCAATTGCCAATCCTTTTCAATGCCCAGGGTTGGGGTGCCGTACCCCCGGCCACATTGACCGCGGCCAGTAGCGACGCGAGTTTCAGGCGTTATTTCCGCTGGGAGGGAGGGGCGCATACGTTCGTGGTCATGGACGCGCCACCGCCCCAGGAAAACTGCAAACCTTTCGTCGAAATTGCGCATCTACTGGCGAAATCGGGGATAAACGTACCCAAAATTTATGCAGAAGATTTGCCACGCGGCTTCCTTTTGCTCAATGACCTGGGCAGAAAAACCTATCTGGACGTGATTGACGCCGACAACGCCGATCAATTGTTTGCCGATGCCATCGATGCGCTGCTGGCTTTTCAGCAGTTGCCGATGGATGCGCCACTGCCCAGCTATGACGTTGCCTTGCTGCGTCGCGAGCTTGAATTGTTTCCTGAGTGGTACGTTCGCCGGCACCTGGGTATCGAGTTCGATACTCGCCAGCGCGATCTCTGGCAACGCGTCAGCGAGCAACTGATCGACAGCGCCCTGGCCCAGCCGAAGGTGCTGGTACACCGCGACTACATGCCGCGCAACCTGATGATCAGCGAGCCCAACCCTGGCGTGCTGGATTTCCAGGATGCGGTCTACGGCCCGGTGACCTACGACATTACCTGTCTGTTCAAGGATGCATTCCTCAGTTGGCCCCAGGCGCGCGTGCGCGAATGGCAGCGCGGCTACTGGGAGCGTGCCGTGCAGTTGGGCATTCCCGTGCACGCCGATTTCGAGGCTTTCCTGCGTGCCAGCGACCTGATGGGCGTGCAGCGCCACCTCAAGGTCATCGGCATCTTTGCGCGCATTTGCCACCGCGACGGCAAGCCGCGCTATCTGGCGGATGTGCCGCGCTTCTTTGCTTATATAGAAGCGGTGCTTGCAGACCGGCCCGAACTGCGCGAACTGGGTGAGTTGCTTGCCAGCCTGCGCGAGCCGGTCGAGGCGAGCCTATGAAAGCGATGATCCTGGCCGCCGGCAAAGGCGAGCGCATGCGCCCGCTGACGCTGCATACGCCCAAGCCGCTGGTGCAAGCGGGCGGCAAGCGCTTGATCGAGTATCACCTGGAGGCACTGGCGAAGGCCGGTTTCACCGAGATTGTGATCAACCATGCGTGGCTCGGTCAGCAGATCGAAAGTTATCTGGGTGACGGCGCGCAGTTTGGCCTGCGTATCCAGTACTCGGCCGAAGGTGAACCGCTGGAAACCGGCGGTGGGATTTTCCAGGCCTTGCCGTTGCTGGGGAATGAGCCGTTCCTGGTGGTCAATGGTGATATCTGGACCGATTACGACTTCACCCGGCTACGTCAGCCGCTTCAGGGCCTGGCCCATCTGGTGATGGTGGATAACCCGGCGCACCACCCTTCGGGTGGTGATTTCTACCTGGACCAGGGTTTGCTTCATGATGCCGCGCCCGGTGCCGATAACCTGACCTTCAGTGGCATTTCGGTACTCGACCCCCAGCTGTTCGCGGGTTGCAGTGCCGGTGCCTTCAAATTGGCGCCGCTGCTGCGGGCGGCCATGAGCAAAGGTCTGGTAACGGGGGAGCACATGGCGGGACGCTGGATTGATGTGGGGACATTGGAGCGCCTGGCGCAGGTCGAAACCCTGCTGACTGCGGAGCAATAAGATGTTGTGGCCAGGGACGCTGATCGGCGCCGGGGCTGGCTTTGCCATTGCCAGCATTCCGGGGGCTTTGTTGGGGGCATTATTGGGGCAGGCGCTGGATCGCCGCTTGCAACTGCAGAGTTGGGCGCAATTGCGCGAACGCCTGGGCGGCCGGCCGGCGCTGCGCAATGACGAATTGCTGTTTGTGCTGCTGGGCCGACTGGCCAAAAGCAATGGCCGGGTGGTGGATGGGCATATCCAGCAGGCGCGCCTGGAAATGCGTGCACTGGATATGAACGAACCCGCCCAGCGCCGCGCTATCACGGCGTTCAACCGGGGCAAGTCCGGTAGCGATCGGGTGCGTAGCTATCTGCGCGTGCTCAAGGCGCAGCCCCATGCGGCAGAGGGCGTGCTGCGCGCCTGCTGGCGCATGGCCTGGGCCGATGGCAGAGCGGATGACGCCGAGCGCGACCTGATTGACCAGTGGGGCAAGTGGCTGGGGTGGACACCGCAACAACTGCACGCACTGGCGTCCGATTACACCCCTGAGCGCAAGCCGTTGGTGAACCGAGGGGGGGCTTATCAGGAGGCGTTGCGAATCCTGGGGGTCACCGCAACTACGGAGCCGTCAGTGATCAAGCGTGCCTATCGCCGCCTGCTCAGTCGTCACCATCCGGACAAGGTTGCCGGCACCGGCGCCAGCCCTGCGCAAGTGCGCGAGGCAACCGAGCGAACCCGCGAGTTGCACAACGCCTATGCGTTGATTCGCGAACGGCGCGATTTCCGGTAAGCCTCAGTCGACGGTTTGCGGGCTCAACCAGCCGCGAACCCGCCGATACAACTGCTCCTGCTCGGCCGAGCTGTTGCCGGGCAGGGTCTTGAGTGACACCTGCTTATAGCCTTCATTCTTCCCACGCTTGGCCGCCTGAAGCCGCGCCAGGGCGTTTTTACGGTCCAGGGCATTGTCCTGATAGAAGATATCCGCCGTCGGCACTTTCAAGGCCGGGGCCACTTGTTGCAGATCCGGTTGGCGGCCCACCGGGGTTTTGCCGGCCACCAGCACCAGCTTCTGAACCTGCGCCGGTTGCTTTTCGCTCAGGTAACGTGCGGCCCACCAGGCGCCAGTGCCGTGGCCGAGCAGCACCACACTGCGCGCGCTCTGGGTCTGGGCAAAAGCCACGGCTGCGTCGATCCGGTCGAAAATACGCTTGGCGTCGGTCTTGTCCTGTTCATCCGCCCCCGGCACTACCGCAGGGTCGGTGCCTTCGGCTTCGGCGCTGGCGGCTTGTTCGATGGGCTTGGCGGCCGTGCTGCCGTCTTTGCTGCTGGTGTCGACGGTTGCCTTGGGCGCTTCGATCACCCGTGGCGGCAGGGTGTCCATGCTCACGTCCGGCAGCGACAGGCTGAGGCTGCCCCAGTTGGCATCCGGCAATTTGCGGCGCAACGGGCCGATTGCTTGCGGCCAGTCAGCATTTTCGCCGGCGCCGGGGACGATAATCACCACCCCTTCCGGTTCTGCACTGTTGGCGGGTTTCCATAAGGCCAGGAACGAATCGGTGCCGGCCTGCAATTGTTGTTGCTCGTGTTGTGGAATATTGCGCTCCAGCGCGCTGGCCTCTTCCTGGCTGCGCTCGGGCAGCGCTTGGCGCTCCGCAGGTTTTTCGGCGGCGGGCGCGGGGGCGTCAGCGGCCTGAACAGAAAAGGCGCTGGTAAATAGCAGCGACAGGCACAATGCTGGCAGTGCCGAACGGTGGTGAAAGGGCATCGTTAATTCCCGGCCAGAAATGATTCCAGCAGCCTAATGGGTTGGTCAGTATTTGTCAGTGATGTGAGACGTGGATCATGGGTTTTCGCTGTCTGCTGATTATCGGCGGTTTGTGCTGTGCCTTGATGGCAACGGCCGCGCCTGCGCCCGTTGCGCCGAAAGCACAGCTCAATGCGCAGCAGCGTGAGTGGCTGAGCCTGCATCCGGAGCTGCGCGTGGGGCTGGTGCTGCAGGCGCCTTACGCGCAATACGATCGGCGCCTGCAACGCTTGTCCGGGGCCAATGTGGAGTTGATGCAGTGGCTGGCCAAGGCGCTGAATATCGAACTGTTGTGGCGCAACTTTCCCGATCAGGAGCAGTTGGAGGCCGCCGTGCGCGACGGCGAAGTGGATATTGCGCCCGGCCTGCAGCAAACCCCGGCGGGTTTGCGCCTGTGGTTATTCACCGACCCTTACATGCGCGTGCCCCAGCATATTGTCGGCGTCCGCGAAGGCGGCGGCGCAGTGGAGCTGGAGAAACTCGACGAACAATCGCGCATTGCCGTGCGCATGCCCAGCGCCGTGGCCGATTACCTGCGCAGCACCTATCCCAACCTCAACCTGCAAGGGGTGCCCATGGAGCGCCAGGCCCTGCAGCTGCTGGTAAGCCAACAAGCGCGGTATGCCGTGGTGGATGAGGCGCAACTGAGCCGCTTGTCCGGCGAAGCAGAATTTGCGGGGCTGGCGGTGGTCGGTGATATCGGCTTGCCACAGTTGCTGCGGGTGGGCACGCGTCGCGATTGGCCGGAACTGGCAAACCTCATGCAGAGCGCCTTGCGGGCGATACCCGCGCGAGACTTGGACCAGTTGCACAATCGCTGGCTGCAACCCCAGTACCCGCGATTGTCGGAATTCCCGGGTTTCTGGAAGAACCTCAGCCTGTTGCTGGGAATCTGCCTGCTGGCCTGCCTCGCGATGGTCGCCTGGCAGCGTCGCCAGCAACGCGGCCTGGAACACGACTTGCTGGCGGCACGGGAAGAAAGCGCCGCCCGCGCTGCCGGTGCCGAAGCCTTGCGGTTGACGCAGTTTTCCATCGATCAAAGTACGGTCGGCATCCTGTGGGTCAATTGGGACAGCCATGTGCGTTACGCCAATCGTGCGGCAGAAAGCATGCTCGGCTACGCCCCGGGCGCGCTGATCGAGCGGCCGCTGGTCGAGGTCGACCCGACCTTGAACATGGATCGCTGGCTCAACCTGTGGCGACGCGCCCGCGCCAGCGAGGAGGGCGGGCAAACCTTCGCCACCGATTGCGTGCGCGCCGACGGCAGTATCCTGCCCGCCGATGTGTCTTTGAGTTTCCTGCGTTTTGCTCAGGGCGAATACCTGGTGGTGTACCTCAACGATGTCACCGAACGCCGCCGTTACGTGGCCGCCTTGCTGCAAAGCGAAGCGCAGTTGCGCGAATTGTCCGCCCACCTGGAAACCGTGCGCGAAGAAGAGAAAGCCCGCATCGCCCGCGAGGTACACGATGAGTTGGGCCAGATGCTCACGGTGCTCAAGCTGGAAACCTCGATGTGCGAATTGGCCTATGCGCAGCTCCACCCCGGCCTGAATGAACGGCTCAACAGCATGAAGCGCCTGATCGCCCAGTTGTTCCAACTGGTGCGCGATGTGGCCACCGCGCTGCGCCCGCCGATCCTCGACGCCGGCATCGCCTCGGCCATCGAATGGCAGGCCCGGCGCTTCGAAGCCCGCACGCAAATCCCCTGCCTGGTGCAGGTTCCGGATAACCTGCCGGCCCTGAGCGACGCCAAGGCCATTGGTTTGTTCAGGGTCCTGCAGGAGGCACTGACCAATGTGATGCGCCATGCCCAGGCGCATACCGTCGAGCTGACCCTGGTGATTGAGGGGGCAGACCTGCGGTTGACCATCAGCGATGATGGCGTCGGTTTCATCGAAACCCCCGGCCGCCCTGTTTCTTTCGGCGTGGTCGGTATGCGCGAGCGAGTGCTGATGATGGGCGGGCAGCTGAGTCTGCATAGCGAAGTGGGGGAAGGCACCACCCTGAGCGTCACGGTGCCGTTGGATGCCTGACAACAAGAGGAAAAACCTGTGATTCGCGTATTGGTAGCCGAAGACCACACCATTGTCCGAGAGGGCATCAAGCAATTGATCGGCCTGGCCAAAGACCTGCAGGTGGTCGGTGAAGCCAGTAATGGCGAGCAGTTGCTGGAAACCTTGCGCCATGTGACGTGCGAGGTGGTGCTGCTGGATATCTCGATGCCGGGCGTGAACGGCCTGGAGGCCATTGCGCGCATCCGGGCGTTGGGCAATCCGCCGGCGATTCTGGTGTTGTCGATGCATGATGAAGCGCAAATGGCTGCCCGCGCCCTCAAGGTCGGCGCGGCGGGTTATGCCACCAAGGACAGCGACCCGGCGCTGTTGCTGACTGCTATTCGCAAGGTGGCGGCGGGTGGGCGATACATCGACCCCGACCTGGCCGACCGTATGGTCTTCGAAGTCGGCCTGACCGATACGCGGCCGCTGCATTCGTTGCTGTCGGAGCGCGAGTTCTCGGTGTTCGAACGCCTGGCCCAGGGGGCCAACGTCAATGATATTGCCCAGCAACTGGCGCTGAGCAGCAAGACCATCAGCACGCATAAGGCGCGGTTGATGCAAAAGCTCAATATCACTTCGCTGGCGGAACTGGTGAAGTACGCCATGGAGCACAGGCTGCTCTGACGACATGCCCATCAGCGACACCCTGCAAAACATCACCGAGCCCATTCTTGCCGCTTGCAGCTCACCCCTTGTAGCTGCACCGTCCTGTGCCCGCCATCGCTGTAGGGCAATCCCTACCCCCAACCTTCCAACCGGCTGATGCAATTCTCTCCCAGCCCCCGATTTCCGGGGGCTTGCGCCTGGACTACGCTTGTTCCATTGCGGTCCAAAACACAAAGGTGCGGGTATGAGCGAGGCGGATACAAATGATGTGCTGGTCAGCTTTCGTGGCGTGCAGAAGAGCTACGACGGCGAGAACCTGATCGTCAAAGACCTCAACCTGGAGATTCGCAAGGGCGAGTTCCTCACACTGCTTGGGCCGTCGGGTTCCGGCAAGACGACCAGCCTGATGATGCTCGCCGGCTTTGAGACACCGACCGCCGGTGAAATCCTCCTGGCCGGGCGTTCCATCAATAACGTGCCGCCGCACAAGCGCGATATCGGCATGGTGTTCCAGAACTACGCGCTGTTCCCGCACATGACGGTTGCCGAGAACCTGGCGTTCCCGCTCTCGGTGCGCTCGTTAAGCAAGACCGACATCAGTGAGCGGGTCAAACGCGTGCTGAGCATGGTCCAGCTCGATGCTTTCGCCCAACGCTACCCGGCGCAACTTTCCGGTGGTCAGCAACAGCGCGTGGCCCTGGCCCGTGCGCTGGTGTTCGAACCGCAACTGGTGTTGATGGACGAACCCCTCGGTGCTCTCGACAAGCAACTGCGTGAACACATGCAGATGGAAATCAAGCACCTGCATCAGCGTCTCGGCGTGACCGTGGTGTACGTGACCCACGATCAGGGCGAGGCCTTGACCATGTCCGACCGCGTAGCGGTGTTTCATCAGGGCGAGATCCAGCAGATTGCTGCGCCGCGGACCTTGTATGAAGAACCGAAAAATACCTTCGTCGCCAACTTCATCGGCGAGAACAACCGTCTCAACGGCCGCTTGCACAGCCACACCGGCGAGCGCTGCGTCGTGGAGCTGGCGCGCGGCGAGAAGGTCGAGGCGCTGGCGGTGAACGTGGGTCAGGTCGGCGGGCCGGTCACGCTGTCGGTGCGTCCGGAGCGGGTCAGCCTCAATGGTTCCAGCGAAAGCTGCATCAATCGTTTTTCGGGGCGGGTGGCGGAATTCATCTACCTGGGCGACCACGTGCGCGTGCGTCTGGAAGTCTGCGGCAAGACCGATTTTTTTGTGAAACAACCGATCGCCGAGCTGGACCCGGCCCTGGCGGTCGGCGACGTGGTACCGATTGGCTGGCAAGTCGAGCACGTTCGCGCACTCGACCCACTTCTAGAGGCGAATTGATCGCCCCATGGCTTCACCAACCCTGCACGTGGAGAGCACAACAATGTTGAGATCCCTTAAGTATTCAGCGCTGGTTATCGGCTTGTTCGGCGCGACCCAGGCCATGGCCGGCCCGGACCTGACCGTCGTGTCCTTTGGTGGCGCGAACAAGGCCGCTCAGGTCAAGGCGTTTTACGCACCGTGGGAAAGCGCGGGCAACGGCAAGATCGTCGCCGGCGAGTACAACGGTGAAATGGCCAAGGTCAAGGCCATGGTCGATACCAAGAGTGTGTCCTGGGACCTGGTGGAAGTGGAATCGCCGGAGTTGTCCCGGGGGTGTGACGAAGATATGTTCGAACCTCTGGACCCCAAGCTGTTCGGTAATGCTGCGGACTACGTAAAAGGCGCGATCCAGCCGTGCGGCGTGGGTTTCTTCGTGTGGTCCACGGTGTTGGCCTACAACGCCGACAAATTGGCTTCCGCGCCAACCAGCTGGGCGGATTTCTGGGATACCAAGAAATTCCCCGGCAAACGCGGCCTGCGTAAAGGTGCCAAGTACACCCTGGAATTCGCCCTGATGGCCGACGGCGTAGCGCCCAAGGACGTTTACAAAGTGTTGGCCGGCAAAGATGGCCAGGACCGTGCATTCAAGAAGCTCGACGAACTCAAGCCGTCGATCCAGTGGTGGGAAGCGGGCGCCCAACCGCCACAGTACCTGGCCTCGGGTGATGTCGTGATGAGTTCGGCCTACAACGGCCGTATCGCTGCCGTGCAGAAAGAAAGCAACCTCAAGGTGGTGTGGAACGGCGGCATCTACGACTTTGACGCATGGGCCATTCCTAAAGGCCTGGCGAAAGACCGTGCCGAAGCCGCGAAGAAATTCATCGCCTTCTCGGTACAGCCGCAGCAGCAGAAGACCTACTCGGAAAACATCGCCTACGGCCCGGCCAACACCCAAGCGGTCCCGTTGCTGGCCAAGGACATCCTCAAGGATATGCCGACCACCCCGGAAAACATCGCCAACCAGGTGCAGATCGATGTGAGCTTCTGGGCGGATAACGGCGAGCAGTTGGAGCAGCGCTTCAATTCCTGGGCTGCCAAATAACACCGCTTACCCCAGTGGGAGAGGCGTTGCTCTCTCCCACCAGGGTTCTGCATTTCCTTTCAAGATCCGGAGTCAGCCATGGCTATCGCCATTCCCAGCCCCACCCTCAAGCAGCGCCTGGCGCGTGCCGAACGGCTCAACCGCTGGAAGGCCCAGGCATTGATTGCACCGCTGGTGCTGTTTTTGCTGCTGGTGTTCCTGGTGCCAATCATTGCGCTGCTCTACAAAAGCGTCGGCAACGAGGAAGTGGTGGGCGGTTTGCCGCGTACCGTGGTGGCGGTCAAGGCCTGGGATGGCCGTGGCCTGCCCGGCGAACCGGTGTATCAGGCGCTGAGCGAAGACTTGGGCGAAGCGCGCAAAAACCAGACGCTGGGCGACTTGTCCAAGCGCTTGAATATGGAGTTGGCCGGCTATCGCAGCCTGCTGACCAAAACCGCGCGGGCACTGCCCTTTACCGAGGCGCCCGCCTCTTACAAAGAAGCGTTGGAAAGCCTCGATGAACGTTGGGGCGACCCGGCGTACTGGCAGGCGATCCGGCGCAATACCAGCAGCCTCACACCGTTCTACCTGCTGGCGGCTGTCGACCACCGTATCAATGACCTGGGCGAACTGGCCCCGGCTACGCCGGACCAGGCCATTTACCTGGACATTTTCGCGCGTACTTTCTGGATGGGCCTGGTGATTACCTTCATCTGCCTGCTGCTGGCCTATCCCTTGGCGTACCTGCTGGCCAACCTGCCGGCGCGCAAAAGCAACCTGCTGATGATTCTGGTGCTGCTGCCGTTCTGGACCTCGATCCTGGTGCGGGTCGCCGCGTGGATCGTGCTGCTGCAATCCGGTGGCCTGATCAACAGCGCCTTGATGAGCATGGGCTTGATCGACAAACCCCTGGAGCTGGTGTTCAACCGTACCGGGGTCTACATCTCCATGGTGCACATCCTGTTGCCGTTCATGATTCTGCCGATCTACAGCGTGATGAAAGGCATCTCACCCACCTATATGCGTGCAGCGATTTCCCTGGGCTGCCATCCGTTCGCCAGCTTCTGGCGCGTGTATTTCCCGCAGACCTACGCCGGCGTCGGCGCCGGCTGCCTGTTGGTGTTCATCCTGGCGATTGGTTACTACATCACCCCGGCGCTGCTCGGCAGCCCGAACGACCAGATGGTCAGCTACTTCGTGGCGTTCTACACCAACACCAGCATCAACTGGGGCATGGCCACGGCGCTGGGCGGCTTGCTGCTGCTGGCGACGGTGTTGCTGTACCTGATCTACAACCGGCTGGTAGGCGCCAGCCGCCTGCGCCTGAGCTGAGGAGACCTTGCGATGCTGAGCCCTTATATGTCGCCCGTCGAACGCCTGTGGTTCTACAGCCTGCGGATCCTGTGCGGCTTGATCCTGTTGTTCCTGATATTACCTGTGCTGGTGATCATCCCGCTGTCGTTCAATAGCGGCAGTTTCCTGGTGTACCCGCTGCAAGGTTTTTCGCTGCATTGGTACCAGGATTTCTTCGCCTCGGCCGAATGGATGCGTGCGTTGAAGAACAGCATCATCGTCGCGCCGGCCGCCACGGTGCTGGCCATGGTGTTCGGCACATTGGCCGCGATAGGCCTCACGCGCGGCAATTTCCCCGGCAAGGCGCTGGTGATGGCCCTGGTGATTTCGCCGATGGTGGTGCCGGTGGTGATTATCGGCGTGGCGAGTTACCTGTTTTTTGCGCCACTGGGCCTGGGCAACAGCTTCTTCTCGCTGATCGTTGTGCATGCGGTGCTGGGTGTGCCGTTTGTGATCATTACCGTGTCGGCGACCTTGCAGGGTTTCAACCATAACCTGGTGCGGGCGGCGGCGAGCCTGGGCGCTTCGCCATTGATCGCGTTTCGCCGGGTGACCTTGCCGTTGATCGCGCCGGGGGTGATTTCCGGGGCGCTGTTTGCCTTTGCCACCTCGTTCGATGAAGTGGTGGTGACGCTGTTCCTCGCCGGCCCCGAGCAAGCGACCCTGCCGCGCCAGATGTTCAGCGGCATCCGCGAGAACCTCAGCCCGACCATTGCCGCTGCCGCCACCTTGCTGATTGCCTTCTCGGTGCTGCTGTTGCTCACTCTGGAATGGTTGCGCGGGCGTAGCGAGAAGCTGCGCACTGCGCAGGTATGATGACCATTCAGCTGCTGAATGGCTGACAACCCCGTATAGAGAGCTACTCTTGTGCCAGCCCATCCTTCAATAAGAGGCCGCGCACATGAGTACTTCCTCATTCAAGATCGCCCACAAGTTGCTCACCGGCGCAGGTGCCATCGAGCAACTGGCCGCCGAACTCACACGCCTGGATGTGGATAACCCGCTGATCGTCACCGATGCGGCGTTGGTCAAGTCCGGCACCGTGGCGCTGGCGCTCGAGCATTTGGGCGAGCGCGACTATGAAATCTTCGACCGGGTGCAGCCCGACCCGGAAATCGCCATCGTCGAAGACTGTATGCAGGCCTACCGCGACGGCGGGCATGATGGCTTGATTGGTGTCGGCGGGGGCAGTTCCATCGATATCGCCAAATGCGTCGGCGCGTATGCCGGCTACCACGGTGCGCTGGCCGATCTGTTCGGCATCGACCAGGTGCCACGCAAGGGGCCGCCGTTGATCGCCATACCGACCACGGCCGGTACCGGCTCGGAGGTGACCAATGTGGCGATCCTTTCCGACAAGGTCGCGCAATTGAAAAAAGGCATCGTCAGCGATTACTTGCTGCCGGATGTTGCACTGATGAGCCCGCAAATGACCCTCACGTGCCCGCGCAGCGTGACAGCCGCCAGCGGTGTGGATGCGTTGGTGCATGCCATTGAAGCCTACCTGTCGCTGAATGCGTCGCCGATTACCGATGCCCTGGCGATAGGCGCGGTCAAGTTGATAGCCAACGCATTGCCCAAGGCGTACGCCAACCCGGGGCATCTGCAGGCCCGTGACGACATGGCCACCGCCAGCCTGATGGCGGGCATGGCGTTCGGTAACGCCGGGGTGGGCGCCGTGCATGCATTGGCGTATCCGTTGGGCGGTCGTTTTCATATCGGGCATGGCGTGAGCAACTCCCTGTTGCTGCCCTATGTGATGCAGTGGAACAAGCTGGCGTGTGTCGAACGCATGCGCGACATCGCCGAGGCCATGGGCGTGAATGTCACCGGCTTGAGTCTGGTTGACGCGGCCGATCAGGCCGTCGCGGCGATGACGCGGCTGTGCGCGGCCGTGGAAATCCCCACGGGCCTGCGCAGCTTCGGGATTCCCGAAGACGCAATTCCGGCCATGGCTGCCGAAGCTGCAGGCATTGAACGCCTGATGCGCAATAACCCGCGCCAGCTCAGCACAGCGGATATCGAGAAAATCTACCGCGCGGCGTACTAGCCATTGAGCCAGGTCACGGTGCGCGCGGCAAAGCATGAGGTATACAATGCGCGCCATCGTGATTTAGCTCAAAAAGGTGCGTCATGCAGCCCTTCGTCATTGCTCCATCGATTCTCTCCGCCGACTTCGCCCGCCTGGGTGAGGAAGTGGACAAGGTATTGGCCGCCGGTGCGGACTTCGTGCACTTCGATGTCATGGACAACCACTACGTACCCAACCTGACTATCGGGCCGATGGTCTGCGCGGCGTTGCGCAAGTACGGCATCACCGCGCCGATCGATGCGCACCTGATGGTCAGCCCGGTGGATCGCATCATCGGCGACTTCGTCGAGGCCGGCGCGACCTACATTACCTTCCATCCGGAAGCCTCGCTGCACGTCGACCGTACCCTGCAACTGATCCGCGAAGGCGGCTGCAAGGCCGGCCTGGTGTTCAACCCGGCCACCCCGCTGAGCGTGCTCGAGTATGTGATGGACAAGGTCGACATGATCTTGATGATGAGCGTCAACCCAGGCTTTGGCGGGCAGAAGTTCATTCCCGGCACGCTGAACAAGCTGCGCGAAGCCCGTGCGCTGATCGATGCGTCCGGCCGTGATATCCGCCTGGAAATCGACGGTGGGGTCAACGTCAACAATATCCGCGAAATCGCTGCCGCAGGTGCCGATACCTTTGTGGCCGGCTCGGCGATCTTCAACGCCCCGGACTACCAGGAAGTCATCGACAAGATGCGTGCCGAACTGGCGCTGGCGCGTCCATGAGCGGCTTTGAGCGGCTGTTCCCCGGCAAACTGCCACGGCTGGTGATGTTCGATCTGGACGGTACCTTGATCGACTCGGTGCCTGACCTGGCGGCGGCGGTGGACGAGATGCTGCTCAAGCTGGGGCGTAAGCCGGCGGGCATTGAGTCGGTGCGCGAATGGGTGGGTAACGGTGCACAGATGCTGGTGCGCCGGGCCCTGGCCAATCATCTCGACGCCGACGGTGTGGACGATGTCGAGGCCGAACACGCCTTGGAGCTGTTTAACGCCGCCTATGAGAGCAGCCACGAACTGACCGTGGTTTACCCAGGCGTGCGCGACACCCTCAAGTGGCTGAGCAAGCAGGGTGTGGAAATGGCGCTGATCACCAACAAGCCGGAGCGTTTCGTCGCGCCGTTGCTGGACGAGATGAAGATCGGCCGCTATTTCCGCTGGATCATCGGCGGCGATACCCTGCCGCAGAAGAAACCTGACCCGGCGGCGCTGTTCTTCGTGATGAAAATGGCCAACATCCCCGCGTCCCAGTCGTTGTTCGTCGGCGATTCGCGCAGTGATGTGCTGGCGGCGAAAGCGGCGGGGGTGCAGTGCGTGGCCCTGAGCTACGGCTATAACCATGGCCGGCCGATTGCCGAAGAGTCGCCGGCGCTGGTGATTGATGACCTGCGCCAGTTAATCCCCGGTTGCTTGGGAGCGGGCGCTGAGATAACGTTGCCCGACGTCGATTCAAACCCTTCTGGAAATTCCATCGTGGTGGTCACTCGCAAACTCTGGATGAAAGTCATCAAGGCCCTGGCCCGCTGGCGTTGGCGCGCCTGACTGATCCTGGCCGCGCTGCGGCACGTTTGCCTATCTGACCGTTTGACCCTCAAGCCACGAGGCACCTCATGATCCGCGAAGAATTCCTGCGTTTGGCCGCTGCCGGCTATAACCGTATTCCCATGGCCTGCGAAACCCTGGCCGACTTCGATACGCCGCTGTCGATCTACTTGAAACTGGCCGACCAGCCCAATTCCTATCTGCTGGAATCGGTACAGGGCGGTGAGAAATGGGGCCGTTACTCGATCATCGGCCTGCCGTGCCGTACCGTGCTGCGGGTACACGACCATCGGGTGAGTATCACGCATGATGGCGTCGAGATCGAAAGCCATGATGTGGAAGACCCGCTGGCCTTCGTCGAGACCTTCAAGGCGCGCTACAACGTACCGACCATTCCCGGCCTGCCGCGTTTCAACGGCGGCCTGGTGGGTTACTTCGGCTACGACTGCGTGCGCTACGTGGAAAAACGTCTGGGCAAATGCCCGAACCCCGACCCATTGGGCGTGCCGGACATTCTGCTGATGGTCTCCGATGCCGTGGTGGTGTTCGACAACCTCGCCGGCAAGATGCATGCGATCGTGTTGGCCGACCCGTCCCAGGCGGACGCGTTCGAACAAGGCCAGGCCAGTCTCGAAGCCCTGCTGGATAAACTGCGCCAGCCGATCACTCCGCGGCGCGGGCTGGACCTCAGCCGTCCGCCTGCCGCTGACCCGGTATTCCGCTCCAGTTTTACCCAGGATGACTACGAGCGCGCAGTCGACACCATCAAGGAATACATCCTCGCCGGTGATTGCATGCAAGTCGTGCCGTCGCAACGTATGTCCATCGACTTCAAGGCGGCGCCGATTGATCTGTACCGTGCGCTGCGTTGTTTCAACCCGACGCCCTACATGTATTTCTTCAACTTTGGCGACTTCCACGTGGTGGGCAGCTCGCCGGAAGTGCTGGTGCGTGTCGAGGACAACCTGATCACCGTGCGCCCGATCGCCGGTACTCGCCCGCGTGGCGCGACCGAAGAGGCGGATCTGGCGCTGGAAGAAGACCTGCTGAGCGACGACAAGGAAATCGCCGAGCACTTGATGCTGATCGATCTGGGCCGCAACGATACCGGGCGTGTCTCGGAAATCGGCTCGGTGAAACTCACTGAGAAGATGGTGATCGAGCGCTATTCCAACGTCATGCACATCGTCTCCAACGTGACCGGCGAGTTGAAGGCCGGTTTGACCGCGATGGACGCGCTTCGGGCGATTTTGCCGGCGGGCACTTTGTCGGGTGCGCCGAAGATTCGTGCGATGGAAATCATCGATGAGCTGGAGCCCGTCAAGCGCGGCGTCTACGGCGGCGCGGTGGGCTATTTCGCCTGGAACGGGAACATGGACACCGCCATCGCGATCCGCACCGCGGTGATCAAGGACGGTGAGCTGCATGTGCAGGCCGGTGGCGGCATTGTGGCTGACTCGGTGCCGGCCCTTGAATGGGAAGAAACCCTGAACAAGCGCCGCGCCATGTTCCGCGCGGTGGCGTTGGCTGAGCAAACCCCGCAGGGGTGAAGCCAGCTGTAGATCAAAGTGTGGGAGGGGGCTTGCTCCCGATTGCAGAGTGTCAGTTGCCAATGAGCTGGCTGATCCACCGCAATCGGGAGCAAGCCCCCTCCCACTTTGGTTTTGCGCCATTTCAAGACTTGATCAGAAGTCCAGGCTCACCCCCACACTCACCCCTTGCTGGGTCAGGTTGTCATCCTTTCTTACGTTATACGCAGCCCTCAGCGCCAGCTCTTGTGTCAGCTTGTGGCTGACTCCCAGGCTCAAGCGGTCCGAGTTGCTGCGGGGCGTGTAGCCATCCAGTTTGAAGTCGATGCCCGGCACGCTGTTGAGTGAAATCTTCACCTTCTGGGTGTCGTTTTCGAACTCGTGCTCGTGGGCGACCTCGCCAAATACCTGGGTTTGCGGCGTCACGCGGTAGCTGCCCTGCAGGCCGACGCCGAGGCGTTTGGAGTCGCGTTGTTGATCGGCGAAGGTCAGTGCGGTGGAGCGGCTGTCTTTTTCCGAGTAACCCTCTACTTCGACCCGCGAGTAATCGGCGCTGACAAAGGGCGACAGGTGCCAGTCGCTGCCTGGAGCGGCGATGTCATAGCCTGCGCGGCCGCTCAAGGCCCATAGCCAGCCGTCGGTGTCACCTTTCTCCGAGCCTTCGCTGACGCCCAGGGCGAACTTGCGCTTGAGACTGTCGAAGTCCAGCTTGCCGCCGGTCAGTGCGGCATCGGCCCACCAGTGGTTTTGCTGGTATTGCGCGAAAGCACTGCCCATGTAGCTGTTGAGTTTGTAGTCCGAATCGCGGGCGCCGGCTTCGAGAGTCTGTCGATACAACCCGGCTGCAACGCCTACACGCCAGCTCTCGTTGAGCCGGTAGCTGCCGCCGACATTCACGTTGTAGCCATTGCCGTCACCGCTGGCCGAGCTGCCTTGACGATCGAAGTCCAAGTGCTGGCCTCCCCCCGCCACAATCGCCCGCCATTGGCCCACCGCCTGCCAGTGGCCGTTGTCGGCCTGCCACTGATTGCGCAGTTCATCCTGGTGCGCACGCAGGGTGCCTTGGGCCATCTCCGGCAGCAGGCTCAATTCCCATGGCGCCGCGAGCAGCGAATAGGCGTAGTCGGCGATCAGCTGTTGCCCAGTGATGGTGGGGTGTACCGAATCGTTGTAGATCAGCTTGGTCGGATCGGGGTTGGTGCCGCCAAGCCCATAGGTCGGGTTGGCGCAGCTGGGGTCGGTGAAGCAGGTGCCCGTGAGGTTTTGTCCGGTGGCCAGGCCGAAGCGGGCAGGGTCGGCGAAGGTTTCCTTCAACAGCAACGGGATGTTCAGCGGGATGATCTGGGCGTCGATCTGCGACAGGCGCTGGACCAGCGCCTGGTTGAAAAGGTTACTCAGGGCAGTACTCGCCCCTTGTGCCGGCGTACCGTTAATCGCCGGTGTCAGCCCCAGGTCGGGCAACATCCACACCATGATGTAGCGCGCCCCCGCTTGTTGCAGAGCTTGTGCGCTGTCGGCCAGACGCCCGCCTGCGGCAACGGCTTGGCCGGGGCTGAGTACACGGCCTTGCAAAAAGTCATTGCCGCCCCCGGAGAGGAAATACAGCGCATTGGGGTCGGCTCGCCCGCCGTTGGCCGGTAGATAACCCTGGCGGCTGCGCAGTACGGTACCGCCACCGGCGTTGCCGGGTGGAATCGCCGCGTTGGAGACGGAGGTGATGGAATCCAGAATATTGTCGGTACGGTAGCCGCCGACCGCCCAGTTGTTCCCGTCAGGCAGACCTTGTGCTGCACGAACCGGTGAGGTGGAGGCATTCAGGTCATTGGGCGCGACACCCAGCCTGGTACCCAATAAGGTCGATGAAACCAGGCCGTAGCCGCCCTGGAACGTCGGCCCGGTGCGGTTGGTAAAGCGCAAGGTGGCGCCGGCGTTGCCATCGGGGAACTGGCCGGCGTCGGCGAGGCTGTCGCCAAAAACCACCATGGTTGAGTAGGGAGAGGAGGCTGCAAATGCCTGCGCGCAGGCCAGTGACAGGAGGCAGCCGGCCAATGGAGCGAAGAAAGTCGGTCTGAACATGCAAAATTCCATTTAGTTGTTTTTGTATCGCAGGTGAAACACTAGCAATGTTTTCCGGCTTTTCTTCGACGATTACGGTTTTTTCCTACAAAGAGGCGGTGGTGACGCCCCCGTATTCGTTGCTCCATATTGCACCGCTGGCGAGGCTACGTTACTGTGCCAGAACGTATGAATGAGACCCTCCCCGTGTTGATCATCAGCAAACTCTTGATGCGAGTAGTCAAGGCACACGCCCGTTGGCGTTGGCGCGCCTGACATTTTTCTCTGCCGGCCTGGCCGGACCTGTACCGATTTGCCTTCTGCACCCTCTGTTTGACGCCCTTGCCCGCTCACCCCGGCAACCGGAACGTGCGTCTGGCAGCGGGACACTCTTTTGGAAGGCGGTCATTCGAAATCAGTGAATTCAAGAGGTTTGAACCCACATGTTGCTGATGATTGATAACTACGACTCCTTTACCTACAACGTTGTGCAGTACCTGGGGGAACTCGGCGCCGAGGTCAAAGTGGTGCGCAACGATGAACTGACCGTGGCCGAAATCGCCGCCTTGAATCCGGAACGCATTGTGGTTTCGCCGGGGCCCTGCACGCCGACCGAAGCCGGCGTCTCCCTGGAAGCGATCAAGTACTTCGCCGGCAAATTGCCGATTTTGGGCGTATGCCTGGGCCATCAGTCCATCGGCCAGGCGTTTGGCGGTGACGTAGTGCGTGCGCGCCAGGTGATGCACGGCAAGACCAGCCCGGTGTTCCATAAGAACCTGGGGGTGTTCCACGGGCTTAACTTGCCGGTGACCGTGACCCGTTACCACTCGCTGGTGGTCAAGAGCGAGACGCTGCCCGAATGCCTGGAGTTGACCGCCTGGACCCAGTTGGAAGACGGCTCGGTCGACGAGATCATGGGCCTGCGCCACAAGACGCTGAACATCGAAGGGGTGCAGTTTCACCCCGAATCAATCCTGACCGAGCAGGGCTACGAGCTGTTCGCCAACTTTCTCAAGCAGAGCGGCGGCACGCGCTAAGGACTTTCCATGGATATCAAGACTGCCCTGAGCCGTATCGTCGGCCATCTGGACCTGAGCACCGCTGAAATGAGCGATGTGATGCGCGAAATCATGACCGGTCAATGCACCGATGCGCAGATCGGCGCTTTCATGATGGCGATGCGCATGAAGAGCGAGAGCATCGACGAAATCGTGGGCGCCGTGTCGGTCATGCGTGAGCTGGCGGACAAGGTCGAACTCAATACCCTCGACGGTGTGGTCGACGTGGTAGGCACCGGCGGTGACGGCGCCAATATCTTCAACGTGTCGACGGCTTCATCCTTTGTCGTCGCCGCCGCCGGCTGCACCGTGGCCAAGCACGGCAACCGTGCGGTTTCCGGCAAGAGCGGCAGTGCCGATTTGCTGGAAGCGGCCGGGATCTACCTGAACCTGACACCGGTGCAAGTGGCGCGCTGTATCGACAGCGTGGGCATTGGCTTCATGTTCGCCCAGTCCCATCACGGTGCGATGAAACACGCAGCCGGCCCGCGCAAGGATCTTGGCCTGCGTACCCTGTTCAACATGCTCGGCCCGCTTACGAATCCGGCCGGTGTGAAACATCAGGTGGTGGGCGTATTCAGCCAGGCGCTGTGCCGGCCGTTGGCCGAAGTGCTGCAGCGTCTGGGCAGCAAGCACGTGCTGGTGGTGCACTCCAAGGATGGCCTGGATGAGTTCAGCCTGGCGGCACCGACCTTTGTCGCGGAGCTGAAGAATGACCAGGTCAGCGAATATTGGGTCGAGCCCGAAGATCTCGGCATGAAGAGCCAGAGTCTGCACGGCCTTTCGGTTGAGAGCCCGGCGGCGTCGCTGGAGCTGATTCGTGATGCCTTGGGGCGTCGCAAGACTGAAAATGGCCAAAAAGCTGCGGAAATGATTGTCCTGAATGCTGGCGCGGCACTTTACGCAGCGGACCATGCCTATAGTCTTAAAGAGGGTGTCGCTTTGGCCCACGATGCGTTGCACACCGGCCTGGCTCGCGAGAAGCTCGAAGAGCTGGGAGCATTCACCGCAGTGTTCAAGATGGAGAATGAAGGATGAGTGTTTCGACCGTGCTGGAAAAAATCCTCGCGCGCAAAGCCGAAGAAGTCGCCGAGCGCCGCGCGCGCGTGAGCCTGGCGGAGCTTGAGGCTCAGGCGAAAGTCGCCGATGCCCCGCGTGGTTTTGCCAATGCCTTGATCACCCAGGCCAAGCTCAAGCAACCGGCGGTGATTGCCGAAATCAAGAAGGCTTCTCCAAGCAAAGGCGTGATCCGCGAACATTTCGTGCCGGCGGAAATCGCCGGCAGCTATGAGAAGGGCGGCGCTACTTGCCTGTCTGTGCTGACCGATATCGACTACTTCCAGGGTTGCGACTTGTATCTGCAGCAGGCGCGCGCCGCGTGCAAGCTGCCGGTGATCCGCAAGGATTTCATGGTTGACCCTTACCAGATCGTCGAAGCCCGTGCCCTCGGCGCCGACTGTGTGCTGTTGATCGTTTCCGCGCTGGATGACGTGAAGATGGCTGAGCTGGCCGCCGTGGCCAAAAGCGTCGGGCTGGATGTGTTGGTTGAAGTGCACGATGGCGACGAGCTGGAACGCGCTCTGAAAACCCTCGACACACCGCTGGTGGGGGTCAACAACCGTAACCTGCACACCTTCGAAGTCAGCCTGGAAAACACCCTCGACCTGTTGCCGCGCATTCCACGGGACCGCCTGGTGGTTACCGAGAGCGGCATCGTCAACCGAGCTGACGTTGAACTGATGGAAATCAGCGGCGTGTATTCGTTCCTGGTCGGCGAGACATTCATGCGCGCCGAGAACCCGGGGGCGGAGCTGCAACGCCTGTTCTTCCCGGAGCGTGGCGTGACGATCAGCGGTTCGACCCTGGACTGATGTTGACCCTGCCCGCAAGGATGACCGTTGAAGCAGGGCTTGCCGCCGAGCAGGCGTTGTTGGCGGCCGTGTGTGCGGGTGAGCAGGCGTTCGGGCTGTTGTTTTGGCAGCCCAGCGATCAAGCCTTGGTCATGCCGCGCCGTTTGAGCCGGCTGCCGGCTTTCGCAACCGCCAGCCAGGTTTCAGCGGATGCCGGGTGGCCGGTACTGCTGCGTGAAACCGGCGGAGAACCGGTGCCGCAGTCGAGTGCGACGGTCAATATCGCCCTGGTCTATGCACCGCCGCGCAGCGAAGGTGACCAGAATCGTATCGAAACCGGTTACTTGCGTTTGTGCCAGCCGATCTGCGATTTACTCAGCGAGTTGGGGGGCGATGCTTCTGTCGGTGAAATCGACGGCGCGTTTTGTGACGGTCGCTACAACGTCAATCTGAACGGCCGCAAAATGGTCGGCACCGCCCAGCGCTGGCGACAGAGTGCTGGCCGCCCGGTGGGGTTGGTGCACGGTGCATTGCTGCTGGATAACGACCGTGAGGAACTGATCGCGGCGGTCAATCGCTTCAATCAAGCCTGCGGTCTCGACCAGCGGGTGCGTGCCGACAGCCATATTGCCCTGCACGAAGCTTTTCCCGCGCCGGATGCGATCGCTCGGCTGGACGCGCTGTACCGTCAAATGTTGGCCAGTTTCCTGCCGGGTTAACGGGTACCGAACACCACCATTGTCTTGCCTTTGACGTGCACCAGGTTGCGCTCTTCCAGGTCCTTGAGCACGCGACCGACCATTTCCCGTGAACACCCGACAATGCGCCCGATTTCCTGGCGTGTGACCTTGATCTGCATGCCGTCGGGGTGGGTCATCGCGTCAGGCTGTTTGCACAGCTCAAGCAGGCAGCGAGCCACGCGGCCGGTGACATCAAAGAATGCCAGGTCGCCCACTTTACGCGTGGTGTCACGCAGGCGCTGGGCGATCTGACCACTCAGCGCGTACAGAATGTCGGGGTCATGCTGGGCCAGTTCGCGGAATTTTGTATAGCTGATCTCGGCCACTTCACATTCGACCTTGGTCCGCACCCACGCGCTGCGTTTCTGCTCTTTACCCGCCTGTTCGAACAGCCCGAGTTCCCCAAAGAAATCCCCGGTATTGAGGTACGCGATGATCATTTCGCGACCGTCGTCATCCTCGATCAAGATGGTGACTGAGCCCTTCACAATGAAGAACAACGTTTCCGAGCGTTCGCCTGCGCAGATGATGTTGTGTTTGGCCGGATAGCGACGGCGCTGGCAATGCATCAACAACTTGTCGAGATTCTTGATCTTGGGTGTGGGAGTAAGAGCAACCATGGTTGTATCCCGAAAGAACTGCAGGGTGTGATTGGATTTGTTTTTATCCAGCGGTGTCGGCATAGATACGCGCTGCACAAAAGATGGCAATGCGCCATTGGATTGGCGCCAGCTTACCAGACGCATTCTGATTCGATTGATGATTTTGCCTGGCAAATGCTGTCATTGATCGCTTTCATGCGGGGCGCTGCTGTTTCGAGGCCCTGTGCTAAGCTTACGGCCCTTTTTTAGCAGTGGAGTCTGGATGATGAAGGCACGCATCCAATGGGCGGGCGAAGCCATGTTCCTCGGTGAGTCGGGCAGTGGCCATGTTGTGGTCATGGACGGCCCGCCGGAGGCCGGTGGCCGTAACCTGGGTGTACGCCCGATGGAAATGCTCCTGCTCGGCGTAGGCGGTTGCAGCAATTTCGACGTGGTCAGCATCCTGAAGAAATCCCGCCAGGCCGTGGAGAGCTGCGAAGCCTTCCTGGAGGCCGAGCGTGCCACTGAAGATCCCAAGGTGTTTACCAAGATCCATATGCATTTCGTGGTGAAGGGACGAGCGCTGAAAGAGGCTCAGGTCAAACGTGCCATCGAGTTGTCGGCCGAGAAGTATTGCTCGGCGTCGATCATGCTCGGCGCGGCCGGTGTGGCGATCACCCACGACTACGAAATCATCGAGCTGGGCTGACGGGACACGCAAAAGAAAAAGGGCGCTCGATAGCGCCCTTTTTTGTGGGTCAGGCTCTAGGTACTTATAGGCGGTAGGTGCTTTTGGTCATGACCTTGGCCAAAAGGCTCATGCCGAACCTCACCGGCGCCGGGAAGCGGAAACCGCCGGCATCCAGTGCGCTTTCTGCGTGGTGTTCTTCATCGATGCGCATTTGCTCAAGAATGGCCCGGGACTTTTCGTCCTCCGCCGGCAATTGCTCCAGGTGTTCATCCAGGTGTTTGCATACCTGATGTTCTGTCGCTGCGACAAACCCCAGGCTGACCTTGTCGCTGATCAAGCCGGCAGCGGCGCCGATGCCGAACGACAAACCGTAGAACAATGGGTTGAGTACGCTGGGGTGGCTGCCCAGTTGGCGAATGCGCTGTTCGCACCAGGCCAGGTGGTCGATTTCTTCTTCGGCCGCATGTTCCATCGCCGCGCGTACTTGCGGCAGCTTGGCGGTCAGCGCCTGGCCCTGGTACAGCGCCTGGGCACACACTTCACCGGTATGGTTGATACGCATCAGGCCGGCAACGTGGCGGGTGTCGGTCTCGCTCATCTGCGCATCAGGTTGCACAATGGCGGGCGATGGACGGTAAGGTTGGCCGCTGAATGGCAGCAGCGTGCGCATGGCCATGTCGGCTTGCAGCAACAGACGGTCAATCGGCGAGTAGTGACGTTGGGTAGTCATGCTGACCTCCGGGAAGAATCTCGGCGGCCAGTTTACCGCAAGAGAGGACAAAGCGTTTGTGCTGAGTCAGGGGCATGGGGTCGCAGCCTTGGGCCGCGACCTGTACCGCGAGGCTGATCAGCCCGGTGGCCAGTTCATCTGGCGCTGGCCGAGTACATGCATATGGATGTGATAGACGGTCTGCCCGCCATCTTCATTGCAGTTCATCACCACGCGAAAGCCTTTTTCGCAGCCTTGCTCTACCGCCAGGCGCTGGGCAGTGAACAGGATATGGCCGGCCAGGCTCTTGTCTTCTTCCGTCAGGTCATTGAGCGTACGGATCGGCTTCTTCGGGATTACCAGGAAATGCACGGGTGCCTGAGGCGCGATGTCGTGGAAGGCGAGGACCTGGTCATCCTCGTAGATGATCTTCGCGGGTATTTCTCTGTTGATGATCTTGGTGAACAGAGTATCCACAGCTGTTTCTCCATTATGAAAGTGCGGGGTGAGTGTACCCAGGCGGTCAGCGCGGGCAATAGACCTTGTTGATCGCACCGGCGATCTTGCGGGTCAGCCAGCGTGGGCTGAAACGCGGGCTGAAGGCCAGCCAGCGGTTGCGTCGCCCGGGAATGATGATGGCTTTGTTCTTTTCCAGTGCTCGCACGGTATAGAGCGCCACTTCCTCAGGGCTCATCAATTGTCCGCTGCGGTCGATCTTTGCGGCGTCCATTTGCGCGGTGCCGAAGAACGCCGTGCGTGTAGGTCCGGGGCACAAGACTGAAACTTTGATGCCGCAGGTTTTCAACTCTTCGCGCAACCCTTCGGAAAAGTGCAGTACATAAGCCTTACTGGCGTAGTAGCTGCTCATCCACGGGCCGGGCTGGAAGGCGGCGACTGAGGCGACGTTGAGAATCTGCCCGCCCCCATGCAGGGCCATCGCGTTGCCAAGGGCATGGCACATGCGGGTCAGGGCCAGGATGTTGACTTCGATCAGGTCTTGTTCGGTCATCCAGTCCTGGGCCAGAAATGGCCCGCTGGTGCCGATGCCGGCGCAGTTCACCAGCAAGTCGATCTGACGTTCGCCTTCTTCCAGTTCCAGCAGGAACCCGGACAAACGCAGGGGCTCGCCCAGGTCACAGGCACGAAACAGCACCTCGACGCCAAAGCGTTGAGTCAATTCGATTGCAATGCTTTCCAACTGATCACGCTGACGGGCCACCAGAATCAGGCTGCGGCCGCGCCGGGCCAGGGCTTCGGCCAAAGCCAGGCCGATGCCGCTGGAGGCGCCGGTGATCAGAGCGTAACGGGTCATGCCTTTCTCCATCGCAACGCCGCCGAGCCTGTGACAGGGACATCACAGGCGGGCGGGCGTTTCTTCACTGTTCTGGAGAGTCTACAGGTTCGGCTGCTTCATCAGCACTTTGCGCGTCTTCTTCATCAACGATAACGCTCTGATCGGCAGCGTCATCGGAGGTGATCGAGCTGTTTTCGTAGCCGCTGTCCATGTTGGCTTCGAGTTGATTCAGGTAACCGTTCATACCCAGCGTAACCACGATAGCCAGCATCACCGGAATAAACGCCAGCCACAAGGTCGCCAGGACTTTTACCGCAGTGGAGTTGCGCGGTGGTGGCGCACCGTATTGGTTGGCGCCAGCGTTCCCCGGCAATACCAGCAACAAGATCGGGAAGACGCTGTTCACCAGCGGGACCAGGTTGAGGAACCATAACCAGCCGGACCAACCCAGGTCGTGCAGCCGCTGCACGGCGATTTGCACGCTGACCCAGAGCATGGCCACGAACAACGCAAAGCCCAGCAGCGAGCCCAGAATGATACCCGCGGTCGGCGAAGCGGTTGCCACGGCAAAGCCGGCAGTGGCGATGATGCCGGAGGCGACGAGCATCGCAACGGTCAACACCAGTGTCCAGGCCAGGTACCGCAGGCGGCCGATACGTCCATGGATGGTGAACACGTTGAGGGGGGCGTATTCCGGCAACTCATCGCCTACGGCTGCGCGCGGTGGGGCATAGGGCGAGGCGGCTGGTTGCGAGAAGTCTGAGGTGTGGGACGATGTTTCGTGGGTTTCTGCCAGGCTGAAGGCTACCGGCTGTTCGGCTTCGATACGTGCGTCGACGCCGGCGTTTTTCAGTGCGTTGAGATAGGCTTCTGCGTCCGGGCGGGACAGGTCACGTTTCAGCGCAACGGGGCGGCCGGTGAAGAGTTTCTCGATGGCCTCGACTTCACTCTTGAACAGCTCGGCGAGGTTCAGCTTGGCAGTGGTGCTTTCGACACCCGGGAGCAATGCTCCATCAAACACTATCTTGAAACGGTTGTCGCTCATGCGGGCATCCTTGTCATTTGTAGTGGGAGGGTTGCAGGCCGGCTGCTGCCAGCCGGTCCGGCAATTGTATCAGCGTGGCCAGCGTAACTGTGTCACCTGCTCGCGGGCCTTGCGGTATTCGGCATCCAGGCGAGCAACGAGTTCGTCCACAGTGGGCAAATCATTGATTTCCCCGACACCTTGGCCGGCAGACCATACGGTTTTCCAGGCTTTGGCCTCGTCATTCAACGGCTTGAGCTTGGAGCCGAAATTGACTTGCGCCTTGCCTTGAAGGGCTGCGAGGTCGAAGCCGGCGTTTTCCAGGCTCTGGCGCATGAAGCTGGCGGGTACGCCGGAGACTGCTGGAGTGTGCACGATGTCGGCGGCCCGCGATGTGAGCAGCATCTCTTTATAGGCATCCGGCGCATGACTTTCGGTGGTGCCGATAAAGCGCGTGCCGAAATACGCAAGGTCGGCTCCCAACAGCTGGGCGGCGAGGATCTCGTGCCCATGATTCAGGCAGCCGGCCAGCAGCAGCGTTTTATCGAAGAACTGGCGTATTTCAGCGATCAGCGAGAATGGGCTCCAGGTGCCTGCATGGCCTCCGGCGCCGGCCGCCACGGCGATCAGGCCGTCAACACCCGCTTCTGCGGCTTTCTCGGCATGGCGCCGCGTGGTGACGTCGTGAAACACCAGTCCGCCATAGCTGTGCACGGCGTCGACCAGTTCCTTCACCGCGCCGAGGCTGGTAATGACGATGGGGACCTTGTGTTCGATACAGATCGCCAGGTCGGCCTGCAGACGTGGGTTGCTGTTGTGCACGATCAGGTTGACGGCATATGGCGCGGGGTTGTCCAACTGTGCCAGGCCCGCTTCGATTTCCTCCAGCCAGGCCTTGAAGCCGCTGCTTTCGCGCTGGTTGAGCGCCGGGAAGCTCCCGACCACCCCGTTGCGGCAACACGCCAGGACCAGTTGCGGGTTGGAAATCAGGAACATCGGCGCAGCCACTACCGGCAAGCGCAGACGTTGTTCAAGCAGAGCGGGCAGCGACATTGGAGGTACCCCGTGTGATGTGAAGTTAGAACGGTTTGACCACGACCAAAATTACGATAGCCAGCAATATCAGAACCGGCACTTCATTGAACCAGCGATAAAAGACATGGCTGCGGGTGTTTTCGCCACGGGCAAAACGCTTCACCTGTGCGCCGCACATGTGGTGGTAGCCGATCAACAGTACGACGAGCGTGAGCTTGGCGTGGATCCAGGCACCCGATTGAAAGATGCCGGGGTTAAGCGCCAGCATCCAGATACCGAATATCAATGTGGCGAGCATCGCCGGCCCCATGATGCCGCGGTAAAGCTTGCGTTCCATCACGCTGAAGCGTTCCTTGCTGACGGTGTCCTCACTTTGAGCGTGGTAGACGAAGAGGCGGGGGAGGTAGAACAGCCCGGCAAACCAGCAGACGATGCTGACGATATGAAAGGCTTTGACCCATAGATAAAGCATTTTTGATTATTCCCAGGTTCACGGTAGCCAAGATAGTAGTGGTTGACGCGGCCGTACGTCACGTTGGCGGTTGTCGCAGGACGATACGGCCCCTATTATCGACGCCTTTCCAGTGGGTTCGTTGAGGGCAGGTTTATGGTCAAGGTCGGTATCGTCGGCGGCACGGGTTACACCGGTGTCGAATTGCTGCGTCTGTTGGCCCAGCATCCGCAGGCAGAGGTGGTCGTCATCACTTCCCGATCAGAGGCCGGGCTGGCCGTGGCCGATATGTACCCGAACCTGCGAGGCCACTATGACGGCCTGGCATTCAGTGTTCCGGACATCAAGACCCTGGGCGCCTGTGATGTGGTGTTTTTCGCCACGCCCCACGGTGTGGCCCATGCGTTGGCTGGCGAACTGCTGGCGGCCGGCACCAAGGTGATCGACCTGTCCGCAGACTTCCGCCTGCAGGATGCCGATGAGTGGGCCAAATGGTACGGCCAGCCGCACGGCGCACCGCAATTGCTGGAGGAGGCGGTGTATGGCCTGCCGGAAGTCAATCGCGAGCAGATCAAACAAGCGCGCCTGATTGCCGTGCCGGGCTGCTATCCGACTGCGACCCAGCTGGGTTTCCTGCCATTGCTGGAGGCCGGGCTGGCAGATGCTTCGCGTTTGATCGCGGACTGCAAGTCGGGCGTGAGTGGCGCCGGTCGTGGCGCGGCAGTAGGTTCGCTGTACTCCGAGACGTCGGAAAGCATGAAAGCCTACGCAGTCAAAGGGCATCGCCACCTGCCGGAAATCCGCCAAGGGCTGCGCCGTGCTGCCGGTAAGGATGTGGGCCTGACTTTCGTGCCACATCTGACGCCGATGATCCGTGGTATTCACTCCACGCTCTACGCCACCGTGGTCGATCGCTCGGTTGATCTGCAGGCGCTGTTTGAAAAGCGTTACGCCAACGAGCCGTTCGTCGACGTGATGCCCGCCGGCAGCCACCCGGAAACCCGCAGCGTGCGTGGTGCCAATGTATGCCGTATTGCCGTGCACCGTCCGCAGGATGGCGACTTGGTGGTGGTGCTGTCGGTGATCGACAACTTGGTCAAGGGCGCGTCGGGCCAGGCGGTGCAGAACATGAATATCCTGTTTGGCCTGGATGAAAAGCTGGGCTTGTCTCACGCAGGCATGCTGCCTTAAGACGGCTTTGTCGCTGTGCAAAAGGCCCGTTGATCGGGCCTTTTGTGTTTTTAATGGCGCTTGAGCAGATTGATATACCGTAACAATAGTTGACCGCTTTTCTAGGAGAAGCGGATAATGCCGTCCATTACGCATAGGGCGGCGCTACGCCGGGAGATTATCAGCATGAGCGTTGAATCCTTCACCCCCACGGCTTTGCAATTCACCCACGGTGCTGCGCACAAGGTGAAGAGCCTGGTCGATGAAGAGGGTAATGATCGCTTGAAGCTGCGCGTATTCGTTACGGGCGGCGGTTGTTCAGGGTTTCAGTACGGTTTTACCTTCGATGAAGATGTGGCCGACGACGATACGATCGTCGAGCGCGAGGGCGTCAGCCTGGTCGTTGACCCGATGAGCTTCCAATACCTGGCAGGTGCCGAGGTGGATTATCAGGAAGGTCTGGAAGGTTCGCGTTTTGTGATCAAGAACCCTAATGCCACGACTACCTGTGGTTGCGGGTCTTCGTTCTCGATCTGATCGATAGCGCATAAAAAACGCCGCTTGGCCTTGATTGGCCAAGCGGCGTTTTGCTGTCTGCGATTCTCAGTGTCGTCAGGCGGGGTAGATCGCGCCCAGGACCCGAAGCCCGCGTGCACCGGTGACACTCGGGCGGTTGGCGGCGATGCCTTCGAGGCAGCAATGGGCCAGCCAAGCGAAGGCCATGGCCTCAACCCAGTCGGGGCTTACACCGTAAGAAGCGGTGCTATCGACCTGGGTGTTGGGCAGCAGTGCGGCCAATCGCTTCATCAGCGTAGCGTTATGGGCGCCGCCGCCGCAGATCAGCAGGGTCTGCGTCCCGGATTGTGCCGCTTGTAGAGATTCGACGACGGTCAGGGCGGTCAGCTCAAGCAGGGTGGCTTGCACATCCTGAGGTTGGAACGCAGGCAATTGACCGAGATGCTGTTGCAGCCATTTCAGGTTGAACACTTCGCGTCCGGTACTTTTCGGGCCTTTGGTCTGGAAGAAGGGGTCGCTGAGCAGCGCGTTGAGCAACTGCGGCTCGACCTTGCCACTGGCCGCCCATTGGCCGTCGCGGTCAAAGTGCTCACCGCGTTGCTGATGAATCCAGGCGTCCAGCAATACGTTGCCCGGGCCGCAGTCGAAGCCCGCTACGGGCTTACCGGTTTCAATCAGGCTGAGATTGCTGAACCCGCCGACATTCAATACGGCGCGCTGACCGGTCTGCTCGCCGAACAACGCTTCATGAAAGGCGGGTACCAAGGGGGCGCCCTGGCCCCCGGCTGCTACATCACGGCTGCGAAAGTCGCTGACCACGGTGATACCGGTCAGCTCGGTGAGCAGGGCGGGGTTGCCGATCTGAACGGTGAAGCCCCGTGCAGGTTCATGGCGGATGGTCTGGCCATGGCTGCCAATCGCGCGGATATCCTGAGGCTTGAGATTTTGCTGGTCCAGCAAGGCGTGGATGCCCTGAGCGGCCAGTGTCACCCAGTGTTGCTGGGCAATGGCCGAGCGGGCTATCTCATCCGGGCCGCTGGCGCACAGGTCAAGAAGCTCGGCGCGCAGCGTGTCCGGCATGGGAATGTAGTGGTTGGCGATCAATTTGATCGTCGGGTCTTGTTCGATCAGGGCGATATCCAGGCCATCGAGACTGGTCCCGGACATCACGCCTATATAGAGCGACATACCTTAACGCTTCGCCGAAGCCAGCAAGGTGGACCGTTCCTGATCCATGCGCGCCATCAGCGGCTGGCTCTGTTGCAGGAAGCGTGCGCGCTCGGCCTTGGCGATTGGGTCGGCCATTGGCAGCTTCTGGCCCAGCGGATCTACGTGAACGCCGTTGACCTGAAACTCATAGTGCAAGTGCGGTCCAGTCGACAGGCCGGTGGTACCGATATAACCGATCACCTGGCCCTGCTTCACGTTACTGCCTGTCGATACGCCCTTGGCGAAACCTTGCATATGACCATACAGGGTGCGGTAAGTGTTGCCGTGCTGGATGATCACGGTGTTGCCGTAACCGCCACGACGGCCGGCCAGCAGGACTTTACCGTCACCGGCGGCCTTGATAGGCGTGCCGCGAGGGGCTGCGTAATCGACGCCTTTGTGGGCGCGGATTTTGTTCAGAATTGGATGCTTGCGACCCATGGAGAAACGCGAGCTAATACGAGCGAAGTCGACGGGCGTACGAATGAAGGCCTTGCGCATGCTATTGCCGTCGGCTGTGTAGTAGCTGCTATTGCCCTGTTTGTTGGTATAACGAACGGCGGTGTAGGTCTTGCCGCGGTTGGTAAAGCGCGCGGAAAGAATGTTGCCGGTGCCGACGACTTTACCGTTGGCGACTTTCTGTTCGTAGATCACGTCGAATTCGTCACCCTGGCGGATGTCCTGGGCGAAGTCGATGTCGTAGCCGAACACCTTGGCCATGTCCATGGTCATGCTGTGGGACAAGCCGGCGCGGGCGGCTGATTGAGACAGGGAGCTATTGATTACGCCGTGTACGTAGGCTGAGCGCATTACGGGCTTGGCGGTTATGCGGTTGAAGGTGAAGCCTTTGGCGCCCCGGGTCAGGGCAATGCTTTCCAGGTCGCTGGTGCTGCTGTGCAGGTTGTTCAGTTGGCCGTTTGGCGCCATTTCGAACTCAAGCTTCTGGCCGTGCTTGAGCTGGGTGAATTGCTTGGCTTGTTTATCGCTGGCCAACACCTCATTAACGGTGGCGGCGGGCAAGCCGACCTTCTCGAACAGGGTTGATAGTGTGTCGCCTTTCGCCACGATCACTTCGCGATGCAGTGGGTTCTTGGCAGGGGCGGCTGCAGGCGGCTCCTGTTCGGCCTGTTGAGTCTCTTCAGGCGTGTTTTCTATCTGTGCAAAGGGTGATTCAACTGGTGCATTTGTGGCTTGTTGGGCGTCGGAAGCGTCTTGATCTTGTGTCAGTTGTTCAACTGGGCTTTCCAGGTCAAGGCTCAGGGATGTTCGTTTGGCTTCTACGTCACTGGAAGGGAATACCAGGAGTGCCAGGCTGAGAAGAGCGGCGATGCCACTTGCGGCGAGCAAGTGGGTCTTCGGGTAAAGCGGCGGCGCTTTAGACGGTTCATTGGTCATAAGTAATTTTGACTTTGAAGATGAAATGGAAAAGATGAATGACATGATGAAGATGAAATAACTGTATAAAATATAACCAAATCATCTGTGGCGCAAGCTCGCGAACGCTGGGCTTGCTGAGTGGTGTCCGTACGTAGGGCAAAACTTGTAATTAGTCACTGATCTTGTATGGTTGGTTCCCTTTTGAATTCGAGCCTTGCGGGTCTGTTATGAAGTCGGTTGAAGAGCAGCTAGCGCTGATAAAACGTGGTGCGGAAGAATTGTTGGTCGAGGCCGAGCTGATTGAAAAGCTCAAGCGTGGCCAGCCCCTGCGTATCAAGGCTGGCTTTGATCCGACAGCACCGGATCTGCACTTGGGGCATACCGTGCTTATTAACAAGTTGCGTCAGTTCCAGGAGCTGGGGCATCAGGTCATTTTTCTGATCGGTGATTTCACCGGGATGATCGGTGATCCGAGCGGCAAGAGCGCAACGCGTCCGCCGCTGACTCGTGAGCAGGTTCTCGAGAATGCCGAGACCTATAAGACACAGGTGTTCAAGATTCTCGATCCGGCCAAGACCGAGGTGGCGTTCAACTCCACCTGGATGGATCAGATGGGGCCGGCGGACTTTATTCGTCTGACCTCTCAGTACACTGTCGCACGCATGCTTGAGCGCGATGACTTTGATAAGCGCTACTCCACCAATCAGCCGATTGCCATTCACGAGTTCCTGTATCCGCTGGTCCAGGGTTATGACTCGGTGGCGTTGCGTGCGGACGTCGAGCTGGGCGGTACTGATCAGAAGTTCAACCTGCTGATGGGGCGCGAGCTGCAGCGTGCGTATGGGCAAGAGGCTCAATGCATTCTGACTATGCCTTTGCTGGAAGGGTTGGATGGCGTCAAGAAGATGTCCAAATCTTTGGGTAACTACGTGGGTATCCAGGAAGCTCCCGGCGTGATGTACGGCAAGCTGGTGTCTATTCCGGATGCGCTGATGTGGCGTTACTTCGAGTTGTTGAGCTTCCGCTCGATGGATGAGATCAACGCATTGCGTGCCGATGTAGAGGCGGGTGCGAATCCGCGGGACATCAAGATCAAGTTGGCAGAAGAGATCGTTGCGCGTTTCCATGGTGAAGAGGCTGCGGCCAGTGCTCACCGTGCGGCGGGTAACCGTATGAAGGATGGCGAGCTGCCGGACGATCTGCCTGAGATTGAATTGGCTGCTGCAGAGGCAATGCCGATCGCGGCTGTCCTTAACAAGGCGGGCCTGGTGAAGAACTCGGCGGTGGCACGTGATCTGCTGGGTTCCGGCGGTGTGCGTATAGATGGTGAGGTGGTTGATCGCACCTTTATATACGAGCTCGGTGCTACCCATGTCTGTCAGGCAGGGAAGAAGGCATTTGCGCGTATTACGCTCAAGGCTGAATAAAGCTGAAATTAGTGGTTGACGGCGAATTATATCTGCCTATAATTCGCCCCACTTCCGGCGCAGTCGAAACTGAAAACCCCTTGGTAAACAAGAAGTTACGAAGATTCAGGCAGCGAATAGCTTCAGTTCATCGAAGCCCATAAGGAGTTGATAGGGCGATGTTATTTGGCTCTATCAACGGTTCGATCTTCTCGGTCGAAAGCGGAGAAAAAGAGGTGTTGACAGCAGCGTGTAACGCTGTAGAATTCGCCTCCCGCTAACGAGAGATCGGAAGCGCAAGTGGTTGAAGTT
>NZ_JAEKGB010000015.1:0-118446 GCF_016918385.1 Pseudomonas sp. ICBG1301
TTTGCTGTCAAGTGATTATTTTCAGAAGCTTTCGAAGATTTCTTCAACAACTTCAACCACTTGCGCTTCCGATCTCTCGTTAGCGGGAGGCGAATTCTACAGCGTTACACGCTGCTGTCAACACCTCGTTTTCTCCGCTTTCGACCGAGAAGATCGAACCGTTGATAGAGCCAAACAACATCGCCCGATCAACTCCTTCTGGGCTTCGATGAACTGAAGCTATTCGCTGCCTAAATCTTCGTAACTTATTGTTTACCAAGGAGTTTTCAGTTTCGACTGCGCCGGAAGTGGGGCGAATTATAGACAGATACAATTTGCCGTCAACACTTAATTTGAGTTGACTATCAAATAGTTTGAAATCCCCATTTTCCTCTATATAAGTGAGAGCATCACGCAAAACTGAGCAATATATTGCCCAGCGACAAACAGTTAAGCATCATAGCGCCTTCCGCCTACCTACCGCCCGGACGTACCCCAATGACCACCTCACACCGCAGCCTGGCCTCGACATTGTTTCCTGTCGGCCTGCTGTTGATCGCCATGGCTTCCATCCAGTCCGGTGCCTCCTTGGCAAAAAGCATGTTCCCTGTCGTCGGCGCGCAAGGCACCACCACCCTGCGCCTGATTTTCGCCAGTGTGATCATGTTGCTTCTACTACGCCCATGGCGCGCCAAGCTGACGGCCAAGTCCCTGCGCACTGTCGTCATCTACGGGATGGCGTTAGGCGGCATGAACTTCCTCTTCTATATGTCCTTGCGCACTGTCCCGTTGGGTATTGCAGTGGCCCTGGAATTTACCGGACCGCTCGCTGTCGCCATCTATGCATCACGCCGAGCAGTAGACTTTCTATGGATCGGCCTTGCGATCACCGGCCTTCTCTTATTGATCCCAACGAATGAGGCCAGCAGCGGCATCGACCTGACCGGCGCAGCCTACGCACTCGGCGCCGGGATTTGCTGGGCGCTGTACATTCTGTTTGGCCAGAAGGCGGGTAACGACAATGGCGTCCAGACCGCAGCCCTCGGGGTCATGATTGCCGCATTGTTCGTCGCACCGATCGGCATTGTCCATGCAGGCACCGCGTTACTCACGCCAGCGTTGATTCCTGTCGCCATCGGTGTCGCCATTCTATCCACCGCTCTGCCCTACACATTGGAAATGGTCGCGCTCACTCGCCTTCCCGCCCGCACCTTCGGCACTCTGATGAGCATCGAACCCGCTTTCGGTGCACTTTCCGGCCTGTTTTTCCTGCATGAACATCTGTCCCTGGCGCAATGGCTTGCAATCACCTGCATCATTCTGGCTTCCGTAGGCGCCACTTTGACAATGCGCAACGAATCCAAACCTTTGGTGCCAGCCGATTGATCCGCATGAAAAGGTAGCTCTGGCAATTACCCCTCATTTAGGCCATGTTTAGCCAGCAAACAAATGTCACTTATGGAGAATTTCGACAAGGACAGCCTGAACGCTACAATCGAGAGCGAATAAAGCCTGCATCGAGCCTTTTGCGAAGCGGCTATAAGGATAGGAATGAAACGAATTTTGATACTGTTAATGATCGTGGGCATAGCTGGCTGTGCCGCGACCACCAAGACAGAAGTGAAACGGGGCAAAAAAGGGCTGCATATCAACTGTTCCGGCCTGTCCTCCTCCTGGGACCAGTGCTACACCAGTGCAACCCATTCATGCGGCGCCAAGGGCTATCGGATCATCGCAAAATCCGGTGACAACGCCGAGGAACCAGGAGATTACCCCTTCGGGATAAACCCGGCCGGTTATACCAGCCGTAGCATGATTGTGATCTGCAAGTAGCGCCGTTCGGCGACTAGAGTCGCCGACGCTTTAGTCCTGCACCCCGAGCTGCGACCGCTCAAATCGCAGCTGTACGTACCCGCAACCACTCCAAAGCGGCACCACTGAGCAGCGGGCTCAAGCGATCACGCACCTCGGCGTGGTAAGCGTTGAACCACTCCCGCTCGTCCGCCGTCAGCAGCGACGGTATCAGGCAACGGGTGTCGATCGGGCATAAGGTCAGGGTTTCAAACTTGAGGAACTCACCAAACTCCGTCTTGCCCGCCTCACGGTTCAACACCAGATTCTCGATACGCACGCCCCAACGACCTGGGCGATAAGTGCCCGGCTCGATTGAAGTAATCATGCCTGGCTGCATCGCCGTTTGCGGTGCAGTGGCGGCTTGGTAGGCGATCACCTGCGGGCCTTCATGCACATTCAGGAAATACCCTACGCCATGACCTGTGCCGTGACCGTAGTCCACACCTTCGGCCCAGATCGGCGCACGTGCGATGGCGTCCAGCAGTGGCGACAGAATGCCCTTGGGGAAATGCGCCCGGGACAAGGCGATCACCCCCTTGAGCACACGCGTGCAATCGCGTTTCTGCTCGTCACTCGGCGTACCGATCGGCACCATCCGTGTGATGTCCGTGGTGCCACCCAGATACTGGCCGCCCGAATCGATCAGTAGCAGGCCGTCACCTTCAATCACCGCATGCTCTTCTTCGGTCGCGTGGTAATGGGGCATGGCACCGTTGGCGTTGAACGCCGCGATAGTGTTGAAACTCAGCGATACGTAATCGGGACGGCGGGTACGCGCGGCGGTCAGGTGTTCGTCAATGGTCAGTTCGGTAATGCGTTCGCGACCCAGTGCACTGTCCAGCCAGGCGAAGAATTCGCACAGTGCCGCACCATCCTGTTCCATGGCCCGACGGATATGCTCCGCGTCGGCCAGGCTCTTGCGGGACTTGGCCAAGGTGGTCGGGTTCAGCCCCTCAACCAGCTTGACGCCGGCATCGAGGTTCTCCAGCAAACCGGCGGTCACGCGCGCCGGATCAATGTGCAGGCTTGCCCCCGCTGGCACGTCACGCAGTGCTTGTGCGACTTCGCTGTAGTCACGCAACGTCACGCCATCCTGCGCCAATACCGCGCGCAGTTCGCCATCCACTTTGTTCAGGGCCACAAACAATGTGGCCTGTGCCTGGCTGATCAAGGCAAAGGATACAAACACCGGGTTGAACGACACATCGCCGCCGCGCAGGTTGAACAACCAGGCGATGTCATCCAGGGTGGCGATGAAATGCCAGTCGGCGCCCTTCTCTTTCAAGCTGGCGCGAAGTGCCGCGAGTTTTTCGCCACGGCTGACGGTGGCTTGCGGCGGCAGATGCGGGTAGACCGGCTGGTTCGGCAGTGCCGGACGGTCTTTCCAGACCTCGTTCAGAAGGTCGATGTCCGTACGCAGCCGCGCTCCACGTTCTGCCAGCTTGGCGCTCAGGGTACGCGCCGAGGCCACCGCCATGACCGCGCCATCCACCGCCACCACACCGCCTTCCGGGGTTTGCTCGGCCAGCCATTCCAATGGGCCGGGTTGGCCTGGCTGCAACTTCACCAGTTCAATGCCGCTGCCCTTGAGCTCCTTGGTCGCTTGCTCCCAATAACGGCTGTCGGCCCACACCCCGGCAAAATCCGCCGTGACGATCAACGTTCCCACAGAGCCATGGAAACCGGACAACCATTGGCGTCCTTGCCAGTAACCCGGCAAGTATTCGGACAGGTGCGGGTCAGCCGACGGCACCAGCAAGGCATGAATGCCCTCGCGGCTCATCAGTTCGCGGGTATGCGCCAGGCGCTGGGGAACCGTTCCATGGGTCAAAGGCTGCGTACTCATTGTGTCTCCTGCTAACCACTCATAATTGTTATGTGAATCAAACGGCCCAAAACGCGGGTGCACTGGCCAGGGCTGCCTTGATCAGTTGCACGGCTGCATCGATATCCTGCTCGGTGGTGAACCGACCCAGGCTCAGGCGGATGGTACGTGCGGCGCTGCGAGCATCATGGCCCAGGGCCAGAAGCACGTGAGACGGCGCATTGCTGGCCGAATTGCAGGCCGAGGTCGCCGAAAAGGCAATGCCTGCGCTCAATGCGCTCGAGTTGAACTCCCCTTCAGCAAAGGTCAGGCTGAGTGTATGGGGAATGCGCTGCGTCGGGCTGCCATTGAGGCGCACGCCGGCAATCGGCTCCAATTGGTCGAGCAAACGCTGACGCAACGCGGCAATCATCGCTTTCTCTTCGACAAAGGACTGCGCAGCCAAGGCGAACGCCGCCCCCATCCCCGCGATCTGGTGGGTCGCCAGGGTGCCGGAGCGCAAGCCGCCCTCGTGACCACCGCCGTGAATCTGCGCCAACACTTTCTGCTGCGCACGCGGGCCGACATACAGCGCGCCGATGCCCTTGGGGCCGTACAGCTTGTGCGCGGAAAACGACATCAGGTCCACCGGCCATTCAGCCAGGTCGATGGCGACCTTGCCGGCCCCCTGCGCCGCATCCACATGCAACAGCGCGCCGTGTTCACGCACGCGCGCGCCAATGGCAGGGATGTCGTTCAAGGTGCCCAGTTCATTGTTCACCAGCATCAGCGATACCAGGAAGGTGTCCTCGCGCAACGCTTCACTCACTGCATCGGCGCTGATCAAACCTTCGGCGTCCGGCACTAGGTAGGTCACGGCCACCCCGGCTTCCTGCAACTGCCGCGCAGTGTCCAGCGTGGCCTTGTGCTCGATCTGGCTGGTGATGATATGCCCACCCGACACGCCGCGCGCCTGGGCGACGCCCTTGATCGCGAGGTTGTTGGATTCGGTGGCGCCGGAGGTCCAGACGATCTGCTCAGGACCGGCACCGACCAGATCGGCCACTTGGCGACGCGCCTGTTCAACCGTTTGCCGGGCCGCCTGGCCGAACGCATGGGAACTGGACGCCGGGTTGCCGAAATTGGCATGGAAGCCCAGGCACTCGACCATCACCTGGATGACTCGCTCATCCACCGGCGTGGTGGCGGCGTAGTCGAAATACAACGGACGTTTATTCATGACGTTAAAGACTCGCAGAGCGTATTCCCGAGAACAACGTCTCAGGGGCATCGATGGGAACAGAGGTCGTCAGGTTTAACCGATCGTATGCCATTGAAAGAAGATCACTGTAGGCAAATGTGCGTAGGAACGCTCCTGAAATCCAGCTTAACAGGCGCAAGTGACGTCATGGAAAACAAAAAGCCCGAGATTCCTTGTGGGAACCTCGGGCTTTTCGCCATTGAGCGCGGGCTCAACTGGGACGACCTTGCAACGTCACGCTGCGCTCGGCGTTCATTTCGCCCTGGCGATCAAAGCCAAAGGGCTTCTGTGGCTGGGCAGTCAGCGCGGCCCGTTGCTGTTGATATTCGTCAAACGACAGGCCGCGACGGCTCAGTGCTTCCAAGGCCAATTCCTTGGTTTCTTCGGCGGTGTAGGGGCGTAGTTCGGGCGAAGGGTGGGTTGCGCATCCGGCGAGCACGGAGCTGACAATCAACAAGCAAACAGCGAGAAAACGGTTCATGGCGAAGGTCCTGGGAAGAGGTTTCAAGTCGATGAACACAGGCTACTCCCGCCCTCGCACGGTTAAAAATCACCGCCCTTGATAGTCGCTATCAGCTATTCAGACACCTTCGATAGCCACCACCAAATATTCTATTTAGATCTATAAATATGGAAATACGTTCATTTACGGAATAACAAAGACCCTCTATAAATGGCTCCGGGCGTCACCACACTGTTCGCCACGCAACTGTTGCCCAAACAACAGCCGTTTAACGAAACATCCGGCAAACAACAGTTTCATTTGAGGAATACCGTGTGACAGCCAACTCCCAAAGTGTCCTGCCCTCCCCCTTGCAGACCGCACAGTTGCTGGCCGCCGAATTCGCCCTCACCGCCGTTGAGCGTGACGAACGCGGTGGCACGCCCAAGACCGAACGTGACGCGTTGCGTCAGAGCGGCTTGCTGGCGCTAAGCATTCCCACCCAGTACGGTGGCCTCGGCGCGCGCTGGAGTGAAACCCTGGAGGTCGTACGCGAATTCGCCAAGGTCGACAGTTCCATCGCCCATGTCTTCGGCTTTCATCACTTAATGCTCGCCACCGTGCGCCTGTTTGCCCGACCCGAGCAATGGCAACCCTGGTTCGAACAGACCGCGCGCAAAAGCTGGTTCTGGGGCAATGCCCTCAACCCCTTGGACACCCGCACGCTGGTCAAGAATTTCGGCGGCTGGCGCGAATTCTCCGGCAAGAAAAGTTTCTGCTCCGGTGCCAGCGACTCTGAAATGCTGATTGCCTCGGCGGTGGATGAAAGCGCCGGAGGCAAGCTGTTGATTGCCGCCATCCCCAGCGGACGCAGCGGCATCACTTTGCATAATGACTGGAACAATATCGGCCAGCGCCAAACCGACAGCGGCAGCGTGAGCTTCGAGCGGGTGCGCGTCGAAGAGTCGGAGCTGCTGCTCGACCCTGGGCCACTGAGCACACCCTTTGCCTGCCTGCGCCCGTTGATCGCCCAGCTGACCTTCACCCATATGTTCCTGGGCATTGCCGAAGGCGCCTTTGCGGAAGCGCGTCATTACACGCTCACCGAAACCCGCTCGTGGCATAAATCCACGGCCGACGACGTGCGCCAGGATCCTTACGTGCTGCATCACTACGGCGACTTCTGGGTGGCCCTGGAAGGTATACGCCTGCTGGTGGAGCGCGCTGCCGGGTTGCTCGACCAAGCCTGGGCCAAGGGGCCCCATTTGAGCGAACACGAGCGCGGGCAATTGGCGATTGCGATTGCCACCGCCAAGGTCGCCGCCACTCGCCAGGGCCTGGACCTGTGCAGCCGCCTGTTCGAAGTCACCGGCGCGCGGTCAACCCACGCCTCGCTGCGCCTGGACCGCCACTGGCGCAACCTGCGCACACAATCCCTGCATGACCCGGTGGACTACAAGCTCCACGAACTGGGGGACTGGGCATTGAATCAGTCCCTGCCGATTCCGACATTCTATTCCTGAGAGAGGTGCCCATGCAGCTTCTGACCCTACCGCCCTCACCCGCCCTCGCGACCTCGATTCGCGCCACGGCCCAGGTATTCGAAGACCCCAAGTCCCAGGCACTGCTCGATCACATCAGGCAAGTGGCTCCCAGTGAAGCCAGCGTACTGATCATCGGCGAGACCGGCACCGGTAAAGAGCTGGTGGCGCGGCATATCCATAACCTCAGTGCACGGCGCAACCGGCCGTTCGTGGCGGTCAATTGCGGGGCGTTCTCCGAATCCCTGGTCGAAGCCGAACTGTTCGGCCATGAAAAAGGCGCGTTTACCGGGGCCCTCAGCGCCAAGGCCGGCTGGTTCGAAGAGGCCGATGGGGGCACCTTGTTCCTCGATGAAATCGGCGACTTGCCGATGGCGATCCAGGTCAAGCTGTTGCGCGTCCTGCAAGAACGCGAAGTCGTGCGCCTGGGCTCGCGCAAGAGCATTCCAATTGATGTGCGCGTGCTCGCCGCGACCAATGTGCAACTGGAAAAGGCCATCAATGCCGGGCATTTCCGCGAAGACCTGTACTACCGCCTCGATGTGGTCAGCCTGGAACTCAGCCCGTTGCGCGAGCGCCCCGGCGATATCCTGGCGCTGACCCGGCATTTCATCGAAACCTACAGCCAGCGCCTGGGCTACGGCCCGATCACCATCAGCCGCGAGGCCGAGCACAAACTCAAGAGCTACAGCTGGCCGGGCAATATTCGCGAACTGGAAAACGTCATACACCACACGTTGTTGATCTGCCGTAACGGCGTGATCGAACGTGACGATTTGCGCCTGTCGAACCTGCGCATCGAGCGCCAGGACGATAGCCAGCAGGCCACCGACAACAGTGCCCAGGCGCTATTGGAGCGCGCCTTCCAAAAACTCTTCGAGGAACAGGCCGGCGCGCTGCATGAAAAGGTCGAAGACGCACTGCTGCGCGCCGCCTACCGTTTCAGCCATTACAACCAGGTGCACACCGCCAATCTGCTGGGCCTGAGCCGCAATGTCACGCGCACACGCCTGATCAAGATCGGCGAACTGGCAGTGAACAAACGCCGCCCGGGGGAAACCGTGCAGGGCGAGCGGATGCTGCATTTATCCATTTAAACGGCAGTGCAGAGCGTTGTCCTGGCTGCGCTCGAAGCTGCGCAGCACCTGAAACGAACCGAAGGTCACCGCCGTGGCCTGATGGGCGCGGATCAACGTCCAGAAATCTTCTTCGCCGTGCTCGAAGCATTTGAACGCCGCCTCGCCATCCTCACGCGAGCGCCATTGCAGGTAATTGAGCACTCGCCGGCCATCGTCGCTGACTTGCACACTCGCATTGATAAAGCCGGCATGGCGCTGGGCCAGACGCTCGCTCTGGGTAGACAAGGCCGCCACCAAGGCAAATTGTTGCTGGGGCTCGATCTGGAACTCGATCAACTGAGTGAAGCTGCGATTTTTCTCTGATACCTGCATGAACACTCCCCTTCCTTTGTAAGCAGAATCTTGCGATTCGATGCCGTGCAGGGTAAAACCTCTAGTTAAGTCAAGGTCAAGCGCGAATTCGGAGATTTTCATGCTCAACAAGGAACTCACCGTCGGCCAGCTGGCCGCCCGCAGTGGGGTGGCCGTCACGGCCTTGCACTTCTACGAGAGCAAGGGGCTGATCAAGAGCAACCGCAATGCCGGCAACCAACGGCGCTACCCCCGGGATGTGCTGCGGCGGGTGGTGGTGATCAAGATCGCCCAACGCCTGGGCATTCCGCTGGCGACGATTGGCCAAGCCCTGCAAACCCTGCCTGATGGACGCACGCCCACGGCGCAGGATTGGCAACGCTTATCGGCGCTGTGGCGGGAAGACCTGGATGAGCGCATCAACAAGCTGACGTTGCTGCGGGACAAACTCAGCGGCTGTATCGGCTGCGGGTGTCTGTCGCTGGAGGCATGCCCGCTGCGTAATCAGGGCGACAAGCTCGGTGAATGCGGCCCAGGCGCCCAATTGCTGGAGCCTAGCCCTTAGCCGGGAGCGTGTAATCGCCCGCTCACACTCGCCAGTCCCGCATCTCGTCGGTTGCTCGCAGGCCACGGTCGGCGTGGCCTATAGTGAAAAAGTCGTACCTCCCTGCCCCCCACCAAAGGAGAACGAAATGAGCGTTAAACCGATTCCCGAGGGTTTCCACAGCCTCACGCCCTACTTGGGCGTCGAACAAGCCGCCGAAGCCATTGAGTTTTACAAGAAGGCATTCAACGCCACCCAAGTCATGCGCCTGGATATGCCCGATGGCAGAGTGGGCCATGCTGAACTGCGCATAGGCGACTCGCCCATCATGCTTGGCTCGCCTTGCGATGAAAGTCCGTTCGGCAGCCCTCGCGACGGCCACACCAGCGTCGGCCTGCATTTATATGTGGCCGATGTCGACGCGCAGTACCAACAAGCCATCGCCGCGGGTGGTATTGCCGTCTCCGACCCCAAAGACCAGTTTTATGGCGACCGTACCGGCACGCTGAGAGACCCGTTCGGGCATGTCTGGTTTCTGGCCACCCACAAAGAAGACCTGACCGAAGCGCAGATCCGCCAACGCGCAATAGAGATGTTCAAGCAAGGCTGAGCCTGCAGGAGCGAGCGTGCTCGCTCCTGCATCACACTTCATGAACACCCCCTCCACGCTTTCCTCCTTGCCCCGAGCGCCGTGTGATTCCAGGATGCAGGCAATCATCACAAGGAGTCATTCCATGTTCGCCGGATTCCAAAAAGACCAGTGCCACGTCAACGGCGTCAGCATCAGTTACCGCAAAGGCGGTAGCGGTCCCGGCCTGCTCCTGCTGCACGGGCACCCGCAAACCCACGTCATCTGGCACAAAGTCGCCGAACAACTGGCCGCGCACTTCACCGTAGTGGCCGCCGACCTGCGCGGTTATGGTGACAGCAGCAAACCGCCGGCCAATGCGCTGCACACGAACTATTCGAAACGGGAAATGGCCCGGGACAGCGTCGAGCTGATGCGGGCCCTGGGCTTCGACTCCTTTTCAGTACTGGCCCACGACCGTGGCGCGCGCGTCGCCCATCGCCTGGCGCTGGACCATCCCCGGAGCGTGCAGCGCATGGTGCTGCTGGATATCGCGCCGACCCTGTCGATGTACGCACAAACCGATGAAGCCTTTGCCCGTGCCTACTGGCACTGGTTCTTCCTGATCCGCCCGGCGCCGCTGCCGGAGGCCCTGATCGAGAGCAACCCCGAACTGTACCTGCGCAGCGTAATGGGCAGCCGCAGCGCCGGCCTCAAACCCTTCACCGATGCAGCCTTTGCCGAGTACCTGCGTTGCCTGAGCCTGCCTGGCAGCGCCACCGGTATCTGCGAGGACTACCGCGCCTCTGCCGGTATCGACCTTGCGCACGACCAGGCCGACATCGACGCCGGCAACCAGCTGAACCTGCCGTTGCTGGTGCTGTGGGGCGCCGAAGGCACGGTCGGCCGCTGTTTCGAGCCACTCAAGGAATGGCAGCAAGTCGCCACCGATGTGCGCGGCAAGGCGCTGCCGGCCGGCCATTACCTTGCCGAGGAAGTGCCTGAATTGTTACTGGACGAAGTCCTGACCTTCCTTCGCTGAAGCCCTGATCCGCTTCCCCGCGCCGGCGCGCAAACGCCGGCGACGGGGTCTGCTTGCCTCAAAAAAGACCCGCGAGATAACAACAATGACAATCAGAAAACTGCTGGGAACCCTATATGTGCAGGTGCTCATCGCCATCGCGCTGGGCGTGCTGATCGGCCATGTACGGCCGCAGATCGGTATCGACCTCAAGCCGCTGGGCGACGGGTTTATCAAGCTGATCAAGATGATCATCGGCCCGATCATCTTCTGCACCGTGGTCAGTGGCATCACTAGCATGCACGACGTGAAGCAAGTGGGCCGGGTCGGTGGCAAGGCATTGCTGTACTTCGAGCTCGTATCCACCGTCGCCCTGTTGATCGGTATCCTGGCCGCGCACCTGTTGCACCCAGGCGAGGGCTTCAACATTGATGTCAAGACCCTCGACAGCTCGGCGATCGCAGGGTTTGTCGGCCAGGCTGAACATGGCGAAGGCATCACCGGCTTTCTGCTGCAGGTGATCCCCACGACGTTCTTCGACGCGTTCTCCAAAGGGGAAATCCTGCCCGTGCTGTTCGTTTCGGTGCTGTTCGGCATCGGCCTGGTGATGGTCGGCGAAAAGGCCCGGCCCCTGGTTGGCGTGATCAATCAGGCCAGCGAAGTGTTTTTCCGCATCGTGGGGATCATCAGCCGCGTCGCGCCTATCGGTGCCTTCGGCGCGATTGCCTTTACCATCGGCAAATACGGTGTGGGTTCGCTGCTACCGCTGCTGAAGCTGGTGGGCACGTTCTATGTCACCGCGTTTTTCTTCGTGGCCGTGGTGCTGGGCAGCATCGCCCGCTATGCCGGGTTCAGCATTTTCAAACTGTTGGGCTATATCAAGTCGGAATTGCTGATCGTGCTGGGGACCAGCTCTTCGGAGTCGGCATTGCCGCAACTGATCCAAAAGCTCGAAAGCCTGGGCGCGTCCAAGGGCGTGGTGGGTATCGTGGTGCCGACCGGCTATACCTTCAACCTGGACGGTACCAACATCTATATGACCCTGGCCGTGCTGTTTCTGGCGCAGGCCACCAACATTCACCTGCCGCTGGAACAACAGTTGACCCTGCTCGCGGTCGCCATGTTGACGTCCAAGGGCGCTGGTGCGGTGGTGGGCGCAGGCTTTGTGGCACTGGCGGCAAGCCTGGCGGTGGTGCCGACCGTCCCCGTGGCGGCGATGGTGCTGATCCTCGGCGTCGACCGCTTCATGGCCGAATGCCGTTCGCTGACCAATATCATCGGCAACGCAGTCGCTGCCCTGGTGGTGGCGGCCTGGGAAGGTGAGCTGGATCGCGAGAAGATGGCGCCGATTGCCCTCAAGCAGGGTCGCCATGCGCGGGCTGTGGCACAGGCAAAAATCTCCGCTGAGTAAGCGGTGCTATTCTGGCGGCTCATGCCGCCAGGTCTGTTTCTGATGACTCATAAGAAAGATACCGTGCCCCTACCCGAAGACCTGCGGGTGTTCCTGACCGTGATCCGCAAGGCCGGCTTTGCCGCCGCCGCCGATGAGCTGGGGTTGTCGCCGGCGTATGTCAGCAAGCGCATCCAGATCCTCGAGACCACCCTCGCCACCCGCCTGCTGCACCGCACCAGCCGCCGCATCGCGCTGACCGAGGACGGTGAGCGGGTGCAACGCTGGGCCGTGCGTATTCTCGAAGATTTCCAGCAACTGTCCGACGAGCTTTCGGACGCCCATGACAGCCCCAGAGGCCACCTGCACTTGTGCAGCAGTTTCGGCTTTGGTCGCAACCATGTGGCCCCCGCCCTGTCGTTGCTGGCCGAGCAGTACCCTGACCTGGAGGTGCGCCTGGACGTGTTCGACCGCGTGGTGGATATCGTCAGCGAAGGCTTCGACCTGGAGATCCGTGTCGGCGATGACATTCCCGGCCAGCACATCGGCCGGCGGCTGGTCAGCAACCGCCGCATACTCTGCGCCGCGCCCGCGTACTTGAAACGCCGAGGTACGCCGCAACACTTGAGTGAGCTGGAGCAACACGACTGCCTGGTCCTCAAGGAACGCGACAACCCGTTCGGTCTCTGGAACCTGGAGCGCGACGGCAGCCAGGAAAGCGTGCGCGTACGCGGGCCGCTGTCCTCCAACAACGGCGAAATCGTGATGCAGTGGGCATTGGATGGTCGCGGGATGCTGCTGCGCTCGATGTGGGATGTGAAGCCGTTGCTGGAGCAAGGCAAGCTGGTGCAGGTGCTGCACAGCTACACCCAAAGCGCCAACGTGTGGGCGGTGTACCCGACACGGTTGGCGCACTCCGGAAAGCTAAGGGCATGCGTGGAGTTTTTACAGGAGCATTTCAAAGGGCTGTCTATTTAGCCCTACTCCGGCCCTGTAAACCCTCCCACCATTTGAACTGCGACCGGTCAGTTGAGCCAGGGGTTGGCCGCGAGGTGCCGGCGTTCGAACGCCTGGATCTCATCACTGCGTTGCAACGTACTGCCGATTGCATCCTGCCCTAGTAGCAGCGCGTTCTTGCGCAGGGTGTCGATCTGGAACGGGATCACCTGGCCGTCCGCCAGGCCGATCTGTTGGGTCTGCAGGTTGATGCTGATCTGCGTCTGGTCGGGCTGGCTGACGGTTTGCCCGAGCTTGTGCAGTACCGCGTCCTCCAGGGTAATCAGCAACACCCCGTTGCGTTGGCAGTTGTCATAGAAAATCCCGGCAAAGCTGCTGCCGATGAGCGCACGAATGCCCATCTGCTTGAGGCCCCATACGGCGTGCTCACGGCTGGAACCACAGCCGAAGTTCGGCCCTACGACCATAAAACTCGCACCCTGCCAGGCCGGTTGGTTGAGCACAAACGCGGGGTTGGGTTCGCCGGACGCCAGAAAGCGCAAATCGAAAAACAGCCCACGGTCCAGGCCGCTGCGGTCAATGCCCTTGAGAAACTGCTTGGGCATGATCACATCCGTGTCGATATTGGCCGCCAGCATGGGCGCGGCCTTGCCGGTGACCAAGGTAAAGGGTTGCAGGCTCATAGGCGGTCTCCAAAGTCACGTATATCGGTAAGGCGGCCGGTGATCGCGGCGGCGGCGACCATCGCCGGGCTCATCAGATGGGTGCGTGCACCGGCTCCCTGGCGGCCTTCGAAATTGCGGTTGGTGCTGGAGGCGCAGCGGTCGCCGGGGGCCAGCACGTCGTCATTCATGGCCAGGCACATTGAGCAGCCCGACTGACGCCACTCGAAACCTGCCGCGATAAAGATCGCCGCCAGCCCTTCGGCCTCGGCCTGGTCGCGGACCTCGGTGGAACCGGGCACGATCATCGCCCGCACGTGCGCGGCCACCTGTTTGCCGCGCACCACGCTGGCAGCGTCGCGCAGGTCTTCAATACGGGCGTTGGTGCAGGAACCGATAAACGCATGGCTGATCACGATATCGCTCAACGGCATGCCGGCCTGCAGGCCCATGTAATTGAGGGCGCGGTGCATGTCCTGGCGCAGGATCGGGTCGTCGACGTCTTGCGGGTCGGGTACGCGCGCACCGATGGGCGCGGCCTGGTCGGGGCTGGTGCCCCAGGTGACCATGGGCTCCAGCGCGCCGGCATCCAAGTGCACTTCCTGATCGAACACCGCGTCGGCGTCCGAATGCAGTTGGCGCCAGCTCACCAGGGCCTGCTCCCATAATTCGCCCTTCGGCGCGCGAGGCTTGTCTTTGAGATAGGCGAAGACTTTTTCATCCGGCGCCATGAACGCGCCACGCGCCCCCGCCTCCACCGCCATGTTGCAGATGGTCATGCGCGCTTCGACGCTCAAGGCATCAATCGTGGAGCCGCGGAACTCGATGGCATAACCGGTAGCGCCGGATGCGCCGATCTGGCCGATCAGCGCCATGATCACGTCCTTGGAAGTCAGGCCGCTGGCTAACGCACCATCGACGGTGACGCGCAGGCTTTTCAGGCGTTTATAAACCAGCGTCTGCGAGGCCAGCAGGTGCTCGATTTCCGACGTGCCGATCCCAAAGCCGAACGCGCCCAGCGCGCCATAGGTGGTGGTGTGGCTGTCGCCGGCGGCAATCACCATGCCCGGCAGGATGAAGCCCTGCTCCGGCGCGATGACGTGTTCGATACCCTGGCGCTTGTCGAGAATGTCCAGCAACTCGATGCCAAAGTCCCGGCAGTTTTGCGCCAGGTAAGAGACTTGCCGGGCGCCGCCCGCATCCGGCATCGCCGCGATGCGCTGGGGCGTGGTCGGGTTCACATGGTCGACCACTGCCAGTGCCGTGCCTGGGCGCCATACGTTGCGCCCGGCCTCGCGCAAGCCGCTGAACGCCTGGGGGCTGGTGTATTCGTTGATCACCTGGCGGTCGATATACAGCAGGACATGGCCCTGATCATCCAGGGCACACACGGTATGGGCATCGATGTGTTTGTCGTAGAGGGTTCTGGCAGTCATTTTTCCTGGGGCTCACTCAACGGTGTGCGCCCATCCTACGCAGCGCCCCGGCGCCATCAATGGCAGCCGGGTGATAGCTGGGAACATGTTTCGTGTTCGATTCGGCCTTGAAATACACAAGCGATTTGAACCAGAAACATTTTCTTTCATTTTCCGCTTAGGGATTTCCCATTCTCATTCGTCTTAACTTAGATACAGCCCGTCGCGTCAGCAAAAGCTACGACCGGCCTTTTCCGGGCCTCCATCGCCCGCTCCGATCAAGACCCGCATTCACATGTCGAAGAAGTCGCGCTCAAAACTCTGGTTTCTCGTCCACAGCTGGCTGGCATTGCCCATCTGGTTCTTTGTACTGATCGTCTGCGTCACCGGCACCCTGGCAGTGGTCAGCCAGGAAATCGTCTGGCTCGCCAACCCGGATATCCGTGCGAGCAAACCGTCGGAGGATGCACCACTGCTGAGCTTTGACCAGGTGATCGCCGCGATCAAACAGGCCGAACCCCAAGTCATCGTGCAATCGATCATCCGCCCGGATGAATCGCACTTCGCCCTGAGCGTCGATCTCACCTACCCCGACGGGCGCTCGGTGGAGGCCTACGTCAACCCGTACTCCGGGGCGATCCAGGGCATCAGCCCGGCGTTCGACTTCAAGCAATTCACCCGTGCCCTGCACGGCTGGTGGCTGGTGCCGTTCACCAATGGCTACAGCTGGGGCTGGTACCTGGTGTCGCTGCTCGGCCTGCCGTTGCTGGCCTCGCTGGTCACCGGGCTGGTGGTGTACAAGCGTTTCTGGAAGGGCTTTTTCAGGCCGACCCTGCGCATCCGCCACGGCGCCCGGATCTTCTGGGGCGATTTCCACCGCCTGAGCGGGATCTGGTCGATCTGGTTCATCGCGGTCATTTCCATCACCGGCACCTGGTTCCTGATCCAGGCGATCCTGGGCGACAACCAGATTTCCATCTCCAGCGAACCCATCGTGCCAGTGATTGCCCGGGAGAAAGTGCCGCTGTCGGCCCCCGGCGTGCCGGCACCGAGGATCGCCCTGGACGACGCGATCAAGATTGCCGGCGAACGCATCCCGGGGCTGGACGCCACCTTCGTGTTCCTGCCGGGCAATGCCTACAGCCATCTGCAGATCGGCGGGCGCGGCTGGTACCCGTTGATGTTCCAGACCGCGCAACTGAACCCGTACAACGGTGAAATCGGTGTCTCGCACCTGCTGTCCGACCGTACCCCGCTGGAGTTCGTCACCGAGTCCATGCGCCCGCTGCACACCGGCGACTTCGGCGGCCTGTGGATCAAACTGATCTGGGCGTTCTTCGGCCTGGTGCTGAGCATGATGGTCTTGAGCGGCCTGCTGATCTGGACCAAACGCACCGCCCTGGCCACGCTCCATGCACTCAAGCGCGAAGCCAAGGCCCCACGGCAATCGGCGCCTATCCCGGTGCTGCAAGCTGAAACCACGGAGGGCCACTGATGAGCAAGGTCGTCGCGGCTGCCCCTTCGCCACTGCGGGCCTTCTGGCTGAAGTGGCGCTTCTATCTCAATGTGCTGCTGATCCTGATACCGCTGGGGTTCATGCCTCGCTACTTTTCCGAAGCGGCCCTGTTTCGCGGAGACAGCGGTATCGGCGAGCGAGTGGCTGGGGAAGTACAGGTCGGCCCCTGGAGCCTGACCCTCGCCGAATTTCGCAACGAAGGCCCACGCCCGGACCCGGCCGGCCCGATGAAATTCTTCAACGCAGCCCTGTGCGCCACGTGCACCGAACAGGTCAAGGCCACCTACTTGCGCATCGGCAAACCGCGCAGCCTCCGGGCCGCCGGGGTGATCTTCTTCGGTACGTTGTACCGCATGGGCGCGCTGTTGCCGGTGCCGGAACGCACGCCCGTCGATGCCGAACTGTGGGTCACCATGGAAGGCTGGGACGGCAGCATGCACCAGGGTTCCATCCCGCTGAGCCAGGCCTCGCCTGCCACCATTGCCTGGCTGAACAAGCAAGGAGTCAAACCATGATGTTGAGGCGCTTCTCCCGCGCAGTGCTATTGCTTTGCGCCGGTTTCAGTAGCGTGGCGCTAGCCCACAACCCGATGTGCGAATGCAAGGAAATCCCCGGCGAGCAGATCCAGTGCACAGGCGGTTTTTCCGACGGCAGCGGCGCGCCGGGCGTAACCCTGGATGTGATCGGCTACGACGAAACCATCCTGCTGCCCGGCAAGCTCGGCCAGGACTCGACCCTGACCTTCAAGAAGCCTTCCGCCGAATTCTACGTGCTGTTTGACGCCGGCCCCGGCCATGTCGTCGAAATCGACCAAGCGGACATCCAGCCACAATGAGTACCACACAGGTTGTACGCCCCGCCGGGGCCGGCCACGAAACCCTCTACGTGTTGCTGCTGTGCCTGGTCATCCTGGCAGTGGCCGGCAGCGTGGTGTCCCTGCATGGCCAGACCCAGGAGGTGGCCGCGGTGCCCAGCCATCAGCTGGATGCCCGTCGTGACCTGAGCCCCGCCGAACAAGGCATCTACGCCGACCTGCGGGTCACCCTCGATGAAATCCAACTGCTGCGACAAGAGCAGAACGCCCTGCCGACGCCCGAACAACTGGCCGAAGAAGGTTTTGCGCCGTTCGCCCAGGACGCCAGCTCAGTAAGCCGGGGCGGCCATCGCTGGCAATTGCTTGAGCCGGCCGCCTACCTGGGCTTGAGCCAGGTGCCCGGCACCAGCGGCTCATTGCTGATGCGTGTGCACGGTTCCGAAACGGATGTGTGGATCAACCGCCGAGCCGATCTCGCCGCCCCTTCCGACCTCACCGACCCGGCCCTGATTGCCGCCGGTTGGCAGCAGGTGGTCACGCAATTCGATGCCGGCGTGACCCGCCAGCACCGTCACTGAACGAGAAGACCGATTACCCATGTCTATTTCATCGCGCCTGTTACGCCTGTTGCTGGTTGGCCTCTGCAGCCTGGTGCTCGCCCCGCTCGCCAACGCCGAGGCGGCTAAACGCCTGCGCATCGGGATCACCCTGCACCCTTATTACAGCTACGTGACCAACATCGTCGGCGACAAGGCCGACGTGGTGCCATTGATCCCCGCCGGTTTCAACCCGCACGCCTACGAGCCACGCGCCGAAGACATCAAGCGCATCGGCACTCTGGACGTGATCGTGCTCAACGGCGTCGGCCATGACGATTTTGCCGACCGCATGATCGCCACCAGCGAGCGCCCGGACATCCCAGTGATCGAGGCCAACGCCAACGTGCCGTTGCTGGCCGCCACCGGTAACGCGGCCCGTGGCGCCGGCAAGGTGGTCAACCCGCACACCTTCTTGTCCATCAGCGCCTCGATTGCCCAGGTCAACAACATCGCCCGCGAACTGGGCAAACTCGACCCGGACAACGCCAAGACCTACACCCAGAACGCCCGTGCCTACGGCAAACGCCTGCGCCAGATGCGCGCCGACGCCCTGGCCAAGCTGACCCGCGCGCCCAACCCGGACCTGCGCGTGGCTACGGTGCACGCGGCCTATGACTACCTGTTGCGCGAATTCGGCCTGGAGGTCACCGCCGTGGTCGAACCGGCCCACGGCATCGAGCCCAGTCCCAGCCAGTTGAAAAAAACCATCGATGAACTGCGCGCCCTGGACGTGAAAGTGATCTTCTCGGAGATGGATTTCCCGTCCACTTACGTCGAGACCATCCAGCGCGAGTCCGGGGTCAAGCTGTACCCGCTGTCGCATATCTCCTATGGCGACTACACGCCTGAAAAGTACGAAGTGGAAATGACCCGCAACCTCGATACCGTGGTGCGCGCCATTCAGGAGTCAGGCGCATGACGGCGGCGCAACCTCTGAAAGTGGCCAGCATCGGCCCGACCCTCGACTTCGACAAGGTGTTGTTGACCCTGGGCCGCACGACGATTCTTGACGGCGTGAGCTTCCAGGTTCAGCCCGGCAGCATTCATGCGTTGGTCGGCCCCAACGGCGGGGGCAAAAGTTCGTTGATCAAGACCCTGCTGGGGCAAACCCCGCACCAGGGCCAATTGCGCCTGCACTGGCCGAACACGCCCGGCACCATCGGCTATGTGCCCCAGGCCCTGGAGTTCGACCGAGGCTTGCCGATGACCGTCGATGATTTCATGGCTGCCATGTGCCAGCGGCGCCCGGCGTTTCTCGGCCTGTCCAGGCATTACGCCGGCGCGATAGGCGAAGCGCTGGAGCGGGTGGGCATGCAGGACAAACGCAAACGACGCATGGGCGCACTCTCCGGTGGTGAGCGCCAACGGGTACTGCTGGCCCAGGGGCTGATCCCGGCACCGCAATTGCTGGTGCTGGATGAGCCGATGTCAGCCCTTGATGAAGCCGGTATCCAGGTGTTCGAACGCCTGCTCAACGACTGGCGCCTGAGCGGCCTCACCGTGTTATGGATCGAACATGACCTGCAAGCCGTGAGCCGCCTGGCCGACCGCGTCACCGGCCTCAACCGTCGGGTGCTGTTTGATGCCACGCCCAAGGAGGCGCTGACCCCGGAGCGCCTGTTGAGCCTGTTCTCCACCCACCCGCGGAGCCCGGTGCCATGAGTTATGAAGCCTTTCGCTTGATGGTCCAGGGCTGGGCCTCTTCCGGCTATCTTCCGGAGGCACTGGCCTACGGTTTTGTGGTCAACGCGCTGCTCGCCGGTTTGCTCATTGGCCCGGTGCTGGGCGGCCTGGGCACGCTGGTGGTGGTCAAACGCTTTGCGTTTTTCTCCGAAGCCGTCGGCCACGCCGCGCTGACCGGCGTGGCCGTGGGCATCCTGCTCGGTGAACCCTACACCGGCCCTTATGGCGCACTGTTCGGCTACTGCCTGCTGTTCGGCATCCTGCTCAACTACCTGCGCAACCGCACGGGCCTCGCGCCGGATACCTTGATCGGGGTGTTTCTCTCGGTGTCGCTGGCGTTGGGTGCGAGCCTGCTGCTGATCCTGGCGGGCAAGATCAACGTGCACATTCTGGAGAACGTACTGTTCGGCTCGGTGCTGACCGTCAATGGCAATGATCTGCTGGTGCTGGCAGTCGTCGGCGCACTAGTCATGGCCCTGGCCTTGCCGTTGTACAACCGCATCATGCTGGCCAGCTTCAACCCGCAGCTGGCGGCGGTACGCGGGGTGGCGGTGAAGACCCTGGATTATCTGTTCGTGATCCTGGTCACGCTGATCACCGTAGCGGCGGTCAAGGTCATCGGCGCGATCCTGGTGGGCGCGCTGTTGGTAATTCCGGCCGCAGCGGCGCGCCTGCTTAGCCAGTCGCTCAAAGGGTTCTTCTGGGTCTCGGTGGCGATCGCCACGGTGAGCACCCTGTGCGGCATCCTGTTGCCGATCATCTTCGACCTGCCCATCCCGTCCGGTGCCGCGATCATTCTGACGGCCGGCATCGCCTTTGCCTTTGCCGCCATCGCGCGCGGCACAGTGCCCAGCCTCAAAGGGAATCTTGGATAATGCACCCTGCCTTTCGCCCGCTGACCCTGGCCATTGCTTGTTTGCTGAGCACCTCGGCAATGGCCGCCGTCGACGGTTTCGACCCCAGTCACTTCAAGGTCAACCAGGGCCTCGGCCATGCCGCCCTGACCCAACCCCAGACGCCGGTCAAAGTCCTGGCCTCACTGCCGATCACCTACGGTTTGGCCGAGGTGCTGCTCAAAGGTACCGACGTGACACTCGAGCGAGCCGCCCCGGCCAACCTGCCGGGCTCGCGACAAGTGGCGTATTTCACCGGTCGCGGCGCGCAGGCTTTGAATGCCCTGGCGCAGGACGCCGACGCAGCCATCGGCTTGCGCTCACTGTGGGCGGATGATCCGCTCTACCCCGTGGCGCGACGCAGCAATATCCGTATCGTCGAAGTGGACGCTGCACGCCCGGTGGACGGTGGTTTGCCAGGCATTGCCCTACAGCCAGGCGCTACCGATGGCCTGAACAGCCAGCCGTGGCAATCGAGCAACAATATGGGACGCATGGCCGACGTGATGGCTGCCGACCTGAGCCGCCTGGCACCGGCCGCCAAGCCGACAATCGACGCCAACCTCGCCGCCCTCAAGCAGCGCCTGCTCAGGCTCACCGCCGACAGCGAGGCCAGATTGGCCAAGGCGGATAACTTGAGCGTGGCCAGCTTGAGTGATCATTTCGGCTACCTGGTCAGCAGCCTGAACCTGGAAGTGCTCAACACCGATGCACGGCCTGATGCAGAGTGGACACCCGAGGCATTGCAGCAACTCACTGCCGACTTGAAGGGCAACGATGTGGCGGTGGTACTGCATCACCGTCAGCCGAGCGAAGCCGTACAAACAGCCGTGACGGCAGGGGGTGCGCAATTGCTGGTATTGAAAGTCGACGGGGCGGACCCGGTGACTGAGCTGGAAGGCAATGTGGATCAAGTGATCAAGGCACTTGCCCCCTAGCAAGCCCGCTCACTACCGTTAAACCACATCCACGCCCACATGGATCGCATCGTGCCGCCAGAACTCCAGGTCGCAGTCGATCAACCGCTGATGCTGGTCATAATTGACCCGGGCAATCCGCAGGCCCGGGCTACCGACCGACACGCGCAACGCGGCGGCGGCTTCCACCGGCAAGGAGGTCGGTACGATCTCGAAGCGAACGCGGCCGTAATGCAGGTCGTACTTGCGTGCGTACAGCTCGGTCATTGACTGGTTCAGGTCGCACGCCAGGATCCCCGGGAAGTATTGCGGGTTCAGGTAGTGCTCCACATACAACACCAGACGCCCATCAATGCGCCGGCCCCGGCAAATCTGAATCACGCTGGACAGCGCCGGCAACTGCAACCACGCACACACGGCCGCAGAGGCCGGTTGCAGGCGTGCAGAAATCACTTCGGTCGACGCCACCCGCCCCTGGTCGCTGACCATCGCGTGAAAGTGGCTGCGCTGCATCAGGTTGTAGGCCAGCCGCGGCGGCGAGACAAACCAGCCACGGCGCTCCTCACGATAGATCTGGCCCTGGGCTTCCAGTTGTAACAAGGCTTCCCGCACGGTAATGCGGGTGGTACCAAACAACTCGCTGAGCTTGCGCTCGGCGGGCAATTTACTCGCAGGCGCCAACAAGCCATGGTCGATCTGCTCTTGCAGCGCCAGGCCGATGGATGTCACCGCCTTGATTGCCTCATCACGCATCAACGTTACCTATCTGGACTAGACCAGCACCGTTCAGGTGCATAAACCGCGCTGTATTCGGGCTTCCACTGCTGCCTGCCAGCGTAGGCACTACAGATGACCGGCAGATGACAACCCGTGCCGCCGCCCTGCTCCACACCCTGCAATACATCGGCCAAGTCCAGGGCCTGCGGGCACTTGAGCATGGTCTACGCTGAGTCTGAAGTGAGCGACATCGAGGATGTAAAAACGACATCGACATGAAACTGTCATCCAGTACGCCTAGATTGGCTCAGGTATTGCTGACCTAGACCAACACCACCGCAAACGTCGATAAAAAACGCAGCGTTGAAAACGCCCAAAGGAGCTTCGGATGAAACAGCTTTTCCTGGCATCACTGTTAGGCTCGACCATTGCCATGTGCACCGCCGCCATGGCCGCTGATACCGATTTGAAAACCTTGGAAGCCGCCGCGAAAGCGGAAGGCGCCGTCAACAGCGTCGGCATGCCCGATGACTGGGCCAACTGGAAAGGCACCTGGGATGACCTGGCCAAGACCTACGGCCTCAAGCACATCGATACAGACATGAGCTCGGCCCAGGAAATCGCCAAGTTCGCCGCCGAAAAAGACAACGCCAGCGCCGATATCGGTGACGTCGGCGCCGCCTTCGGCCCGATCGCGGTCAAACAAGGTGTGACCCAACCCTACAAACCGAGCACCTGGGCACAGGTCCCGGATTGGGCCAAAGACAAAGACGGCAACTGGGCCCTGGCCTACACCGGCACCATCGCCTTCATCGTCAATAAAAAGCTGCTGCACGGTTCCGAAGCCCCTAAAAGCTGGGCTGACCTGAAGACCGGTAAATACAAGGTTTCCATTGGTGACGTCAGCACCGCCGCCCAGGCCGCCAACGGCGTACTGGCTGCCGCCCTGGCCAACGGTGGCGACGAGAAAAACATCCAGCCGGCACTGCTGATGTTTGCGGAAATCGCCAAGCAAGGCCGCCTGTCGCTGGCCAACCCGACCATCGCCACCATGGAAAAAGGCGAAGTGGAAGTGGGCGTGGTCTGGGACTTCAACGGCCTGAGCTACAAGGCCAAGATGGCCAACCCGGATGATTACGTGGTGCTGATCCCATCGGATGGTTCGGTGATTTCCGGCTACACCACCATCATCAACAAATACGCCAAGCACCCGAACGCCGCCAAACTGACTCGCGAATACATCTTCAGCGATGCCGGCCAGACCAACCTGGCACGCGGCAACGCACGTCCGATCCGTGCCGAGCACCTGACCCTGCCTGCCGAGGTTCAGGCCAAGTTGCTGCCGAACGAGCAGTACAAAAAAGTCACGCCGATCAAAGATGCCGAAGCCTGGGAAAAAACCTCCAAGGCACTGCCGCAGAAGTGGCAGGAAGAAGTCATCATCAATATGCAGTAAGGCTTCAACCCACATTGGATGTCCATTGGATGTCCACTGAAGATCCAATGTGGGCGCGGGCTTGTGTGGGAGGGGGCTTGCTCCCGATAGCGGTGTGTCATTCAACACATGCATTGGCTGATCCTCCCCTAACGGGAGCCAGTCCCCTCCCACACCATTGACCCCGCTCCTCCAGAGAAATCGAGTCAAGCCCAACTGTTGCGGAGCCTCTCCCCCTATGAAGCACAACGTCATCCTTGTGGTGCTCGACGGCCTGAACTACGAGGTTGCCCGACATGCCATGGGGCATCTGCAGGCCTATATCGGCGCAGGACGCGCAGCGCTTTACAAACTGGAATGTGAATTACCGTCGCTCTCGCGGCCGCTGTATGAGTGCATCCTCACCGGTGTTCCTCCGATCGACAGCGGCATCGTGCACAACAACGTTTCACGCCTGTCCAATCAACGCAGCATTTTCCATTACGCCACCGACGCCGGGCTGACCACTGCGGCGGCGGCTTACCATTGGGTCAGCGAGTTGTATAACCGCACGCCCTTCATTGCCTCCCGTGATCGTCATACCGACGACCAGGCGCTGGCGATCCAGCACGGGCATTTCTACTGGAATGACCACTACCCCGATTCCCACCTGTTTGCCGACGCAGAAAGCCTGCGCTGCAAGCACACACCGGACTTCCTGCTGGTGCACCCGATGAACATAGATGACGCCGGCCACAAGCATGGCCTCGACAGCGCGCCGTACCGCAACAGCGCACGCTCGGCCGACATCATCCTCGCCGACTACCTGCAGGGCTGGCTCGACGCCGACTGCCAGGTGCTGGTGACCGCCGACCATGGCATGAACAACGATCGCTCCCACAATGGCCTGCTGCCGGAAGAACGGGAAGTGCCGCTGTTCGTACTGGGCTCGGCCTTCAACTTGAGTGCCACGGCAAGCCCCAAGCAAACCGAACTGTGCGGCACCGTCTGCGAACTGCTCGGTGTGCCCCACGACAAACCTGTCTGCCGGGAGCTGTTGAAGTGAACGCCATAACCCGTGGCAAATGGCTGGCGATCCTGTGCCTGGTACCGTTTGCGCTGTTCTTCATCGTGTTTGAGATCGCCCCGCTGGTGTGGGTCATGGTCAATAGCCTGCAATCGGAGGAGTTCGGCTGGGGCCTGGCCAACTTCACCAAGATCTTCAGTTCGAAGTTCTACCTGCAGGCCATCCAGTACAGCCTGGAGATCAGCTTCTACTCCAGTGTGTTCGGCATCATCATTTCGGTACTCGGCAGCTATTCGTTGCGCCGCGTGGACTCGCCCCTGCGCAACTTCGTGACGGCATTCGCCAACATGACCAGCAACTTTGCCGGCGTGCCCCTGGCGTTCGCATTCATCATCCTGCTGGGCTTCAACGGCAGCATCACGATCATGCTCAAGCAGGCCGGGATCATTCAGGACTTCAACCTGTATTCCAAGACCGGCCTGATCATTCTCTACACCTACTTCCAGATTCCACTGGGCGTGCTGCTGCTCTACCCGGCCTTCGACGCATTGCGTGAAGACTGGCGCGAATCGGCTTCGCTGCTCGGCGCCAGCGGCTGGCAGTTCTGGCGGCATATCGGCCTGCCGGTGCTCACCCCGGCGCTGCTCGGCACCTTCGTGATCCTGCTGGCCAATGCCCTCGGCGCCTATGCCACGGTGTACGCACTGACCACCGGCAACTTCAACGTGCTGCCGATTCGTATCGCGGCGATGGTCTCCGGCGACATCTCCCTGGACCCGAACATGGCCAGCGCCCTGGCCGTGGTACTGGTGGCGCTGATGACCGTCGTCACCGTGGTCCATCAACTGCTGCTCAAGAGGAGCTACCATGTCTCGCGCTGAAGCCGGCCCGGCCTCCCTCTACCATCGGGTCGTGGTGTACCTGCTGTTTGCGATCCTGGTGCTGCCTTTGGTAGGCACCTTTGTCTACTCCATCGCCAGCAGTTGGTCGGCGACGGTCCTGCCCGCCGGGTTTACCGTGAAATGGTACGTGCAACTGTGGAGCGACCCACGCTTCCTGGCGGCCTTCGGCCAGTCGTTGGTGGTGTGCGTGGGCGCGCTGATCCTGTCGGTGGTGCTGATTCTGCCGCTGCTGTTCGTGGTGCATTACCACTTCCCCAAGCTCGACGCCTTGATGAATATCCTGATCCTGCTGCCCTTCGCGGTACCGCCGGTGGTGTCGTCGGTAGGTCTGCTGCAACTCTACGGCTCGGGGCCGCTGGCGATGGTGGGCACGCCGTGGATTCTGATCGGTTGCTACTTCACCGTGGCGTTGCCGTTCATGTATCGGGCAATCACCAACAACCTGCAGGCCATCAACCTGCGCGACCTGATGGACGCGTCCCAACTGCTCGGCGCCAGCACCTGGCAGGCGGCGATCCTGGTGGTGCTGCCAAACCTGCGCAAGGGTCTGATGGTTGCGCTGCTGCTGTCGTTCTCGTTCCTGTTCGGTGAGTTCGTGTTCGCCAACATCCTGGTGGGTACCCGCTACGAGACCCTGCAGGTGTACCTGAACAACATGCGCAACAGCAGCGGCCACTTCACCAGCGCCGTCGTCATTTCCTATTTCTTCTTTGTGCTGGTGCTGACCTGGGCCGCCAATATCTTGAACAAGGACAAAAGCCAATGAGCTTCGTCAGCGTCCAACATCTGCAAAAAGGCTACGCAGGCACCCCGGTGTTCAGCGACATCAACTGCGAGATCGCCAAGGGCGAGTTCGTCACCCTGCTCGGCCCGTCCGGTTGCGGCAAGTCGACCTTGCTGCGCTGCATCGCCGGGCTGACCTCGGTCGACAGTGGGAAAATCCTGCTGGACGGGCAGGACATCGTTCCGCTGAGCCCGCAGAAACGCAATATCGGCATGGTGTTCCAAAGCTATGCGCTGTTCCCCAACATGACCGTGGAGCAAAACGTCGCCTTCGGCTTGCGCATGCAAAAGGTCAACGCCGATGACAGCCACAAGCGCGTGCAGGAAGTGCTGCAGTTGGTGGAGCTCAAGGATCTGGCCGGCCGCTACCCGCACCAGATGTCCGGCGGGCAATGCCAGCGCGTGGCTCTGGCGCGTTCCCTGGTGACCCGCCCGCGCCTGTTGCTGCTGGATGAGCCGCTGTCGGCACTGGATGCGCGGATTCGCAAGCACCTGCGCGAGCAGATCCGCCAGATCCAGCGTGAACTGGGCCTGACCACGATCTTTGTGACCCATGACCAGGAAGAAGCGCTGACCATGTCCGACCGCATCTTCCTGATGAACCAGGGCAAGATCGTGCAAAGCGGCGACGCCGAAACCCTCTACACCGCGCCGGTGGACGTATTCGCCGCCGGTTTTATCGGCAACTACAACCTGCTCGACGCCGACAAGGCCAGCCAGTTGCTGCAACGCCCGATCAGCGGGCGCATCGCGATTCGCCCCGAAGCCATCGAACTGAGCCGCAGCGGCGAGCTGGACGCAATGGTGCGCAGCCACAGCCTGTTGGGTAACGTGATTCGCTACCGCATTGAAGCGCGCGGCGTGGAGCTGGTGGTGGACGTACTCAACCGCTCGGCCGACGACCTGCACCCGGATGGGCAGCGCCTGGCACTTTCCATCGACCCCAGTGCATTGTGTGAAGTAGCCTGATGCAACGATTGACTTGAGAGAGCGTAACGGATGGCATTGGTAATTTTTGATCTGGACGACACCTTGATCCACGGTGACTGCGCCACCCTGTGGAGCGAACAGATGGGCCGGCTGGGCTGGGTCGACCCTGAGTCGTTCATGCGCAGGAACAACGATCTGATGGACGCCTACAGCCAAGGCAAGCTGCGCATGGAAGACTTCATGGATTTCAGCCTGGAGCCGATGATCGGCCGCACGCCGGAAGAAATCGAGCATCTGGTGGAGCCGTGGGTTGAAGATGTGATCGAACCGCTGATCTACAGCGATGCCACTCAGACCATCGCCCGCCACCGTGCAAAGGGCGACCGGATCCTGGTGATTTCCGCGTCGGGCACCCACCTGGTGAAGCCGATTGCGGCACGCATCGGTATCGACGAAGTGCTGGGCATCGAACTGGACATCAAGCATGGCGTGTACAGCGGCCAGACCGTGGGGGTACTGACGTATCGCGAAGGCAAGATCACCCGTTTGCTGGAGTGGCTGGAACAGGAAGGTGAAACACTGGAGGGTGCGTACTTCTACTCGGATTCGCGCAATGACCTGCCGCTGTTGAACAAAGTCGAGTTCCCACAGGCGGTGAACCCAGACCCGGTGCTGCGGGCCCATGCCGAACAGGCCGGCTGGCCGATCCATCATTGGGTCTGACACTGCCTCGGGAATTGTAATCCCAGTCAACATGTGGGAGGGGGCTTGCTCCCGATGGCGGGCATCAGATGAAACATTCTTCACTGAGACACCGCCATCGGGAGCAAGCCCCCCTCCCACATGGCGGGTCGCATTCCAACCCCAACCCGGTTTTAGTCAAACCCGAGATAAAGGCTCAAAACTGTCGCGATTCAGACTCACAGAGGCGAACTTGACCTACGTTACAGGTAGGACTGGAATCCTCTAACCAATCCGTATGATCTCCAACGCCTTGCAATGCTTTCAGAGTGCCTCCATAGTGACTCCGGACTGAGCCCGTAGCAGTAGCGCCGGGCTTTTTGCATTATGCGACCGGACCATATGGAACCGGCTCCCTCAAAGACGGCCTAATATGCGTTATCAATTGCCCCCGCGTCGAATCAGCATGAAGCATTTGTTCCCCAGCACCGCCCTCGCTTTTTTCATTGGTCTCGGCTTCGCGTCGATGTCGACCAATACGTTCGCAGCCAACAGCTGGGACAACCTTCAGCCTGATCGCGATGAGGTGATTGCCAGCCTTAACGTCGTCGAGTTGCTCAAGCGCCATCACTACAGCAAGCCGCCATTGGACGATGCTCGCTCGGTGATCATCTACGACAGCTACCTCAAGCTGCTGGATCCCTCGCGCAGCTACTTCCTGGCCAGCGATATCGCTGAGTTCGACAAGTGGAAGACGCAGTTCGACGACTTCCTCAAGAGCGGCGACCTGCAGCCCGGCTTTACCATCTACAAGCGCTACCTGGACCGCGTCAAAGCGCGTCTGGACTTCGCGTTGGCAGAGCTGAACAAAGGCGTCGACAAGCTTGACTTCACCCAGAAGGAAACCCTTCTGGTGGATCGCAAGGACGCACCCTGGCTGACCAGCACCGCCGCCCTCGACGACCTGTGGCGCAAACGCGTCAAGGACGAAGTGCTGCGCTTGAAGATTGCCGGCAAAGAACCCAAGGCCATTCAAGAGCTGTTGACCAAGCGCTACAAGAATCAGCTGGCACGTCTGGATCAGACCCGCGCCGAAGATATCTTCCAGGCCTATATCAACACCTTTGCGATGTCCTACGACCCGCACACCAATTATCTGTCGCCGGATAACGCAGAAAACTTTGATATCAACATGAGTCTGTCGCTGGAAGGCATCGGTGCCGTCCTGCAAAGCGACAATGACCAGGTCAAGATTGTGCGTCTGGTGCCGGCGGGCCCGGCAGACAAGACCAAGCAAGTCGCTCCGGCCGACAAGATCATCGGCGTGGCCCAGGCCGACAAAGAGATGGTCGATGTGGTCGGCTGGCGCCTGGACGAAGTGGTGAAGCTGATCCGTGGGCCGAAAGGCAGCGTGGTGCGTCTGGAAGTGATTCCGCACACCAATGCACCGAACGACCAGACCAGCAAGATCGTGTCGATCACCCGCGAGGCGGTGAAGCTCGAAGACCAGGCGGTGCAGAAGAAAATCCTCAAGCTCAAGCAGGATGGCAAGGATTACAAGCTGGGTGTGATTGAAATCCCGGCCTTCTACCTCGACTTCAAAGCCTTCCGAGCCGGCGACCCGGACTACAAGAGCACCACCCGCGACGTTAAGAAAATCCTCACAGAACTGCAGAAAGAGAAAGTCGACGGCGTGGTCATCGACCTGCGCAACAACGGCGGCGGCTCTCTGCAGGAAGCGACCGAGCTGACCAGCCTGTTCATCGACAAAGGCCCGACCGTGTTGGTACGCAACGCCGATGGCCGTGTCGATGTGCTGGAAGACGAGAACCCGGGGGCCTTCTACAAAGGGCCGATGGCGTTGCTGGTCAACCGTCTTTCGGCCTCGGCTTCGGAGATTTTCGCCGGTGCCATGCAGGACTATCACCGTGCGCTGATCATCGGCGGCCAGACCTTCGGCAAGGGCACCGTGCAGACCATTCAGCCGCTGAACCATGGCGAGCTCAAGCTGACGCTGGCCAAGTTCTACCGGGTTTCCGGGCAGAGCACCCAGCATCAGGGCGTGCTGCCGGATATCGACTTCCCGTCGATCATCGACACCAAGGAAATCGGCGAGAGCGCCCTGCCCGAAGCCATGCCGTGGGACACCATCCGCCCGGCCATCAAGCCTGCTTCGGACCCGTACAAACCGTACCTGGCGCAGTTGAAGGCCGACCATGACGCTCGCTCCGCCAAGGATGCCGAGTTCGTGTTCATCCGCGACAAACTGGCCCTGGCCAAGAAGCTGATGGAAGAAAAAACCGTCAGCCTCAATGAAGCGGACCGCCGTGCGCAGCACACCGACATCGAAAATCAGCAACTTGTGCTGGAAAACATCCGCCGCAAGGCCAAGGGCGAAGACCCGCTCAAGGAACTGAAGAAAGAAGATGAAGATGCGCTGCCGGCCGAGGCGGAAAAAACCAAGCCGGAAGACGACGCTTACCTGGCCGAGACCGGCCGGGTCCTGCTGGACTACCTCAAGCTCAGCAAACAGGTGGCCAAACAGTAAATGATGGCGATTTAATGTTGAACACTCTACGGAGTGTCATCATATAGACATCATTCTGTCGTGAAATGAAGGACCGCAGGCTCCATGCCTGCGGTCCTTTTTTTTCGATCGAGATCGCCATGACCATGACCGAACAGCTGAATGCATTGGGCTCTATTCTCGCTCATGGCAGTTTGCACAGCCTGTTCCAACCGATCATCTGCCTGTCCGAGCGACGCATCCTCGGCTATGAAGCCCTCAGCCGCGGCCCCTCCAACAGCCCGCTGCACTCCCCCGTCGCCCTGTTCTCGGTGGCCAGCCAAACGGGGCGACTCAGTGAGCTGGAAATGGCCTGCCGCGAAAGTGCGTGTCGACGCTTCAGCGAGCAGAAGCTGCCGGGCAAGCTGTTCCTGAATATCTCGCCGGAATCCCTGATGGAGACCGCGCACCAGCCAGGCCGTACCCTGCAACTGCTGCGCGATTTCGGCATTCCACCCAGCCAGGTGGTCATCGAACTGACCGAACAAACCCCCACCGACGATTTCGCACTCCTGCAAACCGCCCTGCACCATTACCGCGACATGGGCTTCGCCATTGCCCTGGATGACTTGGGCGCCGGGTATTCCAGCCTGCGCCTGTGGTCGGAACTGCGCCCGGACTACGTGAAGATCGACCGACACTTTATCGACGGTATTCACCAGGACGCACTCAAGCGCGAATTCGTCGGCTCTATCCTGCAAATCGCCAGGGCGTCCCATGCCCAGGTCATTGCCGAGGGCATCGAACTGCCTGGAGAACTCGCGGTATTGACGGAGATGGGCGTCGACCTGGTCCAGGGCTATCTGCTCTGCCGGCCCCAGGAACATCCGCCGCAAGAAGCGCACTTGATGCTGCCCAAGCAAGACAGTGCCAGCACCGCCCTCAGCGAAGAAGGCAGCGACCTCAGCGCCCTGCTCAACGAACAACCAGCGGTGGACCAAGACACCGCCACCGCCCAGGTACTGGAGTCGTTTCGCCGCCAGGCCAACCTGAACTCGCTGGCCGTGCTGGATCGACGTGGCCACCCGGTCGGCATTGTGCATCGACACTCGTTGTCCGATGCGCTGCTCAAGCCTTTCGCCACCGATCTGTTCGCGCGCAAGCCCATCAGCCGCTTGATGAGCGATGACTTTCTGGCTGTGGAGTTGAGCCAGTCGCTTCAGCAAGTCAGCCGCCTGTTGACCAGCCGCGCGCGGCAACGCATCGAAGAAGATTTCATCATCACCCTCAACGGGGATTACTTGGGCCTGGGCCGGGTGATCGATGTGCTCAAGCTGATCACCGAGCTGAAAATCCAGCAGGCACGCTACGCCAATCCGCTGACCCTGCTACCGGGCAACGTGCCCATCCAGCAGTGCCTGACGCGGTTGCTGCAGCAACAACGTGAGTCGGTGATTTGCTACGTGGATATCGACAGTTTCAAGCCGTTCAATGATATCTACGGCTACGGACGTGGCGATGAGGTACTGCTATGCCTGGCGCAATGCCTGAACGACCGGATCGACCCCAGCCGAGACTTCGTCGGGCATATTGGCGGTGATGATTTTTTGCTGGTGCTCGGCCCGCAGGATTGGCGCAAGCGGCTCAACCAATTGCTGGATGATTTCCACACCCAATGCCGACGCTTCTATCGCGCCGAACACTTGGAGGCCGGCTGTTTCGTGGCGTTGAACCGCCAGGGCATACGTCAGGAGTTTGCGCTGCTGTCGCTGTCCATTGGCGTGGTGCATCTCTATCCACAGGCCTGTGGACAACTGGATGCCAGCCAGTTGGCGGAGCTGGCCTCCCAGGCCAAACACCATGCCAAGAATGTGGCCGGTTACAGCATCCATGTCATCGACAGCGTGGAGACGCTGCCCCAGGCGCTTTAAGCCTCGGCGGATTCCGGGTACTCGTATTCGAATACCCGCACCACTTCCGAGGCATGCCAGGAGGCAGCGGCCACGCCATCGGATGGCCCACTGAAGCGCCCCAGGCGCTCTACACACTCAAAGAAACCGGTACGTGGCAGGCGGCTGGCGCCCTGGCTGATCACCAGGGAACTGCGCAACGGCTGCTCGGCCTTGGCATCCAGCGCCGCCAGGTGTTCGAGAGCGGCGGCCAGGGTTTGCATGGCAGGGGTCGGAAACTGCAGGCGCTCCAGCAGCGCGCGGTAGGTCAGCAAATGGCGCTGGCGGCGCGCCTGGTCCAACTCGTTGAGTAATCCATCCCAGTGTTGACGACTGATACGTAGGCTCAAGATTCATCCCTCCAACCTGCAACGCCCAATTCCCAGGCCAGGCTGCGGCGGATAGCGGCATCCGGCTGGCGCTCACCACTTTCAATCAATCCAAGGTACGAGGGGCTGATCCCCACGGTGCGGGCCAGGGCTTCGATGGCCAGGCCCTTGCCTTCACGCAAGCCGCGCAGGTCGGCGAGAGGACGCAAAGCCTGATCAGGCGTGGCCTGGGTGGCAGAAGATGAAGTCGGTACGGGTTGTTGCTGGCCGGCAGCTTTAAGCAGCGCCTGGTACTGGTCCCATGGCAACACCGCGTATTCGGGTTCGCCATCGCGTGAAATGATCTGAATATCCATGACTGCCCCGTAGGATAACAACACTTACTAAGTAAGTTCTTTCCTTAGAAGTGTAATCCTAACAGCCACAAAGGTCGCAGGGGGATATAAGCACCGTCAGTTTTTTTGCGGGTTTTCCTCGGCCAGCAGCGCAGGCGTCGCCGGCAGGCGCTCAACCACCGCCAGCTTTTCGGGGCGCTGGGCGTCACGCCAGGCGCGAAAGGCGCTCAGTTCGCCGTCCAGGGTCTTCATGAGCCATGCCAGCACGGCGATGTCATCCAGCATACCGAATACGGGGATAAAATCCGGGATCGCGTCAATCGGGCTCAGAAAGTACATCAGCCCCGCCACCACCGAGATGAGTGCCTTTGGGCTGATGGCGCGGTATTCGCCACGCCAGTAAGCCAGGCACAGGGCCTGTAGCAGCTTTAGATCATCCTTGAGCTTGCCCAGGCGATTGCCCTGGCTCGACCCCTTGGCCGCAACGGCAAACAGCAAGGTGGGCAAGCGGCCGCGGCCGAGCAGGCGTGCAGCCATGGGCAGGAAACGGGTGAAATTGAAGGGTGGTTTCATTCGTCACTCCAGTTCCAGACGACAGAAAAGGTTATCCACACAAATTGTGGATAACCTTGTGAACAGAGCCTTTTTTCATGGCTGAAACCCTCTGTTTACAAGGCTTTCAGTTAGATCGGGCGTTTTTTGCGCACATTAAAAAAACCCAAGATTTCATTGACTTGACGTTGATGTGCGGCTACCCATGCTTGAGTCTTGGTTCAGACTGCACGGCACAACGGACGTTCGATCAGATTCACTGCACGAACGGAGGGTTGGCGTTTCGCCAATATGCAGAAACAACAACGCCCCGTCAAAACGGGGCGTTGTGTGTTCAGGCGCCGATTACTTCTTGGCGGCTGGTGCAGCAGGTGCTTCAGGGGCGTCAGCCTTGGCCGGGTCCTTGATACCCAGCAGTTCCAGGTCGAATACCAGCACGGAGTTGGCCGGAATCGCCGGGCTCGGGCTTTGTGCGCCGTAGGCCAGGTCCGAAGGGATGTACAACTCGACCTTCTCACCCACGTGCATCAGTTGCAGGCCTTCGACCCAACCCGGGATCACGCCGCTGACCGGCAGGTCAATCGGGCTGCCGCGATCTACGGAGCTGTCGAAGGTGGTGCCATTGGTGAGCTTGCCGGTGTAGTGAACAGTCACTACGTCGGTCGGCTTAGGCTGAGCGCCGTCGGCCTTCTTCAGGATCTTGTACTGCAGACCGGAAGCGGTCGTGACCACACCTTCTTTCTTGCCGTTTTCTTCGAGGAATTTCTTGCCGGCAACTGCCGACTCTTCACTCATTTTGGTCATACGTTCTTCAGCACGTTTTTGCAGTGCGGCAAACGCTTCGACCAGTTCGTCATCTTTCAGCTTCTGTTCTTTCTTGCCGACGGCATCTTCAATACCTTGGGCTACCGCTTTGGAGTCCAGGTCATCCATGCCTTCTTGAGCAAGGCTTTTGCCCATGTTCAGGCCGATGCCGTAGGAAGCTTTCTGCGCCGGGGTTTTCAGCTCTACGCTGGTTTGCGAATCACAACCCGCAAGTACCAGGCTAACCAGGGCCACCGCCGCCGCCAACCGATGCTGTTTCATGCTATTTCCTTGTTCATGCGCCAAAAGGGCAATCGAATTAAAGTCGCGAGCTTATCAGGCGGCCACGACCAATGGCTACCGGCATCTGAGCGGGAAACTTCTGATAAGTTCACGTGTTTAAAAGCATTTTCATTCATCATGGGGGTCCGCGAAGGATCGCGGGACCACCTGTAACCGCGCTCATGGCCACTTGCCGCCCCCGTGGGGTGATGGCATAAGAGCGCTACCCCTCGACAAGGATAGTTATCTTGCGCATTTTTTCCCGTGTTTTACTCCTGATACTCCTGGCATTGGGCCTGCTCCTGGCCGTGGTGCTCTATTACACCGTCAACCCCAGGCTGCCGGACTACGTGCCCGTGCAGCAGGTGCATTACCAGGACCAATGGAGTGCCGCCGACCGTCAGACCTATTACTTCACGCCCCAGGGCACCCAGGTAAAGGGCCTGCATTACAACTGGTTCACAGCCCTGGAACTGCCCTTCTCGAAGCAGCACTTTGCCACGCCAGAATACCTGGCACGCTTCGGTTTCCTGGTCGATCCCAAGCAAGTGCCAACCGCGCAAAACCCTGGCAACCTGCCCGTGGGGTTCGCCCGGCATCAGAACGCCGACAGCAAAGTGGAGTATCTGGATATCACCTGCGCCGCCTGCCACACCGGCGAACTGCACTTCAAAGGCCAGGCCCTGCGCGTAGACGGTGGCTCGGCTCAACATGTGCTGCCTTCCAGCGTGCCCACCTTGCGTGGCGGCAGTTTCGGCCAGGCCCTGGTGGCCAGCCTTGCCGCCACGTATTACAACCCCTGGAAGTTCGAGCGCTTTGCCCGTGAAGTGCTCGGTTTCGATTACGACGACAACAACAAGAAACAACTGCGCGCGGACTTCAAGCAGTCCCTGGACCAGTTCCTCAAAGTCGCCTGGAACGACACCCACCGCGGCCTCTACCCCACCGAAGAAGGTCCCGGCCGCACCGATGCATTTGGCCGCATTGCCAACGCCAGTTTTGGCGACGCGATTTCACCGGACAATTACCGCATCGCCAACGCCCCCGTGGACTACCCCCATCTGTGGGATATCTGGACCTTCGATTGGGTGCAATGGAACGGCTCAGCCCAGCAACCCATGGCGCGCAATATCGGCGAAGCCCTCGGCGTCGGCGCCACCCTGAATTTCTTCGACAACGCCGGCCAGCCACTGCAGGGGGACGCCCGCTACCCTTCCAGCGTGCGCGTGCGTGACCTGAACCTGATTGAAGAAACCCTGCAACACCTCAAGCCACCAACCTGGCCGGAAGACCTGTTCGGTGCCATCGACAAACCCCTCGCCGCCCAGGGCCGCGCCCTGTTCGCCGAGAACTGCGCCGGTTGCCATGTGCCCGCCGTCAGCCAGGAAACGGGACGCCCGGTGCAGCAACTGAAAATGCTCCCGGTCGAATACATCGGCACCGACCCAACCGCCGCGAGCAACATCGCCGACCACCGTTATGACCTGAGCGCCCTGCAATGGGACCCGGCGGAACTGGCCAAGCTCGATGTCCAGTTGCACCCGACCCCGACCGAACCGATGGACTTGAAAAAGATGTCCGTGGCCCAGGGCCTGGCCTACGTCACCGCCTTCGTCGAAGAGCACGCCTACCGCGCTGCCGGTGTGACTCCGGCCGAACGCCCGGGCCTGGACGGCTTCGGCCTGCCTATCGGTGTGCGCGAACTGCGCGCCTACAAGGCACGCCCGCTGGCCGGCGTCTGGGCAACCCCGCCGTTCCTGCACAACGGCTCGGTGCCCACGATCTATCAATTGCTTTCGCCCCAGGACGAGCGCAGCACCACGTTCTATAAAGGCACCTTCAACTACGACCCGCGCCACCTGGGCTTTGAAACCGCTGCCTTCAAGAACGCCTTCCTGTTCGATACCAAAATCACCGGCAACCACAACAGCGGCCATGAATTCCGCGCCGGTCAACGCGGCAACGGCGTGATCGGCCGTAGCCTGCAGCCACAAGAACGCTGGGCGCTGCTGGAATACCTCAAAGTGCTGGGCGGCCCGCTGGAGCAACAATTGCCATGATGATTCGATCCCAATACAACGAACGCTCGCTGCTCGCACGTCTCTGGCTGCGCCTGGGCCGGTTTCTCGGCAAAACCCTGTTGTGGCTGATCGGTCTGGGCGTGCTCGGCTGGCTGGGAGCCACTGCCTGGTTCGCCTGGCAGCACAGTGGCCCGGTGTCGCCGAACGAGCAGATCCCGGCCGGTGAAGCGGCCATGACCCAGGGCATCATCCAGACGGCGGTACGAATCGTCGACCAACACCGCGAAGGTACGCGCTACCTGCGTGATGCCCATGCCAAGGCCCATGGCTGCGTAAAGGCCGAAGTCAGCGTACTGGCGGACCTCGACCCCGCCTTGCGCCAGGGCGTGTTCGCCGAGCCGGGCAAGACCTGGCAGGCGCAGATGCGGCTGTCCAACGGCAATGCCTACCCGCAGTTCGACAGCATTCGCGATGCCCGAGGCATGGCGCTCAAGCTGCTGGATGTACCGGGCAAACAATTGATGGCGGACCAGCAAGCACGCACGGAACAAGACTTCGTGATGTTCAGCCACCCAAACTTCTTTGTCAGCGATGTGGCGGAATATGCGCAGAACATCGGCGCCCAGGCCGACGGCAAAAAGGTCCTGGCGTTCTTCCCCAAAGCCGACCCTCGCAGTTGGCAGGTACGCCATCTGTTTATCGCCCTGGCGACCTTGGCGCCGGCACCAGCGAGCCCGACGCAGGCGACCTACTTTTCAGTTTCACCCTACAAATTCGGCGCGGCCAATGCCAAATTCCGCGTCGCCCCCGACCCACAAAGCTGCCCGGAGTATGTGCTCCCCAAACAGAACCAGGACCTGCCGAATTTCCTGCGCAGCGCCTTGAACCAGCAACTGTCTACCGACCGTGTACCAGCCTGTTTTGTATTGCAGGTTCAGCGGCAGAACCCGCAGAAATTCATGCCGATCGAAGACACCAGCATCGAGTGGAAGGAAAGCGATGCGCCCTATGAAACCGTGGCCAAGGTGCGGATTCCCGCGCAGGACTTTGACACACCGGCCTTGAACCTGGCCTGTGACAACCAGTCGTTCAACCCGTGGTTCGGGCTGGAGGCGCACCGGCCGATCGGGGGAATCAACCGCTTGCGCAAGGCGGTGTACGAGGCGGTCAGTGACTATCGGCATAGCCGCAACTTGTAATGTTGTCCGGGTCCCTATCCGTTATCGAGGTAACGGACAGGGACACGGTAACCCGCAAAGAATCCGTATAGATCGCCTGCTCGGCATAACGATTACGTCACCCCTATTGAGCAACCCACCCCACAGACTCTACCGTCACCTCCTACCCCTCAACCCGTAGGAAGTCATCGTGGAAAGCTCAACTTTAGGTATGGTCGTCCTCTCAATGATCGCGCTCTTCGGCACCGCCGCATTTTGCTTTGAACTGCTTGCCACTCGCGGCGAGAAGAAAAAGAAAGCCAAATAAGCTGATCGTAGAAATCAGCCGCCGCCCTCACTCTTGATGGGTGGTGAACAGGCGTGCAGCGGCAAAATCCACGAACGCACGGATTTTCGGCGAGAGATGACGACTGGAGGGCCACAGCGCCCAGAACTGGCCCTGGTCATTGGAATGCCCTTTCAGCACGGTATCCAACTGCCCCCTGGCCAACGCCTCCCGGGCCAGGAAATCCGGCATATAGGCGATACCATGGCCGTCGATGGCGGCCATGAGCATGGCTTCCATGTTGTTCAAGGTCATCGCGGTGGGCAGGCGCAACTGGGTGATCGCCGGATTGGCGGACAGCGTCCACTCCATTATTTTACCGGTAGTGGCAAACCGATAACGCAGGCAGGGGTGGTGCTCAAGGTCAGTGAGCGTTTCGGGCTGGCCTTGGGTTCGCAAGTACTCGGGCGATGCACACATGACAAAGCGGAACGGCCCCAGCCGACGCGCCATTAATGTCGAGTCGACCAAGTCTCCGCTACGAATCACTACGTCGAAACCTTCTTCAATCACGTCCACCAGATGATCGTTGAAATCCAGCTCCAACTCGATTTCCGGGTAGGCCTCCCGGAACTCGACCATATGCGCCAGGAGAAAGCGATAACCGATGGTGGGCAGGCTGACCCGTAACTTGCCACGCGGCGCCTGGATGGCATGGGAGAGCATGGCGCGGGCGTCTTGCAAATCATCGAGGATTTTCCGGCAGCGCTCATAAAACAATTGCCCCTCGACGGTAAGGCTGACTTTACGGGTGCTGCGATGCAACAGCCGCACATTGAGCTCAGCCTCAAGCTTGGCGACGTTTTTGCCTACGGCGGAGGCGGAAACTCCCAAAACTCGCGCCGCGCCAATGAAGCTCAGAGCCTGTGCAGTCTTCACGAAGGCGATCACACCACTAAGGTTATCGGTCACAGCATTGCATCCTTTTGTTCCGCTATGAGTGGAATTCCTGCCTGTTTATCATGAATTACATCCTGATTAGAGTCTTCATCTTTATAGACCAACGGGAATTTCCATGAACACACCCTCCACTGCGGCTCAGGGCGGCTATGCCATCCTGATCGCGATCTGCCTGGCCGCTCTGGTTTTACCCATGAGCTTCACCGGAGGCGCCGTGGCGACGCCGTCCATTGGAATAGCGTTCGCTGCCCATCCCACACAAATGGCCTGGATAACCAATGCGTTCATGCTCAGCTTCGGCAGCTTGCTGATGGCGGCGGGTACACTCGCCGACCTTTATGGGCGCAAGCGCCTGTTCTTGTGGGGAATGGCGCTGTTTGCAACGACCTCCCTGCTGCTGGCCGTGGCGCCGGATATTTTCTGGTTGGACGTATTACGCGGCGTGCAGGGTGTCGCGGCGGCTATCGCCTTGGCCAGCGGCAGTGCGGCGTTGGCGCAGGAATTTGACGGGCATGCCAGGACGCGCGCTTTCAGCCTGTTGGGTACCACTTTCGGCGCGGGCCTGGCCTTTGGCCCGCTGATCTCGGGTGTGCTGATCGCACAGTGGGGTTGGCGCGCGATTTTTATAGCCACGGCCATGCTGGCGGGGCTCTCGCTGCTGTTCGCCGCACCCAAAATGCGTGAAAGCCGCGACCCGCAAGCACGCCGCCTGGACTTGGCCGGCATCCTGATGTTTTCGGCCATGCTGGTGAGCCTGACCACAGCGGTGATCCTGGCGCCGCACCAAGGCTGGACCTCAACGGCGACGCTAGCCCTGCTCACAGCGGCGGTGATGTTCTTACTGATGTTTATCCTCGTTGAAAACCGCGCAAGCCAACCGATGCTGGATCTGCGGCTGTTTCGCTTTGCGCGCTTCATTGGCGTGCAGTTGCTACCGATCGGCACCTGCTACTGCTACATCGTACTGGTGGTATTGCTGCCACTGAGGTTTATCGGTGTCGAAGGCGCCAGTGCATTTGAGGCGGGCCTGATGATGCTGGCGCTGTCGGCGCCGATGCTGGTAGTGCCCATGATCGCTGCGATGCTGACGCGCTGGCTGCCGGCTGGAATGCTGTGTGCGATTGGTTTTTTGATCGCCGCAGCGGGCTTGTATGGGTTGAGCCTGGGAACGCCCGGTCATCCGCTGCAGACCGTCGTTGCCATGCTGGTGATTGGCATCGGTACTGGCCTGCCATGGGGCCTGATGGATGGCCTGGCGATCAGTGTGGTGCCAAAGGAACGGGCGGGGATGGCGGCGGGCATCTTCAATACAACCCGGGTGGCCAGTGAGGGTGTCGCGCTGGCTATCGTCTTGGCGGCGTTGAGCGCGCTGGTCGCGCATCATCTGAATGCCATGGCTGCGCAGGACGCTTCAGTGGTAGCCCAACAGTTGGTCATGGGCGATACGCTGCACGCCAGTGCGAACATTCCATTGGCGTTGCTACGTACGGCCTACCTGGAAAGCTTCGACACGTTGCTGCAATGGCTGGCGGCACTCACCCTGCTCACGGCAATGGTCGTTTTCGTGTTCCTGGGCCGCCGGGATATCGCGCCGATTGCGGCGAAGCAAGCCATTAAGTCGTTGAGCTGAATGACAGGCAAAAAAAAAGCCCGCTCAATGAGCGGGCTTCTTGTGGCGACCTGGCGTTCAGTGTTCCAGGTTACCGAATATGGCGCAGCGGACGGGACTCGAACCCGCGACCCCCGGCGTGACAGGCCGGTATTCTAACCGACTGAACTACCGCTGCGCGTAACACTTGAAGCGAATGGTGGGTGATGACGGGATCGAACCGCCGACCCTCTGCTTGTAAGGCAGATGCTCTCCCAGCTGAGCTAATCACCCTTCGTTTCGGTGTGGGCGCATCATACACCAAAAAATCGTAATGTCTTGATTTAAATGCAATTTATTTAAAAAAAGTTTATCCCACGATTTTTTGCCATATTTCGGGCAGAAAAAAGCCCGCTCGATGAGCGGGCTTTTCTGGTGACCTGGCGTTCAGTGTTCCAGGTTACCGAATATGGCGCAGCGGACGGGACTCGAACCCGCGACCCCCGGCGTGACAGGCCGGTATTCTAACCGACTGAACTACCGCTGCGCGTAACACATGAAGCGAATGGTGGGTGATGACGGGATCGAACCGCCGACCCTCTGCTTGTAAGGCAGATGCTCTCCCAGCTGAGCTAATCACCCTTCGTTTCGGTGTGGCGCGCATTCTACGGAGCGACCCAAGGTCTGGCAAGCACTTTCTTAAATCTTTTTTTTGAGCCCTTCCAATGGCTTAGGCAGGGTTGGCCTGGGACGCTATCAAGAGAATAATGCCTCCCTTTGTATAAAGGAGAGACTCACCCCATGTGGTTCAAGAACCTGCTTATCTATCGCCTGACCCAAGATCTGCCTGTTGATGCCGAGGCGTTGGAAGCGGCCATGGCCACCAAACTGGCGCGCCCTTGTGCAAGCCAGGAGTTGACCACCTACGGTTTCGTCGCGCCTTTCGGTAAAGGTGAAGACGCTCCCCTGGTACACATCAGCGGTGACTTCCTGCTGATCGCCGCGCGCAAGGAAGAACGCATCCTGCCGGGTAGCGTGGTACGCGACGCACTCAAAGAGAAAGTCGAAGAGATCGAGGCCGAGCAAATGCGCAAGGTCTACAAGAAGGAACGCGACCAGATCAAGGATGAAATCATCCAGGCCTTCCTGCCACGCGCGTTTATCCGTCGCTCGTCGACGTTCGCCGCCATCGCGCCGAAACAGGGCCTGATCCTGGTGAACTCGGCAAGCCCGAAACGTGCCGAAGACCTGCTGTCGACCCTGCGTGAAGTGATCGGCACCCTGCCGGTACGTCCGCTGACGGTGAAAACCGCACCGACTGCGATCATGACCGATTGGGTGACCACCCAGAAACCGGCCGATGACTTCTTCGTCCTCGACGAATGCGAACTGCGTGACACCCACGAAGACGGTGGCATCGTGCGCTGCAAACGCCAGGACCTGACCAGCGAAGAAATCCAGCTACACCTGAGCACCGGCAAAGTCGTGACCCAATTGGCCCTGGCGTGGCAGGACAAGCTGTCCTTCATGCTCGACGACAAGATGACGGTCAAGCGCCTGAAGTTCGAAGACCTGCTGCAAGACCAGGCAGAACAGGACGGGGGCGACGAGGCCCTGGGGCAACTGGACGCCAGCTTTACCCTGATGATGCTGACGTTTGGCGACTTCCTGCCGGCGTTGGTTGAAGCGCTGGGCGGCGAGGAAACCCCGCAAGGTATCTAAAGCAACACGGGTCTTATGTGGGCACGGTCAATGTGGAGCTGGCTTGCCGGCGATAGCATCACCTGGGTGTACCTGATTCACCGAGGTGTCTGTATCGCAGGCAAGCCAGCTCCCACATTTGATCGGGTTACCACCCCAGCATTCTAATAACAAGGACATCCCCATGCGCGCACTCGCCGCCTTGAGCCGTTTTGTCGGCAATACCTTCGCCTATTGGGTGTTGATATTCGCCGTGCTCGCCTTCCTGGAACCCAGTTGGTTCATCGGCCTGAAAAGTGCCATCGTCCCGCTGCTGGGCCTGGTGATGTTCGGCATGGGGCTGACCCTCAAACTTGAAGACTTCGCCGAGGTCGCCCGCCATCCCTGGCGCGTGGCGCTGGGCGTGGTTGCGCACTTTGTAATCATGCCGGGCGTGGCCTGGCTCTTGTGCCAGGCGTTCCACCTGCCGCCGGAGATAGCCGTCGGGGTGATCCTGGTCGGCTGCTGCCCAAGCGGCACGTCCTCCAACGTGATGACCTGGTTGGCCCGGGGCGATCTGGCGCTGTCAGTGGCCATCGCCGCCGTCACCACCCTCCTCGCCCCACTGCTCACTCCTGCGCTGATCTGGTTACTGGCCTCGGCCTGGTTGCCGGTGTCGTTCATGGAGTTGTTCTGGTCGATCCTGCAAGTGGTGCTGCTGCCCATCGTGCTTGGCGTGGTGGCGCAGCGCGTACTGGGCGAGCGGGTGCGCCATGCGGTCGAGGTGCTGCCGCTGGTGTCGGTGGTCAGCATCGTGATCATCGTCGCGGCAGTGGTTGCGGCGAGCCAGGCGAAGATCGCCGAGTCCGGCCTGCTGATCATGGCGGTGGTGATGTTGCACAACAGCTTCGGCTACTTGCTGGGTTACTTCACCGGCCGGTTGTTCAAACTGCCCTTGGCGCAGCGCAAATCGCTGGCGCTGGAAGTGGGCATGCAGAACTCCGGGCTGGGCGCTGCGCTGGCCAGTGCGCACTTTTCACCACTGGCGGCGGTGCCCAGTGCGCTGTTCAGCGTCTGGCACAATATCTCTGGAGCGTTGCTCTCGACTTATTTCCGTCGCATGAGCGAAAAGGCCGACCGCAGCGCATTGGAGACCCAACCGAAAACTTGATCGTCCGATCCGTTTTCGGCACTCTACCGAGCTTCGCGGGGACGACCTCGCGACGCTTTGCAGCGCTCAACCAGGGGACGACCCCACCAATAGATGGGAGGTCAGTATGTCCTGGATCATTTTGTTTTTTGCGGGTTTGTTCGAAGTCGGCTGGGCTGTCGGGTTGAAGTACACCGATGGTTTCAGCAAGCCACTGCCCACCGCCTTGACGATTGCCGCGATGGCCTTCAGCCTCGGCTTGCTCGGGCTGGCCATGAAGGAGCTGCCATTGGGCACCGCCTATGCGGTCTGGACCGGCGTGGGAGCTGTGGGTACGGTGATCGCCGGGATCATCCTGTTTGGTGAATCCATGGCGCTGTTTCGGCTGGCCAGTGTGGCGCTGATCATTTGCGGGCTCGTTGGGCTCAAGATCAGCACTTAGGCCACTGCCGCCATCGGGAGCAAGCCCCCTCCCACACTCGGAATGTATTCCAAACTGTGGGAGGGGGCTTGCTCCCGATGAGGCCAGTACACCCCACACAAAACTACCTGACACTCCCTCGCAACACACCCACCACTTCCTGCAACCGCGCAGGCGTCGCCGCCTCCACCGCTACCGGTGCACCCGCGACCAGCACCACCCGCGACCAGACCCGATGAAAGAACCCCTTGTTCGGGTCGCGACTGAAAAAACTCCCCCACAACCCCTGCAACGCCATGGGAATCACCGGCACCGGCGTCTCCTCCAGAATGCGCGTCAGCCCGCCACGGAACTCGTTCATCTCGCCATCGGCCGTCAACTTGCCTTCCGGGAAGATGCACACCAACTCCCCTTCCTTTAGATACTGGGCAATCCGCGTGAAGGCTTTTTCATAGATCTGGATATCTTCATGGCGGCCCGCAATCGGAATCGCCCCTGCCGTGCGGAAGATAAAGTTCAGCACCGGCAAGCGGTAGATCTTGTAGTACATCACGAAGCGAATCGGCCGACGCACCGCGCCACCAATCAGCAGCGCATCGACAAACGACACGTGGTTGCATACCAGCAACGCCGCGCCTTCATCCGGAATGGCTTCCAGGTTGCGATGCTCGACGCGGTACATGGAATGGCTGAGCAGCCAGATCATGAACCGCATGGTGAACTCGGGGACAATCCTGAAGATGTAGGTATTGACCGCGATGTTGAGCAGCGACACTACCAGGAACAACTCGGGGATCGACAGCTTGGCCACGCTCAACAACAGGATCGACACGATCGCCGACACCACCATGAACAGCGCGTTGAGGATGTTGTTGGCCGCGATGACCCGCGCCCGCTCATGCTCGGCGGTGCGCGACTGGATCAACGCATACAGCGGCACGATATAGAAACCGCCGAACACGCCCAGGCCGAGAATATCGAACAACACCCACCAGGCCTGGCCATGACCGAGTACCGCCAGCCAGTCGTTGGGCTGGACGTTCTGCGGGAAACCACCAGAGTGCCACCACAGCAACAAACCAAACACTGTCAGGCCAAACGAGCCAAACGGCACCAGGCCGATTTCGACCTTACGCCCGGAGAGTTTTTCACAGAGCATGGAGCCGAGGGCGATACCCACAGAGAACACGGTGAGAATCAGCGTGACCACGGTTTCGTCGCCGTACAGCCATTCCTTCGCATAGGCCGGGATCTGCGTCAGGTAAATCGCCCCGACAAACCAGAACCACGAGTTGCCCACGATCGAGCGCGACACCGCCGGCGTCTGCCCCAGGCCCAGGCGCAAGGTGGCCCAGGACTCGCTGAAGATATTCCAGTTCAGCCGCAAGCCTGGCGTAGAAGCCGCCGCCCGCGGAATGCTGCGGCTGGCCAGGTAACCCAGCACAGCCACGCCGACGATCGCCACTGACACCACGGGCGCGTAATGCGCGGACGACATCATGATCCCGGCGCCGATGGTGCCGGCCAGGATCGCCAGGAACGTGCCCATCTCCACCAGGCCATTGCCACCGACCAACTCATCTTCATGCAGGGCCTGGGGCATGATCGAGTATTTCACCGGGCCGAACAGCGCCGAGTGCGTGCCCATGGCAAACAGCGCCAGCAGCATCAGCTCCAGATGATTGAACAGAAAGCCCGTGGCACCCACGGCCATGATCACGATTTCACCGATCTTGATCGCACGGATCAACGCATCCTTGTTGAATTTCTCGCCAAACTGCCCAGCCAGCGCCGAAAACAGGAAGAACGGCAGGATAAACAGCAGCGCACAGAGGTTGACCCAAATGGAGCGGTCACCGTCGATGGTGAGTTTGTAGAGAATGGCGAGGATCAGCGATTGCTTGAAGATATTGTCGTTGAAGGCACCCAGCAACTGGGTGACGAAAAACGGCAAGAAGCGCCGCGTGCGCAGCAAGGTGAATTGCGAGGGGTGGCTCATCGTCCGTGTTCCTGCGTGGCCTGATAGGCTTTATTGCCGAAGGCTTTTATAAAGAGACAGGCCACGACTTTACCTAAACCCGCTTACTTATTCCCTATTCCTGCAATGCAGGGTGAAACAAAAAGCTCACCTTTATAGGCGCCCTGCACGGTGCGCTTGGCCACGATCAGCCACATCAGCGCCAAGGCCAGCACCAGCGCACTGCCAAACACACTGAAGAACCCCAGATGCAACACGCTCGCCAGCTTCAGCGTGGCCAGGGCATACACCCCCAACGGAAAGGTGAAACCCCACCAGCCGAGGTTGAATGGAATGCCGGCACGCAGGTAACGCAGGGTGATCAACACCGCAATCAGCAACCACCACAAGCCGAAGCCCCACAGCGTGATGCCCGCCACCAGGCCAAGGCCGCTGGCCATCTCGCCGACACCGGGCAAGCCATTGGCCGCGAAGATCGCCGGCGCATCACCGCCCAGCAGCAACATACCGAGTGCACCGGTGCCGATAGGGCCCAGCGCCAGCCAGCTCGACGCAGCCATGTTGGCGTGGGGCAGTTTATGCAACGCCATGCGCAGCATCAGGATAGTCAGGATGCTGAACGCCACCGGCAGCGAAAATGCCCACAATACGTAGCTGGTCACCAGCATCACCAGTTGCCCATGGGCGTCGGCCAAGTGCGGCGCCAGCAGGCCACCACTGGCTGCGGCGACTTCGGCCGCGACGACCGGCAACAGCCAGACGGCGGTCATCTGGTCGATGCTGTGTTCCTGGCGGGTAAACATCATGAACGGAATCAGCACACCGCACGCCAGGGCCATCGCGACGTCCAACCACCACAGGGTCTGCGCCAACGGCAGCACGTCACTGCCCCACCGCGGCAGGCCGAACAGCAACAAACCGTTGAGAATGGTTGCCAGCCCCATGGGAATGGTGCCGAAGAACATCGAAACCGTGGAGTGCCCGAAAATCCGCCGCGCCTCCTGGAAATACATCACCCAACGCGCGGCGTACAACCCACTGAACACTACAAACAGGCCAATGGTAAACATCCACAACGCTTCGGCGACGGCGTACAGGCCCGGCACGTTGACGGGCAGTTGTGCCAGCGCCAGTGCCAGCACGCCGGTGCCCATGGTTGCGGCAAACCAGTTGGGCGTGAATTGACGAATCACTTCCCGCGGCCGGGTCAGGTGACTCAAAGGTTTGTAGCTTGGGGTATTCGCGCAGTTCATGTTGATAATCCTCTTCCTCGTAGGAGGTTGAAGCCATCATAGAACCTGATCGAATATCTATATAACGGGTAATATCTCTATCTGTTATCTAATTTACCTATATACGACACTGACTACACTGCAGCCTTGGCCCGCGCCGTTTCCTGCAACAGCAAGCCGGCCAGTGCACCCAGGGCCAAAACGATGAGTACGGCACCGTAGCCATCGGTGGTGGCGATCAAGCCAAACTCCCGGCTCAGGTTACCGGCCAGCAACGCCGGCAAGCAGAACGCCAGATAGCTCAACACATAGAAGGCCGACATCAGCCCTGCCCGCTCATGAGGCAACGCCAAACCGACGATACTGCGCACACTGCCCGTGAAGCCGCCGCCAAAACCCAAGCCGGCGATCACACTGGCCACAAAGAACAGCCAAAGGCTGGCGCTCTGCACCGCCACCAACAACAGCGCCACCCCGGTCGCCAGCAATGCAGCCGACAGGCGCATGATTTTATCGGCCGGGCGATTGCGCAGGCTGTAGATCATCACCGCACCACTGAGCGTCACCACCGCCACCAACCCACCCCCAATCAGGTGCGAGGTCGACCCGGTAGCAGCCCGCACCAGCGAAGGCGCCAGCGAAGAAAAGAACCCTCCCAGTGCCCATACCGCCACATTCAGCGGCATCGCCAGCCACAGGGCACGGCGCGCTTGTTCGGGGACATGCAGCGTCGGCGCCAGCGACTTCAAGGCCCCCGGTATGCGGCTGACCGTCTCCGGCAAGCGCCACACATACAGCGCTTGCAGGGTCATCAGCCCGAGCATCGCGAAATAAATCAATTGGGTCGGCCGTGGCGCAAACTCCACCAGCAGGCCGCTGCCTAAACCGCCACTGGCCATACCCAGCATCGGCGCAAGGCTATTGAGCATCGGGCCGCGGACACGGTCAGTGTCGAGCAAGGTTGCACCCAGCACCGCCGTCGCCATGCCGGTGGCGAAACCTTGCACCGCCCGGGCGGCAATCAGGTACGCGGTGCTATCAGCGTTGATAAACAGCAGCATCGCCAGCATATTCAGGATCAATGCCGCAAAAATGACCGGCTTGCGTCCCAGGTAATCCGATAGCGAGCCGACGGTCAGCAAGGCTGCCAACAGGCTCACGGCATACACGCCGAAGATCATCGTCAACACAGCCGCCGAGAAATGCAGGTGGTCTTGATACACCTGATACAGCGGCGTTGGCGCGCTGGACGCGGCGAGAAAGGTCAGCACCGTTACCACCAGGAACACCAGGCGGGAACGATGGGAAGTAGGACTGGACATGGGCACGCTCCGCTAAAGCTAATATTTTGCTTTTTCGGAGTGTGCTACCAGAAAGCGCTTAAAGCAAATTCTTTGTGTTAAGGTTTTAGCCATGGCGATAAAAGAAGGCCTTCGCCCGGGAGGCCGTAGTGCCCGGGTCCAAGAATCAGTGCACAGCGCTGCCCGTGAATTGCTGGAAGCCCATGAGCGCTCCAGCGTTACCGTGCCGATGATTGCGGCACGGGCAGGCGTCACGCCGTCCACCATTTACCGCCGTTGGGGCGACCTGTCCGCCCTGCTCGCCGATGTGGCACTGGAGCGCCTGCGCCCGGACGGCGAACCTGCCGACACCGGTAGCCTGCGCGGCGACCTGCGCGCCTGGGGCGAACAATACCTGGATGAAATGAGCTCGGAGCTGGGGCGCAATATGATGCGCGACGTGCAGTGCAGTCGCCCAAGGGACTATTGCACCCACATTCTGATGGGCCAGTTGCAGATTATTCTTGATCGGTATCAGGACACCGTCGGTCCGTTACCCACACTGGACAGGTTGCTGAACCTGATTGCCGCGCCAACGGTGTATCGCAGCCTGTTTTCCAGCACGCCACTGCCGGTTGAAGAGCTGCATGAGCTGATCGACTTGGCGCTCAAGGCCTGAAGCTCATATACCAAACCAAATGTGGGAGGGGGCTTGCTCCCGATGGCGGTGGACCAGTCACCTTATTGATTGACTGACACACCGCCATCGGGAGCAAGCCCCCTCCCACATTTTTACAGCGTTCGACCTTACGTACGCATACCGCGCCCGCTCACCAGCAGCCTCGCGCAACCGATGTACAACACCACGGTAGCGATCAGCATGAAGGTGATCGCCACGCTGATCTTGATATCCGATACCCCCAGGATGCCGTAGCGAAAGGCGTTGACCATGTGCAGTACCGGGTTGGCCAGCGACACGGTCTGCCAGAACGGCGGCAGCAGGGTAATGGAGTAGAACACACCGCCCAGGTAAGTCAGCGGCGTCAGCACGAAGGTCGGGATGATCGAAATATCATCGAAATTGCGCGCAAAGACCGCGTTGATAAACCCCAGCAGCGAAAAGATCGTCGCCGTCAGCACCACCACCAGCAGGGTGACGCCCAGGTGATGCACTTGCAGATGGGTGAAGAACAACGACAGCAAGGTCACGATCACGCCGACCATCAAGCCACGCAGCACGCCGCCCAGGGTATAGCCGATCAGGATGGTGTGGGGCGACACCGGCGATACCATCAGTTCTTCGATGGAGCGCTGGAACTTGCTGCCGAAGAAGCTGGAGACCACGTTGCCGTAGGAGTTGGTGATCACCGACATCATGATCAGCCCCGGCACGATGTACTCCATGTAGGTAAAACCGCCCATGTCACCGATCTGGCGACCGATCAGGTTACCGAAGATCACGAAGTACAGGACCATGGTGATCGCCGGCGGCAGCAGGGTTTGCGGCCAGATCCGGGTAAAGCGCTTCACTTCGCGGTAGACGATGGTTTGCAGGGCAACGAGGTTGGGTTGCAGTTCGGAACTCATACCGCCACCTTCGCCAGATTTTTCTCCACCAGGGACACGAACAACTCCTCAAGGCGATTGGTTTTGTTACGCAGGCTCAGCACTTCGATGTTCTGAGTCGCCAACTGGGTGAACAGCGCAGTGATGCCCATGGCCTTGTCCACCTGCACTTCCAGGGTGTGGCCATCGACCAGCCGGCTTGGGTAACCGAGCAACTGCGGCGGCGCCGACAGATTGTTTTTCAGGTCCAGCAGGAAGGTTTCCACATGCAACTGGCCCAGCAGGTTACGCATGCTGGTGTTCTCGACGATGGTGCCGTGGTCGATGATGCCGATGTTGCGGCACAGTTGCTCAGCCTCTTCCAGGTAATGGGTGGTGAGGATGATGGTAATGCCCTTCTCGTTCAGCTCGGTCAGGAAGGTCCACATCGAGCGACGCAGTTCGATGTCCACGCCCGCGGTGGGTTCATCGAGGATCAGCAGGCGCGGTTGATGGACCAGCGCACGGGCGATCATCAGACGACGCTTCATACCCCCGGACAGCGAGCGCGACGGCACGTCGCGTTTGTCCCACAAGCCCAGTTGGGTGAGGTACTGCTCGGCGCGCTCCTTGGCGACTTTCGCCGGGATGCCGTAGTAGCCGGCCTGGGTCACGACGATGTCAAAGGTCTTTTCGAACTGGTTGAAATTGAACTCCTGGGGCACCACGCCGATGGCACGCTTGAGCGCCGCAGGGGATTTGTCCAGGTCATGACCAAAGATATTCACGCTGCCGCTGGTCTTGTTGACCAGGGTCGAAAGGATGCCGATGGTCGTGGATTTGCCGGCGCCGTTGGGGCCGAGCAAGGCGAAAAAGTCACCTTCGGCGACGTCCAGATCGATACCACTCAAGGCCTGGAAACCGTTGCCGTAGGTTTTGGTTAGCTGCCGGATGGACAGAGCGGAACTCATATCGGATTACGCACCAAAGAAGGGAATAGACAAGATAGATGAGGGCGCACCGCAGGTAGTTCAACCTGCGATGCACGGGCATGGTGCGTGCCCACGTCGCACAAGTACAGTCACCCGTATTAATAGTAGGTATTAAGTCAACGCAGTCATCACGGCTTTGCGGTACGCCGGGCGTTGCTGCAGGCGCTGGTACCAAGCCTCCAGATGCGGCATTGCAGGACGCTCGATAGGCATTTCGAACCAGGCGTAAATAAAGCAGCCCAGGGGGATATCACCCATGCCGAATGCGTGGCCGGACAGATAAGGCTGCTCGGCCAGGGCTTTGTCCACGGTAGCCAAAGCATCGATACAGGCCTGGCGCCCAGCGTTGATGCTGTCCCAGTTCTGTTTTTCCGCCGGGGTACGCACGATGCCCCAGAACACCGCCTTGAACGGCTCGGCGAGGGTCGAGGTGGTCCAGTCCATCCACTTTTCGGCGTTGGCGCGGGCTTGCACGTCGCTCGGGTAAAACGCCGACGCATGCTTGGCGCACAGGTAACGCACGATGGTGTTGGATTCCCACAGCACAAAATCACCGTCTTCGATCACCGGTACCCGGCCATTGGGATTCATTGCCCGATATTGCGGCGTGTCGACCACGCCAAAAGCCCCGCCCGCATCAATTGCCTCATAGTCCAGGCCGAGTTCCTCGGCGCACCACAGTGCTTTCCTGACGTTTGATGAATTTTTACGACCCCAGATCTTCAGCATGACCGCGCCTTATCGTTGATGAACATGGCTTGATGAATGCAGCAGCATACGCCGGTTCACGCGCGGCTTGAATCGCTGTGCATGTCGCCCAGCAGGGGCGGCATGTCCTCGTTAAACAGGTGTGGGTAGCACTGCTGAATGTGGGCGAAAAAAAACGCTTCGGGCACGTCCGGAAACTGCCCGTGCTCCAGCACATATTCCATCGAGCGTCGGCCCTGACGGTTGAATGCGTGGAAGATGCTGTCGTGAATGCCATCGAATTCCAGTGGCGGTACATCGAACAACTCGCACAGTTGCTGGTTGAACGCCGGCGTGGCCTTGACCCAGCGGCCCCGCAGGTACAACTCGGTGTAGCCATGCATGGCGAATACATCACTCTTGAGCAGCGCGATCAGGCGGGGAGTCGACAGATGATTACGCACATCCGCCAGGCCGATGCGCGCCGGGATACCGCAATGGCGAGCACACGCGGCGAGCAGGGTAGCCTTGGGCACGCAATAGCTCTCGCCGGTGGCCAGGGCGAAGCTGGCTTTCAAGCTGCCGGGATCGCGGCTGAAGGTGTAAGGGTTGTAGCGAATCGCCTCACGCACGGCGTAGTAAAGACTGACTGCCTGGTCACGCGGATCCGCGCTCGGACCTCGATGTTTTTCGGCGAACTCCACCACCGCAGGGTGGTCACTATCGATGAAGCGGCTGGGACGCAGGTACGTATCCATAAGCGTTATCTCCGAGACATGCCTGGAGTTTAACGACAGGTCTGCCCTGGAGATAACGACGATTCGGCCAAATGTCGGCGCCTGGTGATGGTGCTCCCAATACAACTCGTTACACCCTGATCACCGCGCTTTTTCGGATGCCGACTAAGCTCCAATGTGGTTTCGCCCCTGGTTTCACGGAGGATTGAATATGCTGTTGTTGTGGATACTGGTTCTAGTGCTCGGCATTGCCTACCTGGCACACCGCCGCACCGCGCCCCTGCCCGCCCTGGGCGTGGTCGCCGTCTACCTGCTGGCGATGGGCGCCTGGAGCCACGCGCCGGGCTGGCTGTTGCTGATCTTCTGGGTATTGATCGCGGCAGTCGCCGCCCCCCTGCTGCTGCCCGACCTGCGTCGTCAATACTTCACCAAGCCACTGTTCAACTGGTTCCAGAAAGTCCTGCCACCGATGTCCGAGACCGAGCGCGACGCCATTGATGCCGGCACCGTGTGGTGGGATGGCGAACTGTTCAGCGGCCGCCCCGACTGGGACAAATTGCTGGCCTACCCCAAGGCCCAACTGACCGAAGAAGAACAAGCGTTTATCGACGGCCCCACCGAAGAACTCTGCGCCATGGTCAGCGACTGGGAAATCGGCCAGGCCATGGACCTGCCGCCCGCCGCCTGGGAGCACATCAAGACCCACGGTTTCTTTGCGCTGATCATTCCCAAGGAGTACGGCGGCAAGGGTTTCTCCGCCTATGCCCATTCCCAGGTGGCGATGAAGCTGGCCACGCGCAGCGGCGACCTGGCCTCGACCGTGATGGTGCCCAACTCCCTCGGCCCGGCTGAACTGCTGCTGCATTACGGCACCGACGAGCAGCGCAACCACTATCTGCCACGCCTGGCCCGTGGCGATGACATCCCCTGCTTCGCCCTCACCGGCCCGCTGGCCGGCTCCGACGCCGGCGCCATGCCCGACACCGGTGTGATCTGCAAGGGAGAATGGGAAGGCAAGGAAACCCTGGGCCTGCGCCTGAACTGGGAAAAACGCTACATCACCCTGGGCCCGGTCGCGACGCTGCTGGGCCTGGCCTTCAAGGCGTATGACCCGGATCATCTGCTGGGCGAAGAAGAAGACCTGGGCATCAGCCTCGCGCTGATCCCCACCGACAACCCCGGCGTCGAAATCGGCCGCCGTCACCTGCCCCTGGGTGCCGCGTTCATGAACGGTCCCAATTCCGGCAAGGATGTGTTCATCCCCCTGGAATACCTCATCGGTGGCCAGGAAATGCTCGGCAAAGGCTGGATGATGCTGATGAACTGCCTGTCGGTTGGCCGTTCGATCTCGCTGCCTGCCGTGGGCACCGGCGCCGCCAAGTTCACCAGCCTGGTGACCGGCCAGTACGCTCAGGTACGTGAACAGTTCAACGTGCCGCTGTCGGCCTTCGAAGGTATCCAGGAAGCCCTGGCGCGTATCGGCGGCAATGCGTGGCTGATGGACAGCGCACGCATGCTCACCGCCAACGCCGTGGACCTGGGGGAAAAACCTTCGGTGCTGTCGGCGATCCTCAAGTACCACCTCACCGAACGCGGTCGCGAGTGCATCAGCCACGCCATGGACGTGCACGGCGGCAAGGGCATCATCATGGGCCCGAACAACTACCTGGGCCGTAACTGGCAGGGCGCGCCGATCTTCATCACCGTGGAAGGCGCGAATATCCTGTCGCGCAACCTGATGATCTTCGGCCAGGGCGCCATTCGCTGCCATCCGTTCGTGCTCAAGGAAATGGCCCTGGCCGGTCGCGAAGACCATGACCAGGCTCTCAAGGAGTTCGATGGCCTGCTGCTGCAGCACATCGGTTTTGCCGTGAGCAACGCCGCCAGCACGCTGGTACTGAACCTTGGTGTAGGGCATTTCGAGAAAGCCCCGGGCAACCGCTTGAGCCAGGGTTACTTCCGCGCCTTGAACCGCCAGGCCGCCGCGTTCGCCCTGCTCGCCGACTTGAGCATGATGCTGCTCGGCGGCGAGTTGAAACGTCGTGAACGCTTGTCCGCACGCCTGGGCGATGTGCTGAGCCATATGTACCTGGCATCGGCCGCGCTCAAGCGTTATCACGACCTCGATTCGCCGGATCACCTGGAGCCGTTGTTCGCCTGGGCCATGGAAGAAAGCCTCGGCAAGTCGGAGCAGGCACTGGATGAGCTGTTGAGCAACTTCCCGAACAAAGTGCTCGGTTGCCTGTTGCGGGTAATCGTGTTCCCGTTCGGGCGTCGCCATACCGGACCGTCCGATGCGCTGGATGCCGAAGTGGCTGCGGTGATCGGCCGGGCCAAGGGCGACCCGACCCTGGAGGAGTTGCTGGCCGGCTGCTACCGCCCACAATCGGCGGAGGATCCGGTGGGCGCACTGCAACACGCCTACGACCTGCTCGGTGCCGGACAGCCCTTGCAGAAAAAACTGCACACCGCGCTCAAAAGCGGCCAGGTCAAACCCGCTGCGGGCGAGCATGTCATCGATGCCGCGCTGAACGCAGGCGTCCTGCAGGCCGCCGAAGCGCAGACGCTGCGTGAGGCTGAAGCCGCGCGACGCAAGGTGATCGACGTGGACGATTTCAGCAAGGAAGAACTGGCCCAGGCTGAGGGTAAAGTCCGCTGAGTCGGGCAGTCATATAATTACGGGCGCTTGAGCTATATACTCTCGCGCCCGTTTTTGCTTTAGAGGACTTATCTCGTGTCCAACGCCGTTGCCGATCATCTCGTCTTGCTCGACCACCTGCGCAGCATCCTGGTTGCCGTCGGCGAAGCCGAACAGGTGCCTGAGGAAAGCCATGCGCTGTTCCTGGAGCGTTTCGACGAACTGCGCGCCCTGCTGCCGGTCGACCCCATCGAAAGCCAGTACCTGGGGCAGGACCTGATGAGTCAGGTCATCCTGCGCTACCCGCAAATTGCCCATCTGGTGCCACGCGACCTGCTGTGGTTCTTCGGCGGCGATTGCCTGCACTTCATGCCCGACGAAGAACTGGACATGTACCAGGCCCTGGAAGAGCGTCGCTATGAGGCCGAACAGAACGACGAACCGTTCGACTGGAACCAGGAAAAGCAGCTGCTTTCCATGCCTCAGGACCAGAGCAAGCACTGATCTTCAGGTGGGAGCGGGCTTGCCCTAATGCCAGTCAGTTAAGAGAACCTGCCACGACCAAACTCTGTAGTGAGCGGGCTTGCCCGCTCCCACATTTCGGACCCTGTTCCTACCGTCGACGCAATGTCGGCTCCGTCGCCATGCACTCCACCAGATAATCGATGAACACCCGCAACTTCGGCGGCAGATAGCGCGTCGGCGAATGCAGCAACCACGCCTCGCCGTGGTAGGACGCAATAAAATCCCACTCCGGCAACACCTGCACCAAGCGCCCCGCCTCCAACGCATGCCGCGCAGTGAAGTACGGCAAGCTGCCAATCCCCACATGCTGCAACACGGCGTCCAGACGCACCCCGGTATGGTTCGCCGCGTAGCGCCCACGCACGCCGACGGTCACAGCCTTGCTGCCCTGGCGGAATTTCCAACGGGAATCCCCCGGGGTTTCACCCAGGTAAATGCAACTGTGTTCCAGCAAATCATGGGGGTGCAACGGCGTCCCCTGCTCAGCCAGATAGTGCGGCGTAGCGCACAATAAATGCTCAATGGGCAACAACTGCCGCCCCACCAGGCCCGGCGGCGGGCTGTCGGTAATGCGGATGCTCAGGTCGACGTTGTCATCGATCAGGTCGACATGCCGATCTTCGAGGATCAACTGCACATCCACCTTGGGGTAGCGCCGCAAAAACTCCGGCATATGTGGGTGCACCACAAACCGCCCCACCGCCTTGGGCACGCTGACCCGCACCAGGCCCTCGGCCTCATGAGTGAATTGGCCGCTGATTTCCATCACCGAACGCGCCGCGCTGACCATCTCCCGGCAGCGCTTGAAAACCTCTTCACCCCCCTCGCTCAAGCGCAACTTGCGCGTGGTGCGTTGCAGAAGCCTAGTGGCCAGGGCTTGCTCCAGGCGCGAGATGCTGCGGCTCACCGCCGAGGGTGAAACACTCAGTTGCCGCGCAGCCTCAGAGAAGCTGCCGGTTTCGACCACCTTGACGAAAATCGCCATTTCGCCCAGCAACGGCAAAGGAAGATTGATGCTCATGACGCACAGGTCCATTGATATTTGAACGGATTATCACCCATCCGAGCACTATTTATACTGCTCACAGAACCCTGATGCGGATGTAACCCCATGACCGAGCGCCTATTCTTTACTCACGACCATCTGACAGCCGAACTTGAAGTGCTCGCCTGTACACCGCACGAAGATCAGTTTGCAGTCACCTTGCAATCGACGATTTTTCATCCCCAGGGCGGCGGCCAGCCGCACGACACCGGTTGGCTCGGTGAGAGCGCCGTACTGCGTGTTATCCAGGAAGCCGACCGCCTCGTTCACTACGTCGATAAACCCGTCGCGCTCGGAACCGTCACAGCACGGGTCGACGAACAACGCCGCGCCCTGCACACGCGCCTGCATTCCGCCGGGCATCTGATCGGTAATGCCGGGGAAAGCCTGGGCTGGATGCCGATCAAGGCGCATCACTGGCCGGGTGAAGGCAAAATCACCTTTATCCGCGGGGAGACAGCGCAAGCCATGGATCCCGAGTTGATTCAGCGGCAGATCGAGCAATGGATCGCCGCTGACTATGCCCGTCACATGACGCTGGAAGACGGCACACGGGAAGTCGGGTTCGGCGAGTTGCCGCCGTATGCCTGTGGCGGCACACATGTGCAATCGCTGAGCGAACTGGGCCAGGTAAAGATCCTGGCCCTGTCGGAAAAGAAAGGCGCGCTGTCGGTACGCTACAGCCTGGATTAAAGCGCAATCGCCCCCGCTCGCCCCGGCTCCACCACAAACGACTTAAGGGTCGAGACCGTGGCGCTGGGGTCGCGCGGGTCGCTGATCACCCGGAAGTTCGTCACCATCTTTTGCTCTTCCAGGGCCACCGATACGTAGCCACGTTGACGGCTGTCAAAGAACTTCACATGGGGATTGAGCGGCAGGATCTGCGTAAAGGCATCGAACGGTGGGCCGTCGGACGTCACTGACGTGCCGACGAATTCGGTGGCGACAACGGGCGAGTCCGGGTCACTGGCGTCAGCGTGCAGATCCGTGGTCCAGAACGAGTGGATATCGCCGCCCCAGAACACCGGGTTTTTCACCCGTCGGCGTTGAATCGACGCCAACATGCGCTCGCGGTTGGCCATATAGCCGTCCCACCCATCGGTCCAGCGTCCGGGCTTGTGGTTGGTCAGGTCGCGCTGAGTCAGCGGTGCCACCAGCAGGTCCTGGGCGATGACGTTCCACTGCGCCCGCGACTCGGCGAACCCTCGGTCCAGCCAGGCTTCCTGCTCCCAACCGAGCATCGTGCGATTGGGTGCGCGCAAGTCCGTGCACGTATTGTCGGCGACATGCCCCTGGTGACTGCCGTTGGCGAGAATGCAGGGCTGTTCCGAGCGGTACTGGCGCCCATCCAGTACATGGAAGCGCGCCAGCCGGCCGTAGTCCAGACGCCGATAGATGCGCATATCCGGACCTCTGGGCACGCTGCCGGCGCGCAGTGGCATATGCTCGTAAAAGGCTTGGTAGGCCGCCGCCCGTTGCTGCAGGAATTGCCCCACCGGTATTTTCGGGTCCTGGGACCAGCGATTGGCGTAGTCGTTCTGTACCTCGTGATCATCCCAGGTCGCCACGCTGGGCGCGGCGGCGTGCAAGGCCTGTAGGTCCGGGTCGGTTTTGTACAGCGCGTAGCGGTTGCGGTAATCGCTCAGGCTTACCGCGTTGCCACTGCCGTGGGGGCGAATGATCTTGCCCGAGTCCGGCGCGTAGGAACTGTCGTAGATGTAGTCGCCGAGGAAAAACACCAGGTCCGGTTGCTCGGCCGCGAGGTGGCGGTAGGCGCTGAAATACCCGCGCTCCCAATGCGAGCAAGACACAAACCCCACCCGTGCCGCAGCCATAGCCTGCAAGGGCGGCGCCGTATTCACCCGCCCTACCGGGCTCTGTGCCCCAAGCCCTTCGAACTGGTACCAATACGGCCTGCCCGCTTCCAGCCCCGCGACCTCGACATGCACTGAGTGGGCAAACCGTTCGGTCGCCATCACCTCGCCCTGCTTGACGATGCGCTTCATCGCCGCATCACTGGCCACCCGCCAACGCACCGGCACGGCGCGGCTCAACCCACCGCGTCCATCCACGGCATTGAACACGGGCGCCAGGCGCGTCCAGATCACAAAACCATCCGGCAACGGGTCACCCGATGCCACGCCCAGGGTAAACGGGTAGTCCACCCCGGCACTGCGCGCAAAGGGGCTGAGGATCGAAAATGCCGTCGCCACCGCCAGCCCGGAGAGTACCCGGCGGCGGCCATGGTCCACCGCGCCGCTCACAACCGGCGCTCCCAGTCGTCACGCACGGTGGCAAACCCGAGCAAGTCCTCATACACGCCATTTTTGAGAAACGCCTGACGCAGGCAGCCCTCATAGCGCAGTCCGATTTTCTCCATGACCCGCGCCGACTCCTGGTTGCGACCAAAGCACTGGCTGCCCACCCGTTGCAACCCCAGTTCGACGAAGCCGAAGTCGGTCACTGCACTCGCCGCTTCCGCGGCATAACCCTGATTGCGACAGTGCGCCGCCACCCATCCGCCGAGGTGTCCATAGTGATGTCGAGAGTTGATACGCAGGCTGACGATACCGATCAATTCGCCGGTTGCCTGGACATGCATGCCCAGGCTCAGCAACTCGCCGGCACGATATTTTTCTGCGCTCCCGGCAATAAAAAGCTGCGCAGTTTCCAACGTGTAAGGCACTGGAATATTGGCGGTGTTATCCGCGATTTTCGGCCCGTTGGCGAGCGTGGAGAGTATCTCGGCCTGGTCCGGCTCCAGTGCCCGCAGGAGTAAACGCGGCGTGGACAAATGAGGCAGTTCAGTCGACATACGGGGCGGCTCGCGAAATAAATGCACAAGAGTGTACGGCCTTCGTGTCAATTTCATTACGTCACAAAACTGCAAGGTAACTCTTCTGAAAGACTCGTCCTAGAGCCTTCAAACCGTAAATTTTTGTTAACCGTTCGGTCATTTTTGACTGTTAGCGTGTCGCCCCTAATTCAATAACGGGGTAACGGAATGAGAACCTGGGATGAACCCAAGAAACGCAAGGCACACATCGAGTTGATCCCAATGATCGACGTGATGATGTTCCTCCTGGTGTTTTTCGTACTGGTGAGTCTGAACGTGATTCCGGCACTCGGCATGAAGACGCAGTTGCCCAGCGCCAGCAGCTCGCAACAACTCAAGCCGCAGAACAAATTCATCCTGACGCTGGGCCTGGCAGGCCAACTGCAACTCGACGGCAAAGACCTCACGGTCGACGCCTTGGTACCGGCCCTGAAGGCCGCTGAAAAGCCCGATACCAAGTCGACGATCATCGTCAACAGCGACAAAGGCGTCGAGGTTGCGCGCCTGGTGGAAGTGATGGACACCCTGCGCCAGGGTGGCTTTACCTCCGTCTCCATCGCCACGCGTAAGTCCTGACCATGTATGTATTGTTTCGTGCGCGTCAGCTGCTGGGCAGTGTCCCGGCCCTGATCGCCCTGGTGCTGATTGCCTTGGGCATCCAGTCCCAGCCCCTGAAGATCCAGCCTCAGTACGATGAATCGGCAGTCGAGCTTGCCCTGGTCGAGCCGGAGCCCGAGGTGGTGCCTGAACCCGTGGTGGAGCAAGAACCGCCACCACCGGTGATCGAGGATGAAGAAGCCGAACCGGCCCCGCCGCCACCGCCGCCCAAGCCGCTGCCCAAACCTGAACCCAAGCCCAAGCCGCTGCCCAAACCCAAACCCGTGGTGGCCGCCAAGCCAACGCCCGCACCCGCGCCAGTAGCCACCGTCGCCGCCAAGCCGGTGCAGGCCGCCGTCGCACCGACACCCGCACCGCCTGCGCCACCGGCACCGCCCAAGGTGGATGGCCAGGCATTGGAAGGTGGTTACCTCAAGGGGCTGCGCAACGAGCTGGACACTTACAAGCAATACCCCACCGGGCGCCAGGCGTCCCTCGAGCGCCCCAGTGGCGAGGTGGTGGTCTGGCTGATGGTGGATCGACAAGGCCGCGTCCTCGACTCCGGGATCCAGACCCCGGCACCGAGCATGCTGCTCAACCGGGCCGCTACCAATAGCCTGCGCCGCATCAAGCAGGTCAAGCCGTTCCCCGAACAAGCCTTCGGTGGACGCAACGAGCAACGCTTCACCGCCACCTTCAACTACAGCGTGCAATAAGCACCCGACACCAGGACGACAGTGATGAGGTTCACACGTATTCATCTGGCACTCGTTGCCGCAACGAGCATGACCCAGGGCTGGGCCATTGCAGCTACCAGCGACAGTGACGTCGGGACGATTGGCGTACAGGGCAAGGCGACCGCTGGGGGCGGTTACATGGTCCCGGAAGAAAGCGCCAAGGGCCGCTCGACCATCACCAAGGAAGCGTTGGACAAGCAAACCGCCACCGGCAACGCCATCGACAAACTCAAGTACACGCCGGGGCTGAATATCTCCAGCGAAGACAACACCGGCCTCTCCGGTTTCCGCTTTACCATGCGGGGCATGAACTCCGACCAGGTGGGCATGTCGGTGGACGGTATGCCGATCAACGACTCCGGCAATTACGCGCTGTACTCCAACCTGCTGGGCGACCCGGAAAACATCGACCAGATCTTCGTCACCCAGGGTTCCTCGGAGGCGGACGGCCCGCATATCGGTTCCAGCGGCGGCAACATCGGCATCGTGACGATCCGCCCGACCAAGGAAACCGGGGCGTTCGTCAAGCAGGTCGTGGGCAGCAACGCCACCCGCAAGACCTTCGCCCGCCTCAACACCGGCGAGGTCAACGGCCTGAGCAACTGGCTCTCGGTGTCCCACACTGAAGGCGATATGTGGCGGGGCTCGGGCGCCGTGCGCGCGGACAAAGTGGAGTGGAACAGCTTCTTCGATGCCGGCAACGGCAACACCGCGAACCTGATCCTCAAGTACCACGAGCAGGACAACAACAGTTACAGCCAGCTGACCAAGGCGCAGTTCCAGCAGTACGGCCGCAAATACGACCCGTACGCCGCGACGCCGGCCCTGGGCAGCAACGGCAAGGTCAACAACTACTACGCCTTGGCGCAGAACCCGTTCCAGACCTTTACCGGCGTGCTCAACACCCAGTTCAAGCTGGCCGACAACCTGTCGCTGTCGGTCATCCCGTATTACTACTGGGGTAATGGCAGCGGTGTCGGCTCCTCTTCCTATGCGCTGAACCGTGGCTCCAACCAGGGCGGCGTTTTCGATCTGGGCAACCTGCCGACCGCCGCCCAGTACAATGCCGATGGCTCCTCCACCAGCGGCGTCTACTATCGCCCTTCACGCACCCAGACCTGGCGCCCGGGCATCACCACCAAACTGAACTGGGACCTGGGCGACCACAGCCTGCAATTCGGCTACTGGTACGAGCGCGCACGCCAGAGCCAGACCCAACCGTTCATTGCCCTCAAGAACAGCGGCAAGCCAAGCGACACCTGGCCGGATGGCTCGTCCGTGGTCGACGCCAACGGCAACACCGTTCAGGGTCGCGACCGCTTCACCGTGACCCCGGCGCAAAAAGTCTGGGCCCAGGACACCTGGTTCATCAACTCGGACTGGACCCTGATAGCCGGCCTGGCTTACATGAACGTCGAGCGCGACGGCACCAACCATGGCAGCCTCACCGAACAACCGGAAAAGCGTAACCAGACCTACAACAAGCTGCTGCCCAACGCGGGCCTGAAATACCAGCTCGACGAACGTGACCAGTTGTTCTATAGCCTGTCGCGCAACATGCGCGTACCGCAGAACTACGTGCTGTACGACAAAGGCGCCGACTCGATCAACTCCAAGCCGGAAACCAGCTGGAACCACGAACTGGGCTGGCGCTACACCGCCGACGACATGACCCTGGCCGCCACCCTGTTCTACATGGATTTCAAGAACCGCCAGGTATCGTCCAAGGACATCAACGGCGACTTCGCCGACATCAACGCCGGTTCCGTCACCAACAAGGGCCTGGAGTTGGAATGGAGCGGCCTGCTGCCTAACCACTTCAACTACTACACCTCCTACACCTACACCAAGGCCGAACAGCAAGATGACCTGACCGTCTACAACGCGGGCAAAGCCATCGTGTTGCCCACCAGCGGCAAGCAGTTCGCCAACGTGCCCAAGAACATGCTGGCAGCCAACATCGGTTATGACGATGGGCGCTTCTACGGCACCTTCGGCGGAAAATACACCAGCCAGCTCTATGGCGACCTGACCAACGATGAATCCATCTCCGGCCGCACCGTGTTCAACCTCGGCGCCGGCATCTACCTGCCGGTGGACAAGAAAGTGGTCAAGGACGCGACCCTGCGCCTGAACGTCGACAACCTGTTCGACAAGAAATACCTGGACGGCGTGTACACCACCAAGACCAATTCGGCGAGCTACAGCGGCTTCCGCGATGGCGACCCGGCTTACATCGTAGGCGTGGACCGTACCGTCACGGTTTCCCTGGAAGCGAACTTCTAATTGCGAGGCTACAGATCATGGACATGAACCTGCTTCACGCCATCACCTTTTATGTAATGTACGCCGCCATGGCGATTGCGATCTTTATCACCATCGAACGCGGCATCTACTTCGCCTATGTGCGTCGCCAGGCACGTGCCTTGACCGAAGTGCTCGGTGCCAACGTGCACAGCGAACGCGACCTGCCGCAGGCGCTGACCCGCCGCGCCAGCCTGCCGCTGAACATGGTACTGCCGATCCTGGCACAGAAGGCCGCCCATGGTTCGCGCAAGGACCTGGATGACGAGATCGACACCCAGTACCTCAAGACCCGTGCACCGCTGTCGCGCAGCCTGTGGATCATCGAGACCATCACCACCGCCGCGCCGCTGCTGGGCCTGTTGGGCACCATCCTGGGCATCATCGACACCTTCAAGGCACTGGCCACGGCCGGCGTATCCGACCCGGGCCAGATCTCCGGTGGTATCGGTACGGCCTTGTTCGCCACCGGCCTGGGGATTGCCATTGCGCTGTTCTGCGTGGTGTTCCATAACTTCTTCCAGGACAGCCTGGAGCGCATCAACGATCAGTTGAAGATCCTGCTGATCCGCGCCGCCACCGGCGCCCGTGTCCAGGGTGAAGTCCCGCACCTGGTGCCGACGCCGCTGCACACCCGCACGGCATGACCTTCAGGGCGGGCGCGTGATGCGCCCGCCGTTCTTTCTGTTCGATGAGACGCCCATGCACCTATCCATGAAATTGCGTATCGCAGGCCTCGCCGGCGTGCTCCTCAGTCCGCTTGCCCAAGCGGACTTTTCAATTCCGGGGTTTGAACTGGTGCACACCGTACCGGTGGATACTGCGTTGGGTACGGCTGACCTGCGTCAGCCTGGTCCGGTGTGGATCGAGCTGTTCGACGGTGCGACAACGACCATTGATATCGGCCAGTTCTACGCCGCCGACCACCCAGGCTCAGTGATGGACACCGTGATCCAGCACCTGGAAGCCGCCGGCAAACGCGGTGTGAAGATTCGCTTCCTGCTTGAAGAAAAAGGCATCAAGTTATCGGAAGCCTCCACCCTGGAACGCTTGCGCGCCATTCCTAACCTGACCTTCCGCGTATTGCCCTACGGGCAAGTGAGCGGCGGCATCATCCACGCCAAATACCTGGTGGTGGACGGTAAACAGGCGTTTGTCGGTAGCCAGAATTTCGATTGGCGTTCACTGGAACATATCCACGAAACCGGCCTGCGCATCAGCGATGCGACCGTGGTGAGCCAGGTCCAGGCGATCTTCAACCAGGACTGGAAAGCCCAGGCCGCCCTCGCCGACCACAAACCCGTGCCCCTGCCGGTCACCGGCCAGGAACCTGCGCGCACCGGCAACTACCTAGTCGCCAGCCCGCAACGCTACAACCCACCGGGCGTGGGCGATTCACAACTGGAGCTGCCACGCCTGCTGAGCGAGGCGAAGAAAGAAGTGCGCGTGCAACTGTTGGACTATGCGCCGTTGTCCTATGGGCCGGATCGCACCCGCCCCTACTACGCCGTGATCGACAACGCCGTACGCGCCGCCGCCGCACGTGGGGTGTCGATCAAATTGATGGTGTCCAACTGGAACACCGACACGCTGGAACTGCCCTATCTCAAAAGCCTGGCCGTATTGCCGAATGTCGAAATCAAGATCGTCACGCTGCCCGAGGCCAAACAAGGCTTTATCCCCTATGCGCGGGTGATCCACAGCAAGACCATGGAGATCGACGGGCAGGTGGCGTGGGTCGGTACGAGCAACTGGCTCGGCGGCTACTTCGACAACTCGCGCAACCTGGAAGTGGTGATGCACGACAACGCGATGGCCAAGCGAATTGGCGAGTTGCATGAGCAGTTGTGGGATGGGCCATATGCCAAGGCGCTGGAGGTCATGGCTCAGTATCCGGAGCCACACCCAGGCAAGCCTTGACCTGAAATGTGATTCAACGCCCCCCTCCCACATTTGAGTCTTTATTGCCCTGACACCTGAGTACGATATTTCCCACACCAAGGCCTCCCTATAGCGACCTTGGTGATGGTAGTGTGTAGAAATGTTTCTGACTTATTGATCAGAAACCTCTTACTCACTATCTGCAAAGGAATGCCTCTGACAATGCACTTTCCACTCAAAAAACTGGTAGCCGCCACCCTGTTCGCAGCCAGCCTCTCGGCAGTCACCACACCCGCTTTCGCCAACCTCAGCGCCGAACAAAGCGCGACGATCATCAAGCATTTCAACGAAGCGCCGGCCACCGATTTCCGGGGTTTCCTCGGCACCCTGTCCAAGGGCGAGCTGGCGAAAACCGATGATGTCGGCCCGGCCATCGAGACCTTCCTGGCCAACAAACCGCTGAGCGCCGACCAGCAGAACGAAATCAATCGTCTGCTCGGTATTTACACGCGGGTGAAGTACGGCAAGGCCGCCCTGGAAACCCTGCGCGAGCTGGTGGAAATCCCGACGTTCAATGTCGACGGCCTGCCGCAGTACAAGAACCCGGAATTTCTCAAGATCGCCGACAAGATCCAGAGCCTGGCCAAAGCGTTCAATCTGAATTTCCGCAACGTCGACAACCGCGTCTATGAAATCACCCTGGAAGGCAGCGGTGACGAAGTGGTGGGCATCCACGCCCACGCCGACGTGGTGCCCGTAACGCCGGAAAACTGGGTGCTCAAGGACGGCACCAAACTCGACCCGTTCAAAGTCACGCTGATCGGCGACCGCATGTATGGTCGTGGCACCGAGGATGACAAGAACGGCATCGTCGTGGCCATGTACGCCATGAAAGTGATCAAGGAAGAAAAGCTGCCGCTGGCGCGCAACTTCAAGTTGCTGGTGGACACGACTGAAGAAACCTCCGGCGATGCGATCCCGTACTACTTCGAACACAACCCGGTTCCGCAATACAACCTGGCGCTGGATGGCGGCTACCCGGTGGTGATTGCCGAGAAAGGCTACGGCACGGTGATGGCGACCTTCCCGGTGCGCAAAGGTGAAGGCAAAGGCGCCGAGATCATTTCGATGACCGGCGGCATGGCCACCAACCAGATTCCTTCGGTATCGGTGGCCACTCTGGTCAGCGACAAGCCGGCTGAACTGGCGACCAGCCTGGAAAAAGCCGGCGTTGAATACGCCAAGCAGAATGGCGGCGACTTCGAGGTGGCGGCCAAAGTGGTCGGCAACGAGGTCAAGCTGACGGTGACCGGCGTGTCCGCTCACTCCTCTAAACCGGAATCCGGTGTGAACCCGGTGGCGCGCATGCTGGTGCTGATCCACAGCCTGGACGGCAAGATCGCCCTCAAACACAACCACATCACTGATGCCGCGCGATATGCCGCCGACAACTGGGGCCTGGATTACCTGGGCGGCAAATTGGGCGTGGGCTTCTCCGACCCCTTCATGGGGCCGCTGACCACCTCGCTGACCTTTGTCGGCCAGGATGCCAAAGCCTTCAAACTGGCGGTGAACCTGCGCGTGCCGAAGGGCAAGACGCCGGAAGTGCTCAAGGCCGAAATCGCCGACAAACTCAGCGCCTGGGACAAGCAATCCAAGGTCAAGGTGGACTTTACCTACTCGGTGGCCGAGCCGATGTACCGCAACCCTGAAGGCGAATGGGTGAAAGCCTTGCTCGCCGTGGCCAGCGAAAACCTGGGCATGGAACACAAGTTCGGCACTTCGCCCGGCGCGACCTCCGTGCACGAATTGCCCAATGGCGTGCAATTCGGCCTGGCGCGCCCGGAAGTCAAATACACCGGGCACACGGACGGCGAGTTCAAGAGCGTCGAGCAGTTCCTGCTCGACCTGCAGATCGTCACCGAAATGATGGGCCGCGTCGGGCAACTGCCCAAGCTCTGAGGCGATTTGAGCCCGCCACAACGGCGGGCTCAACGCATCAGGATATCTTCGAAGAACCCACCGATGGGCAGCACGGGGTGACAAAGCTGGATCTCCAGCACCCACACCATTTCGCTGGGGGTGATAGCCAAGTCAGCCAGTTCCTTGTTCCCGAACAACGCATGGGGAAAATCCGCAATGCGGTGGCCGGCCAGGTTGCGTGACAGCCGCCAGCCTTTGTCCACGGCGCGGCGTTCGGCAAAGTCATACAGTTCACAGCCGGTCATGCCTCGCAGCCAGGCTTCGCGGGTTTCATCGAAGACTTCATGCAACACCTTGCGGCACTCCAGGTGCAACGGCGCCTCGCCGAAGACAAAGGTATTGCCGTAGTCGCCTTCATAGCCGTCCCAGACCGGGCCAAGGTCCACCACCACGATGTCGCTGGGGCGCAATGTGCGCAGCGGGTCGATGCCTTCCCGGGATGGGCGCACCGTATCATCGCCAAAGCGGATGTAGGTGGGATGCCAGGTATGTGAGGCACCCATGGTTTGCAATTGCTGGGCGGCCATTTCGAGGGCGGCACCCGTGGTCATGCCCACCTTCAGTTGGCTGGCGATCGCGGCCAGTGCACGCACACTTTTCTCACGTGCCGCGAGCATGCCGTCGAGGGAATAGCGCGGCCCGACTTTTTCCCAGGTTTGATCCAGGTTGTCGAGCAGCGTATCGGCGCCGGACTGGCCACTGGGCACAAAGGCCTCTGCGATAAACCGATGGGCCGGCAAGCCCGCGTCCAGGCAAGCTGCACGCGCCTGGTTGATCATTACGCTATTGCCGCAGGCATACACCTGAGCCGCCTCCCAGGCGTGCCCATGGCTCAGCGCAACCTCCTGCACCCTGCCCTCGGTTGCCAGTACCGGGTGCCAATGAAAATGCGCAGAGTCGATGACCGCCTGATCCAGGAATGCGCGGTCGTAGAAATCTGCCGCCTGTGCGCCGCCCCAGTAAAACGTCACCGGCACATCCTGTTGCAGGGCGGTCAGCAAGATCGGCTTGATACCCGCGTAGCCGGTGCCCGTGGCGAACAAGACCACAGGCGCAGCGGCATCGTCCTGCCAGGTGCAGGCACCAAAAGGCCCTTCCAACTGCAACAGATCGCCGGCCTCGAGGTCATCCAGAAGCGTCTCGGAAAACAGCCCGCCGCGCACCCGGCGAATCTGAAACACCAGGCGCCCATCGCCTTCGGCCGGCAGGTTGGCGATCGAGAAGCAGCGCGAGTCACCGCCGACCAGGCGAAATTTGAGGTACTGGCCCGGCCGCACGGCCAATGGCTTATCCGGCATCAGGACCAACTCCGTGATATCGGCGCTGAGTGCGCGCTTGCCCAGCACCGTCGCCTCGACAACCAGCGCGGGCGTGTCCAGCGACCAGCCGGGAATTTCCAGGCGCATATCGGCGCACGCATGACTTTGGCACAACAGCATTTCATTGGCCGCCAGAGGGAAGCATGGCGCAGGGGCGCCGGGCGCCAGTGGCTTGGCCCGGTAGTGCCCCGCAGTGACGATGACCTTGCAGGATCCGCACGCGCCGCGACGGCAGGAAAACGGAACGGACAGGCCGCTGGCAAGCATCGCGTCCAGCAATAGCTCGTCACCGGCTTCAAAGGTTTTCCCCGAGGGGGCGAGTTCGATGACATGGCGTGTATTCATAAAGACCTCGGGGTGAGTGAGGCTTGATTGTTGCGCTAGACTAGGCCCATTAGAAACCTCCAGTTTTGGATACTTCAGATGGTCCAGATGCGTAAATGGCGTCCGTTGCTCAAGTTGGATGAAAACACCCGCCAGGCCTCCTATCGCAAGATCGCCGAGGGCCTGGTGGCTGCGATCGTCGACGGGCGTCTGTCGCCGGGCACGCTGCTGCCGGGCACGCGAGAAATGGCGCAGTTGCTCGACGTCAACCGCAAGACGGTCATCCTGGCCTATGAAGAAGCCCTGACCAAAGGCTGGCTGATCAGCGAGCCGCGACGTGGGACGTTCGTCAATACGCAACTGGCGCCCACGCCAACGCCGCGCGGCGCACAACAGTCTTTTGCCCCGCCATTGCTGGAACAAGCGAACGTCGCGTACTTCACCCAGAACGCCCAGGTGATCGCCCTGCAACATCGGCACGACGCGCTGTTTTTCGATAACGGCGCCTGCGACCACCGCTTGCTGCCCCAGGCCGTGCTGCATCGCTACTACCGCAACGCGCTGCGCAACAGCTTTACGTCCAACTGCGTGCGTTACGGTAGCGAAGGCACCGGCTATGAATTGCGTTGCGCACTGGCGCAGATGTTGCGCAATAACCGTGGGTTGGCCGTCAACGCCGAGAATATCTGCCTGACCCCAGGCACTCAGGTATCGCTGTTCCTGACCGCCGGCCTGCTGATCCAACCGGGGGACGTGGTGCTGGTAGAACGCTTGAGCTATCCCCCCGCGTGGGAAATCTTCCGCAAGCTCGGGGCGCAATTGGTCATGGTCGATATGGACGACGAAGGCTGTCGAACGGACCACATCGAGCGGCTATGCCACATACACAATGTGAGGATGATTTACCTCACGCCGCACCATCAATTCCCCACCACCGTGAGCCTGCATGCAGCACGTCGACAACAGCTGCTGGCACTGGCGGCGCAGCACAATTTCTGCGTGATCGAAGAAGACTACGACCACGAATACCATTTCAACGGGCGGCCGTACTTGCCATTGGCCAGTGATCACGCACAACGTCATGTGATCTATATTGGCTCGTTATCCAAAGCGTTGGGCGCAACCTTTCGTTGCAGCTACGTCGTCGCCCCCGCCAGCGTGATTGAAATGTTGCAGAGGAGCGCGGCATTGGTGGTGGGAGACAGCGACGCGGTCGCGCAGAAGATGCTGGCCGACCTGATCAACCAGGGCGAATTGAAGAAACACCTGCGCCGCGTTTCAAAAGAATACGCCGCGCGTCGGGAGGTGCTGCAGAGCTGCCTGCAGGAGGCATTTGGCGACCGTATCCGGGTACGCGAGCCGGAGGGTGGTCTCGCGCTCTGGGTGCGGTTCGAGGATGACACCGACGTCGATCAACGGGTCAACGCCGCCCAGGGCCAAGGCGTGGTGGTGCGCAGCGCCCGTCAGTTTTCGCCGATGAACCTGCCGGGAAAATGCCCTGCGCCTGGGTTTTGCCTCACTGGATCGGGATGAGATCCGTCAAGCCACGCAGCGGCTGGCAAGGGTGCTTAACGCGCACAAATAAAAACGCCGATCATTGCTGATCGGCGTTTTCATTGAATATGGAGCGGGAAACGAGACTCGAACTCGCGACCCCGACCTTGGCAAGGTCGTGCTCTACCAACTGAGCTATTCCCGCAAATGGCGTCCCCTAGGGGACTCGAACCCCTGTTACCGCCGTGAAAGGGCGGTGTCCTAGGCCACTAGACGAAGGGGACACGCTACTGAAACACATGGTGTGTATTTCAGTGCCCAGAGGTTAAATCCGAAGATCGTACCCTGGTTTCACTCAATGCCGCCCGAAGGCAACACTGCTTAAATTGGAGCGGGAAACGAGACTCGAACTCGCGACCCCGACCTTGGCAAGGTCGTGCTCTACCAACTGAGCTATTCCCGCAAATGGCGTCCCCTAGGGGACTCGAACCCCTGTTACCGCCGTGAAAGGGCGGTGTCCTAGGCCACTAGACGAAGGGGACACGCTACTGAAATACATGGTGTGTATTCCAGTGCCCAGAGGCCATGTCCGAAGACTTGGTCCTGGTTTCACTCAGTGCCGCCCGAAGGCAACACTGCTTAAAATCTGGAGCGGGAAACGAGACTCGAACTCGCGACCCCGACCTTGGCAAGGTCGTGCTCTACCAACTGAGCTATTCCCGCATATTGGCGTCCCCTAGGGGACTCGAACCCCTGTTACCGCCGTGAAAGGGCGGTGTCCTAGGCCACTAGACGAAGGGGACACACGTACAACATTCACTGCTCAACGCGTTTTGCTGTGTGCTTTACGCGTTAAGTGGCGCGCATTCTATGGATGGATTGAAAGGTCGTCAACCCCCAAGGATAAATTTATTAAAATCAATGACTTCGCCCTGCTTCCAGGCCCGTACGGGGATTTTGTCCGTCTGGGTGTTGGCGCCTATATTCTGACGCCCGACAAGACGTTATAGTTCGTACCCGCAAATGATGGCAATGTGCATCCATGCAGGAAATATTCTATCTATATAGAAGAATCTACCTGAGCAACTGGTCGATCAGTCCTATCCGCCAGATGGCGCAGTCACTACACTCCATTGTAAACCCAATAAAGAGGCCACACCGGTGACACCACTCATGATCACCCTGCTGGTAACAGCCGGGATCGTAATACTGATCGCCATTGGCTACATGAACCACGTGGTGGAAAACAACAAGTTGGAAAAGAAGCGCACCGAGATCGAGCTTAATGATCGGTTGCGCCGCTGCGGCGAAATCACCGAAACCTTCCCAGGCCAGTTGATGACCCCCGCGCTCAAACTGTTGCTGACCCGTCTGGAACTCAACGTCAACCAGCGCCTGTTGAACCTTAACAAATCCAGCGCACCGCTCAAGGCACGCATTACTGAGCTGAATGCGCTGATCGCCCAGGGTGAATCGATCCCCGTGGCTAACCCGCCCGCGCCGATCCAGACCGAAGCCAAGGCCAAGGACGTACGGTTCCTGCTCGAAGCGCTGCACGGCCAAGTCACCCGTGCGGCCCAGGACGGCTTCCTGCCTACCAATGAAGCCAAGCACTGGATCAAGGAAATTCGCCATATCCTGGTGCTGCTGCATATCGAGTTCTTCAACAACCTGGGCCAGCACGCCCTGCAGCAAGGCCAGCCTGGCCAAGCGCGCCTGGCATTCGAGCGCGGCGTGCAGTACTTGCGCAAGCAGCCGGAACCGGTGGTCTACAGTGCGCAGTTGCAACTGCTGGAGTCACAGTTGGCCCGGGCCAACTCCACGGTGCTGACCAACAGCAAACCCGCCGAAGACGAGGTCAACGAATTGACCGAAGGCCTGAAAGTCGTCGACGCCGACGCCGAGTGGAAAAAGAAAGCCATCTACGATTGATTGTAGTGAGCGGGCTTGCCCCGCGCTGGGTGGCAAGCCCTAATGCCAGTCAGTTAAGGCTTAACGCTGTCACTGTGGGAGGGGGCTTGCTCCCGATAGCGATGGGTCAGTCGATAAACTGCTGACTGGCACACCGCTATCGGGAGCAAGCCCCCTCCCACAGGTTATCCATCGTCCGCTCTATCGCTTAACTGACTGGCATTAGGGCAAGCCCGCTCACTACATAAGCCCAGCACAACGTGCCATCAATTTGCACCTATCCCCCTTCCCTCGACTAGCGTAAAAAAGTCCCCCTCACTCAATGAAGTTAGAGGCCCGCTATGCCCGTTGCTGTGATTGATGGACAGCCGCTGCACTATCTCGACGAAGGCACCGGCCCAGCCGTCCTGCTGGGCTCCAGTTACCTGTGGGACCGCCACATGTGGGCGCCGCAGATCGAGGCCCTGTCGCAACAGTACCGAGTCATCGTCCCCGAGCTGTGGGGCCATGGTGAATCGGGGCCGTTGCCCGCCCAGACCCGCAGTCTGGACGACCTGGCGCGCCAGGCCCTGGCCCTGCTCGACCAGTTGGACATTGCCCAGGTCAACCTGGTGGGCCTCTCGGTCGGCGGCATGTGGGGTGCGCGCCTGGCATTGAGCGCACCTGAGCGGATCAACAGCCTGATGCTGATGGACACCTACCTGGGCGCAGAGCCCGAGGCCACGCGCCAGTATTATTTCTCGCTGTTCAAGATGATCGAAGACGCCGGCGCCATTCCCGAGCCATTGCTGGATGTGATCGCACCGATCTTCTTCCGCCCGGGTATCGACCGGGAATCGGCGCTGTATCAGGATTTTCGCCAGGCACTGCAGGGTTTTTCCAAAGAGCGCCTGCTGCAAAGCATCGTGCCCCTGGGCCGGCAGATTTTCAGTCGCGCCGACCTGCTGGACCAACTGCCAAAGCTGGACGCGGACACGACCTTGATCCTGTGCGGCGAGCAGGACAAACCCCGACCCCTTGCCGAGTCCCAGGAAATGGCCAGGCTGATCGGCTGCGACCTGATCCTGATTCCGGAGGCCGGGCATATCTCTTCCCGGGAGAATCCGGACTTCGTCAACGAAGCCCTGCTGACCTTCCTCGCCAACAACGCCTGATCGCCCTCCTCCTTGATCGCGGCCTTCGCGCTGCGATCAAAGGCGGAAATGCCCGACCATCCCCTTGAGCTCCGCGCCCAGCTGCGCCAGCTCAATGCTCGACGCCGCGTTACCCTGCATGCTCAGCGCCGACTGATCGGCACTGGCGCGGATGCTGGTGACGCTACGGTTGATCTCTTCAGCAACAGAGCTCTGCTCCTCGGCGGCGGCGGCGATCTGCTGGTTCATCTGCTGAATCAGTGACACCGCTACGGCGATACTACCCAGCGCACTTTCGGTTTCCAGGGCATCACTGACAGCCAGCTTCACCAGCTCACCACTTTGCTGGATCTGCTGCACCGACGCCTGCGCCGCGTGGCGCAGGGTGCTGACCAGCCGCTCGATTTCCTCAGTCGATTGCTGCGTGCGCTTGGCCAGCGCCCGCACTTCATCGGCCACCACCGCAAAACCACGGCCTTGCTCACCCGCGCGGGCCGCTTCGATGGCAGCGTTGAGAGCAAGCAGATTGGTTTGCTCGGCGACGCTTTTGATCACACTCAATACGGTGCCGATATTCTGGATTTCCGCGCTCAGGCTTTCGATGCTGGCGCTGGCACTGTTGCTGGAGGCGGCGAGCGACTCGATACGCTGCAAGCTCTGGCGAACCACCTGCTGACCGCTGTCGACCTTGTCATCCGCCGTCTGCGCGGCTTGAGCCGCCTCTTCGGCGTTGCGCGCCACATCGTGCACCGTGGCCGTCATCTGGTTCATCGCCGTGGCCACCTGCTCGGTTTCCTCCTTCTGACTGCTGACTTCGACGTTGGTCTGCTCCGTCACGCTGGACAGCGAATGCGCCGAGCTGGCCAACTGTTCGATGCCCGCCTGCAGGCCACTGACCATATGGCTCAAGCCGCTGCCCATCTGCTGCATGGCTTGCATCAGCTGGCCCATTTCATCACGGCGACTGACCTCCATGCGCCCGCTCAGATCGCCTGCGGCAATCTGCTGGGCCACGGCGATCACGCTGCGCAGCGGAGCCACAATCAGCCGCGTGATGACCCAGGCCGCAATCAAGCCCACCAACAACGCCAGGGCTGACGATCCGATAATCAGCATTGCGCTTTTCTTGAGTTGCTCCTGCATCGACTGGTCTTCGGCGGCATAGGCCTGGTTGACCCGGCTGACCACTTGCTCGGCCCGGTCATGCAACTGCTTATAGACCTGTTTTTCCTGAGCCAGCAGGCCCGTGTACTCGCCGAGCTTTTCGCTGAACGCGGCAATATGCCCGGACACTTCATTGAGTACGGTCTGGTAACCCGCATCCTTGACCGAGGTTTTCAGTTGTTCGACCTGGGCCAGGGCCTGGTCCGCCTGCTCGATCTTGCCCTGCTCGGCATCATCGGCCTCGGCCTTGCGGCTCTGGTCCAGGCGTACGCGCGCTTCGTTCATGGCTTGCAACATCAGCCTGGACACCTGGCCGACCTGACCCGCCTGCTCGATAAACTCCGCGCCTTCCTTGCCTTGGCTTTCCTTGAGGCCATAAGTACCGTCATCCGCCAGCCCCGACTGCAACACGTCAAGGTTGTTGGCCACGCTGGAGACCGACCAAGTGGCCATTTCCAGGGCCAGGTCCTTGGCCTGGGTCAGCTCGACAAATTCGTCGAACGCCTTGCGATAGGCCGCCAGCGCCTGCTCGACCTCGGTCATCACCGGCACATTGGCGGCGGACCCGGCTTTGAGGGCGGCGGCCTGAGCCGCCAGGGCATCGACACTTTCATGCAAGGCGTCGACGGCCTTGGGGTCGGCGTGCAGGGCGTAGTCCTGCTCGATCAGGCGCACCTTGAACAAGCCGCTATTGAGCGAAGACATCGCCTTGAGGCCCTCGAAGCGCTGACCAACCGTTTGCAGGGACCACACACCAATGGCCGCCACGACGGCCGTCAGCAGTAGCACCAAGGCGAAACCCAGGCCCAGTTTTTTTGCCATACCGAGGTTGGCGAAACGTCGTTGCACGGCCGAAATCATTGCACTTGATCCTCTTGCAATGGCAGATGCCATCAAGCGTGGTTTCCATGCAGCGAGATTCGCAACCACACGCCAACGACACAAGATGCTGGCGTCGGAATAATGGCAAAAAGCTACACGCCCGTCGTTTTCAGGATGGTCGAGGTCGATCTGGCAGGCCCCATGGCGCGAAACAATGCCAATGCCCGCTGATCAGCAGCATAGGCCACATTGATGCGCAGCCAGTCACTGTGTTCACCGCCCGGGTTGAACAACGCTCCCGGCGACAGAAGCACACCGAGCCGTCGTGCGCAGGCCTGCAGATGGGAATGCTCCGCCCAGCCTGGGCGTGCCCACAGGAACATACCGCCGGAAGGTACGGCAAACACCTGCCATTCTTCGTCTTCCAATACCTGCAAGGTCGAGGCCATCTGTGTATTCAGGCGCTTGCGCAGGCGTTGCACCCACTTACGGTACGTGCCGTTGGCCAGCAACGTGGCAACCACCGTTTCAGCAAAACGCGAAGTACCGAGGCCGGTCAGGGTCTTGAGGCTCGCCAATTGTGCAATGACAGAAACACTGGCACTGAGGTAGCCCACCCGCAGGGCGCTGCTCAGAGTCTTGGAAAAACTGGAAATGTAGATCACCCGGTCATCATGGGGCAGCGCCGCAAGCCGTGTGCAGCTGGCGTGCTGCAGGTCGCCATAAACGTCTTCCTCGATGATCAGGAAATCGTCGCTGCGCGCCAATTGCAGCAAGCGTTCGGCGACCTCACGGCACAGGCTGGTACCGGTAGGGTTGTGATACAGGCTGTGGATGAACAGGCACTTGGGCCGATGGGTGCGCAGCAGCGCTTCCAGCACCGGGATATCCGGGCCACCCTGTGTACGCGGCACCTCCAGCAGCGTGACGCCATGGAACGCCAACTGGCGATAGAGGTTGCCATACCCCGGTGTTTCGACCACCACCGTATCACCCGCCTTCAGCAAGGTACGTATGAGCAGGTCCTGGGCATGACTGGCGCCATCGGTGGTGAGGATACGGTCGAGGCTGGTGGCGACCTTGATCCGGGTCAGGCGTTTGAGCAGTTGTTCACGCAGCGCCGGCAGCCCCAGGGGCGGGGTGTAATTGAACAGGCCGCCGGTGTCGGTACGGCTGACTTCACGTACCGCATAAATGAGGTCATCGCTCTCGCGCCAGGCATCCGGTAACCAGCCACATCCCAGTTTCAACTCACCCAGCGGCCCATCGGTATAAGCCCCCCAACCCCGCTCCGCACCTTCATACCAGTGGTTTTCATGCAGGACCGAAGGCTGGGCCACGACAAACCCCGAGCCCTGCTTCGAGACCAGCAGCCCCTGGGCCACCAGCCGATCAAATGCCTCGACCACACTGGACTGGCTCAGCAGGTTATCCAGCGCCAGTTGCCGGACAGAGGGCAGTCGGGTGCCGGGCGTAATCCCACTTGTGCGAATCCATTGCGTCACCGCGCAGACGATTTGCTGCACCACCGGTACAAGGGCTTGTCGATCGATCCCTAAATCCATGCGCCACTCACTTCAACTGTCTGTTATTCAACCCAAAACAGTTAAGCACAGAAGCCCTTGTCGCCCCGCTCTACATTTTTATTAAAGTATTGATTTTATTGAATTATTTACCTTATGACACACATTCAGCCAAGGCCAATTGCCAGCTCTGGAAAAACCTCACATCCCATCAAACCTTTTCAAATAACGGCCTGCATGGATTCCTAGATTGCCGTCGCGCCACCGTCTACCGCCAGCGCGTGGCCCGTGGTGAAAGCCGCACCATCGCTGCACAGGTATAACACCGCGCTGGCAATTTCCTCGACCTTGCCAATGCGCCCGACCGGATGCATGGCGGCGGCAAATTCCGCCTTACGCGGGTCCGCTTCGTAGGCACGGCGGAACATATCGGTATCGATAACGGCCGGGCACACGGCGTTGACGCGGATTTTCTTTTTCGCATATTCGATGGCGGCCGACTTGGTCAGGCCGATGACCGCGTGCTTGGACGCGGCATAGATGCTCATCTTCGGCGCCGCCCCCAACCCCGCGACCGATGCCGTGTTGACGATCGCCCCACCGCCCTGGGTCAGCAACAGCGGCAATTGGTACTTCATGCACAGCCACACACCTTTGACATTGACCCCCATGATGGCGTCGAACTCATCCAGGTTGCCGTCCGCCAGCTTGCCCTTCTCGATCTCGATCCCGGCGTTGTTGAAGGCATAATCCAGGCGGCCATAGGCGGCAACGGTCTGTGCCATCAACTGCTGCACATCGGTTTCCAGCGTGACGTTGCAACGCACGAACAATGCCTCGCCGCCGGCTTGGCGGATCAGCGCGACGGTGCCCTCACCGCCGTCGACGTCGAGGTCCGCGACCACGACTTTCAAGCCTTCGGCAGCGAACGCCAGTGCAGTGGCGCGGCCAATACCGGCGGCGGCGCCGGTCACCAGGGCGACCTGGCCGGAAAATGTCATGCTCATGGGAATATCCTTTTGCAAGAAATGGCGGTGGTGCGAGTCTAGCCAACCGCCTGTACGGCGCGTCAGCACTATCAGAAGGCCGGTTGGCGCTGCATGAATCACAGTGATAACTGCCCCAGCCTGACTATCAACCCGGCCTATCGCGGTGCATTCGCGCCACTCGGACAACCTTGCTCACCGGCCATTGAGGGTCTATCACTCAAGGTTCATTTCTAAAGAGTCCTTGCCATGACTGCCCTGACTAATCGCCAATTCCTGCTTGCCAAACGTCCGGTCGGCGCCGCCACGCGGGACACTTTTACCTACCAGCAAGTGCCGGTGGGCACACTTGGAGAAGGACAAGTGCTGGTGCGCAATGAATACCTGTCCCTGGACCCGGCGATGCGTGGCTGGATGAACGAAGGCAAGTCCTACATTCCACCCGTGGGAATCGGCGAAGTGATGCGAGCGCTGGGCGTGGGCAAGGTGATTGCGTCGAACAATCCGAAGTTTGCGGTGGGGGACTACGTGAATGGCGCGCTAGGGGTGCAGGATTACTTCCTGGGAGAACCGCGTGGGTTCTACAAAGTCGATCCGAAACTGGCTCCCCTGCCCCGTTACCTGTCGGCCCTGGGCATGACCGGCATGACCGCCTACTTCGCCTTGCTCGACACTGGCGCGCCCAAGGCCGGCGAAACCGTGGTGATCTCCGGCGCGGCCGGTGCGGTGGGCAGCATTGCCGGGCAGATCGCCAAGCTCAAAGGCTGTCGCGTGGTGGGTATCGCCGGCGGTGCCGACAAGTGCAAATTCCTGGTGGATGAGCTGGGTTTCGACGCGGCCATCGACTACAAAAACGAAGACGTCCCCGCAGCGCTCAAGCGCGAGTGCCCCAACGGGGTGGATGTGTATTTTGATAACGTCGGCGGCGACATTCTCGACGCGGTGCTCAGCCGCCTGGCCTTGAGGGCACGCGTAGTGATTTGCGGTGCAATCAGCCAGTACAACAACAAGGAAGCGGTGAAGGGGCCGGCCAACTACCTGTCATTGCTGGTCAATCGTGCGCGCATGGAGGGCTTTGTAGTGATGGATCACGCGGCCAATTTTGCCGCCGCCGGGCAAGAGATGGGCGGCTGGATGGCCCAAGGCAAGCTCAAGAGCAAGGAGGACATCGTAGAGGGGCTGGAGACGTTCCCGGAGACGCTGATGAAGCTGTTCAACGGCGAGAACTTTGGGAAGTTGGTACTGAAGGTGTAGGAGCGAGCTGACTCGCTCCTACGCGGATGTATCAGGCGATTTCGGCAACCACCGCCGCCAACGCCTTCGCCGGATCAGCCGCCTGGCTGATCGGGCGACCGATCACCAGGTAATCGGAGCCCGCATCCAGAGCCTGGCGCGGGGTCAGGATGCGGCGCTGGTCATCCTGGGCACTGCCCGCCGGGCGAATGCCCGGAGTGACCAGTTGCAGCGATGGGTGCGCGGTCTTCAGGGCCTGGGCTTCCAGCGCCGAACAGACCAGGCCGTCCAGGCCGGCCTTCTGCGCCAGGGCGGCCAGGCGCAGCACCTGCTCCTGAGGCTCGATATCCAGGCCGATGCCGGCCAGATCCTCGCGCTCCATGCTGGTCAGCACGGTCACACCGATCAACAGCGGCTTGGGACCACTGCGCTGCTCCAACACTTCACGGCAGGCCGTCATCATGCGTAGGCCACCGGAGCAGTGCACATTGACCATCCATACGCCCATTTCAGCAGCGGCTTTGACGGCCATCGCGGTGGTGTTGGGAATATCGTGGAATTTCAGGTCGAGGAATACTTCGAAGCCTTTGTCACGCAGTGTGCCGACGATTTCCGCCGCGCAACTGGTGAACAGTTCCTTGCCGACCTTGACCCGGCAAAGCTTGGGGTCCAACTGGTCAGCCAGCTTCAGTGCGGCGTCACGAGTGGGGTAATCCAGGGCGACGATGATAGGAGTCTGGCAGGCGGACATTGGAATGGGCTCTCAGGCAAGTCGAAATCGGCGCGGATTGTAGCGCAAGCAGCGCCGTTGCGGGATCCGATGATCGGTAAATACTGAACAGCCGTCCATTTCACGGCGTTTCGGGTAATTGTATCAAACACGATACATTCCCGACATGCGCCCTACACGCCCCACGACTAGCCTCGCGCACATGACCGCCCGTCCAGCACTTCCAGCCATGGGGCTGGGCGCCTATGCTGACAGCAATGACCAGGCAGATGATCGCACCTATGCATACCCCTACCGTCTCTGTAAACGAAGAGCCAAAAGGCGCGGTGATCGCCGAAGACAAGCGCTGGAGCACCCGTGCGCTGATCGTCGATGATGACGTGCCGATTCGTGAACTGCTGATCGACTACCTGGCACGCTTCAATATTCTCGCCACCGGCGTGACCGACGGCGGCGCCATGCGCCAGGCCATGCAAGCCGAAACGTTTGACGTGGTGGTGCTCGACCTGATGCTGCCGGGCGAAGATGGCCTGTCGCTGTGCCGCTGGCTGCGCGCCGAATCGGACATCTCGATCCTGATGCTCACCGCCCGCTGCGAACCGACCGACCGCATCATCGGCCTGGAACTGGGCGCCGACGACTATATGGCCAAGCCGTTCGAGCCGCGTGAACTGGTGGCACGCATCCAGACCATTTTGCGCCGTGTACGCGATGACCGCACCGAGCAACGCGCCAATATCCGCTTCGACAACTGGCGCCTGAACAGCGTGTTGCGCCAACTGGTGGCCGACGACGGCCTGGTGGTGCCACTGTCCAACGCCGAGTTCCGCCTGCTTTGGGTATTTATCGAACGCCCCCGCCGGGTGCTCAGCCGCGAACAATTGCTGGACGCGGCCCGCGGCCGGTCCATCGAAGCCTTCGATCGCAGCATCGACTTGCTGGTCTCGCGCCTGCGGCAAAAACTCGGGGATGATCCGAAAGCCCCGCAACTGATCAAAACCGTACGTGGCGAAGGCTACCTTTTCGACGCCCGGGACATCGGTTGATGCGTGCCACCTTTAATACGTTGTTCGGCAGGTTGTTCGGTGTATTGCTGGTGGCTATTGTGTTGGCGCACGTGCTGGCGTTCTTTTGGTTTCACCACTACGGCCCGCCGCCACCGCCGCCCCAGGAGACCTTCGTCGAGCAGCCGGACGGTACGATGAAGCCCCTGCGCAAGCACCATCGCCCCTGGTTCGGCGGCCCGGTGGTGCCGCTGACCTTCCAGTTCATCTCGCTGATCATCGCCGCCTGGTACGGCGCGAAGCTGCTGAGCCGGCCGATCCAGCGCTTGAGTGCGGCGGCTGAGCGCTTGAGCGTCGACCTCGACAGCCCGCCTCTCAACGAGTCCGGGCCACGAGAGGCACGCCAGGCCGCATCGACCTTCAACATGATGCAAAAGCGCATCCGCGAGCAGGTCAGCCAGCGCGCACGCATGCTCGGTGCGGTCTCCCACGACCTGCGTACCCCGCTGTCACGCCTCAAGCTGCGCCTGGAGCAGATCGAAGACACCAAATTGCAAGGCCAGATGCGCCAGGACCTGGACGACATGATCGGCATGCTCGACGCGACCTTAAGCTACCTGCACGAACAGCGCACCAGCGAAACCCGGCACTGGCTCGACGTACAGGCGCTGGTCGAGTCCCTCAGCGAAAATGCCCAGGACCAAGGCTCCGACGTGCAGTTCGCCGGCACCTGTGCGCCGTTGCAGGTACAGCCGATGGCCCTGCGTTCTTGCCTGAACAATCTGATCGACAACGCCCTGCGCTATGCCGGCACCGCACGCGTGGAGTTGGCGGACAGCCGCGAGGCCCTGGTGATCCGTGTGATCGACCACGGCCCCGGGATTGCTGCCGACAAGCGCGAGGCGGTCTTCGAACCGTTCTTTCGCCTGGAGGGCTCGCGCAACCGCAACTCCGGCGGGGTCGGCCTGGGCATGACGATTGCCAAGGAAGCGGTGGAGCGTCTCGGCGGCCACCTCAGCCTGGAAGACACGCCAGGCGGTGGCTTGACCGCCGTGATGTGGTTGCCGAGGATTTAACGGGGGTTGTCTTCGCGACGCCCCTGCGCCTGGGTCGCACTCCAATCCGTCAGCAGGCTGTAGGCCACCGCCAGCAAGGTCGGGCCGATAAACAGGCCGATGAAACCAAACGCAATCAAGCCGCCGAACACCCCCAGCAGCACAATCACCAATGGCAGGTTGCCGCCTCGACTGATCAGGTACGGCTTGAGCACGTTGTCCACGCCGCTGATGATGAACGTGCCCCACACCCCGAGGAACACCGCGTAGGTGTAATCGCCTTTCCAGGCCAGCCAGGCGGTCGCCGGAATCCACACCAGCGGTGGCCCCATGGGAATCAGGCTGAGCAGGAACGTGACGATGCCCAGCACCAGCGCGCCAGGCACGCCGGCGATGAGGAAACCGATCAGTGCCAGCAAGGCTTGAGCCGCTGCGGTGCCGATCACGCCATTGACCACCCGTTGTACGGTGCCTGCCACCAGTTCGATGTAGTAACCGGCCCGCTCGCCGATCAAACGCTCCAGCAGACGGTGCACGAACACCGCCAGCCGAGGCCCGTCCCGGTAGAAGAAGAACACGAACACCAGGCTGAGGGTCAACTCAAGGATGCCGCCGCCGATCTGCGCGCTGCGCGCCAGCAGCCAATTGCCGACCTGGCCCAGATAAGGCTTGATGCTGACCATCAGCGCCGCGCCCTGCTGGTCGATGCTGTCCCAGGTCGCCACTAGGCGCTCACCGACAAAGGGGATTGAGTTCAGCCAAGCGGGTGCTGCCGGCAGGCCGTCGACCTGGATATCCTTGATCAGGCCCACCGCATCACGCACATGGTCGGCCAGGTTGAAGCCCAGCCACACCAGCGGCACCGCCACCAACAGCATCCAGCCCAGGGTCAGGATGCCGGCAGCCAGGGATTCGCGGCCCCCCAGCCAGCGGGTGAGTAAACGCATCAGCGGCCAGCTGGCGAACGCCAGCACTGCGCCCCAGAACAGCGCCGACCAGAATGGCGCCATCACCCAGAAGCTGGCACCAAACAGCACCAGCAGCAGGATTTGCACCAGCAGGCGATCGTTATTGAGCATCGGGTATCTCGAGAATAAGGCTGTAGGAGGAGAGCTTAGGCGAACGGCGCGGGTCCGTTCGCCTGGTGACGGTCAGCGTATCAGATGCAGGTGCAAACCCTTAGCGTCACCGGTGCCGGTTTCCATGCGTGCGGCACGCACACCGCTGTCGATCAGGCCCTGGCGCCAGGCTTCGGCCGTTGGCCCGGTCAAACTGACACGCAAGGTGGCGTCCAGGTTCAAGCCACGGGAGATCAAGGTGATCCAGGCCGGATCGGGTTCGCTCCCCAGTGCAGGGAAATCCAGCTCGCCGGTGCTTTTCAGCTCACGAAGCAAGGTTGCCGAAGTGGGCAGCAAGTCACCCAGGGGCGTACTCGCGTCCAGCTGTTCCACATGCAGATAGGCACGACGGTTGCCCCGAGTGATGCCGTATAGCGCCACCAGGGAGTTGTCCTGCGGCGCCGCCAGCCGTAACAGCAGGTATTCCTGCTGGCCATCGGCGCCGACCAGCTTGGCGTTGCCGAACACTTCGTTGGCCCACAGGCTGCTTTCACCGCAATCGCGGGCCTGGCACCAGAACAACAGCTGCGCGCCCTTGGCCTGCAACGCTTCGCGGGTCGCGGTAAAGGCGGCGCTGGAGGTGTGCTCGGCGGGCAGTTCATAGGTAACCGCAGTGGCTTGGCCACGCGCGGTGGCTTGGCCCTCGTAGCGCAACTGGCCGCTGATCTTGCGGATCGCCCCCATGGGGTAGATGCGCTCCCTGGCTTCAGCGGGGCGGTAATCGACGATCTGCGCGTCGACCTGGCGGGACACTGCCGGCAGATCCTGGCTGCCCGGCACATCGGCGGCGAACACCAAGGGGCTGAAGCAGCACAGCCCGAGGGCACGTATACATCCTTCACGCAGGCTCATCGGATGATTGAGCCCTGGCCATTGGAGGTCGCAGCAGTTTCAAGATGGTTCATGGTTGACTCCCTTTCAATCCGCCCAGCCTCGGCAGTTGACCCCGCCAAGTCAAGGCGTGGAGAAGAACCGATTGAAACAGTCTGCAACAAGAGCCGCACCGGGCTCATCGTTCAGGTGCAAATGATGGCCCCCCGGCAGCGTTGTCACCGTAAAGGGTAGCTGAGAAAGCAATTCTGAATGTTTCGCCAACATGCCGTCAGCCGCGACCACCAACTGTGCAGGACAAGCCACACGTTGCACGAAAGCCATCGCCTGCTCATTGGTCAGTCGTATCGGCGAAGCCAGGGTCAATCGGCTGTCAGTACGCCAGGTGTAGCCGCCCGGCACGGGCATCAAACCGCGCTGGGCGAGCCATTCGGCGGCCTCGCGACTGACTGCGACCAAACCTTTCATCCGCGCTTCAACCGCCCGGTCCAGGGTGCTGTAGACCGGCTTGCGCTTGCCCTGCAGGTTCAATTGCGCCTGCAACGCCATGCCCAATCGCTCCGCCGCGTTTTCACCGGTGGCGGTCGGCGGGATCACGCCGTCGATCAATCCCAGGTGCGTCACCCGCTCCGGCAAGGCGCCTGCAAGCACCAAGGAGACGATGGCGCCGAGGGAATGGCCAAGTAATGCAAAACGTTTCCAACCCAGCTGTTCGGCGACTTGCAGCACGTCAAACACGTAATCCCACAAGGCATAACCGGCCCCCGCAGGACGGTGCGCCGAATGACCGTGCCCCGCCATATCCAGCGCGACGATGCGCAAGCCCTGCAGTTTCGGCGCCAGCCGCGCAAAGCTGTTGGCGTTGTCCAGCCAGCCATGCAGGGCGATCACCGGCAGACCGTCTTCGGGCCCGAACAGATGCGCCGCCAACTCAATATGCGGCAAGCTGAGGCGAACCTCTTCGACCGGCGTACTCATGCGCAACTGCGCTCACGGGCTTCCCAGCGGGAGAACAGGTTCTTGATCAAGGCTGCGGTGTCCTGCGGCCGCTCCAGGGGAAACATGTGCCCGCCGGGCATGGTGAGCATTTCGCCCATGGGCAGGCGGTCAACCCCACTGGCATGGTGACGCATCACGACCCGGCTCTGGCGTCCACGCACCACCGCCAGCGGCACCTTCAACTGGCGCACCTGGCCCGGGCTGGTGTGGGGCACGCCTCGATAAATGCTGATTTCGGTGGCGGGGTCGAAGCGCAGGCGCAGGCGATCGCCCACCTGTTGCAGGCCATGTTGCAGGTAGGCATCAAAACAGTCAGGGTCGAACCCGCGAAACAGGGTTTTACCGGCGAAGTAGTTGCGCGCGGCGTCCAGGTCGCTGAACTCTTCACGCCGGCCCAGGGTGCGCCCGGCCGGGGTCAGGCGATCGATGAACCCCAAGCGCTTGGCCGCGCGGATCACCCAGCGGTCGGCACGCGTCAGCACCGGCGAATCCAGCATCACCACACCGCGATACAACTGCGGGCAACGCATGGCCGCGTGCAGGTGCAACACCCCACCGAGGGAGTGCCCGACACCCCACACCGGCTGCGGTTGCTGCTCCAAGTGGTGGATCAACTCGTCCACCAGGTTGCGCCAGTTGTCATCCACTGGAAATCGCGGGTCGTGCCCATGCTGCGGCAAGTGAGCCACCGTATATTCCGGGGCCAGGGCGGCAAACAACTTGCCGTAGGTGGCCGAAGGAAAACCATTGGCGTGGGCAAAAAACACGTGCTGCGACATACCGGACTCATCTACAGAAACAGAAGTGGATTGTCACCAGCCCCAAGCCGTACAGCAATGACTGTAACTGCCAGGAATGATGACACTCACGCCATGTCTATCGCACCGGCGGGTTTTCGCCCAGCGGCACTACGGCTATGGTCAGGCGCGAGACGCAATTGGTCTTGCCGTCATCGGCCGTCAGGCGGATGTCCCACACCTGGGTCGTACGGCCGATATGGATGGCTCGCGCCACCGCCGTCACTCGCCCGCTGCGCACGCCGCGCAAGTGGTTGGCATTGATCTCAAGGCCCACGCAATAGAATTTGCTCGGATCGATGCACAGGTAGGCCGCCATGGAGCCGATACTCTCCGCCAGCACCACCGACGCGCCGCCGTGCAGCAGGCCGTACGGCTGATGGGTGCGGTGGTCGACCACCATGCTGGCGGTGAGTGACTCGTCGTCGAAGCTTTCGAAACGAATATCCAGCAACTCACCGATGGTGTTTTTCTGCAGGCTGTTGAGTTGCTCGATATTGGGTTGGGTGCGCCACAAGCTCATAGCAGTGTCCTTATTGATTTTATTACGCCCCTAATCCTGCCACAGAATCGATTCGCCGCGCTCGCTCCAAACATGCAATTGAGCACCATAGGTCGATTCGATCACACTGCGCTTGATCTTCAGGGTCGGGGTCAGGAAACCGTTTTCGACGGCCCAACTGTCTTTGACCACCACCAGTTGGCGCAGACGCTCAGGCTTGTCCAGGGCCTGGTTGACCTGTTCCAGCCAGCGTTCCAGGCTATCGCGCAGGGCCTGACGCTCCTCGCCCGTCGCCGCGAGTACGCATAAACCTATCGGCGCGCTCAGCCCTTCGCCGACCACGCACACCTGCTCGATGCGTGGATGTTCGGCCAGGCGGTTTTCAATCGGTGCCGGGGCCACATATTTACCCTTGCTGGTCTTGAAGATCTCCTTGAGCCGCCCGGTCAGGCGCAAGCGGCCGGCCGCGTCCTGCTCACCCTTGTCGCCGGTGCGCAGAAAACCGCCATTGGTGAGGGTCTCGGCGGTTTTCTGCGCGTCCTTGAAGTAGCCGAGCATGGTCGCGCCGCTGCGCACCTGCACTTCGCCCAACGGGTCGATGCGCACTTCCACCCCAGGGCATGGCAGGCCGATCCAGCCCAGTGTCTGTTGCCCGGGGCGACATACGTGGGAATAGCCACAGCTTTCCGTCATGCCGTACACCTCGAGCACATCCAGCCCCAGCCGCTGATACCAACGCAGCAGCGCCTCAGGCACCGGCGCCGCACCGGATAGCGCAATACGCAGGGCGTCCAGGCCCAGACCCGACAGCACCTTGCGGCCTACAAATGGCCCGATGAAAGGCAGGCGCAACAGCCGGTCCAGACGCTTTTGTGGAACCTTGCCATACACACCCATCTGGAGCTTGGTCCAGATCCTCGGCACTCCGAACAGCGCTGTCGGCCGGGCCCGGCGCAGGTCAGTCAGAAAGGTCTCGAGGCTTTCAGCGAAAAATACCGTTTGCCCGGTATAAATTGACGCGAGTTCGACGAACATGCGCTCCGCCACGTGGCACAACGGCAGGTACGACAGCAGCCGGTCGTCCTCCCCCAGGCCAAACAACTCAGTGCCACGGGTGGCGGCAAAGCCCAAGGCGCCGAAGGTTTGCATCACACCCTTGGGCAAGCCGGTGGTGCCGGAGGTATAGATGATCGTGGCCAAGCGGGTGGCGTCGGGCTCGGGGTTATCTTGAATGGGTGAACAGGCCAGCAGATCGGCCCAAGTGAAATCGAAGTCGCCGGCCGGGGCCAGCGGCAGACGGACAGTCGACAAACCGGCTGGGATACCGGGCGCCATGGCCGGCCAGTCGTCCAACTTGCCGATCAACACCAATGCCGCCTCGGAATGGGTCAGCACATGGGCCACGGAGTCGGCCGTCAGGTTCGGGTACAACGGCACCGAGACATGCCCGGCCATCCAGATCGCCAGGTCGGCGATGATCCAGTGCGCACAGTTTTTCGAGATCAGGGCAATGTGCGAGCCTTGCGGCAACGCCCGAGCACGCAGCCAGTGTGCGGCGCACCGGGCCTGATGGCCGACGTCGCCCCAGGTCAGGGTTTGCACCTCGCCCCCGCCGATGGGCTGCACGAGAAAGGGTTTGCGCGGCTGCCGCGCTTCACGTTCGAAGAAGACCTGCAACGGCAAACGAAAAGCGACTGGCATGGGACGCGCTCCTTTGTGTGACCGGATGATAGCCAACCAAGCACTTGCTTGGTTGACTATATAGCACACACAGCAGCGATCACTTTTCCTACGGGTTCTTCACACTGACCAGGTTCATCAGCCCCGCCAGCGGAAAATCACCTTCCAGCTCCGCCAGACTGGCGGTGTGCATCGGTTGCGGTTGGCGCTGATGGCCATGCTGCAGGAAGCTGATCAGGCAGCCCACCAAAGGCTGGTGACTGACCAGCAGCACATTGTCATCGCTGTCGAGCTTTTCCAGCACCCGCAGCGGGTTGCCTTCGGGTGTCAGCCACGGCACCGTGCGGATATCGGGCGTGAAACCCAGCGCCTCGCGAACCAGCTGCGCGGTCTGCTGCGCCCGCACATATGGGCTGGCGATGATCGCGCCGAGGGGCTGGCCGATGAGATGCGCAGCACTGCGCAACACTTCGGCGCGGCCATGTTCGGTCAGGTTGCGCTCGGCGTCGGTGGGCGCATAGCTTTCGGCTTCACCGTGCCGCAAGATCCACAGTTTCACAGTTTTGGCTCTTCATCACGTACCGGATGCGGTGCCGGCGGCACGCTGTGGGCGGCTTCGCCTTCCGGTGCACGCGGCGTCGGCCAATCGGCGAATGGCCAAGGCTTTTGCTCAGTGTGGAAGCTGCCGAAACGGCCGATCTGCGCCAGGAACTGGCTGAGGCTGTCACCGAAGTTCATCAGGCCCAGGTTCGGCGCGGCGTAGACCAGGCGATAGATCAGTTGCACCAGCACCAGCGCGCCGAGCAGGAACTGCGCCACTTGCCACACCAGGGCAAATACCAGCATCCACACAATACGCAGGACGATGGATTCGTACTTGGGCGCTGCTTTCGGATCGTTCATGACGCGTTCCTCAGTTGAAACCACTGGTGGAAATAAAGTCGACATCGGTTTTCGGCTCAGCCCGCATCAGCAACTCGATGACCTGGTTCAAGGTGCGCCCTTCAAACAGGATCGCGTGCAGCCCAGCGACCAACGGCATGTACACACCGACTTCCTGGGCCTTGGCCTTCAACACTTTGAGGGTGTTGACGCCCTCGGCCACTTCCCCCAGGCGCGTAACGGCGTCGTCCAGGCTCAAACCCTGGCCCAAGGCAAAACCGACTTGATAGTTGCGGCTCTTGGGCGACGAACAGGTGACGATCAAATCCCCGACCCCGGCCAGGCCCAGGAATGTCATCGGGTTGGCGCCCTGGTTCACCGCAAAGCGGGTCATCTCGGCCAGGGCACGGGTAATCAGCATGCTCTTGGTGTTCTCGCCCATGCCCAGGGCCACCGCCATGCCGGCGATGATCGCGTAAACGTTTTTGAGCGCACCGCCCAGCTCAACACCAAAACGATCGCCACTGGCGTAAACACGGAACGTACGGCCATGCAGGACCGCCTGCACGCGCTCGCACAGCGCTTCATCTTCACTGGCCACCACGGTGGCCGTCAGCGCGTGCTCGGCGACTTCCCGCGCCAGGTTCGGCCCGGAGAGCACGCCGATACGTGCCTGGGGCGCAATCTCTTCGAGGATTTCGCTCATCAGCTTGAACGTGTGCGCCTCGATACCCTTGGTCAAGCTGACCAGCAGCTTGCCTGCCAGGCGTTCGGCGTGGGGCGCCAGCACCGAGCGCAAGGCGCTGGACGGCAATGCGACGAAGCACAGGTCGCAGTCAGTGAGGGTCTCCAGCAGGTCCGTGACCGGTTCCACCGCCGGATGAATCTTGATGCCTTTAAGGTAACGGGGGTTTTCCCGATGCACGCGGATGGCCTCGGCCTGCTCGGGATCGCGCATCCACTGGCGCACCGCGTGGCCGTTCTCAGCCAGCAGGTTAGCCACGGCGGTACCAAAACTTCCGCCTCCCAGGACCGCAATAGGGCGCTGTTCAGTCATATGCAATCCGTTAATCCATACCAGTGGCGATAGCGGCATTATACGGGGCGACCCGCTTGCGGCCAGCCCCCGCGTCAATTCCCATGCTTGTCGGAAAATGCCACATATACGTGAAGTAATTGCAAGTTCGACGACTGGCAAATGGCCCCACCTCAGTTAACATGGGCGGCTATTCGTCATTATCAAGGCCGCGCCGTGTATCTGGGCCCTCCTCCTCGCTCATCGCTGTTGTTGATGCTGTTGTGCAGCGCCCCCGCGCTGGCCGACGATCTGTTCCTGGACGGCCAGCCGCTGCCGCAGGTATTGACCGCCACACGCCTCAAGCAATCCGCTGCCGCCGTACCCGGCAGCATGACGGTGATCGACAGCGAGTTGATCAAGGCCAGCGGCGCACGGGACATCGCCGAATTGCTGCGCCTGGTGCCCGGGATGATGGTCGGCTACACCACCGGCAACCAGGCGGCGGTGAACTATCACGGCACCAGTGCCAGCGATGCACGGCGCATGCAGGTGTTGATCGACGGGCGCTCGGTGTACCGCGCCGGCCTGGCCACCGTGGACTGGAGCGATATTCCGGTGGCCATGGAAGACATCGAGCGCATCGAGGTGTTCCGCGGCCCCAACACCGTCAGCTATGGCGCCAATGCACTGATGGCGGTGGTCAACATCCTCACGCGGTCACCGGCCAACAGCCATGGTTCACGGGTCAAAGTCATCCGTGGCGCACGCGGGATCAACGATTTCTACGCCAGCCAGGGCGCGGGATGGGAGACCGGCGACCTGCGCCTGTCGCTGTCCGGGCAACAGGATGATGGGTTTGACAGCGATGCCGCCGGCGCCGATCGCCGTGACGGCCGGCGCCTCAGTCGCTTCAGCCTGGCCGTGAGCCAGAGCCTGAACGCGCAGCAGAGCATCGACTGGCAATTGAACGCCAAGGAAGGGTCCAACCAGCGTCCTTATACCTACAGCCCGGTATTTGCCGGGATTACCGAAGGCGGTACGAACTCCGACGTTACCGCCAAGGACTATGCCACCTCTCTGCGCTGGAACATCGATATCAACCCCGAGCACAGCTTGTATGTTCAAGGCTCGGCCCAGCAATGGGACCGCCAGCAGGTCTGGAAAGCCTGTGATGCCAAGGTCTCATTCAGCCCGGAGCTGACCCGCCTCTGGCAAATCAACCCCAACTATGCCGAGTTGCTGGCCCGGCACATGAACGCCTACACCCCGGAAAACCTGCCGCCCGGCAGCGACGCCGAACAGGCCCTGGCCAAGCAGGTCTTGCAGCAATGGGGTAGCGGCGGCAAAGACCCGGTCTGCGGCGATATCGATCAAAGTACTCGAGAAAGCCGTTACGACCTGGAGATCCAGGACACCCTCAGCCTGTCCGATAGCCTGCGCCTGGTCAGCGGTATGAACTACCGCTACGACCGCGCCGACTCCGACACCTATTTCAATGGCACCCTGGACGACACCACCTGGCGCCTGTTCGGCCATCTGGAGTGGCGCGCCAGCGAACACTGGCTGGTGCAGGGTGGGGCGATGTACGAAGACACCCACTTGAGCGGCAACTCGCTGACGCCACGAATAGCAGTCAACTACCTGATCAACCCGCGCCATGGCTTGCGAGCGGTGTATTCCGAAGCGATCCGCTCACCGGACATGTTCGAGAACAACGTCAACTGGAGCTACCGCGTCACCAACCTCAGCTCCCCGGCCTACGGGCAGAATTCGGGGCAATATTTTGTGGTGACGCGCGGCCCGGGCAACCTCGATAAAGAGTTGATGCGCTCGCGAGAGCTGGGCTACAACGGCTTCTTTGCCGACCTCGGGCTGAATGTCGACGTGAAACTGTTCTACGACGAAATCACTGACATGATCAGCTCACCGCTGCGCAACAACCAATACATTGCCAGCAACGCCAACAGCTCACGGTTCACCGGTGCCGAGTCACAGTTCGATTGGCGCATGAGCAACGCCGACCGCCTGCGACTCACCTATGCTTATGTCGATGCCAGCGCCAGCAACCCGTTGGACAAGGCACAAACCGCACGTAACAGCGGCTCGGCCGGCTGGCTGCGTGAATGGGGCCACGGCTGGTCCAGTGCGCTGTTCTACTATGGCGACGACGCACTCAACCAATATCGCTTCGAACGGGTCGACCTGCGGGTGGCCAAGCGCATTGCCCTGGGCAAAGCCAACGTGGAGCTGGCCGGCATGCTGCAACAACGCCTGGATAACCAGCCCACCACCTGGGCCGATAACAACTACGACAGTCGTCATGTCCTCTACTTCAGCGCGGAGCTGGAATTCTGACATGGCCGCTCAGTCACGGATGACCGCCTTCTTCTCAAGGCTGTGGCGGCGCGGCCTGCTGCTGGTATGCCTGTTGTTGACGACGCAGGCCAGGAGCGCCGACATCCTGCTCACCGCCGCCGAAGACGGTGCCGGCGTGCAAGCGTTCGCCCAGGCCCTGGCCCGGCAACGCCCCGAAGACCACGTGACCTTCACCCCGCTCAAAGACATGCCGGCACCGAACCAGTTGCCCGCCGCCACTCGCCTGATCCTGCTCGACCTGCCCGGCCTAGACTGGCGCCTGCAGGACTCCCAGGGCCCGCCCACCCTGGTGCTGCGTATCAGCCGCCTGCAAGCCCGGCAGCGCCTGGGCACCACGCACCCGGCCAAAATCAGCCTGTTGTGGAGCGACCCACCCTTGGAGCGCCAGTTGCACCTGATCGCGCAGATTTTGCCTCAGGCCCGCCGCATCGGCGTGCTCTACGGCACCGACAGTGAGTTCCTGCTACCCGAATTGACCCGATACGCAGCGCCCATAGGCCTGGAAATCGTGCCGCAGCGCTGGGACAACATCAATGACAGCCGGCCACTGCAAAACCTGTTCAAGAACAGCGATGTACTGCTGGGGCTCGACGACCCGCAACTGTACAACCCGAAAACCGTGAAGAACCTGTTGCTCAGCAGCTACGCCCAACAATTGCCGCTGGTGGGGCCCAACGCCGGCTTCGTCAAGGCCGGCAGCCTGGCCAGCACCTACAGCGACCAGACCGACTGGCTCGATGTGCTCGACCGGCTGCTGGACCATTCACCGGCCAACTGGCCACGCTCGTTGTACCCGGAACACTTCAAAGTCGTGGGCAACCCGCAAGTCGCGCGCTCACTGGGCATCGAACAGGTTGACGAAGCCGACGTCGCCGCCCGATTGGCCGAAGGAGAAAAACGCCCATGACCTTACGCCGTCGTTGGGATATCAACACCCGCACCCAGCTCATCACCCTGGGCCCGGCCTTGTTGCTGACCTTGCTGTTGATCAGTTTCTTTACCTTCGTGCGTATCCAGGACCTGCGCCAGGAACTGGACCATACCGGCCAGCTGATCGCCAACCAGCTCGCACCGGCGACCGAGTACGGGGTGATTTCCGGCAACAATGACGTGCTCGAGAGCCTGCTGCGCGCCACCTTGGCCACGCCCCACGTGCGCTTCCTGGAAATCCAGGACAGCGCCGAAAACATTCTGGTGTACGTTGAGCAACCGACCGAGAAACACGACCGCTCACTGTCGGTGAAGGTGTTCCAGGCGCCGATCCGCCTGCAGCATATCCAGCTGGGCACGGACTTTTTCCAGGACAACCTCAACGAACCCAAGGCGCCACGGGCGGATTACCTTGGCCGGGTGATCGTCGGCATGTCCAACGATGCCTTCAGCCAGCGCCAGCAGGAGATCCTGTTCAAGGCCGGCATCCTCGCCCTCTTCGCCCTGCTGTTTACCTTCCTGCTCGCGCGCCGCCTGGCCGCCAGCCTGTCGCAGCCGATCAGCGCGATGGGCCACGCGGTCAAAGCCATCCAGCAAGGCGACTACAAGACGCCGCTGCCGATTGTCGATGATTCCGAGCTGGGCGACCTGTCACGCCATATCAACAACCTCGCCGAAGGCCTCAACCAGGCCAGCCGCGAACAAGAACAAGCGATGGCGCAGTTGATCCAGACCCGCGAAGAGGCCGAACGCGCGAACAACGCCAAGTCGGACTTCCTGGCGATGATGAGCCACGAATTGCGCACCCCCATGAATGGCGTGCTGGGCATGCTGCAACTGCTGGAAACCACCGAAATGACCGAGGAGCAGACCGAGTATGCGGCGCTGGCCTCCGAGTCCACCGAACATCTGCTCAAGGTCATCAACGACATCCTCGACTTCTCGCGCATCGAACGCGCCGCGCTGGAGCTGGAACATATCTCGTTCAACCTGGCGGACCTGATCAGCAGTTGCGCCCAAGCCTTCCAGCACAGCGCCCAGCAACGCGGCCTGGCCCTGGAGCTGCCCATTCCCCTGGGCATGGACTCACTGCAGGTGCGGGGTGACCCGACGCGTATCCGGCAAATTCTGGTGAACCTGATCGGCAACGCGCTGAAATTCACCGAACACGGCACCGTGACCGTCGAGCCGCATTGGCAAACCCTTGATCATGAACTGGTGTGGTTCACCTGCACCGTGCGCGACAGCGGTATCGGGATCTCCCCCGAGCGCCTGGAAATGATGTTCAACGCATTCCAGCAAGCTGACAGTTCCATTTCAAGACGTTACGGCGGCACCGGCCTTGGGCTGCCCATCGCCCGCACGCTGGCCGAACGCATGGGGGGCACCTTGCGCGCCCAAAGCGAGGAAGGCCGAGGTTCAGTGTTTACCCTGGAAATTCCATTGGCCATCGATCAGAAAAGCCTGCCGGCGCTAGCCCCCGACGCCGACGGCAAAGCCAGCGCCGGTGATGGACGACACGTACTGCTGGTGGAAGACAACCCGGTCAATCGTACCGTGGTCGAAGCCATGCTGCGCAGCCTGGGTTTTGAAGTGAGCCTGGCCACCGACGGCGCCGAGGCGATCCGCAGTGCCGAGAGCCTGATTTTCACCGCCATCCTGATGGACTGCCGCCTGCCGCTGATCGACGGCTACGAAGCGACCCGACAAATCCGCCAGTTGCCCGGCTGCGCCGACTTGCCGATCATCGCCCTGACGGCCAATGCCTTGCAGGGTGACCGCGAAGCCTGCCTGGCAGCTGGAATGAACGATTACCTGGCCAAGCCATTCAAACGCACGGATTTGCAGCAAATCCTGCAGCGCTGGGTGCAATAGCGCCGCGCCATCAGCCAACTGCGACTGGCGTGAAACACGAAAGTGCGGCAGTCTTAGGCACCCAAACGGGCTGATAAACAGGCCCGGTTTAAAATTTCAGTGAACAAGTGTACATTGAGTGCCTTGACGCTGTGACTTTCACTACAACGCAATAGTCTATGTGTAGGCTGCCGCTATGAGGCATGAACGCTTCATTCGGTTCGGGAAGATTGACCCTACCCTGCCGCATGGGATTATTGAGGAGCTCGCATGACCAAACAAAACGCCTTTACCCGGGAAGATCTGCTGCGCTGCAGTCGCGGTGAGCTGTTCGGCCCAGGTAACGCGCAACTGCCCGCCCCGAACATGCTGATGGTGGATCGCATCACCCATATCAGCGAAGAAGGCGGCAAGTACGGCAAAGGTGAATTGGTCGCCGAGCTGGATATCACCCCGGACCTCTGGTTCTTCGCCTGCCACTTCGAAGGTGACCCGGTCATGCCAGGCTGCCTGGGCCTCGACGCCATGTGGCAACTGGTCGGTTTTTACCTTGGCTGGCAAGGCCTGCCAGGTCGCGGTCGCGCCCTGGGTTCGGGCGAAGTGAAATTCTTTGGCCAGGTCCTGCCGACCGCCAAGAAAGTCACCTACAACATTCAAATCAAGCGCGTCCTCAAGGGCAAGCTGAACCTGGCCATCGCCGACGGTTCGGTGACTGTCGACGGTCGCGAGATCTATACTGCCGAAGGCCTTCGGGTCGGCGTATTCACTTCCACTGACAACTTTTAAGGGTTATCCGCATGCGCCGCGTCGTTATCACTGGTCTGGGCATTGTTTCTTGCCTGGGCAATGACAAAGAGACCGTCACCGCTAACCTGCGTGCAAGTCGCCCTGGCATCCGCTTCAACCGGGAATATGCCGAAATGGGTCTGCGTAGCCAGGTTTCCGGCTCCATCGACCTGCCCCTCGAAGAACTGATCGATCGCAAGATCTATCGCTTCGTCGGCCACGCTGCCGCCTACGCCTACCTGGCCATGAAAGACGCGATCGCCGACTCCGGCCTGAGCGAAGACCAGGTGTCCAACGTACGTACCGGCCTGATCGCCGGCTCCGGCGGCGCATCGACCCTGAACCAGATGGAAGCGCTGGATATCCTGCGCGAAAAAGGCGTCAAGCGCGTTGGCCCTTACCGTGTCACGCGGACCATGGGCAGCACCGTTTCCGCCTGCCTGGCCACGCCGTTCCAGATCAAGGGCGTGAACTACTCGATCTCCTCCGCCTGTGCCACCAGTGCTCATTGCATCGGTACTGCCGTTGAGCAGATCCAGCTGGGCAAACAGGACATCGTGTTCGCCGGCGGCGGTGAAGAAGAACATTGGAGCCAGTCATTCCTGTTCGACGCCATGGGCGCACTGTCCACCCAGTACAACGAAACCCCGGAAAAAGCCTCCCGCGCCTATGACGCCAAGCGTGACGGTTTCGTCATCGCCGGCGGTGGCGGCATGGTGGTGGTCGAGGAGCTGGAACACGCTCTGGCCCGTGGTGCGAAGATCTACGCGGAAATCGTCGGTTACGGCGCCACTTCCGACGGCTACGACATGGTTGCCCCAAGCGGTGAAGGCGCCATCCGTTGCATGCAGATGGCCATGTCCACCGTTGATACCCCAATCGACTACCTGAACACCCACGGCACCTCGACTCCGGTCGGCGACGCCAAGGAAATGGAAGGCGTACGTGCGGTATTCGGCGACAAGGCTCCGGCCATCAGCTCCACCAAGAGCCTGTCCGGTCACTCCCTGGGCGCCGCCGGCGTTCACGAAGCGATCTACTGCCTGCTGATGATGGAAGGCAAATTCATGGCAGGTTCGGCCAACATCGACGAGATCGACCCGGTCGTCGCCGATATGCCGATCCTGACCAAGACCGTTGAAAACGCCAAGATCGACACCGTGATGAGCAACAGCTTCGGCTTCGGTGGCACCAACGCCACCCTGGTACTGAAACGCTGGCAGGGCCAGTAAGCCCCGCAGGTTGATCAGCTGAAAAGCCCCGACTGGTTCGGGGCTTTTTTATGCGCGACGGGCGCTGGGTGACTCGGCATCCAGCACGGATGACAGCGCCAGCACACCAAAACCCAGCCGCCACGAAAAAACCTGGAACACTCAAGTGCCAGGATGTTCTATAACTGCATGCCCTTCATCCTGCGACCCTGTGAGGTTTGCCATGCCCGTTATCGTAAACACACTGAACACCGACAACTTCCGTCATAGCCTCAACATCGACAACCACGAGCTATTTACCGACTTGCCCAAAAGCCTGGGCGGCGACGATTCGGCGCCCTCGCCCCATGATTATTTCGACGCGGCCCTGGCCTCGTGCAAAGCCCTGACCCTCAAGCTTTACGCGCAGAAAAAAGGCATCCCGCTCACCGGCGTCACCGTGGAAGTCACCCATGACGCCAGTGAAGAGCAAAAGGGCAGGTACCAGCTCAACGTCAAACTCACGCTCAAGGGCGTACTCACCGACGCGCAACGCGAGGAGCTGCACCGCGTGGCCGATCGTTGCCCGGTGCACAAGCTGATGACCACCGCCGAGATCAGCATTGACACCCGGCTATCGGAAGGCGCCTTCAGCCAATAGCACCCACTTCCCGTCGGGCGGGTTATGCTCAGCATCATCCAACCCGCTCAGACTGGGATGCACCATGACCCGCCTCACCGTGATCCACCCTCGCCCCGAAGATGTCGAAGGCCAACCCATCCTGCGTCCACTGCCATCGCGCGAATGCCGCAGCGTCGGGCCTTTTGTGTTTTTCGACCATATGCTGCTCACACGCTATGCGCCGGGCAGCGGCATGAATATCCGCCAACACCCGCACATCGGGCTGTCGACCCTCACCTACCTGTTTGAAGGCACCTTGCAGCACAAGGACAGCCTGGGCTCGGATCAAGTGGTACAGGCCGGCGATGTCAGCTGGATGACCGCCGGCAGCGCAATCGCCCACGTCGAGCGTACGCCCGAGGCAATCAAGGCCAGCGGGTTCAGCCTGCATGGCCTGCAAGTGTGGCTGGCCTCGCCCAAGGACCACGAGACCGGGCCAGGGCATTACAGCCATCACCCGGCCGCGAGCCTGCCGTTGAGCGATAACCTCGGCGTCCAGATCCGCCTGATCGCCGGCAGCGGTTTCTGTCTCGACTCGCCGGTTCCTGTCTTGTCGCCAACCCTGTATGCCGAAGTACGGATGCAGACGGCCACCACCCTGCTGGTCCCGGATGAACACGAAGAACGGGCGGTGTATGTGCTGGAAGGTGATGCAAAGCTCGACGACGAACCGCTGGAAGTGCACAGCCTGGTGGTGTTGCCGAGCGGTCAGCAGATGACATTGTCTGCCGAAACCGATTGCCATTTGGTGGTGTTTGGCGGCGCGCCGCTGGATGGACCGCGACGGATCAATTGGAATTTTGTGGCGAGTGATCCTTTGAGGATCGAACAGGCTCGACAGCGCTGGGCGGCCGGGGATTGGCCGACGGTGCCAGGGGAGTCGGAGAGAATTGAATTGCCTGTAAGGTAGGCATCGGGGGCGGTGCGATGGCTCGATTTACCCCCGACGAGGTCGGAACAACCCAGCAGCTTTACCGCTGGAACACTTCGTCCAGCAAGTTATGCATCGACTGGAAAGCCCGGGCAGCGGTCTTCACGTCGTACATCATCTTGCCCGGTACATTGGCGTGAGGGTCGGTGAAAGAATGCACCGCGCCGCCGTAGCTCAACAGCTGCCAATCCACGCCGGCCGCGTTCATTTCATCTTCGAACGCGGGTAGCTGCTCTTTCGGTACCAATGGGTCAGATGCACCGTGCAACACCAATACCGAGCCCTTGATGTTCTTCGCATCCGCTGGGTTCGGCGTATCGAGGGTGCCGTGGAACGACACGGCCGCCTTCAATGGCGCACCCGTGCGGGCCAGCTCCAGGGAGCAGCAACCACCGAAGCAGAAGCCGAAAGTCGCCAATTTCGACTTATCCACCGCGGCTTCGGTCTGCCCTTTCAGTTGCTCAAGGGCCGCCTGCATGCGCTTGTTCAGCAGCGGGCGATCATTTTTCAAAGGCATCATCGCCGCGCCGGCCTCATCGCCGTTCGAGGGGCGCACGCTTTGCCCATACAGGTCGGCAACCAGCACCACGTAGCCCTGGCCGGCCACACGCTTGGCGATTTCTTCGGCACCCGCACTCACCCCCATCCAGTTCGGCGCCATCAGCAGGCCCGGCAACGGCCCCTTATGGCTGGCATCGAATGCCAGGCGGCTTTCATAAGACTGGCCATCAATCTGATAGACCACGGAACGCACAGTGACTTGGCTCATCATTTACTCCAGTTTGAGGTGCAGTAGAACGAAAAAACCCGCCGAAGCGGGTTTTTCTACCACGGTGTTAAACCGACAGTTCAACCAGCAGCTTGTTCAGTCGACGGACATAGGCCGCCGGGTCTTTCAAGCTGTCGCCAGCCGCCAGGGCCGCCTGATCGAAGAGGATGTGCGACAAGTCGCCAAAGCGCTCTTCGCTCTGCTCGCCGTCGAGTTTCTCGATCAGCGGGTGAGCCGGGTTGAATTCGAAGATCGGCTTGGAATCCGGAACCTTCTGGCCGCTGGCCTCGAGGATCTGACGCATCTGCAGGCCCAGGTCCTGCTCGCCGATGGCCAGAATCGCCGGAGAGTCGGTCAGACGATGGGAAACCCGTACTTCGCTGACGGTATCGCCCAGGGCAGTCTTGATCCGCTCAACCAACCCTTCCTTGGCCTTGGCGACTTCCTCGGCCTCTTTCTTCTCTTCTTCGGAGTCCAGGTTACCCAGGTCCAGGTCACCACGGGCGACGTCGACGAAGGTCTTGCCGTCGAACTCGCTGAGGTAGCTCATCAGCCACTCATCGATACGGTCGGTCAGCAGCAGCACTTCGATGCCTTTCTTGCGGAAGACTTCCAGGTGCGGGCTGTTCTTGACCTGGGCGTAGGTTTCGCCGGTCAGGTAGTAGATCTTGTCCTGGCCTTCCTTGGCGCGTGCCAGGTACTCGGCCAGGGACACCACCTGCTCGCCGTCTTCACCCTGGGTGGAGGCAAAGCGCAGCAGGCCGGCGATTTTTTCCTTGTTGGCGAAATCTTCAGCCGGGCCTTCTTTCATGACCTGGCCGAAATTTTTCCAGAAACCTTTGTATTGCTCAGGCTCGTTCTTCGCCAGTTTTTCCAGCATGTCGAGGACACGCTTGGTCAGCGCCGACTTCATGGAATCGATGATCGGGTCTTTCTGCAGTATTTCCCGCGATACGTTCAGCGACAGGTCGTTGGAATCGACCACGCCTTTGATGAAGCGCAGGTACAGCGGCAGGAAGGACTCCGCCTGATCCATGACGAACACGCGCTGCACATAGAGCTTGAGGCCTTTAGGCGCTTCACGCTGGTAGAGGTCGAACGGAGCACGGGCCGGCACGTAGAGCAACGAACTGTATTCCAGCTTGCCTTCGACCTTGTTGTGGCTCCAGCTCAGTGGGTTCTCGTAATCATGGGCGATGTGCTTGTAGAACTCCTGGTATTCCTCATCCTTCACTTCGGTGCGAGGACGGGTCCACAGGGCGCTGGCACGGTTGACCACTTCCCATTCCTGGGCAGGCTTCTCTTCACCTTCGACAGCCGCTTGTTCTTTCGGCAACTCGATCGGCAGAGCGATGTGGTCGGAGTACTTCTTGATGATGTTGCGCAGGCGGTAGCCGTCAGCGAACTCGTCTTCACCCGACTTGAGGTGCAAGACAATGCGGGTGCCGCGATCCGCTTTATCGATAGTGGCGATTTCAAACTCGCCTTCGCCTTTGGAGGCCCAGTGCACGCCTTCGCTCGCATCGAGACCGGCGCGACGGCTGAACACTTCAACCTTGTTGGCGACGATGAAAGCCGAGTAGAAGCCCACGCCGAACTGACCGATCAGGTGCGAATCCTTCTTCTGGTCGCCCGACAGGTTCTTCATGAAGTCGGCAGTACCGGATTTGGCGATGGTACCCAGGTGGGTGATCGCATCGTCACGGCTCATGCCGATACCGTTGTCTTCGAGGGTGACGGTCTTGGCGTCCTTGTCGAAGCTCACACGGATTTTCAGTTCGGCGCCACCTTCCATCAATTCAGGCTTGGACAGGGCTTCGAAACGTAATTTGTCGACAGCGTCAGAGGCGTTCGAGATCAATTCGCGAAGGAAGATTTCCTTGTTGGAATACAGCGAATGGATCATGAGGTGCAGCAGTTGCTTCACCTCGGTCTGGAAGCCCAGGGTTTCCTTTTGAGTTTCCACACTCATGGTCATCAAACTCCAATTGGATGGCAGTGGCCGCGCCCTTGAGGGTTGGCGGCGGGTTGTCATCAAAGTTGGGGGCTAAGACCAGGATTTCAAGAGCGCTCCACCTCCTCGATCTTGAAATGTGCCCGAGCGGTGGCAATCGGCTCCGCCGCTGTGCTTTGCCAGGCCGTGACCGCCACATTCGCCACCCGCCGGCCCTGGCGCCATACCTGGCATTTGGCGTAAGTGTCGCGAAACTGGCCGGCGCGCAGGTAATCCAGGGAAAAATCGATGATCTTCGGCACACCGGGCGCGCCCGTGAACACCAACAGATGCAAGGCGGCCGACAGCTCCATGAAGCCGGCAATCACCCCGCCGTGCAGCGCCGGCAATATCGGGTTACCAATGTTGTCCTGGTTGGCCGGCAGGCGAAACAGCAACTCGTCGCCCAACCGCGTGCATTCGATACCGATCAACTTGGCATAGGGGATCAGGTCGAGCAACGCCGTGTAATCACCTCGCGCATGAGCCTGTTCGATACGCGTCTTGAATCGGTGTGTCATGCCTGCTCTCCCTTGATCGCGCTGCCCAGCCCTTGCGTGCCCTTGAGGCGCTTGCCCATGCGCATGAAGGTGCCGACCACATGGGCGATCGGCTGCTGCGGGTCATCCTGATACGCGAAGCCACGGGTAAAAATCACGTCGGTAGTCACCCGGTAGCATTGGGCAAAGCCATACACCGGTTTATGCGGTTCGGCGGGATGCATGTAGTCAACGCGCAGATCCAGCGTCGGGCATACCTCGAATTCGGGCAATACGCACAGCGTGGCCATGCCGCAGGCGGTGTCCATCAGGGATGTTAGCGCGCCGCCGTGTATCACGCCCGTGCGCGGATCGCCGACGATATGTGAGCCGTAGGGCAATATCAGGGTCATGCCATCCTCACTGGCGGCATGCACGCTCACACCGAGCACTTGGCAATGGCGCAGCGCTGAAACAAAGCGGGTAGCGCGTGCTAACAAAGGGTTTTCGGTCATTGGTTTCAGACTCTTATTAGTGTGGAAACGGCGGATGAAGCTCTGCGGTGAAAGTTCCTTGGAGGAAAAGCTTTATATATCTGTAGGATAAAAGGAACTAATGGTGGCCCCTTAGGTTCGAAAGGCCAGTAGATATCTTCAATAAGGAGAAACACCCCATGCGCAAGACTTTAGCTATTTCCATGATGTTGGCTGCTGCCCTCGGCCTCGCTGCCTGCGACAAGAAATCCGAAGACAAAGCCCAAGATGCTGCAGCCCATTCTGAGCAAGCTCAGAAAGACATGGCTAAAGCACAGGATAAAGTGAACGACGCCGCGAAAGAAAACGCCGAAGCCGCCAAAGCTCAGGCTGAATCGAACGCCGCCGCTGCAAAAGAAGCCGCACCTGCTGCACCTGCCGCCCCTGCAGAACCTGCCAAGCAGTAATCGCCGGGTTTGAATTAGCAGCGCTGCAAAAAAAGAAAGCCCGCTTATAGCGGGCTTTACTTTGTCTGCTGTTTTTCTGCCGACGCAAAGTAGGTGTGACGGCGACCGACTAAGACACCGCCTCTTTAGGCACTTCAGGCGTCGGGGTATAAACCATCACCTGCAATACGTCTGAGTGAAATTCCCGGCGGTACAACACCAGCACGACCCCGCTGCTCATCAACATGAACAACCAGGGGCTGACAAACCAGGCGAGCATGGTCATGCCGAAGTAATAAGAGCGCAGGCCGAAGTTGAACTGGTTGGCGGCCATGGAAATAACCCTTGCCGCCCGCAAAGCAAATGCCTTGCGCTCCTGCTCCGACACGTCGCGCTCACCGATCATCGGCGCCGACCCGACCAATACCGCCGCAAAGTTGTATTGACGCATGCACCAGCTGAAGGTGAAGAACGCGTAGACAAACACCAGCGCCAGGCACAACAGCTTGATTTCCGACATGCCCTGGGAGGCCTGCTGCACCATGGGAATGTCTGCCAGCAGCGACACCGCACGCTCCGAGGCGCCCAGCACGGTGAGAATCCCGGCGAGAATGATCAGGGTACTGGAGGCAAAGAACGAAGCGTTGCGCTCCAGGTTGCCGATCACACTGGCATCGGCAATACGGTTGTCCCGCAGCAGCATGCGGCGCATCCAGTCTTCACGATACAGATGCAGCACGCTGGCCAGGCACGCAGTGTCGCGGGCTTTCCAAGTGGCGTATCGGGTGTAGCCGCCCCAGCACAGGATGAACCAGAGGGCAGCCAGCAAGTGAATCTGATTGTTTTCGACGAACGACATGCGGGTCCTATTACACAAGAAAAAGTGATGAGCCCGGACACTGGTTGGACGCAAGCCGCCCAAGACTGACCGAGTTTCAACTTTAGAAGGTGCTGCCTCACAAGTATAAAAAATGCCCCGTATCGATTGATACGGGGCATTTCAGTGCAGCACGAAACCCGTCGATCAGGCGATGGCTTCGCTGCGCTTGCCGAGCATACGGTCAATCACCACAGCCACGGCGAGGATCATCACCGACGGCACCAGCCAGGCCAGGCCTTGCTCGCTCAGTGGCAGGTGTGCCAGCTGGGCAGGCAGCCAATCCGCCAGGCCCGCACCTTTCAGCGCATCGATGCAGCCAAAGATGAAGGACACCAGCATCACCGGGCCAACAATACGCCCCTGCTCCTGCCAGAAGCCTTTGCAGAAGCTCAATGCCACCAGCACGATGCACGGCGGGTAGATCGCGGTGAGTACGGGGATCGAGAATGCAATCAGCTTGGTCAGGCCCAGGTTCGATACGAACAGCGAGAACAGCGCCAGGATCACGACCAGCGTCTTGTAGGACAAAGGCAGGACTTTGCTGAAGTACTCGGCGCAGGCACAGGTCAGGCCCACGGCCGTGACCAGGCACGCCAGGGAAATCAGCACGGCAAGGAAGCCACTGCCCAGGGAGCCGAAAGTGTATTGCACGTAAGCGTGCAGGACCGCCGCGCCGTTGCTCGCACCGGCGGCGATGGCATGGCTGCCCGAACCCAGGCGGAACAGGCTGATGTACACCAGCGCCAGGCCCACGCCGGCAATCAGCCCGGCAATGATCGCGTAACGGGTGATCAACTGCGGCGACTCCACGCCACGGGAGCGGATGGCATTGACGATGACAATCCCGAACACCAGCGCACCCAGGGTATCCATGGTCAGGTAACCATTGATAAAGCCTTGGGAGAACGGAGCGGCGACGTATTCCGGGGTAGCGACGCCCACATCCCCTGCCGGCAAGGCAAACGCGGCGATGCCAAGGATGGCCAGCGCGATGATCTTCAGCGGGGCCAGGAAACGCCCCACGGTGTCCAGCAGTCGACCTGGGTACAGGGAAACGAAGAACACCACCAGGAAATACACCGAGCTGTAGAGAAACAACGCCAGCGGGCTTTCGCCGGTCAGCGGCGCCAGGCCCACCTCGAACGAAACGGTCGCGGTACGCGGGGTAGCGAACAGCGGCCCTACCGCCAGATACGCCGCCGCCGCAAGCAAGCCACCGGCGATCTTGCCGATCGGGCTGCTCAACGCGTCCATACCACCGCCAACCTTGGCCAGGGCGATGACGGTAACCACCGGCAGACCCACAGCGGTAACCAGGAAGCCCAGCGCCGCCATCCAGACACTCGGCCCGGACTGCAGACCGACGATAGGCGGGAAGATGATGTTGCCGGCGCCCACGAACAGGGCAAAGGTCATAAAGCCCAGCGCCAGGATGTCCTGGCTTTTCAACACTTTCATTTGAGGAAATACCACACTGCTGAATCGGAATTTAGAGAGGGCTTCCCTATGGATGAGGGAAATGCTGCCGGCCCTTATGGGAGCCGACCGGTCTAGCGCGCAGCGTCCTTTTGGGATGCGGGCGCATAAAGAGGCGGCTAGCGTACAGAATTAACCTGACAAACGCACTGTTGCGGGGCGTACTGTCCGATAAGCGACATTCAAATGTCGCGTTTTCATACTTAATTGGAAACATGCACAAAAAATGTGGGAGCGGGCTTGCCCTAATGCCAGTCAGTTAAGGCTCTTTGTAGGAGCGAGCTTGCTCGCTCCTACAGACGGCACTTATCCAGAAAGCACAAAGGCCACCCGAAGGTGGCCTTTGCCTGGTAAAGCGTCAGCTAAGCGCGAAGCTTACTTGACAGCCCAACCGGTCAGCTCGGCCAGGGCCTTGCCGATGTCCGCCAGCGAACGCACGGTTTTCACGCCTGCGTCTTGCAGTGCAGCGAATTTCTCGTCTGCAGTGCCTTTGCCGCCGGAGATGATTGCGCCAGCATGGCCCATGCGCTTGCCAGCAGGGGCAGTCACACCAGCGATGTAGGAAACAACCGGCTTGGTCACGTGTGCCTTGATGTAGGCAGCCGCTTCTTCTTCAGCCGAACCGCCGATCTCACCGATCATCACGATCGCTTCGGTCTTCGGGTCTTCCTGGAACAGCTTCAGGATGTCGATGAAGTTGGAGCCCGGGATCGGGTCACCACCGATGCCGACGCAAGTCGACTGACCGAAACCGGCGTCAGTAGTCTGCTTCACAGCTTCGTAGGTCAGGGTGCCGGAACGGGAAACGATACCGACTTTACCTGGCAAGTGAATGTGACCTGGCATGATGCCGATCTTGCATTCGCCTGGAGTGATTACGCCTGGGCAGTTAGGGCCGATCAGGACTACGCCCAGCTCGTCGCACTTAACTTTAGCGTCCAGCATGTCCAGGGTAGGAATGCCTTCGGTGATGCACACGATCAGCTTGATGCCGCCGAATGCCGCTTCCAGGATGGAGTCCTTGCAGAAAGGAGCTGGAACGTAGATCACGCTGGCGGTGGCGCCAGTGGCAGCTACAGCGTCTTTCACGGTGTTGAACACTGGCAGGCCCAGGTGCTCGGTGCCGCCTTTGCCCGGAGTTACGCCGCCAACCATCTTGGTGCCGTATTCGATGGCTTGCTGGGTGTGGAAACTACCTTGCGAACCGGTAATACCCTGGCAGATAACTTTGGTGTCTTTATTGATCAGGACGCTCATTATTTGCCCTCCGCAGCTTTGACAACTTGTTGAGCAGCGTCGGTCAGGCTGGTAGCCGCGATGATGTTCAAACCGCTTTCTGCCAGTACTTTAGCGCCCAGTTCAGCGTTGTTACCTTCAAGGCGAACAACAACCGGGATTTTAACGCCGACTTCTTTCACTGCACCGATGATGCCTTCGGCAATCATGTCGCAACGAACGATGCCGCCGAAGATGTTGACCAGTACTGCAGCGACATTGGCGTCGGACAGGATGATCTTGAAGGCTTCGGTTACGCGTTCTTTGGTAGCACCACCACCTACGTCGAGGAAGTTGGCTGGTTTGCCGCCATGCAGGTTGACGATGTCCATGGTACCCATGGCCAGGCCGGCACCGTTGACCATGCAACCAATGTTACCTTCCAGGGCTACGTAGTTCAGTTCGAACTTGGCAGCGTGCGCTTCGCGCGGATCGTCTTGCGACGGATCGTGGAAAGTCTTCAGCTTAGGCTGACGGTACATGGCGTTGGCGTCGATGTTGATCTTGGCGTCCAGGCAGTGCAGATCGCCGTCAGCCTTGATCACCAGCGGGTTCACTTCCAGCAGGGCCAGATCGTGATCCTGGAACAGTTTGGCCAGACCTACGAAGATCTTGGCGAACTGGGCAACTTGCTTGCCTTCCAGGCCCAGCTGGAAAGCCAGCTCGCGACCCTGGAATGGCTGAGCGCCAACCAGTGGGTCGATAGTGGCTTTCAGAATTTTTTCTGGGGTTTCGTGAGCGATCTTCTCGATGTCCACGCCACCTTCGGTGGAGGCCATGAACACGATACGGCGGCTCGAACGGTCAACGACAGCGCCCAGGTACAGCTCTTTAGCGATATCAGTGCACGATTCAACCAGGATCTTGGTGACTGGTTGGCCATTGGCATCAGTCTGGTAAGTCACCAGACGCTTGCCCAGCCACTGCTGTGCGAAGGCCTTGGCGTCTTCTTTGCTGCGAACCAGCTTGACGCCGCCCGCTTTACCGCGACCACCGGCGTGAACCTGGGCTTTGACGACCCATTCAGTGCCGCCAATTTTGTCGCAAGCTTCTGCTGCTGCTTCCGGGGTGTCTACTGCGTAGCCCTTGGAAACTGGCAGGCCGTATTCAGCGAACAGCTGCTTACCCTGATACTCGTGAAGATTCATGCTTTTTACCGTCTTCGTTAGGTACTGCGCATTCGGCGCTGCGCTCATTATGAGTGCCGCGCCACCTGTGACTGCTGCTTGCACAACTTGCAGGGCTCAAGGCCCGTAAAGCTGCGCAAGGCTGCGTCCGGCGGATATTCCGCGGTGAGTCTTGCGCACAAGGCTCACGACGGGCAACTCCGCCGTGGTTTCTTATTATCTCGCTTAGCGCTTCTTCTTGTTGGCGATGTGGATGGCGCCGCCATTCACTGCCAACGCGGCTTCATGCAGCGCTTCGGACAGGGTCGGATGGGAGAAGACCATCATACCCAGGTCCTCGGCACTGGTGCCGAATTCCATACCGATCGCGCCTTGCTGAACCAGTTCTGCAGCGCTTGGGCCAATCACGTGGACGCCCAATACGCGGTCAGTCTTGGCATCAGCGATGACTTTGACAAAACCACCGGTGTCGTTGGCTGCCATGGCACGGCCAGAAGCGGCAAACGGGAAGGTGCCGACGTTAACTTCAACGCCTTCAGCTTTCAACTGCTGTTCGTTCTTGCCGACCCATGCAATTTCCGGGTGGGTGTAGATAACCGATGGGATCAGGTCGTAGTTCATCTGGGTTTTGTGGCCCTTGATGCGCTCGACAACCATGATGCCTTCTTCGGAGGCTTTGTGCGCGAGCATCATGCCGCGAACCACGTCGCCAATGGCGTAGACGCCAGGCACGGTGGTAGCGCAGTGATCGTCAACGTGGATGAAGCCACGCTCGTCGATGTTCACGCCGCTGTCAGCCGCCAGCAGGTCGGTGGTCACTGGACGGCGACCCACGGCTACGATCAGCTTGTCGAAAGTGATGGTCTTTTCACCATCCTTGTCGGTGTAGTTGACGACAACTTCTTCACCGTTGACTTTCGAACCGGTCACGCGAGCGCCCAGCTTGATGTCCAGACCTTGCTTGGTCAGGGTTTTCAGCGCTTCCTTGGACACAGCCGTGTCGGCAGCCAGCAGGAACGTGTCCAGGGCTTCCAGCACAGTCACTTCAGCGCCCAGACGGGACCATACCGAACCCAGTTCCAGGCCGATTACGCCAGCGCCGATCACGCCCAGGCGTTTTGGCACAGCCTGGAATTCCAGGGCGCCGGTCGAATCAACGATCACCTTCTGGTCAACTGGAGCGGGTGGAATGTCGATTGGACGCGAACCTGGTGCCAGGATCACGTTTTCGGCTTCGATGACTTCCACCGAACCGTCCGGCTTGGTGATTTCGACTTTCTTGCCGGCCAGCAGCTTGCCGTGGCCCTGGATCGAAGTCACGCCGTTGGCCTTGAACAAGGTGGCAACGCCGGAAGTCAGGCCTTTAACGATGTTGGCTTTACGGCCGACCATTGCGGGTACGTCCATGGTGACGCCAGCATGGTTGATACCGTGGATCGCGAAACCATCCTGGGCTTCGTGGAATTTCCAGGAGCTGTCCAGCAGCGCCTTGGAAGGAATGCAACCAACGTTCAGGCAAGTACCGCCCAGTGCCAGTTTGCCTTCCTTGTCGGTGTATTTTTCGATGCAAGCAGTCGAGAGGCCCAGTTGTGCGGCCTTGATGGCGGCAACATAGCCGCCAGGACCTGCACCAATCACAACAACGTCAAATTTCTGCGACATGAAAATAGTTCCTCTATTTAGCAGCAAGCTTTCAAGCCGCAAGCTCCAGGCCAGGCCGCCTTATCCGGCAACCTGCCCGAAGCCTGCAGCTGCTTCTATCAGATATCCAGCAGCAGACGAGCCGGGTCTTCCAGCAGGTTCTTGATGGTCACCAGGAAAGTCACGGCTTCTTTACCATCGATCAGGCGGTGATCGTACGACAGCGCCAGGTACATCATCGGGCGGATCACGACTTGGCCGTTGATGGCCATCGGACGCTGGATGATGTTGTGCATGCCCAGGATCGCAGCTTGTGGCGGGTTGACGATCGGAGTCGACATCATCGAACCGAAGGTACCACCGTTGGTGATGGTGAAGGTACCACCGGTCATCTCGTCGATGGACAGCTTGCCGTCACGGGCTTTCTTGCCGAAGGTGGCAATGCCGCCTTCGATTTCAGCCAGGCTCATCAGCTCGGCGTTACGCAGAACCGGTACGACCAGGCCACGATCGCTGGAAACGGCAACGCCGATGTCCGCGTAGCCGTGGTAAACGATGTCGCTGCCGTCGATCGACGCGTTGACTGCCGGGAAGCGCTTGAGTGCTTCGGTGGCCGCTTTCACGAAGAACGACATGAAGCCCAGGCGCACGCCGTTGTGGCTCTTCTCGAACAGATCCTTGTACTTCGAACGCAGTGCCATGACTTCGGTCATGTCGACTTCGTTGAACGTGGTCAGCATCGCCATGTTCGACTGCGCTTCTACCAGGCGTTTGGCCACAGTGGCGCGCACGCGGGTCATCGGTACGCGCTTCTCGGTGCGGTCGCCGGCAGCGAACACTGGAGCAGCGGCAGCCGGTGCGGCAGCCTTGGCAGGTGCGGCGGCCGGAGCGTTCTTCTTGGCTTCAACAGCAGCAACCACGTCTTCCTTGGTGATGCGACCGTCTTTGCCGGTGCCTTTGACGGAAGCCAGGTTGATGCCGTTCTCTTCAGCCAACTGGCGCGCAGCCGGTGCAGCGATCGGGTCTTCAGCGCCAGCAGCCGGGGCGGCAGCTGGAGCCGACGCAGCCGGTGCGGCAGCGGCGGCAGGAGCAGGAGCGGCAGCAGCGCCGCCCTCTTCGATCGAGCCCAGGACCTGGTTCGACAGGACGGTAGCGCCCTCTTCAGCAACGATCGCGCCCAGCACGCCGTCAGCCTCGGCCAATACTTCCAGTACGACTTTGTCAGTCTCGATGTCGACGATCAGGTCGTCACGCTTTACAGCGTCGCCAGGTTTCTTGTGCCAGGTGGCAACGGTGCCATCGGCAACCGATTCCGGGAATGACGGGGCTTTGATTTCGATAGCCATTATCTGTGGGTCCTTAAAATTCGGTTTCAGTCAGCGCGAAGGCGTTAAACAGTGAAAGCATCTTGCAGCAGTTTTTCCTGCTGCTCGGCGTGCATCGACGCATAACCACACGCAGGTGCAGCAGATGCATCACGGCCGGCGTACTCCAGGCCCAGGGCCTTGTTGTGGTTACCGATGCTGCGACGCAGGTGATGCTGGCTGCTGTACCACGCGCCCTGGTTCATCGGTTCTTCCTGGCACCACACCACGTTAGTGAGGTTGGTGTAAGGCGCGATGGCCTCCATCAGGTCGTCTTCCGGGAACGGGTAAAGCTGCTCGATACGCACGATGGCGATGTCTTCGCGGCCTTCGGCACGGCGTTTTTCCAGCAGATCGTAGTAAACCTTGCCGCTGCACAGGATCAGGCGAGTGACCTTGGCTGCGTCCAGCGTATCGATTTCTGGAATCACGGTCTGGAACGAACCATCGGCCAGATCTTCCAGGGTCGAGATGGCCAATTTGTGACGCAACAGCGATTTCGGGGTCAGCACTACCAGCGGCTTGCGCAGCGGGCGGATCACCTGGCGACGCAGCAAGTGGTAGATCTGGGCCGGGGTGGTCGGCACGCACACCTGGATGTTGTGCTCGGCGCACAGTTGCAGGTAGCGCTCCAGACGTGCCGAGGAGTGCTCCGGCCCCTGACCTTCATAACCGTGCGGCAGCAGCATGGTCAGACCGCACAGGCGGCCCCACTTGTGCTCACCGCTGGTGATGAACTGGTCGATCACCACTTGGGCACCGTTGGCGAAGTCGCCGAACTGGGCTTCCCAGATCACCAGCGCGTTTGGCGTGGTGGTGGAGTAACCGTATTCGAACGCCAGTACGGCTTCTTCGGACAGGAACGAATCGTACAGGTCGAAACGTGGCTGGCCTTCGTACAGGTGCTTGAGCGGAATGTAGGTGCTGGCGTCTTTCTGGTTGTGCAATACCGCGTGACGGTGCGAGAACGTACCACGGCCGATGTCCTGGCCGGTCATGCGGATCGGGTGACCTTCGAACGCCAGGGTCGCGTACGCCATGGTTTCGGCGTAACCCCAGTTGATCGGCAGGCCGCCGGCTTGCATCTTCTGACGGTCTTCGTAGATCTTCGCAACCTGGCGCTGCACCACGAAACCTTCTGGAATTTCCAACAGTTTGGCGGACAGTTCCTGCAGGGTCTTGAGGTCGAACGTCGTGTCGTGACGGGCAGTCCAGGCATGGCCCAGGTATGGGCGCCAGTCCACGAACAGCTCTTTGTTCGGCTCTTTAACCAGGCTTTTCACTACGTGCAGACCATTGTCCAGCGCGTTGCGGTATTCATCGACTTTCGCCTGAACACGCGCATCGTCTACCACACCGGCCTTGATCAGGTTGTCGGCGTACAGCTCACGGGTGGTGCGCTGCTTGGTGATCTGCTGGTACATCAACGGCTGGGTGCCGCTTGGCTCGTCCGCTTCGTTGTGACCGCGACGGCGGTAGCAAACCAGGTCGATCACCACGTCACGCTTGAATTGCATGCGGTAGTCGACAGCGAGCTGGGTCACGAACAGCACGGCTTCCGGATCATCACCATTCACATGGAGGATCGGCGCCTGGATCATCTTGGCAACGTCGGTGGCGTACTCGGTGGAACGCGCGTCCAACGGGTTGCTGATGGTGAAGCCCACCTGGTTGTTGATGACGATGTGAACGGTACCGCCGGTCTTGAAGCCGCGAGTCTGCGACATCTGGAAGGTTTCCAGGACCACGCCTTGACCGGCGAATGCCGCGTCACCGTGGATGGAAATCGGCAGAACCTTCTCACCGGTGGCGTCGTTACGACGGTCCTGGCGAGCACGCACCGAACCCTCGACCACTGGAGAAACGATTTCCAGGTGGGATGGGTTGAAGGCCATGGCCAGGTGAACTTCACCGCCGGTGGTCATTACGTTGGACGAGAAGCCCTGGTGGTATTTAACGTCACCGGAACCCAGCTCGACCTTCTTCTTGCCTTCGAACTCGTCGAACAGTTCACGCGGGTTCTTGCCGAAGGTGTTGACCAACACGTTCAGGCGACCACGGTGAGCCATGCCGATCACGATTTCCTTGGTGCCGTAGGAACCGGAACGCTGGATCAGCTCGTCGAGCATCGGAATCAGGCTTTCGCCGCCTTCCAGGCCGAAACGCTTGGTGCCTGGGTATTTGGTGCCCAGGTATTTTTCCAGGCCTTCGGCGGCGGTTACGCGCTCGAGCAAGTGGCTGCGCACATCGGCGGACAACACCGGACGGCCACGCACGCCTTCCAGGCGATGCTGGAACCAGTGACGCTGCTCGGAATCGGTGATGTGCGTAAACTCAGCGCCGATGGTGCGGCAATATGTCTGCTGCAACGCTTCGTGAATTTCGCGTAGGCTCGCTTCCTCTTTGCCGATGAACAGGTCGCCGGCACGGAAGGTCGTATCAAGATCGGCATTGGTCAAGCCGTAATGATTGATCGACAGGTCAGCAGGTGCAGGACGCTTCCAGAGCCCCAGCGGGTCAAGCTGGGCCGCCTGGTGGCCACGCATCCGGTAGGCCTGGATCAGTCGCAGTACTTCAACTTGCTTCTTCTCGTGCTCACTGCTCACGCTGCCGGCGGAAACCGGTTGGGCGCGGCGCTGGTTCTTTGCCAGCAGCACAAACTGATCGCGAATTGTTGCATGCGATACATCGGTGGCAGCGTTGCCGTCTGAAGACAACGTCTGAAATTTGGTGCGCCATTCTTCTGGCACAGCGTTAGGGTCGTGCAGGTAGAGCTCATAAAGCTCTTCCACATAGGCAGCGTTACCACCTGAAAGATAGCCGCTGTTCCACATGCGCTGCATCACGCTTTCTTGCATGCTTGGTCACCCTCGGTTAGGGGACACCACCGGCGAAGACACCGAGTCTGCTTGCAAAAGGCCGAGTGCAGCGACCAAAACAAGCCACTTAGGATCACGCTGATAGTCCGGGTACCAACCCGGATGCCCCTGCTTGTCTCATTTCTTCAAAATAAGAGCCGCGACCTTGTAAGTCGCTGCTCAGGTTAAAACTACGGCGCCGGTTGAAGCCTGCGCCGCAGCATCTACGGGCACAACGGTCCTGCTTTGCTACAACGTCGCTTACACGCCGCTTTGCAGCAGCATGTTACGGATGTGACCAATGGCCTTAGTCGGGTTCAGGCCTTTGGGACATACGTTGACGCAGTTCATGATCCCGCGGCAGCGGAATACGCTGAACGGGTCATCCAGTGAAGCCAGACGCTCGGAGGTCTTGGTATCACGGCTGTCTGCCAGGAAGCGATAAGCTTGCAGCAGAGCGGCTGGACCCAGGAATTTGTCCGGGTTCCACCAGAAGGACGGGCACGAAGTCGAGCAGCAAGCGCACAGGATGCACTCGTACAGACCGTCGAGCTTTTCACGCTCTTCCGGGGACTGCAGACGCTCGATGGCCGGAGCCGGCGTGTCGTTCTGCAGGAACGGCTTAACTTTCTCGTATTGCTTGTAGAAGATGCTCATATCGACGACCAGGTCACGGATAACCGGCAAACCTGGCAGAGGACGAACGATCAGCTTGTTGCCTTTCACCACGGCGGACAGCGGCGTGATGCACGCCAGGCCATTCTTGCCGTTGATGTTCATGCCGTCGGAGCCACAAACGCCCTCGCGGCAAGAGCGACGATAGGAGAAACCTTCGTCCTGCTCTTTGATCAGTGCCAATACATCCAGCACCATCAGGTCTTTACCACCGGTATCGACCTGGAACTCCTGCATGAACGGCGCAGCGTCCTGATCAGGGTTGTAGCGATAAACACTGACTTTCAACATGGCAGCCACCCTTAGTAAGTCCGAATCTTCGGTTCAAACGTCGGAACCGTCTTCGGCGAGAAGTTCACGGCACGCTTGGTTACGCGCTTGTCACCCGGGAAGTACAGGGTGTGGCACAACCAGTTTTCGTCGTCGCGATCTTCAAAGTCTTCACGGGCGTGGGCACCACGGGATTCTTTACGAACCTCGGCGGCGATCGCAGTCGCTTCAGCCACTTCCAGCAGGTTTTGCAGCTCAAGGGCTTCGATACGGGCAGTGTTGAACGCCTTGCTCTTATCGTTGATCTTGACGTTGGCGATGCGCTTGCGCAGGTCAGCCAGCTGAGCAATACCCTTCTGCATGTATTCGCCGGTACGGAATACACCGAAGTAGTTCTGCATGCAGCTTTGCAGCTCGCGACGCAGGGTAGCCACGTCTTCGCCATCGGTACGCTCGTTCAGAGCGTTCAGGCGCGCCATGGCCCGGTTGATGTCGGCTTCGGTCGCGTCGTCGTAATGGATACCGTCGGTCAGCGCCTTTTCCAGGTGCAGGCCGGCAGCGCGGCCGAATACCACCAGGTCGAGCAGCGAGTTGCCGCCCAGACGGTTGGCGCCGTGTACCGATACGCAAGCCACTTCGCCTACGGCGAACAGACCGTGGATGATCTCGTCCTGGCCGTCGGCATTCTGGGTGATCGCCTGGCCGTGAATGTTGGTCGGCACGCCGCCCATCATATAGTGGCAAGTCGGAACAACCGGAACCGGGGCAACTACCGGGTCAACGTGGGCGAAAGTCTTGGACAGTTCGCAGATACCTGGCAGGCGGCTGTGCAGTACTTCTTCACCCAGGTGATCGAGTTTCAGCAGTACGTGGTCGCCATTCGGGCCACAGCCGTTACCGGCGATGATTTCCTTGACCATCGAACGGGCCACGACGTCACGACCGGCAAGGTCTTTGGCGTTCGGAGCGTAACGCTCCATGAAACGCTCGCCATGCTTGTTGATCAGGTAACCACCTTCACCACGGCAACCTTCGGTCACCAGTACACCGGCGCCGGCAATACCGGTCGGGTGGAACTGCCACATTTCGATATCTTGTACCGGCACGCCAGCACGCAGAGCCATGCCGACGCCGTCACCGGTGTTGATCAGGGCGTTGGTGGTCGAAGCGTAGATACGGCCTGCGCCCCCTGTCGCCAGAACGGTAGCGTTGGCGCGGATGTAGGTGGTTTCACCGGTTTCGATGCAGATGGCGATCACGCCGACGAATGCACCGTCGGCGTTCTTCACCAGATCCACCGCGTAGTACTCGTTCAGGAACGTGGTACCGGCTTTCAGGTTGCCCTGATAAAGGGTGTGCAGCAGCGCGTGACCGGTACGGTCGGAAGCGGCGCAGGTACGGGCAGCCTGCCCGCCCTTGCCGTAATCCTTCGACTGACCGCCGAATGGACGCTGGTAGATACGGCCTTGCTCGGTACGGGAAAACGGCAGACCCATGTGGTCCAGCTCGAACACCGCGGCCGGGCCTTCCTGACACATGTATTCGATAGCGTCCTGGTCACCGATGTAGTCGGAACCCTTGACGGTATCGTACATGTGCCAGCGCCAGTCATCGTTCGGGTCGGCGGAGGCGATGGCGCAAGTGATGCCACCCTGGGCCGATACGGTGTGAGAACGAGTCGGGAACACCTTGGTGATCACGGCAGTCTTGTGACCGCCCTGGGCCAGCTGCAGCGCTGCGCGCATGCCCGCACCGCCGCCACCAATAATGATGGCGTCGAAGGAAATAGTTGGAATGTTAGCCATGAATCAGATACCCCAAAGAATCTGCACACCCCAGACGAAGTAAGCGAACATCGCGACGCCGCATACTGCCTGGAAGAGGAAACGTACTGCGGTCGCGGACTTGCCCAGCGCCATCGGCGTCAGGTAGTCGGTCGCGATGGTCCACATGCCGACCCAGGCGTGAGCGCCCAGGGCTACAAGGGCCAGCAGACTGAAGATTCGCATCGCATTATGGGAAAACAGGCCGTGCCATTGCTCATAGCCGATGCCCGGATTTGCGACGAGGTATCCGATCAGGAAAATGAAATAAGCCGCGAGAACGACCGCAGACACACGCTGTGCCATCCAGTCATAGAGGCCCGAACGCGAAAGGTTCGTAACGCTGGTTACCATATCCAAACTCCTGCCAGAACGATCAGCACCACGGAAATGGCGATGATGATTTTCGAGCCCAGGCGGCCGCCTTCCAGCGTCTCACCGATACCCGCATCCATGATCAAGTGGCGCACACCGGCTACCAGGTGATAAAGCAGAGCGGACAGGAGGCCCCATGCTACGAACTTGGCCAGCGGGCTGGTCAAGCATGCCTTCACCTCGGCGTATCCTTCCTCGGAACCCAGGGATTTGCTCAATGCATAAAGCATGATGCCCAAGCCCAGGAAGAGGATGATGCCGGAAACACGGTGCAGGAACGACGTAACGCCGGTGATGGGGAGTTTGATGGTCCTTAGGTCTAGGTTTACAGGTCGTTGGCTATTCACGGCTTTTTTTCACACTGAAGAGCCCCTAACAATCAGGGCAAAGTTGTTGGGGAGTGCACTGGTCAGGTAACCACCACCCAGGGATGCGACCCCCATCAAATCAGGCCCAAAAGCCCCTGGCGGTCGGAGGCCGAGTATAGACAGTTAGGTTACTAATGACAACGCGCACTCCTCACCCGAATAGCGCATTGCTTTAACCGGATAAAAGGCGTAAATGGCAGGCAATTTCGACGAAAAAGTATGGTTAAAGCCTTCTGGAGCAAGACTTTAGGCAAATTGACATCTGAATTTATCTCACTATAGTGGTGCGGGCCCTGCGTGGGGGGTCTGTCTGATGATTTGAAGCATAAATAGGAGGCCACATGGCTGACAAAAAAGCGCAGTTGATCATCGAGGGCGCAGCCCCCGTCGAGCTGCCCATTTTAACCGGCACCGTTGGTCCCGATGTAATCGACGTACGGGGCCTGACGGCCACGGGCCGTTTCACATTCGACCCAGGCTTCATGTCGACCGCCTCTTGCGAGTCGAAGATCACCTATATCGATGGGGATAATGGCATCCTGCTGCATCGGGGCTACCCGATCGAGCAACTGGCTGAGAAGTCGGACTACCTGGAAACCTGCTATTTGCTGCTAAATGGCGAATTGCCAACCGCCGAGCAGAAAGCCAAGTTTGTCAGTAACGTCAAGAACCACACCATGGTTCACGAGCAGTTGAAGACCTTCTTCAACGGTTTCCGTCGCGATGCCCACCCGATGGCGGTCATGTGTGGCGTGGTCGGCGCCCTGTCGGCCTTCTATCACGACTCCCTGGACATCAATAACCCGCAGCATCGCGAAATCTCCGCGATCCGCCTGGTTGCCAAGATGCCGACCCTGGCCGCGATGGTTTACAAGTACTCCATGGGTCAACCCATGATGTACCCGCGCAACGACCTGTCGTACGCGGAAAACTTCCTGCACATGATGTTCAACACCCCGTGCGAGATCAAACCGATCAGCCCGGTACTGGCCAAGGCGATGGACCGGATCTTCATCCTCCACGCCGACCACGAGCAAAACGCCTCCACTTCTACCGTACGCCTGGCCGGCTCTTCGGGTGCCAACCCGTTCGCCTGTATCGCCGCCGGTATCGCCGCATTGTGGGGCCCTGCCCACGGCGGTGCGAACGAAGCCGTATTGACCATGCTCGATGAAATCGGCGATGTCTCCAACATCGACAAGTTCATCGCCAAGGCCAAGGACAAGAACGATCCGTTCAAGTTGATGGGCTTCGGTCACCGCGTCTACAAGAATCGCGACCCGCGTGCCACCGTGATGAAGCAGACCTGCGACGAAGTGTTGAAGGAACTGGGCATCAAGAACGACCCGCAACTCGAACTGGCCATGCGCCTGGAAGAGATCGCCCTGACCGACCCTTACTTCATCGAACGCTCGCTGTACCCGAACGTCGACTTCTACTCGGGGATCATCCTCAAGGCGATCGGCATTCCAACCAGCATGTTCACCGTGATCTTCGCTCTGGCGCGGACCGTGGGCTGGATCTCCCACTGGAAAGAAATGCTCTCCAGCCCGTACAAGATTGGCCGCCCGCGCCAGCTGTACACCGGCTACGAGTCGCGTGACATTACCAAGCTGGAAGATCGCAAGTAAGCACCGACTGCTTGTTGCAATGAAAACGGCCTCCCTTCGTGGAGGCCGTTTTTGTTTGTGTCGGCTGACCTGTTCGTTCCCACGCTCCGCGTGGGAACGCATACCGGGGCGCTCTGCGTCCCAAGGCGTGACGCAAAGCGTCACAAGAGGCATTCCCACGCAGAGCGTGGGAACGATCAAACCACTCGCATGACATTACGAAGCTGGAAAATCGCAACCAAGCCGATCGTTCCCACGCTCCGCGTGGGAACGCATACCGGGGCGCTCTGCGTCCCAAGGCGTGACGCGGAGCGTCACAAGAGGCATTCCCACGCAGAGCGTGGGAACGATCAAAACCAGTCGCGTGATATTACGAAGCTGGAAAATCGCAACCAAGCCGATCGTTCCCACGCTCCGCGTGGGAATGCATACCGGGGCGCTCTGCGTCCCAAGGCGTGACGCAAAGCGTCACAAGAGGCATTCCCACGCAGAGCGTGGGAACGATCAAA
>NZ_JAEKGB010000016.1:0-99048 GCF_016918385.1 Pseudomonas sp. ICBG1301
AAAATCGCAACCAAGCCGATCGTTCCCACGCTCCGCGTGGGAATGCATACCGGGGCGCTCTGCGTCCCAAGGCGTGACGCAAAGCGTCACAAGAGGCATTCCCACGCAGAGCGTGGGAACGATCAAAACCAGTCGCGTGACATTCCGAAGCTGGAAAATCGCAACCAAGCCGATCGTTCCCACGCTCCGCGTGGGAATGCATACCGGGGCGCTCTGCGTCCCAAGGCGTGACGCGGAGCGTCACAAGAGGCATTCCCACGCAGAGCGTGGGAACGATCAAAACCAGTCGCGTGATATTACGAAGCTGGAAAATCGCAACCAAGCCGATCGTTCCCACGCTCCGCGTGGGAATGCATACCGGGGCGCTCTGCGTCCCAAGGCGTGACGCAAAGCGTCACAAGAGGCATTCCCACGCAGAGCGTGGGAACGATCAAACGCCAGGCCAAAAAAATGCCCCGGCCTTTCGACCGGGGCATTCTTATCCAGCGCCAACCTTAGTGATTGACCGCCCCGCTCGCCCCCAGGCCAGTCTGCGAACGCACAAACTGCGGGAAGAACAGCGCACGCTCCTTCTCTGCCGCCGCCGACTTGTCGGTGATGGAGAAGAACCAGATGCCGATGAACGCAATGATCATCGAGAACAGCGCCGGGTATTCATACGGGAAGATAGCTTTTTCATGGTGCAGGATCGAGACCCAGATGGTCGGGCCGAGAATCATCAGGCCGACAGCACTGACCAGTCCCAGCCAGCCGCCGATCATCGCGCCACGGGTCGTGAGCTTTTTCCAGTACATGGAAAGCAGCAGTACCGGGAAGTTACAGCTGGCAGCAATCGAGAACGCCAGGCCGACCATGAACGCAATGTTCTGGCTTTCGAACAGAATACCCAGGCCGATCGCCAAGACACCCAAGGCCACGGTGGTGATCTTCGACACGCGAATCTCATCTTTCTCGTTGGCCTTGCCCTTCCTGATCACGCTGGCATACAGGTCGTGTGACACCGCAGACGCACCGGCCAGGGTCAGGCCGGCAACCACCGCCAGGATGGTGGCGAAAGCCACGGCCGAGATGAAGCCCAGGAAGATACTGCCACCCACCGCATTGGCCAGGTGCACCGCCGCCATGTTATTGCCACCCAACAAGGCGCCTGCCGCATCCTTGAACGCCGGGTTGGTGCTGACCAGCAGGATCGCGCCGAAGCCGATGATAAAGGTCAGGATATAGAAGTAGCCGATGAAGCCCGTGGCATACAGCACGCTCTTACGCGCTTCCTTCGCGTCGCTGACGGTGAAGAAGCGCATCAGGATATGCGGCAGGCCGGCGGTCCCGAACATCAGGGCCAGGCCAAGGGAGAAGGCGGAGATCGGGTCTTTGACCAGGCCGCCGGGGCTCATGATCGCTTCACCTTTAGGGTGGACCTTGATCGCCTCGGAGAACAACGTATTGAAGTCGAAGTTGACGTGCTTCATCACCATCAGCGCCATGAACGAGGCACCGGACAGCAACAGCACCGCCTTGATGATCTGCACCCAAGTGGTCGCCAGCATGCCGCCGAACAGCACATACAGGCACATCAGGATACCCACCAGGATCACCGCAACGTGGTAATCCAGGCCGAACAGCAACTGGATCAACTTGCCCGCACCCACCATCTGCGCGATCAGGTAGAACGCGACCACCACCAGCGAGCCGCAGGCCGACAGGCTGCGGATCTGGGTTTGGCCCAGGCGATAGGACGCCACGTCGGCAAAGGTGTACTTGCCCAGGTTACGCAAGCGCTCGGCGATCAGGAACAGGATGATCGGCCAGCCCACGAGGAAGCCGATCGAGTAGATCAACCCGTCATAACCCGAGGCGTAGACCAGTGCGGAAATGCCCAGGAAGGACGCTGCCGACATGTAGTCACCGGCAATCGCCAGGCCATTCTGGAACCCGGTGATCTTGCCGCCGGCCGCATAGTAGTCGGCCGCCGACTTGTTGCGCTTGGACGCCCAGTAAGTGATGCACAGGGTCGCGCCGACAAAGGCGATAAACATCACGATCGCCGAGATGTTCAGCGGTTGTTTGTGCACTTCGCCGGTCAATGCATCCGCTGCCCAAACAGCTGGAGCCAACAGCGAAGCGCCGAATACTGCCAATAGACGCCGGATCATTGCGCAGCCTCCTTGAGAATCGCATTGTTCAGGTCGTCAAATTCGCCATTGGCCCGGCGCACATAAATGCCGGTCAGGATGAAAGCGGACACAATCAATCCAACGCCCAGGGGAATGCCCCACGTAATCGAGGAGCCAGGACTGATCTTGGCGCCCAGCACTTGTGGTCCATAGGCAATCAACAGGATGAAAGCGGAGTAAAGCCCAAGCATGATCGCCGAGAGAATCCAGGCGAATCTTTCCCTTTTTCTCACCAGCTCCTTGAAACGCGGGCTGTTTTGAATCGAGAGGTAAATGCTGTCGTTCATTGTTTTTATCCTCGCAGCACAGCTTTTTATTATTGGAACGTATCCACTGTATGCGGCTCTGGAACAGGTTCCAGACGACCTTAGTATTAGAGGGAGTGTAGCGAGGGTTTTCGAGGGTGCAGGAGGATTTGCAGAGGGGGATACCCCTGTGGGAAAGGGCAAGCGCCCTCCCACAAGGTTAAATCAGAGAATATTACTTAGCGGTCCACTCAGCGACGCGCTCAGGGTGCTTGGCCACCCAATCCTTGGCCGCGGCATCAGGCTTGGCACCCTCCTGGATCGCCAGCATGACTTCGCCGATTTCGTCCTTGGAGGCCCACTGGAATTTCTTCAGGAAGGCCGCGACTTCCGGCGCTTTCTTCTCCAGGCCCTTGCTGCCGATGCTGTTGACGGTTTCAGCAGCGCCATAAACGCCCTTTGGATCGTCCAGGAAGCGCAGTTTCCATTTGGCGAACATCCAGTGCGGCACCCAACCGGTGACGGCAATGGATTCCTGCTTGTCTTCGGCACGGGTCAGTTCGGCGATCATCGCCGCGCCCGAGCTGGCTTGCAGCTTATAGTCCAGACCGTATTGTTTGATGGCTTCGTCGGTCTTGAGCATCACGCCTGAACCGGCATCGATGCCGACGATCTTGTTCTTGAAGGTCGTATCAGTCTTGAGGTCTTCGATGGATTTGGCCTTGACGTACTCCGGCACGATCAGGCCGATCTTCGCATCCTTGAAGTTGGGGCCGTAGTCGACCACCTTGTCTTTGTTCTTGGCCCAATACTCACCGTGGGTCACAGGCAGCCACGCGGAGAGCATGGCGTCGAGCTTGCCGGTGGCGACGCCCTGCCACATGATCCCGGTGGCGACGGCTTGCAGTTTCACGTCGTAACCGAGTTTTTCCTTGATCACCTCTGCCGCCACATAGGTAGTGGCAACGCTGTCGGACCAACCGTCCACATAGCCGATGCTCAGGGTTTTGCTGTCGGCGCTGGCCAGTGTGGAGCTCATCGCAACTACCAGAGTGGCAGCTGCGCCCAAGAGTCGTCGCATCTTCATAATACTTCCCCGAAAGTGCTGCGCCCGACGGATGCCGGGCGACATCAACCTGTGTTGTTTTAGGGTGCGCCGCGCGCCCTTCACGCGCATCGATCCGGATGTTGCGGCATCAGTGGAGTGCTGACCTTGCGATAATCAACCTGCCGGGGTGTTCGACCTGCTCTGTCAGCGACCTTGTACGAGCAAGAAACGACATCACATAGCCAGTAGGACGCTTTGTCTTACCTGGCGTCAAAATCCCGCCCGAACTTTGCATGTCAAAATCATGCAGCCCACTGAAACGGGCTAAATCGGGGTAAGATGCGCGCCTTTGCTCCCCAGATAAGCTGACCATGCCCGCGACTGCCCGCTTTCCTGCCCTGCCCTACTTTTTCGCTTTGTTCCTCGGCTTGCTTGCCATCGTCGGCTATTGGTACGGCATCGGCCGGCCCGTGGTGCTGCCGGACGTCGCCAGCGCCACACACAAGATGCAGTGCGCGTCCTACACGCCCTTCGATAAAGACCAATCGCCCTTTGACCAGCCATTCAAGCTGCGCCCCGAGCGCATGGATGCCGACCTTGCGCTGCTGGCCACGCGCTTTGAATGCATCCGCACCTACACGATGTCCGGCCTGGAAGCGTTGCCGGACATGGCGCGTAAACACGGGCTGAAGTTAATGGCCGGCGCCTGGGTCAGCAGTGACCCGATTGCGACTGAAAAAGAAGTCGACGAACTGATTGCAGCCGCCAACGCCAACCCCGACGTGATCACCTCGGTGATCGTCGGCAACGAGGCCTTGTTGCGCAAGGAAGTCACGGCCAGGCAACTGGTCACGCTGATCCATAAAGTCAAAAGCCAGATCAAGCAGCCGGTCACCTATGCCGACGTCTGGGAATTCTGGCTGAAACACCCGGAAATCGCCCCGGCAGTGGACTTCCTGACCATTCACCTGCTGCCGTACTGGGAAGATGATCCTTCCGGCATCGACCAGGCTCTCAAGCATGTCGGTGATGTACGCCAGACCTTCGGCAACAAGTTCGCCCCTAAAGATGTACTGATCGGCGAAACCGGCTGGCCCAGCGAAGGCCGCCAGCGCGAAACGGCTGTGCCGAGCCGGGTCAACGAAGCCAGGTTCATGCGCGGTTTCGTGGCCATGGCCGAAGCCAATGGCTGGCGCTACAACTTGATCGAAGCCTTCGACCAGCCGTGGAAACGCGCCAGTGAAGGCGCCGTCGGGGGCTACTGGGGCTTGTTCGATGCCGATCGCCAGGACAAAGGCATCCTCGCCGGCCCGGTGAGCAATGTGCCGTACTGGCCGCTGTGGCTCGGCGTAGGTGGCCTCATCCTGCTGGGCAGCCTGACGCTGGGCGGGCGCGTTCGCAGCCCTCGCAGCGCCCTGGTGCTGCCATTGCTCGGTGCCGTCGCAGCCTGCTCCATCGGCACCTGGGCGGAACTGACCCGCGTGACCGCACGCTTCAATGATGAATGGGTATGGGCAGGCTTGCTGGTGGTGTTGAACCTGCTGGTGCTGGCCCACGCCGCCCTCGCCCTCAGCGCCCGTCAGGGCTGGCGCGGGCGAGCCTTCCACTGGCTTGAGCAGCGTGCCGGCTGGCTGATCGCAATCGCCGGGTTTGCAGGGGCGGTGATGATGCTGGCGCTGGTGTTCGATCCGCGTTATCGCAGCTTTCCGAGCGCGGCGCTGGTGCTGCCGGCCCTGGTGTATCTGGTACGCCCGGTGACCGGGCCGCGCCGGGAGATTGCCCTGCTGGCCTTCATCATCGGAGCCGGCATTGCGCCGCAGCTGTACCGCGAAGGGGTGTTGAACCAGCAGGCTTGGGGTTGGGCGGTGATCAGCGTGCTGATGGTTGCAGCTTTGTGGCGTTGCTTGCGGGTGCGCAAGGTCTGAAACCGCTATCGGGAGCAAGCCCCCTCCCACAGTGGACTTCATTGCCTCAGGCAAATGCGTTCAACTGTGGGAGGGGGCTTGCTCCCGATAAGGTCCTATCAAATACCGCGCGGCTTGCGGACCAACCGCAGCCCGGCAATCACCACCGCAAATACCGCAAACGTCGTGTTGTACAACGCCAACGCCGGTAACCCGAACACCATCCCCAACACCGCCAGCCCCCACCCCGCGCGACCCGGCACAAAGAACGCCAGCACCGACGCCACCAACGCCGCCCAACCCAGCACCTTGAAGTGAATCATCAACCCCAGGTTGGAGCGCAACTGGCATTCCCAGCGGCTGGCTTCATCGACGCAAATACCCACCCACCGGCCATCCTCCATGAAACCGTAGCGAGCGCCATAACTGGCGGCCAACCATAACGGCAGGGCAATAAGCAGCAGGATCAGCGGCAAACGACGAGACATGGGGCACTCCGATAGACAAAAACGGCGCCCAGCTTAATGCTCCGACGCCCATTGGCAAGGTACAAACATACAATTAGTGTTCAGCAGGGCCTGGCAAAGTGTATCGTCTGGCTGCTACACCCCCGATTCCTACGTTATTTTCCGATATTTCGTGCCGTGTGATGGCACTTCGGCGACAGGGCGGTGGTCATAGCCTGCGATCTTCATTCAGCACGTTTCCTCTTAGGGATTAAGTCATGCTCCGTTCCTTGCGCTGTGCGGCCCTGTTGGGCAGCCTATTTTTGAGTGCGTCAGCACTGGCGGTCGATATCGACCAAGCCACCTATGGCTACCCTTTGACCAACCCGTTTGAAGCGACCATCGCGACGACACCGCCCGACCTGCGGCCAAAGCTGCCGAGCAACGATGAGATCAACCAGTCCGACTACAGCCTGACCATGCGCCCGGAGCGTGAGTTCAGCCTCCCGGACAACTTCTGGGCCGTCAAGAAGCTCACCTACCGTATCGCCAAGCAAGACCGCGCCGCGCCGCTGATCTTCCTGATTGCCGGCACCGGCGCACGGTATGACAGCAGCCTCAACGAATACCTGAAAAAGCTCTACTACCAGGCCGGCTACCACGTGGTGCAGCTCTCCTCGCCCACCAGCTTCGACTTCATCGCGGCCGCCTCGCGCTTCGCCACCCCGGGCATCACCCAGGAAGACGCCGAAGACATGTACCGGGTGATGCAAGCGGTGCGCGCACAGAATGCGTCGCTGCCCGTCACTGACTACTACCTGTCCGGCTACAGCCTGGGCGCGCTGGACGCCGCATTCGTCAGCAAACTCGACGAAACCCGGCGCAGCTTCAACTTCAAGAAAGTGCTGTTGCTCAACCCGCCGGTCAACCTCTACACCTCGATCACCAACCTCGACAAACTGGTACAGACCGAGGTGAAGGGCATCAACAACACCACCACCTTCTATGAGCTGGTGCTGGGCAAGCTGACCCGCTACTTCCAGCAGAAGGGCTACATCGACCTCAACGACGCCCTGCTCTATGACTTCCAGCAATCCAAGCAACACCTGACCAACGAACAGATGGCCATGCTGATCGGCACCTCGTTCCGTTTCTCGGCGGCCGACATTGCGTTCACTTCGGACCTGATCAACCGTCGCGGCCTGATCACCCCGCCGAAATACCCCATCAGCGAAGGCACCAGCCTCACGCCCTTCCTCAGGCGTGCGCTGCAATGCGACTTCGATTGCTACCTGACCCAGCAGGTCATCCCGATGTGGCGCGCGCGCACCGACGGCGGCAGCCTGTTGCAACTGGTCGACCAGGTCAGCCTTTACGCCCTCAAGGACTACCTGCACAGCAGCCCGAAAATCGCGGTCATGCACAACGCCGACGACGTGATCCTCGGCCCTGGCGACCTCGGTTTCCTGCGTCAAACCTTCGGCGATCGCTTGACCGTCTACCCGCTGGGCGGCCACTGCGGCAACCTCAATTACCGCGTCAACTCCGACGCCATGCTGGAGTTCTTCCGTGGCTAAATATCTTTTGCTGCTCGCCGCCTTGATGTGCGCGGGCGTGGCCAACGCCGACAACAGCAAGGCCCACGAGCCGATCAAGGTTGACTCCGATGGCTTCAAGGAGCCGCTGTCCAAGCTCAAGTTCAACCCCGGCCTGGACCAGCGTGAGTTCGAACGTTCCTCGCTGACCGCGCTCAACGTCTACGACCCGCTGGAATCGTGGAACCGCCGCGTCTACCACTTCAACTACCGGTTTGACCAATGGGTGTTCCTGCCCGTGGTCGACGGTTATACCTACATCACTCCACGCTTCCTGCGTACCGGCGTGAGCAACTTCTTCAACAACCTGGGCGACGTGCCCAACCTGTTGAACAGCCTGCTGCAGCTCAAGGGCCACCGCTCCCTGGAAACCACCGGGCGCCTGCTGCTCAACACCACCATCGGCATCGCCGGCCTCTGGGACCCGGCCACCGCCATGGGCCTGCCACGCCAGAGCGAAGACTTCGGCCAGACCCTGGGCTTCTACGGCGTGCCCGGCGGCGCGTACCTGGTACTGCCGATCTTCGGCCCATCGAACCTGCGCGACACCACCGGTCTGATCGTCGACTACGGCGCCGAAACCGAGGTCAACTTCCTCAACGTGTCCAAGGTCAGCGAAAACCACCCGGAAATCTGGGCCCTGCGCGCAGTCGACAAGCGTTACCAGACCAGCTTCCGTTATGGGCAGATGAACTCGCCGTTCGAATACGAGAAGGTGCGGTACATCTATACGGAATCGCGCAAGTTGCAGATTGCCGAATAAACGCCCCCCCAAAAAAAGAGGCCATTGCATTGAATGGCCTTTTTTATTGCGGCTGAGATAAACCAGATTTTTCGACTCACCGGCGCCAAACCCAACGACACGCCAACAGCCCAAGCGAATGCGCATGGGCTCAGCATCAAGACTGACTATTTCAGTCGTAACACCCGCGCCGCAGGGCTGCGCAAGGATTCTTGAGCGTCGCGCAAGGCCGGTGCTACCATGCCCGACCGCCTGTCTTGGCAAGGAATCAACTGGTTTATGAGCAGCATTCGCGAGCGCAACAAAGAAAAGATCCTGCGGGCGGCCAGCGAGGAGTTCGCCGACAAAGGCTTCGCCGCGACCAAAACCAGTGACATCGCCGCCAAGGCCGGGCTGCCCAAGCCCAACGTCTATTACTACTTCAAGTCCAAGGACAACCTCTACCGCGAGGTGCTCGAAAGCATTATCGAGCCGATCCTGGCCGCTTCCACGCCGTTCAACCCGCAGGGTGCCCCCAAGGAAGTGTTGAGCAATTACATCCGCTCGAAAATCCGCATCTCCCGCGACCTGCCCTTTGCCTCCAAAGTGTTCGCCAGCGAAATCATGCACGGCGCGCCGCACCTCAGTGCCGACCAGGTCGAGCAGCTTAATGCCCAGGCCAAGCACAATATCGATTGCATCCAGAGCTGGGTGGAACGCGGCCTGATCGCAGCCATCGACCCCCATCACCTGATGTTCAGCATCTGGGCGGCGACGCAGACCTATGCGGACTTCGACTGGCAGATCTCGGCAGTGACCGGCAAGGCCAAGCTGGATGAAGCCGATTATGAGGCAGCGGCGCAGACGATTATCCGGTTAGTGCTCAAAGGCTGTGAGCTGGACTGATACACCGAGTGGCCTGTGCCCGTCGGGAGCAAGCCCCCTCCCACAATTTTTACTGTGCTCACAGTTAAATGTGGGAGGGGCTTGCTCCCGATGGGGCCCTCAAGTCAGGCTGACACGCCCGCGTCCGCCCACAACCCCAGCCCCTCGATCGCCGTGATCGCACACTGCTCGTCAATATCCGACGTATCCCCACTGATCCCGATCGCCCCCAGCACCAGCCCTGCCTGATCCCGAATCAACACGCCACCCGGCGCGGGCACCACGCTGCCCTGCCCCAGGCTGTTCAATGCCGCAATAAACGCCGGGCGCTGCTGGGCGTCCAGTGCCAACAAGCGAGACCCCTTGCCCAGTGCAATCGCCCCCCAAGCCTTGCCGATGGCGATCTGCGGGCGCAGCAGGCTGGCGCCGTCTTCGCGCTGCAATGTGATCAAGTGCCCGCCGCTGTCGAGCACCGCAATGGTCAGCGGAGCAGCCGAAATCGTGCGGCCTGCGGTAAGGGCCTGCCCGGCCAATTGGGTGGCGAGTTTCAAGGTTAAAGCGCTCATGGTGCCGTCCTTCTTTTGTTATTGGAAATACGGTGGAGGTCTGCTTGATCAGATGCTCGATCAAACAAATAGAACACAATGAAATAATTTTTTGTATACAATATTTGCAGACAAAGTCTCCACATGTCGGAAAAACCCCTTCCGACGAGCGTAAGGGCTGGTTCATGAAATGCATTGACCTGCGCTGCTCGCCGTGAATACACTTTGACCACTCACCACTTGTATACAATTACAAAACGCAAGAGGCACCAAAACCATGAGCAAAATGAGAGCAATCGAAGCCGCCGTTCTGGTGATGCGTCGTGAAGGCGTCAACACCGCCTTTGGTATCCCGGGTGCTGCGATCAACCCGTTGTATTCGGCCTTGCAGAAGGTCGGTGGCATCGATCACGTCCTCGCTCGCCACGTTGAAGGTGCCTCGCACATGGCCGAGGGCTACACCCGCACCAAGGCCGGGAATATCGGCGTGTGCATCGGCACATCGGGGCCGGCGGGTACCGACATGGTCACCGGCCTGTACAGCGCCTCGGCCGACTCGATCCCCATTCTCTGCATCACCGGCCAGGCACCCCGCGCCCGCCTGCACAAGGAAGACTTCCAGGCCGTCGACATCACCAGCATCGTCAAGCCGGTGACCAAGTGGGCTACCACCGTGCTGGAGCCCGGCCAAGTGCCCTATGCGTTCCAGAAAGCCTTTTATGAAATGCGCTCCGGCCGCCCCGGCCCGGTACTGATCGACCTGCCGTTCGACGTGCAGATGGCCGAGATCGAATTCGACATCGACGCCTACCAGCCATTGCCCCTGGCCAAACCCTTGGCCACCCGCGTGCAAGTGGAGAAAGCCTTGGCACTGCTGGACCAGGCCGAACGTCCACTGCTGGTCAGCGGCGGCGGCGTGATCAACGCCGACGCCAGCGAACTGCTGGTGGAGTTCGCCGAGCTGACGGGTATTCCCGTCATCCCTACCCTGATGGGCTGGGGCACCATTGCCGATGACCACCCGCTGATGGTCGGCATGGTCGGTCTGCAAACCTCGCACCGTTATGGCAACGCCACCCTGCTCAAGTCGGACGTGGTGCTGGGCATCGGCAACCGCTGGGCCAACCGTCATACCGGTTCGGTGGATGTCTACACCGAGGGCCGCCGGTTCATTCACGTCGACATCGAACCGACGCAGATCGGCCGCGTGTTCACCCCGGATCTGGGCATCGTCTCCGACGCGGGCAGCGCACTGACGATGTTCATTGAAGTGGCGCGCGAGTGGAAAGCCGCCGGCAAGCTCAAGGACCGCAGCGCCTGGTTGCATGACTGCCAGCAGCGCAAAGCCACCCTGCAGCGCAAGACCCACTTCGACAACGTGCCGGTCAAGCCGCAGCGGGTGTACGAAGAAATGAACCAGGTGTTCGGCAAAGACACCTGCTACGTCAGTACCATCGGCCTGTCGCAGATTGCCGGCGCGCAATTCCTGCACGTCTACAAACCCCGCCACTGGATCAACTGCGGTCAGGCCGGCCCCTTGGGCTGGACCATCCCGGCCGCGCTCGGCGTGGTCAAGGCGGACCCTAGCCGCAAGGTCGTGGCGCTGTCGGGCGACTATGACTTCCAGTTCATGATCGAAGAGTTGGCGGTGGGCGCGCAGTTCAAGCTGCCGTACATCCACGTGGTGGTGAACAACTCCTACCTCGGCTTGATCCGCCAGGCCCAGCGCGGTTTTGAAATGGACTACTGCGTGCAGTTGTCTTTCGACAACCTCAACGCGCCCGAACTCAACGGCTATGGCGTCGACCACGTAGCTGTCGCCGAGGGCCTGGGTTGCAAGGCACTGCGTGTGTTCGAACCCAGCCAGATCGCGCCGGCGTTGCGCCAGGCCGAGCAAATGATCGAAGAATTCAAGGTGCCGGTGATCGTTGAGATTATTCTGGAGCGGGTGACCAATATTTCCATGGGCACCGAGATCAACGCCGTCAACGAATTCGAAGATCTGGCCCTGGTCGGCAACGATGCGCCGACCGCCATTTCCCTGCTCGATTAAGGAGAACCTTATGCCGCGTTTTGCCGCCAACCTGTCCATGCTGTTTACCGAGCAGGACTTTCTTGCCCGCTTCAAAGCGGCCGCCGACGCCGGTTTCCAGGGGGTCGAGTATCTGTTTCCGTACGAGTTCAGCTCGGCCGAAATCAAGGCGCAACTCGACGCCCATGGCCTGACGCAAGTGCTGTTCAACCTGCCGGCCGGTGACTGGGCCAAGGGCGAGCGCGGCCTGGCCTGTCATCCGGACCGGGTCGAGGAATTCCGCGCCGGGGTCAAGCTGGCCATCGCCTACGCCCAGGTGCTGGGCAATGCCCAAATCAACTGCCTGGCGGGCATCCGGCCTGCCGGGGTAGATGATCAAACCCTGGAAACCACCTTCGTCGCCAACCTCAAGTATGCCGCCGACAAGCTGCAAGCGGCCGGCATCAAGCTGGTGATGGAGATGATCAATACCCGCGACATCCCAGGCTTCTACCTGAACAACACCGCCCAGGCCCTGTCGATCCGCGAGCAAGTGGGCAGTGACAATCTGTTCCTGCAATACGACATCTACCACATGCAAATCATGGAAGGCGACCTGGCCCGAACCATCGCGGCGCATCTGCAAGCGATCAATCACATCCAGCTGGCGGATAACCCCGGGCGCAATGAGCCGGGCACGGGGGAGATCAACTACCGCTTCCTGTTCGAACACTTGGACCGCATCGGTTACACGGGCTGGGTCGGCTGCGAATACAAGCCGCTGACCACCACCGAAGCGGGTTTGGGCTGGTTGAAAACCCACAACGCCATCTAATAAAAAGAGGATTGCTTCATGGCTAAGATCGGATTTATCGGCACCGGCATCATGGGCCAACCCATGGCCGCCAACCTGCAGAAAGCCGGGCACCAACTGTTTCTTTCCGAACACCACGGCAAGGCCCCGGCCGAGTTGATCGCAGCCGGCGCCGTGGCGTTGGCCAACCCGCAGCAGGTTGCCCAGGAAGCCGAGTTCATCATCGTGATGGTGCCCGACACCCCGCAGGTCGATGACGTCCTGTTTCGCAAAGACGGCGTCGCCGCAGGCTTGTCACCGAACAAAGTGGTGATCGACATGAGTTCGATCTCCCCTACCGCGACCAAAGCCTTCGCCGCGAAGATCAACGAGACTGGCGCGCAATACCTGGATGCGCCGGTGTCCGGTGGTGAAGTCGGCGCAAAAGCCGGCACCCTGAGCATCATGGTCGGCGGCGAGCCGCAGACGTTTGAACGCGCACTGCCGTTGTTCCAGAGCATGGGCAAGAACATCACCCTGGTGGGCGGCAATGGCGATGGCCAGACAGCCAAGGTCGCCAACCAGATCATCGTCGCGCTGAACATCCAAGCCGTGGCCGAAGCGCTGTTGTTCGCGTCGAAAAACGGCGCCGATCCGGCCAAGGTGCGTGAAGCGCTGATGGGCGGCTTTGCCTCGTCGAAGATCCTGGAAGTGCATGGCGAACGCATGATCAAGGGTACCTTCGATCCTGGTTTCCGTATCAACCTGCACCAGAAGGACCTGAACCTGGCCCTGGCGGGTGCCAAAGAGCTGGGGATCAACCTGCCGAACACCGCCGGCACCCAACAGGTATTCAGTACGTGCGCCGCAATCGGTGGCGGTAACTGGGACCATTCGGCGCTGATCAAGGGCCTGGAGCATATGGCGAATTTCTCGATTCGCGATCAGTAAATCCTGACCTGGAATGCGATCGATTGTGGGAGGGGGCTTGCTCCCGATAGCGGTGGATCAGTCAGCAAAGCGGTGAATGACACACCGCTATCGGGAGCAAGCCCCCTCCCACAGATTGATTGCATTTCAAGCTTGAAATGGTTGCACCTCTAATAACAAAAATTCCCGGGAGCCCGCTTATGTCGGTCGATCCGCAACACCTGCTTCGCGAGCTGTTTGCCACAGCCATCGAGGCCGCCCACCCCCGGCAAGTCCTGGAACCTTATCTGCCCGCCGACCGCAGCGGCCGGGTGATCGTGATCGGCGCCGGCAAAGCCGCGGCAGCCATGGCCTTGGTCGTCGAGAACTGCTGGCAGGGCGAAGTCACCGGCCTTGTGGTCACCCGCTACGGCCACGGCGCGCCGTGCAAGAAAATCGAAGTGGTCGAAGCCGCCCACCCCGTGCCCGATGCAGCGGGCCTGGCCGTGGCACAGCGTGTGCTGGGGCTGATCAGCGACCTGGGCGAAGACGATCGGGTGATCTTCCTGCTCTCCGGCGGCGGCTCTGCCTTGCTCGCCCTGCCCGCCGAAGGCATCACCCTAGCCGACAAGCAAGCCATCAACAAAGCCCTGCTCAAATCCGGCGCCACCATTGGCGAGATGAATTGCGTACGCAAGCACCTCTCAGCCATCAAAGGCGGCCGATTGGCGAAAGCGGCCTGGCCCGCGACGGTCTACACCTATGCGATTTCCGATGTGCCCGGTGACCAGGCCACGGTGATCGCCTCCGGCCCCACGGTGGGTGACCCCAGCACGTCGCAACAGGCCCTGGCGATCCTCAAGCGCTACGGCATCGACGCCCCCGCGTCGGTGCGCAACTGGTTGCAGGACCCGGCCTCGGAAACCGTCAAACCCGGCGACCCGGTGCTCGCGCGTAGCCACTTCCAATTGATCGCACGCCCCCAGCAATCCCTCGAAGCCGTGGCGGTCAAAGTTCGCCAAGCGGGGTTCAGCCCGCTGATCCTCGGTGACCTGGAAGGCGAAGCCCGCGACGTGGCCAAGGTACACGCCGGTATCGCCCGGCAGATCGTGCAACATGGCCAGCCGTTGGCCGCGCCGTGCGTGATCCTCTCCGGCGGTGAAACCACCGTCACCGTGCGCGGCAATGGCCGTGGCGGGCGCAATGCCGAATTCCTGCTGAGCCTCACCGACAGCCTCAAGGGCCTGCCCGGCGTGTACGCCCTGGCCGGCGACACGGATGGCATCGACGGCTCGGAAGACAATGCCGGCGCGATCATGACCCCCACCAGCTACGCCCGCGCCGAAGCCCTGGGCCTGTCGGCCAGCGACGAGCTGGACAACAACAACGGCTACGGCTATTTCGCCGCGCTCGACGGTCTGCTCGTCACCGAGCCGACCCGTACCAACGTCAATGACTTGCGCGCCATCCTGATCCTTGAGACTGCCCACCATGACGCCTGACAAGAAGGTCAAAATCCTCGCCACCCTGGGGCCGGCTACCGACGGTATCGACGATATCCGCGAACTGGTGGAAGCCGGAGTGAACATCTTCCGCCTCAACTTCAGCCATGGTGAGCACGCCGATCATGCCCAACGTTACCAGTGGATTCGCCAGGTGGAGCGCCAGTTGAATTACCCGCTGGGCATTCTCATGGACCTGCAGGGGCCAAAGTTGCGGGTCGGACGTTTTGCCGAGGGCAAGGTGCAACTGGTGCGCGGCCAGGCCCTGCGCCTGGACCTGGACCCGACGCCGGGCGACCAATGCCGGGTCAACCTGCCTCACCCGGAAATCATCGCAGCGCTGGAGCCGGGCATGGACCTGCTGCTGGACGACGGCAAGCTGCGCCTGCGGGTCATCACCAAGCACGCCGACGCCATCGACACGACCGTGCTCAATGGTGGCGAGTTGTCCGACCGCAAAGGCGTGAACGTCCCACAAGCCTTGCTGGAACTCAGCCCGCTGACCGCCAAGGACCGCCGCGACCTGAGCTTCGGCCTGGAGCTGGGCGTGGACTGGGTGGCGCTGTCCTTCGTGCAACGCCCGGAAGACATCCGCGAAGCCCGCGAGCTGATCGGCGACAAGGCGTTCCTGATGGCCAAGATCGAAAAACCGTCGGCCGTGCAGCGCCTGGCGGAAATCGCCGAATTGAGCGACGCGATCATGGTGGCCAGGGGCGACCTGGGGGTGGAAGTGCCGGCCGAGAGCGTGCCGCACATTCAGAAAGACATCATCCGTACCTGTCGCCAGTTGGGTAAACCGGTGGTGGTGGCCACGCAGATGCTCGAATCCATGCGCTTCTCGCCTGCGCCGACGCGCGCCGAAGTCACCGACGTGGCCAATGCGGTGGCTGAAGGGGCGGATGCGGTGATGCTGTCGGCGGAAACCGCCTCGGGCGATTACCCGCTGGAGGCCGTGCAGATGATGAGCAAGATCATCCGCCAGGTGGAAAACGGCCCGGACTACCAGACGCAACTGGACGTCAACCGACCCAAGGCGCAGGCCACGGTGTCCGACGCGATCAGCTGCGCCATCCGGCGCATCAGCAGCATCCTGCCGGTGGCGGTGCTGGTGAACTACAGCGAGTCGGGCAACTCCAGCCTGCGTGCGGCGCGGGAACGCCCGGTGGCGCCGATTCTCAACCTCACGCCGAACCTGTCCACGGCGCGGCGTTTGAGCGTGGCGTGGGGCGTGCATTCAGTGGTCAATGACCGGCTGCGGCAGGTGGATGAGGTGTGCTCCACGGCATTGGAGATCGCCCAGGCCCAAGGAATGGCGCAGCGTGGGGATACGTTGGTCATTACAGCGGGGGTGCCGTTTGGGCAGTTGGGGTCGACCAATTCCTTGCGGATTGAGACGTTGATTTAGCGCCTGTCAGGGCCTCATCGGGAGCAAGCCCCCTCCCACAACTGAATGCGTTCACAAATTTTAAGCTGTGAACACCATCAAGTGTGGGAGGGGGCTTGCTCCCGATTGGGGGCAACCCAATCCAACTGACTGACCACCATGCACAACCCAACCTGCCCCGACTGGGCCGAAGCCCTGCTCAACGGTTTCAGCCAGATCTTCCTGCAACGCCACCCGCTATGCGGCCTGCTGTGCCTGCTGGCCATTCTGATCGGCGCTCCGGCGCTGTTCGGCGGGGCGCTGCTGGGCGGTGTGGCGGGATTGCTGACCGCCCAGCGCCGAGGGTATCCGAAGGCTGAGCGGCAGGCCGGCCTCTATAGCTATAACGGCGTGCTGCTGGGGTTGTTGATCAGCCAGCACTGCGCCTGGTCGGCGTTACTGCCGCCACTGATCCTGGCGTGCGGCGGCTTGAGTGCGATCCTGACACGGCAATGGCTGCAACATGCCACCCAAGCGCAAGCCTTGCCCGCCTACACCGCGCCATTTGTCGGCCTTGGCTGGTTGCTGCTGGGCACGCTGCCTGATAGCCCCGTTGCCCTGAGCGAACCCGATGCAGTGGCCTTGCTCACCGCCCCCTTTACGGGGCTCGCGCAAGTCCTGTTGCTCGATCAACCGCTGGCCGGCGTATCGATTGCCCTGGGCCTGCTGCTGGCCAACCGCAGCGCCGCGTTATGGGCGTTGATCGGCGCCGGCAGCGGCGTGTGGGTCGGCTGGTTGCTGGATGACCCCACCGGCGCCCTGCTCGGCCTGCACAGCTACAACCCGGCACTCGCGGCCCTGGCGCTGAGCCAGTCCCATCGGCGCCCCTGGTTGCCGTTGCTCGGTATCCTGCTGGCGATTGCACTCACACCGGGTTTTGCCGCGCTGCACCTGCCGGCGCTGACCGCGCCGTTCATCCTCGCGTGCTGGCTGGTGCGCGCCAGCTGCCGGGTACTGCAGAAAACCCGCATGGACAGCCCCTTCGAATCCTCCTAGGCTGGCGCGATATTCGATTCAGGCGACTTCCATGGACAGCAACAACTGGCGTCAACGGCTGTATGTAATGGTCTTTCAGAGCGACACCGCGGCCGGGCGACGCTTCGACAGCACCCTGCTCTTGATCATCCTTGCCAGCCTGGTGATCGTGATCCTCGACAGTATCCAGGCGGTGCACGATAACTATGCCGACGTGCTGGCCTATATCGAATGGGGTTTCACCATCATCTTCGCCATCGAGTACGGGCTGCGCCTGTATTGCTCGCCCAAGCCGTTGCGCTATGCCTTCAGCTTCTACGGGCTGGTGGACTTGCTGGCCATCGTGCCGGGCATTCTGGCGCTGTACTACAGCGACGCCCAATACCTGCTGATCATCCGCATTATCCGCATGTTGCGTATATTCCGGGTGCTCAAGCTGGGCCCCTACCTCAAGCAGGCCAACTACCTGATGTCGGCGCTGCGGGGCAGCAAGCAGAAGATCGTGGTGTTCCTGGTCAGCGTGTGCACCCTGGTCACGGTGTTCGGCACCCTGATGTATGTGATCGAAGGCCCGGAGCACGGGTTTACCAGTATTCCCAAGGGCATTTACTGGGCGATCGTGACCCTGACCACCGTCGGCTTTGGCGATATCGTGCCCAAGACCCCGTTGGGCCAGGTGATTTCGTCGCTGGTGATGATCACCGGTTACTCGATCATCGCCGTGCCGACCGGGATCTTCACTGCGGAACTGGCCAACGCCATGCGCGGTGAGCAACTGCAAACGGATTGCCCGGTGTGCAAGAAAAACAGCCACGAAGCCAATGCCGCATTTTGCTCCCGATGCGGTAATGCACTGTTTAAGAAAGTGGAATAAGCAAAGTTCGTTTTAATCTTTAAGCGACTATGCGCCCCCGGCTATAGTCGCTGGCAAATTGCCGCCCCCTCTTCTCCCGAACAACAAGGAATGAGCAGTGAAAAAAATCCTCAGCGCGTCTCTACTGGCCGCCGGCCTGGCCCTGGCCGGTGCCGTCCAAGCCGCACCGGTCACCCTGCTCAACGTCTCCTACGACGTGATGCGTGATTTCTACAAGGACTACAACGCGGCGTTCCAGAAGCACTGGGAAGCCGAGCACCCGAACGACAAACTCACCTTGCAGATGTCCTTCGGTGGGTCGAGCAAACAGGCGCGCTCGGTCATCGACGGCCTGCCGGCTGACGTGATCACCATGAACATGGCCACCGACATCAATGCCCTGGTCGACAACGGCCAACTGGTGCCCGACAACTGGGTCACCCGCCTGCCGAACAACAGCGCACCGTTTACCTCGGCCACGGTGTTTATCGTGCGCAAAGGCAACCCCAAGGCCCTGAAAGACTGGCCGGACCTGCTCAAGGATGGCGTGCAGGTGATCGTGCCCAACCCGAAAACCTCGGGTAACGGGCGCTATACCTATCTGTCGGCCTGGGGGTATGTGCTCAAGAACGGCGGCGACGAAAACAAGGCCAAGGCGTTTGTCGGCAAGCTGTTCAAACAAGCGCCGGTACTGGATACCGGTGGCCGCGCCGCCACCACCACGTTCATGACCAACCAGATCGGCGACGTGCTGGTGACCTTTGAGAACGAAGCGGAAATGATCGCCCGTGAATTCGGGCGTGATCAATTCGAAGTGATCTACCCGAGCGTCTCCGCCGAAGCCGAACCACCCGTGTCGGTGGTCGACAAGGTGGTCGAAAAGAAAGGCACCCGCACGGCCGCCGAGGACTACCTGAAATACCTGTGGTCGCCGCAAGGCCAGGAAATCGCCGCGAACAACTACCTGCGCCCGCGTGATCCGGCGGTACTGGCCAAGTACACCGACCGTTTCCCGAAGGTCGACTTCCTGTCGGTGGAAAAAACCTTTGGTGACTGGCGCACGGTGCAGAAGACCCACTTCGATGATGGTGGCGTGTTTGACCAGATCTACTCTGGTCAATAACCCTTTCAGATAAACCTGGTAAAAAATGTGGGAGGGGGCTTGCTCCCGATAGCGGTGTATCAGTCAACTCATTCATTGACTGACACTCTGCCATCGGGAGCAAGCCCCCTCCCACACTGGGTTTTGTGACTGGCTGTTACATGGGCGGCGTTACGCCGTCCTTGCCGGCTGAGATAGCCTGCGCGGTGATAGTCCCATCCGGCCCTTTCGCCGCAAACAGCACCACCTTCACCCCGGCCTTCAGCAGACTGCGATCCCCCGGCTCCAGGTTGACGATGGGCACACCCTCCGGCACTACAATCTTCTGCTCGCCACCCTTGTATTTGACGGTCAGGGTGCGCCCGTTGCTGACCACCAGATCACCGACGGTGCCGTTGGTCATGCTGCTGCCTTCCTTCAAGTCAAATGCACGATGCCCGTCGCCGGTGCCGGCCATGGCCGGTGGAAACACATGCACTTCCAGCGCCGTGAGGGTGCCGTCGGCATTCGGCATTGCGGCCGAGCCGATATAGCTGCCGGGCTTGATTTCATCGATCCTGGCCAGCGTAACGGCGCGCACCTGGGTGGCTTGGGTGAGGTTGACGGTGACCTCTTCACCGCTGTTGGCCTTGACCTGCAGCGCGTCACCGTCGACCGCCGTAATCTCGCCGCGAACCCCGACACGCGGAGCCTCGGCAGCGTGGGCCAAGCCCACGGCCATGGCGGCGGCGAGGGTCGAAGCCATGAGCATCTTGTTCAACGTGATCTTCATCGCAAGCGTTTCCTGTTTCAGCCTTTGTGCCTGAATGTATCATCACCCTTGGCGCAGAAAATTAACGATTCAGTCATCAATGCCGCGCATGAGTGATATCACTGCCAGCGGCCTACCCCGGCGGTGGTGTTGCCTTTAGGCTTGCGCCACTTTCCTACGCTTTTATGAGAACACCATGAACGCTACTTCCCACACTGCGAGCACGATGACCCGGAGCATGGTGATGCTGTTCGCGTTTTGCTGCGGCGCCATCGTTGCCAACATCTACTACGCACAACCGATCATCGAGCTGATTGCACCGGATATCGGCCTGACCCCGGCGATGGCCAGCCTGATCGTGTCCCTGACGCAGATCGGCTACGCCCTCGGCCTGTTCTTCCTCGTACCGCTGGGCGATCTGCTGGAAAACCGCAAGCTGATGATCACCACGACCGTCGTGGCCATCGCCAGCCTGCTGGGCGCAGCGTTTACCGAACAGCCGAACCTGTTCCTGCTGGTGTCGTTGCTGATCGGTTTCAGTTCGGTCTCGGTGCAGATCCTGATCCCGCTGGCCGCGCACCTGGCGCCCGCCGAGTCCCGTGGACGTGTGGTCGGTAGTATCATGGGCGGCCTGTTGCTTGGTATCCTGCTGTCACGCCCGGTGTCCAGTGTGGTGGCCGACCATTTCGGCTGGCGAGCGATGTTCATGGCCGCCGCCGCGCTGATGGCGTTTATCAGCGTGGTGCTGCTGCTGACCATCCCCAAGCGCCAACCCGACCACAGTGCCAGTTATGCTCAGTTGTTGCGCTCCCTTGGCACCCTGGTGCGTGAGCAACCGCTGCTGCGCCAGCGCGCGTTCTATCAGGCCTGCCTGTTCGCCACCTTCAGCCTGTTCTGGACCGCCGCCCCATTGGAACTGGCGCGCAACCACGGCCTGAGCCAAAGCGAAATCGCGCTGTTTGCCCTGGTGGGCGCCCTGGGCGCTGTTGCCGCGCCCATCGCCGGTCGCCTGGCCGATGCCGGCCACACCCACCGCGCCTCGCTGCTGGCGATGTTGTTCGCGGCGCTGAGCTTCCTGCCGGCCTTCGTACACCCGCTGTACAGCGTCATCGGCCTGGCCGTCACCGGCGTGGTCCTGGACTTCTGCGTGCAGATGAACATGGTCCTCGGCCAACGCGCCATCTACGCCCTCGACGCCAAAAGCCGCAGCCGCCTCAACGCGCTGTACATGACTAGCATCTTCATCGGCGGCGCCTTCGGCTCGGCGATTGCCAGCAGCGTGTATGAACAGGGCGGTTGGTTGGGGGTGATGCTCGTAGGCAGTGCCTTCCCGCTGGTGGCGTTGTTGCGGTTCCTGAGTGCAGCGCGTCAAGTCACTCCGGTGGCTGCGTAAGTGCCCTAAGGAACATGGCTCGTAATCCCCTTACGTTCAGGTAGGACTGACGCTTACCTGAACCACGAAAAAATGCGCCTCACAAACCTTGTGATGGGTGCCAACACGGTATTGATAATTCGTCTGATCGTTCTTGTGTTGATAAGGGGTCGGCGAATGCGGCGTGGCTGGGGCGCAGGTTCTGGTTCTGGTTCTGGCTCGGGTTCTGGTATCGGCTCTGGCGGTGGCGCCACTGCCGGGGGCGCAGTCAGTACCTCAGTTGGCGCCTGGCCGCTCCAGATCACGTCCGTCTGCTTGATTTGACCTTGGCTGGTGATCAGCAGGCTGGCCCGGCGGTCCCCTGTCGTATCCACCGACAATGTCGAACGACCTGTCTGCGCGTCATAGCCAAGCACAGCGTCGCCAGGCCTGCCGCTGAATTGATCGGTGAAGTTCAGCCCCTTGAGACGTGCCTCGTAGATCACTCCCGAAACATCGATCTTATCGATACCACTGGAGAAGTCTTGAATAAAGTCAGGTTTCTGTGGGGTCGAATCGCTGATGCGCTCATAAATGAACGTATCCGATCCGGCGCCCCCACGCAGCTTATCGCTGCCCCTGCCACCTTTGAGGCGATTGTCGCCGTCGTTCCCCTTCAACGTATCGTCACCGTATCCGCCGATGGCATTTTCGATAACCACCCCTTTGGCAATGGAGACGTTTCCCCGCAGCCCACCCACATCCGAGAACGCCTCGGCATCGAGGTTGATGTTCTGGTTATGGGCAAACCCGGAAAAATCCAGCGTATCGTTGCCCGCGCCGTCCCAGACCGTGAAGACCGGCTTTTCAGTTGCACGCTTGAGGCTATAAACCTCACGACCGGCGTTGGAGTTGAAGCCATACGTGGTATCGGTATCTCGGGTCTTGGTGTTCTTTCCATAAAGCCTTTGAACCGCCGCAATATCATCCATCATGGGCGCACAGGGGCTTTGGTTGGCGAAGTTGTGCCCGGGTTGGTTGGTTTCCGCCCAGTAACTCATGACACTGCGCGCTTTGGTGTCCTGTTTGTAGGCCGCAGAACTGCTGTAGCTGTGGCCCAGGCCGTCGTAGTCGCCCGGATGGCTGAGCCCCAGGGTATGTCCCAGTTCATGGATCGCCAAACCCAGGAACGCACAGCCTATCGCCGGCTTACCCTCGCCGCCCCCGGTGCCTATATTCGCGGTGACCCGCGCTTGAGACTGGTTAGGCATATACGCGTGACCAGACCAGGAACCCGCCACGCCATTGACCGTGATATGGCCATCGGTGTTCGAGCCATTTTCAACAAAGTTGATGTTTGTAACATCCGCCCAGTATTGCAAGGCTTCCCTGATACGCACTTTCTGCGGCTCGCTAAAACTGCCAACCAGGTTAAAACCGACAACTATTTTGTTATCGCCGTTGCGATCGTAAAACTTGCAACCTTCGCGTGTTATATGTTTTTCCGCTTGATCCGTATTAAAGGAGCGCTGTGTACCGACCCACTTTAAACCATCAATTTTATTCGAGCACGGTGGTTCGGACGGCAAAGAATCGGGGCGTGACAGGAAAGGATGTCTGACAGGGATCTTCATGCCATAAATACTCTTGGGCGTTGAGCACAATCCATAATGAATTTTCGATGCTGACCAATCCTTCGCCAGCCCGATAAAAGTCCCATAGATAAAAAGCGCCAGCCACCCAGACTTTATTGCAAGACCACTGCCTGAAAACCGCCGAACAACAAGCTGCCTTGACTGTTCTATTACAAACCGTCAACAAGCTGTTTTATAAAGAAAAAATACTTCGCAACAAGCGAGCAATCTATTGAGGTGAAAACATCAAGAAACCCACCCAAACACACCGGTAACGAGTGGAACACTCTCGTTACCCCTGTCTCACTTTCAACACGTTTGACGCCTACATTACGCAATGAACGCGGACGTCAGGCACATGCCGCGTCCCCGTGATCCAGGCAGCACAGCAGGCGCTCGACGGTATGCTCCAGGGGGCCGGAGTTATCCAGCACGAATAATCCCGCGCCATTGCCGGCAATCAGCTCGGCGGTGAACCGCGCGTTGCGCGCCAGGCGCTCTTCAATGTCCGCCAGCGACTCACGCCCGCGTGCAATCAGGCGTTCACGCAACACCGCTTGATCCACGGTCAGCAGCAACACCAACGAGGTCGGATAGCGCTCACGCGTCTGCGCCAGATGCGCTCGGGAGCCATTGACCAGCACATCCTCCCCCGCCGCCAGCCAGACGTCGATGTCCCTGGGGATACCATAAGACAGCCCATTGGCCTGCCAACTCAGGGCAAACGCCCCCTCGTCCTGCATCGCGGCAAACTGCTGCGGGCTCACGCCCTGCGCCGCCTCGCCCACCGCCTCCGCCGAACGCGTGATCACGCGGCGCACAATGCGGCAGCCGCGCTCAACCAAACGTGGGCGTGCGGCCTCCAGCAGGCTGTCCTTGCCCGAACCCGACGGCCCGATGAGATAGATCAACCTGCCCGCCATCAAAACACCCTCTTCGCTTGTCGCCAGACTGGCCTGGTAGTCGCTGGAAAGTATACCCAGCAATCCCCCGGCCGCCAGGCCGGCGGCGGCCACATTACCCGAGTGCGATCCGCCGCGCACCCAGTTCGGTGCGCCCATCGGCATGATCATGTTCAGTGCTGATAGCCAAGTCGCTAGTACGCTTTTAGGGGGCGAATGCGAACCCGAAGAAACCCAAGCATTTTGTTCTGTATTGTTCGCTGCTTGTATCTATCAGACATGAAAAAATCCGGTGACCGCCGTTAGAGGCTACAGATAAATACGTTTCCCCTAAACTCGCGGCGTCTGTTGTCAGACTTGTGAATTTATAACAGCGATACAAGAAGAAACAAATACTCGATGGTCGCACCTCAATACAAATTATACAAAGCTCGTCACGTTCCAACATGGGAACGCTTTTCTTCTTATAACCGCCAGTCAATTAGGGATATGGAACATGGAGTTCGACGTAATTGCAGTAGACGCAGCCTCTCTGGCCCGCCTGCTTGGACTGAACGCTTGGCAATTCACAATGTGTAGAAGGAGCCGGTGATGTCTTTAGCGGCTGATGAAGTAAAACGACAAACCCAGTCTCGGCGGTGGTTGGCTCTAGCGATATTGATGCTACCGGTCTTGCTGGTGACCGTGGATAACACGGTCTTGGGCTTCGCACTGCCAAAAATCGCTGAGGCGTTACACCCTAGCGCCAGCCAGCAGTTATGGATGATTGATGCCTATTCACTGGTATTGGCAGGATTGCTCATTACCATGGGTAGCCTGGGTGATCGCAAAGGCCATCGAAAACTGCTGTTGATCGGGTCACTGGGGTTTACCGTCGTTTCAGTCATGACAGCTTACTCTCACACTGCCTCCCAACTGATCGTGGGACGTGCCTGTATGGGGATCTTCGGTGCCATGTTGATGCCTTCGACATTGGCGTTGATTCGGTCACTCTTCGAAGACCGGGAAGAGCGGCGCATGGCCGTGGCTATCTGGGCGACAACGTTGACGGTCGGTTCTGCGCTTGGACCTTTGGTTGGTGGCGTTCTGCTCGAGTTCTTTGCCTGGGGATCGATTTTTCTACTGGCGGTACCGGTGCTGGTGCCCTTATTAGTGCTCGGCCCCTGGCTGTTGCCTGAGTCGGAGCCCGATGCTTCCGGGCCTATGGACGCCATCAGTACTGTGCAATCCATCGTGGCACTCAGTGCTCTGGTGTACAGCATCAAGCATATCGCCAGCGATGGTCTGGATGTGTCCGCGCTGGTGGCCTTCGGCGTTGCAGTGGTTATCGGTTGGCAATTCGTACGCCGCCAATTGCACCTGTCGACGCCGTTGATGGACCTGGGCCTGTTTCGCAACAAGACGTTCAGCGGGTCGGTGACGATTAATCTGATGAGCTTGGCTTTCCTGATAGGTTTTGTATTTTTCTCCACTCAATTCCTGCAAATCGTTCTGCAAATGTCCCCCCTCAGCGCCAGTATCGCGCTGATTCCGGGTCAGATCATGGCAATTGCGGTGGGCATCCTGATAGTCCCGGTCGCGCAGCGAGTATCGGTCAATGTCCTGATTCCCATCCTGCTGGCCTTTACTGCCGGCGCATTTTTGTTGGTTGCAGGCCTGGGCAGTAGTTTGACGGTGATTGTGGCGGCGTTTGCATTGCTGAACATTGGCGTCGGTGCAATCGCTACTGTCTCCAACGACGTGATTCTGTCGGCCGTCCCACCCACCAAAGCCGGAGCAGCATCAGCCATCAGCGAAACCGCCTATGAAGTCGGGGTAGTGCTCGGCACCACCCTGCTCGGAGGCCTTGTCACCGCCTATTACCGCGGCACATTGCAATTACCCGACTTCCTGACGCCTATGCAGATGAGCCTGGCAAGCGAGACATTGGCAGGCGCTCATGCGGTATCAGCCACATTGGTGGGAGATCAGGCCAGTGAATTGATGAACAGTGCCACGCGGGCATTTGAGGGAGGTGCTCACCTGATGGCCTGGACCACCTTCAGTTTGGCGGTGCTGGCCATCGTCGTCGCTAGGTGTACGCTGAAGGCTCGTCAGACAGCGGCATAGAGTCGGAACCAGAAGTACTCCCACATTTGCCCAGCAGTGACCGGCAAAGTGGATTTCAACCCCATGAAAAAGGCGACCCGAAGGTCGCCTTTTGTCATTGCGCGTATTGCTTGCTCAACCCTGGCGGCACGCCGTGCACATCGGTTTCTTCCCAGGGGCCGTTCGGGCTGATCGAACGACTCCAGCCGTTGCTCCAGCGGTAGTAGGTGCGCTGGCGATAGAAGGTGTCGGGCTGGTCGTCGAGCACGTAGACCTGCATCTTGCCGTCCCAGTGGCTGGCGGCGCCCGGTGGCGGAGCGAACGTCGGCGATTTGCTGGGCTGTGGTTTGGGAGCCGGAGTGACTGGGCCGGACGGCTTGGTGCTCGGTTGAGTCGATGGGCCTGACGGTGGGATGGTCGGGCCGGTGGGCGCTGGAGGGGGCCGATGGACCGCACAGGCGCTCAGGCCGAGTACCAGGCTGAGCAAGGTGATGCGTGCAAATGCGGTCATGGCGTTTCCTCGAATTACGGGTTCGGACTGTCGATGGTCAGTTGCTGCAGCGCAGTGGTGCTGCTGGCCAAGGGTTGGCTGCGGCCGATCCACTCACCGGCGGTGGCAACACCCGCCCGGGATATGCGCGCAACCAGTTGGACTTCGGGGAAGTTCGACAGTTTCAACTGCGGCATCATCGCGTCGGCGTCGCCCAGTTCGACGGTAATCGGCAGTTCCGCTACGGTGACGCGTTTGGCCGCCAAGGGCGCCGGCGGGCCGGAGACGGCGCGGGCGAAGATGAACACGCTGTCGGTAGGCAGGGCCTTGGCCTTCACCTCGGGCGACACATCCACACGCACTCTCATCACCGCCTTGGGTGCGACGGCGCTACCGCTTTCTTTCAGCTTTTCGGCAGCACGGTCAATCCCGCCTTGCAGCGCGGCGCGGGAGTTGTCTTGCGCCGGCAGTTGCGCCAGCAGGCGGCTCCAGTAGTCGATAGCCTCCTGATAACGCTGGCCTTCAAAGGCTGCGATACCCAACAGGCCCAGGCTGGTGACTTCCTTGGGATCTTGCTTCAACGCTTCGTCGGTCAGGGCTTGAACCTTGGGCGACCACTGTTTGTTGTCGGCAAAGTACTGCGCCTGCGCCCACTGGCCGAGCAGTTCCGGCTGGCGACCGGCCAGGGCCACGGTGCGCTCGAAGACTTTCGCGGCATCGGCGGAGCGATCCTGCGCCATGTAGGCGCGACCGAGGAAGTACAGACCTTCGGCCGAGTCCGGCTGGGCCGCCGCGGCGCGCTCCAGGCGCTGGGTCATGTCTTCCATGGACACCGGCGGCTGGGAGAATTCGCGGGTCAGTTCGACCTTGTCGCTGGCACCGAAGTGCAGGTAGAGGCTGATGCCCAGCACCGGGACCAGAAGCGCGGCGAGTAATGGCAGTGGCTTGCCCAGGCGCGACTCACGGGTTTTTTCCGCGCCTTCGGTGTCAGCCAGCAATTCACGGGCCGCCTCCGCACGGCCGGCATCGAGTTGCGCGGCATTGAGCACGCCTTCGGCCTGCTGCACTTGCAGTTCGGCAACACGCTCCTGGTACAACGCCACGTTCAACGCGGTGCGATCCTCCTCACGCTGGGCACGGCGGCCGCGCAACACAGGGATCAACAGGAAACTCAGGGCAATCAGAAGCAGCAAGCCGGCTGCGAGCCAGAAATCAATCATCAGTCTTGGTGTCCAGCAATTGGTCGAGACGTTTACGCTCTTCAGGCGACAGTGCGTCGCTGCCATCAATCGGCGCGGCGCGGCGGCGGCGCACAATCACCGCCATGACGACCACACCGGCCAGCAACAGCCCGGCGGGGCCGAACCAGAGCAGTGCGGTCTTGCCGGTGAGGGCCGGTTTGTAACGCACAAAATCACCGTAGCGATCGACCATGAAGTCGATGATCTGCTGGTTGTCCTTGCCCTCTCCCAGCATGCGGAAAATTTCTTTACGCAGGTCGGCGGCGATCGGTGCATTGGAATCGGCGATGTCCTGGTTCTGGCACTTGGGGCAGCGCAGTTCCTTGGTCAGGTCGCGGAAACGCTCGCGCTCGGCATCATTGGCAAACTCGTAGGTATCGATGGCGGCATGGGCCACACCTGCCAGCCCGAGTGCCAGCACAGCGGCGGTCAACCAGCGCTTCATGGCTTGGCCTCATCGACCAGGGCCTGGTACTTGGCGGCCAGTTGCTCACGCCACACGACTTCGTCGATCACGCCGACGTATTTGTCGCGGATCACGCCCTTGGCATCAATGAAGAAGGTTTCCGGGGCGCCATACACGCCGAGGTTGAGGCCGAGGTTGCCGTCTTCGTCGCGGATATCCAGCTGATACGGGTTGTGGAACTCCGCCAGCCACTTCAACGCCGCCGTGTTGTCGTCCTTGTAGTTGATGCCGTAGATCACCACGCCCTTCTCGGCCAGCTTGTTCAGCACCGGGTGTTCAACGCGGCAGGAGATGCACCAGGTGCCCCACACGTTGACCAGCGCCGGCTTGCCCAGCAGGTCGGCCTGGGTCAGGGTCTTGTCGCCCTGCACCGTCGGCAAGCTGAACGCCGGGAACGGCTTGCCGATCATTGCCGAGGGCAGCTCGGCCGGGTCCAGGTACAAGCCGCGATACAGGAACACCGCCACCACCAGAAATGCCGCCAGCGGCAACACCATCAACCAACGCTTCATACCGCCGCTCCCTGCAGGCCGAGGGCTTCACGCACCCGGCTCTTGACCTTGACCCGATAGCGCCGGTCCAGCGCGGCAAGCAAACCCCCGAACCCGGTGAGCAAACCGCCAAACCAGATCCAGCGCACAAACGGCTTCACATGCACGCGCACCGCCCAGGCACCCTCACCCAGGGGTTCACCCAGCGCCACATAGAGGTCGCGGGTGAAACCAGCGTCGATACCCGCTTCAGTCATCATCGAACTCTGCACGGTGTACAAGCGTTTTTCCGGGTGCAGCACAGCCACTTCGCGGCCGTTGCGCACGACGCGCACGGTGCCTTTATCCGAGGTGAAGTTCGGGCCTTCGAAGTGCTTGGCGCCCTCGAAAATAAAGTGGTAACCGGCCAGGTCCATGGCCTCGCCCGGCGCCAGGCGCAGATCGCGCTCGGCGCTGTTCTGGCTGGACAACACCACGCCCAGGGCGCACACGACGATGCCGATGTGGGCGATCTGCATGCCCCAGTAGCTGCGGGTCAGCGTCGGCAAGCCCTTGATCAAACCTTTGTGGCGGGTCTTGTCGAAGATATCGCGCACGCCCGCCAGCAACACCCAGGCCGCCAGCAGGAAGGTGGCGAGCACCGCCCAGTTGAAGTCGCCATAGGCAATACCGGCGATCACCGCCAGGACCACACTGCCCAGCAGCACCGGCATCAGCATGCCGGCCAGCCATTTGACGGGCGTGTCCTTCCAGCGCACCAGCACGCCAACCGCCATCACCACCATCAGCAGGCCCATCAGCGGTATAAACAACGCATTGAAATACGGCGGGCCGACGGACAGCTTGGCGCCGCTCAAGGCATCCAGCACCAACGGGTACAGCGTGCCGAGCAGGATCATCGAGGCGGCCACCACCAACACCAGGTTATTGCCCAGCAGCAGGGTTTCGCGCGACCACAGGTTGAAACCCACCTGGCTCTTGACCACTGGCGCGCGCAGGGCGAACAGCGTGAGTGAACCACCGACCACGAACAGCAGGAAGATCAGGATGAATACGCCGCGCGCAGGGTCGGACGCAAACGCATGCACCGAAGTCAGCACGCCCGAACGCACGAGGAAAGTACCCAGCAGGCTGAGGGAAAATGCGGCGATCGCCAGCAGCACGGTCCAGCTTTTGAACACGCCGCGTTTTTCAGTGACGGCCAGGGAGTGAATCAGCGCAGTGCCCACCAGCCAGGGCATGAAGGAGGCGTTTTCCACCGGGTCCCAGAACCACCAGCCGCCCCAGCCGAGTTCGTAGTAGGCCCACCATGAACCGAGGGTGATGCCGATCCCGAGGAAAGCCCACGCCACAATGGTCCATGGCCGCGACCAGCGCGCCCAGGCAGCATCGAGGCGCCCGCCGAGCAAGGCGGCGATGGCAAATGCGAAGGCCACCGAGAAGCCGACATACCCCATATAGAGCATCGGCGGGTGCACGATCAGGCCGATGTCCTGCAGCAGTGGGTTGAGGTCGCGACCGTCCACCGGGATCTGCGGCAGGATGCGGCTGAACGGGTTGGAAGTCATGATCAGGAACAGCAGGAAACCCACGCTGATCATGCCCATCACCGCCAGCACGCGGGCCAGCATCACTTGCGGCAGTTGGCGCGAGAACACCGACACGGCGAACGTCCAGCCGCCGAGGATCAATGCCCACAGCAGCAGCGAACCTTCATGTGCGCCCCATACGGCACTGAACTTGTAGTACCAGGGCAGAGCGCTGTTGGAGTTATTGGCCACATAGGCGACGGAAAAATCGTCGGTCATGAAGGCGTAGGTCAGGCAGCCAAACGCAAACACCAGGAAGGCAAACTGGCCCCAGGCGGCCGGCTGCGCCAGGCTCATCCACAGGCGATCGCCGCGCCAGGCACCGAGCAACGGCACCACGGCCTGCACGATGGCAAAGCACAGGGCGAGGATCATCGACAACTGGCCCAGCTCCGGAATAAACAGTGCGGACGTCATCACTTATCCCTCCTTGGCAGGCTGTGAATTAGCGCTTGGGGCGGATTGACCACTGTCTTTCAAGGCTTTGGTCACTTCCGGCGGCATGTATTTCTCATCGTGCTTGGCCAGCACTTCATCGGCCACCACCACGCCGTCGGCGTTGAGTTTGCCCAGGGCGACAATGCCCTGGCCTTCGCGGAACAGGTCCGGAAGGATGCCGCGGTAGGTAATGGTCACGGCTTTGTTGAAGTCGGTGACCACGAAGGTCACGTCGAGGGAGTCGGCAGAGCGTTTCAGCGAGCCTTTTTCCACCATGCCGCCGGCGCGGATACGCGTGTCCTGCGGCGCTTCGCCATTGGCGATCTGGGTCGGGGTGTAGAACAGGTTGATGTTCTGCTGCAGGGCGCTCAAGGCCAGGGCCACGGCGATGCCGACGCCGGCCAGGATGGCAAGGATGATCAACAGACGTTTTCTACGCAGCGGATTCACTTATCGGTCTCCCGGCGCAGACGACGCGCCTCTTGTTGCAGGTAACGCTTGCGGGCCAGGACTGGCGCGGCAACGTTGAGGGCCAGCACCGCCAGGCAGATGCCGTAGGCCGTCCAGACATACAGGCCATGGTGGCCCATGGCGAGAAAATCACTGAAAGAAGCAAAGCTCATCCACGCGCTCCCAGGCAGGCTTGCACTTCGGCCTTGACCCAACTGGCGCGGGCCTCACGCTTGAGCACTTCAAGACGCATGCGCATCAAGAGCACGGCACCGAAGAAACAGTAGAACCCCAGCACCATCAGCAGCAACGGCGCCCACATTTCCACGGGCATCGCCGGCTTTTCGGTGAGGGTGAACGTGGCGCCCTGGTGCAGGGTGTTCCACCACTCGACCGAGTACTTGATGATGGGGATGTTGATCACGCCGACAATCGCCAGCACCGCACAGGCCTTGGCGGCGCTGTCACGATTGCTGATCGCATTGCCCAGCGCAATCAGACCGAAGTACAGGAACAGCAGGATCAACATGGACGTTAGTCGCGCATCCCACACCCACCACGAACCCCAGGTCGGTTTGCCCCAGATCGCGCCCGTGACCAGCGCCACGGCGGTCATCCATGCGCCGATGGGCGCAGCACATTGCAGGGCGACGTCCGCCAGCTTCATCTTCCACACCAGGCCGACGATGCCGCACACCGCCAGCATCACGTAGCAGGACTGGGCCAGCATCGCAGCGGGTACATGGATATAGATGATGCGAAAGCTGTTGCCTTGCTGGTAGTCCGGCGGCGCGAAAGCCAGGCCCCAGACCAGGCCGACGCCGATCAGCAAGAGGGCGGCGATGCTCAACCACGGCAGCAGCTTGCCGCTGATGCCATAAAACCATTTAGGCGAGCCGAGCTTGTGAAACCAGGTCCAGTTCATTGCTGTTTCCATCACGGTGGCTTCCCGTCGTAGCGGGACGCTCAGGGTCTTTACTGGTCAAGGGTATGACGCGCTCAACCAGACCTCATTATTCGCCGACGCTGATCTTCAGGCCGGCGGCTATAGCAAAGGGTGTCAGGGTTACCGCCAGGGCGGTCAGGCTCCCTAGCCACAGAAGGTAACCGGTCGCCGGCATCCCCATGAGCGCGGCTTGCAGAGCGCCGCTGCCCAGGATCAACACCGGGATATACAAAGGCAGAATCAACAGGGCGAGCAACAGGCCACCCCGCTTCAAACCGACAGTCAACGCTGCGCCCACCGCCCCCAACAGGCTGAGCACCGGCGTACCGAGCAACAAGGATAGAAGCAATACCGGCAGGCACTCCACGGGCAGCCCGAGCATCATCGCCAGCAACGGGGAGAGCAAGACCAGCGCCAGGCCGGAAAAAACCCAGTGTGCCAGCACCTTGGCCAGTACCAGAAGTGGCAGGGGGTGCGACGAAAGGACCCACTGTTCCAGGGAACCGTCTTCGAAATCACTGCGAAACAGCCCGTCCAGCGAGAGCAGGACGGACAAAAGCGCGGCCACCCACACCAGGCCCGGAGACAAGGTTTGCAACAGTTCAGTCTCGGGGCCGACGGCCAGCGGGAACAAGGCAATCACGATGGCGAAGAACACCAGCGGGTTGGCCAGTTCGGCTGGGCGACGGCACAACAACCGGGCTTCACGCGCAACCAACAGGGCGAACACGCTCATAGCGACCACCGCGCCAAATCCAGCTCACGATAACCGGCCGGCAGGCGGGCCAGGCTGTGGTGCGTGGTCAGCACGACCAAACCGCCCTGCTCACAGTGCCGGGCCAGGTGCTCTTCGAGTTGGGCGACGCCTTGTTTGTCGAGGGCGGTGAAGGGTTCATCGAGAATCCACAGCGGCGGGCCGGGCAGATATAAACGCGCCAGGGCCACACGGCGCTGCTGGCCGGCAGACAGGGTGTGGCAAGGCACGTCTTCAAAACCCTTGAGGCCGACCGCCGCCAAGGCCTGCCAGATGGCGTCGCGGGAGGCCGGGTGATGCAGGGCACTGAGCCAGCTGAGGTTTTCTTCAGCGCTGAGCACATCTTTGATACCGGCGGCGTGGCCGATCCACACGAGGTTGCGCGCAAGCGTGCTGCGTTGTTCGTTGAGAGGCTTGCCGTTGAGACGGACCTCACCGGCCGTCGGCTGCATCAAGCCGGCCAGCAGGCGCAGTAAACTGGTCTTGCCACTGCCATTGGGGCCGCTGATTTGCACCATGTCGCCGCCCGTCAGCCGCAGTTCGAGGTGTTCGAACAGCAGGCGCAGGTCGCGTTCACAGGCAAGCGCTACGGCTTCAAGAAGAGGGCTGGTCAAGAGATCGCGGGCCTTTACGGTTCAAGTCGGCGGTGCAGCGGCCGTTATAGAGAGATGCACAATAACGGCTTTGGCGACCGATTTTAGAGAGCTGGATCAAATAGTTGTGAGGTTTTTACCGCTCTCTTTGCAGACGGGCGGCATTATACATGTGATGCCCTACTCTAAAGAGGGCAATTTCCCCAGAGACGACGCGCACGATGACCGGTGAGATCAACCTTCCTCCGCTGCCTCCCACCCCGGCGCCCGGGCCTGCTCCACTGCCGGCGACCGGTGAGTTGCTCAAATTGCTGGAGCCGCAGGCGGGGCTGATCGACCCTGGAAAAACCGCAAACGCCGAAGTGCTCGCGCTTAAACAAGGCGGTGACTCGTTTCAACTGCTGCTCAAGCTGACCCTGGATGGCGGGCGCCAGACGTTGGTGCAAGCCAGCAGTGCGCAACCGCTGCCACTGGGCAGCAACGTGGCGGTAAGCCAAACGCCGACAGGCAACCTGACCCTCTCCCTGCAGCAAGCCATGAGCGCCAATGTCGCCGCCCTCAACCGCATCGATACCACGCAAATGCCCGAAGGCACGCTGTTGCAGGCCAAGGTGCTGACTACCCAGATGTTGCCTCAGGGCGCCACGCAGCCGGCAATCTATCGCTCGCTGGTGAGCGTGCTCAATAACGCCCTGGCAGGCACCACTCTCACGGTGGAGAGCCCGCAGCCGCTGCGGGTCGGCAGCTTGCTCAGCGCCGTGGTGCAGAATGCGCAAACCCTGAATTTCGTGCCCTTGAGCGGGCTCAAGGATCAACTGGCCATCGCGCAGCAACTCACCACCCAGCAAAGCCGTCAGGGCTCGCTGGATGTGCTGTTCACCGCGTTGCAGAACCTGCCCGCCAGCAGCACGTCCGCCGACCTGCGCGCCGCCGCCGACCGCTTGCTCGCGGCCCTGCCCGACCTGGCACAAGCCAGTAACCCCAAGGTGCTGGCGCAACTGGTGCAGAACAGCGGTGCCTTTCTCGAAGCCAAATTGTTGGCCGGGCAAAACCCGCAGATACCGCCGCTGGATATGAAGGGCGCGCTGCTGCGCCTGGTCGCCGACTTGCTGCCGGCCCTGCCCACCCCGACCAACCTGAACGCGGTGCTTGCCGCCAACACCCTGGCCCAGGTGCTGCCGAACTTCGTACGCAACCCGCTGAACACCCTTGGCCAGATCGGTGCCCGTCAAGCGCCCGCGGGCTTTCCGTTACCGGACCGGCTGATGCAGCGCCTGGAAGGTGAAGGTGACCTGGAAAACCTGCTGCGCCTGGCGGCTGCGGCGATCTCGCGGTTGCAGAGCCATCAGCTGTCGAGTCTGGAGCAGACCGGCACCACCGCCGATGGCCGCCTGCAAACCACCTGGCAGTTGGAGATCCCCCTGCGCACCCTGCAGGACATCGTGCCGTTGCAAGTCAAGTTCCAGCGTGAAGAGCCAACGCCGGACAAGGAGCAAACCGAACGCAAAGACAAAAAAGACCCCAAGCAGATGCTCTGGCGCGTCGAGCTGGCGTTCGACATGGAGCCGCTGGGGCCGTTGCAGGTCCAGGCCCAGCTCAGCCAGGGCAAACTGTCCAGCCAGTTATGGGCGAGCCGGCCCTTCACCGCCAGCCTGATCGAAAGCCATTTGGGCAGCCTGCGCGAGCGTCTGGTGACCTCGGGGCTCAACGTCGGTGACCTGGACTGCCACCTCGGCACCCCGCCACGCGGGCCGCGAACCGGGCTGGAACAACGCTGGGTGGATGAAACCGCATGAAGAACGCTAACCCGCCGCGCCAGGCGATTGCCCTCAAGTACGACGGCCAGCAGGCCCCGACGCTGACGGCCAAAGGCGATGACGCACTGGCTGAAGCGATCCTGAAATTGGCGCAGGAGAATGAAGTACCGATCTATGAAAACGCCGAGTTGGTGAAGCTGCTGGCGCGCATGGAACTGGGCGACAGTATTCCTGAGGAGCTGTACCGCACGGTGGCCGAAATCATTGCGTTTGCCTGGACGCTCAAGGGCAAGTTCCCGGTGGGCTACGACCCCCATGCGCAGCCGCCGGAACGAGACGTCACAGAACGTGGCGACGACTATTAACCCTCGTAGTGAGCGGGCTTGCCCTAATGCCAGTCAGTTAAGCGATAAAGCGGGCGATGAATAAATTGTGGGAGGGGGCTTGCTCCCGATAGGCCGCGCAGCGGCCTCAAAAATGGGCCTGCTACGCAGTCCATCGGGAGCAAGCCCCCTCCCACAGTGACCGCGTTAATCCTTAACTGACGGGCATTAGAGCAAGCCCCGCGCTGGGGGGCGCAGCCGCCCCAACAAGACCGCCCCGGTGTTTCAGAAAGACCGAGGTGCCTGGGTTTGGGGCCGCTTCGCAGCCCAGCGCGGGGCAAGCCCGCTCACTACAAGATGGCTCTAGGTCAGTTCAGGACTTCACTCAACGGGATGAAATTGACTCGATCACCCACCGCCAGCGTCGTGCCCTCCAATACCTCCACAAACCCCTCCGCCCACGCCGCGCTGCGCAGCACGCCGGAGCTCTGGTTGCGATAGATGATCGCCTTGCCCTGTTCGATGCGCCCGCGCAGGTATTCGCGGCGGTTACCCGGTTTGGGCCACACGAACCCCACCGGCACTTCGAAACGCAGCGGCGTCACTTCGTGTACGCCCTGGCGGCGCAGTAGATACGGGCGCGCCAGCAAGGCGAATGTCACCAGGGTCGAAGCCGGGTTACCCGGCAAACCAATCACCGGCACACCGCGAAAGTGACCGAACGTCAGCGGTTTGCCCGGTTTGATCGCCAACTTCCACAAGGCTAGTTCGCCCTCTTCGCGCAAGGCGATGCCAAGGAAGTCCGCTTCGCCCACCGACACACCGCCAGTGGACAGGATCAGGTCGACATTACCTAGCCCTGCCAGACGCGCACGGGTCTGTTCCAGATCATCCGGCAGGATTCCGCCATCGATCACTTCGCACCCCATACGCGCAAGCCAACTGCACAGTACGCGGCGATTGCTGTTGTAGATCTGGCCAGGCCCCAGCGGCAGGCCAGGCTCGATCAACTCATCGCCGGTGGACAACACCGCCACCCGCACCCGGCGCACCACGCTCAGGCGGTCACGGCCAAGGGAGGCGGCCAGGCCCAGTTCGATCGGGCCCAGGCGCGTGCCGGCGGTCAACACCCGCTCACCGACCGTGGTTTCCTGGCCGCGTGGGCGGATGTTCTGGCCCGCCTGCAACGGCTCGCTGAAGCTCACACGCTCGTCGGCGTGAAGCACGGCATTTTCCTGCATTTCTACACAATCAGCGCCTTCGGGCACCGGCGCGCCGGTAAAGATTCGTGCGCACGTCCCGGCGGCCAATGGCTGCGGCGCCCGGCCGGCGAAGATGCGCTGGCTGACCGGCAGCGGCTCACCCTTCCAGTCCGACAGGCGCAGGGCATAACCGTCCATGGCGCTGTTGGGCCATGGCGGCAGGTCGAGGGTGGAGATCAGGTCTTGCGCCAGCACGCGCCCATCGAGGTCAGCCAGGGGCAACACGTCCTGCTCGCGGATCGGCGTGGCTTCGGCCATGTCCAGCAGGCGCTGCAGCGCTTCTTCCACCGGCATCAGGGCGCCGGTCTTGCCGGGCTTATCCACGGGATTCACAGGGCTCGGCCTGCTTCAAATGAGGCACGAAATTGCACGGACGGTGACGGTTGTCCAACTGCTCGGCGAGGATACCGTCCCAGCCCGTGCGCACGGCGTTGGTGGAGCCCGGCAGGCAGCACACCAGCGTGCCGTTGGCCAGGCCGGCCAGGGCGCGGGACTGCACGGTGGAGGTGCCGATATCCGCCACGGATATCTGGCGGAACAGCTCGCCGAAACCGTCGACCTGCTTGTCCAGCAGGCAACTCACCGCTTCGGGCGTGCTGTCACGGCCGGTGAAACCGGTGCCGCCGGTAATCAGCACCACCTGCACGACGTCTTCAGCGATCCAGTGGGCCACTTGGGCGCGGATTTTATAGAGGTCATCCTTGAGCAACACGCGCTCGGCCAGGTGGTGGCCAGCGGCGGTCAGGCGATCGACGAAGACCTGGCCCGAGGTGTCGGTGTCCAGGGTGCGGGTGTCACTGACGGTCAATACAGCGATGTTCAGGGGTACGAAGGGCGCATCAGCCTTGGCTTTCATGGCTCGGTCCGGTTGTCGAAGGAACAGCCCGATGTTATATCACAGGGCCTTATTGACCTGCCGCAGCGAAACCGCCATGTCCCTCGATGATTCACCCCTGCCCTGTTCGATCCTGCTGCTGGCCGGTGGCCGCGGCCAACGCATGGGCGGCCAGGATAAAGGCTTGCTGCAATGGCGCGGCCGGCCGTTGATCGCGCACTTGCAGGAGCTGACCAGGCCGCTGACAGATGACCTGATCATCTCGTGCAACCGCAACCATGACCTCTACGCGCCCTATGCCGACCAACTGGTGAGCGACGACAGCCAGGACTTCCCCGGCCCGCTGGCCGGCATCCGTGCAGGCTTGCTCGCCGCACGTCATCAGCACCTGCTGATCCTGCCGTGTGATGTGCCGAACATTGATGCACGATTGCTCGCCGACCTGCGGGAGACATCGCGCAGCCATCCCACCGTGCCGGTCATGGTCCGACAAGGCGAGTTCTGGGAACCCTTGCTGTGCATCATCCCCACCGCCCTTAAAAACCCAGTGGAATGTGCCTGGGCCGCAGGCGAACGCAGCCCGCGCAAGATCCTGCTGCAACTGGGTGGCGTCGCACTGGAATGCCCGGACAATGACCCGCGCCTGGCCAACCTTAATACACCCGAACTGTTGCACCCTGGGACTGGCGTGTCAGAATGATGGGCGAACAAGGAACTTTGACGACGCCCTGCGCGTCACAAGCTCAGTCATTCAAAAGTATTTTCTCGGAGACAATCTCATGACTCAACGGACCATCGCCGCTCTCATGCTTGCACTGGGCCTGGCTACCCTCGCCGGTTGCGCCTCGCCAACAGTGATCACCCTGAATGACGGTCGCGAAATCCAGGCCGTCGACACCCCGACTTACGACAAGGCATCGGGCTTCTACGAGTTCAAACAGCTTGATGGCAAGGAAACCCGTATCAACAAAGATCAGGTTCGCACCGTTAAAGACCTGTAAGTCTTAACGCTTGCCGCCCAAGGCCCGCTTCGTGCGGGCCTTGTCGTTTCCGGGGGTCACCAGTCGAGGGTGATCCGGCTGCGGAAACTGCGCTCCAGGCCGGTGATCGGGTCAATAAAACGCACGCCCTGGGCCAACAACTTGAGCGGGTTGGCGTAGTCATCCACGGCGTCCTTGATCACATCCGGGTAGAACGGATCGTTGCAGATACTCGCACCGAGCGCGGTCATGTGCACGCGCAACTGGTGCTTCTTGCCGGTCACGGGAAACAGGCCATATCGCCACAGATCGCCGTGCCTTTCCCGGACCTCAACCGCCGTTTCAGTGTTGCTGGCACCGGGCCCCTCCTGCATGCGAAAGAACGGTTCGCCATCCACCAGGCGGCTTTTATGCACCAGGGGGAAGGTCAGGTTGGGCAATGCTGGCGCGATGGCTTCGTAGAATTTGTCGATACGCCGCGTGGGAAACAGTTGTTGATAGGCCGAACGGCTTTGTGGGTTGGCCGAGAACAACACCAGCCCCGCCGTGTGGCGGTCGATACGATGCAGGGGCACCAGCGAGGGGTTGTCCAGGCGGCGGATCAGGCGCCGCAGCAAGGTCTGTTCGACGTACTCACCGGCCGGCGTCACCGGCAGGAAATGCGGTTTGTCAGCCACCACCAGGTGCTCGTCGGCATACAGGATGGTTTCCTGCACCGCAATGACCTTCTCATTGGGCACTTCCCGGAAGTAGTAGATGCACAGGCCCTCCTTGTAAGCCAGGCCCTGGCTGATCGGCTGGCCATTGAGATCCAGCACTCGCCCCCGCGCAATACGGTCCAGCCAATGCTCGCGACTGATGGCCGGGAAGTGTTCGCACAGGCAATCGAGCACCGTCGCCCAAGACCCCGGAGGCAGATACAGAGTGCTGGCTTGATGCTGAGACGCGGAAAAACCGGAAGTGGACATGAAGAGGCTCGAAACCTGGAAAAACACAGCGGTATTATCCCGCAAGGAGCGGGATTGAGCCTAGGGTCGATCTCAAGCTTTGGCCAATTGGGTTCGCAGGATGGGCGAGGCACTCGCGGCCTCGGTGAACTCCTTGAGCCAGCGCAGCACATCGACCGCATCCCAACGGCCGGGATCGTACAGCGCGTACAACAACCCCTGGTAACCCACCACATCCAGCTGCTTGTGATAACCGGCGCGCTGGAACAACGCCTCGATCTCGGCAAAGCAGGTGTTGAAATGCACTTTGTTAAACGGCGTCTTGCCTTCCGTGACCAGGCCGTCGAGGCGCAGCTCGTTCACCGCATCACGCACGACGTCGGCGGACATGCGATTGACGCTGCTTTTCAATTGTTCAACATTCACCACGGGCGTTCCCTCTATTCAATCGCTGTACAAACATACAGTAACTTAATATTTGGAAACCTGCCATCGCATAAAGCTAGAGCAAGAACGTCACGACCTGTTCCGTATCGAACGGCCAATCCAGCTCAGCTCCGGTGTCTACCCGGCGAAGCACCGGAATCCGCAGGCCGTAGGCTTCGGTCAGGTCGTCGGGGTCGGTGATATCGACCAGTTCCACCAGCAAGCCACGTTCGACGAGCGGCATGATTTCGGCTTCGGCAACTTCACAAAGATGGCAACCCAGGGTGCCGAACAACTGGCATTCAGGAGGCATGATGAATGGACCCGGTCAGAAAACAGTCACCTATTCTAAGCCCGGTGACTGCATGAAGCCCACCACCACAAAAAACCTGACCCAGATCAGCATGGCGTATAACTGATTCAGCGATTCTCGCGGCTTTTTGCCCGCCCAACCTGCAAGGAAGCTGTCCGTGTTTGCCAACCTGTTGATCATTCTGGCCTCATCTCTGGTGGTGATTGCGCTATTTCGCCGCCTGCAATTGCCTCCCGTGCTGGGCTATCTGTGCGTCGGCCTGGCCGTAGGCCCCACTGCGCTGGATTGGGTGAATGACAGCGAAGAACTGCCGGACCTCGCCGAACTCGGCGTGGTATTCCTCTTGTTCTCCCTGGGCCTGGAGTTTTCCCTGAGCAAAATGCTCGCCCTGCGGCGGGTGGTGTTTGGCCTGGGCAGCCTGCAGGTGCTGGGGTGCGGCGTGCTGCTGGGTGGTTTGTTGATGGGCTTGGGCCTGTCGCCCGGTGTGGCGCTGCTATTGGGCGCTGGGCTGGCGTTGTCCTCCACCGCTATCGTCAGCAAGGAACTGGGCAGCCTCGGGGAAATCTTCAGCAGCCATGGCCAGAATGCGATTGGCGTGCTGCTGTTTCAGGATGTGGTCGCCGTGTTGCTGCTGACGCTGGTGCCGGTGTTTGCCGGCAGCAGCACCCAAGCGTGGTACTGGGCGCTGCCACTGACACTGGGCAAAACCGTGGTGCTGTTCATCGGCCTGCTAGGGGCCAGTCGCTGGCTATTACCGCGCTTGTTCCATGAAGTCGCTGCGTCCCATTCGGCGGAGTTGTTTGTGTTGCTGGCGCTGGTGATCGTCCTGTTGACCGCCTGGCTGACGCACCTGCTCGGACTCTCGCCGGCCCTCGGTGCATTCCTGGCCGGCATGCTGCTGGGTGAAAGCCATTACCGGCATCAGATCGAAGCGGATATCCGCCCGTTTCGCGACATTCTACTGGGCTTGTTTTTCGTCAGCATCGGCATGCTCATCGACCTGCAACTGTTCGTCAGCCATAGCCTGCTGATCCTTGGCCTGGCCCTCACCCTGATGCTGGTCAAGGGTTGTGTGGTGGCGGGACTGGTCAAGTGGCGTGGCAGCGACACCGAAACCGCCTGGCGCAGCGGCCTGGCCCTGGCCCAGGGTGGCGAATTCTGTTTTGCGCTGATGGCGCAGATGCAACAAAGCCGGCTGATTCCCGATGAGTTCAATGGCCTGCTCCTCGCCGCCACGTTCTGCTCGATGCTATTTACCCCACTGCTGCTGCGCGCCGCGCCGTCGATCGCCCAGCGCCTGCACCGCAAGCCCAACCTGCAAGTGCAATTGGAGCAAATCACTGCGCTCAACGCCCAGTTACGCGGCCATGCGGTGATTTGCGGATATGGCCGGGTCGGGCAATCCATCGGTCGTTTTCTGCGCCGCGAACAGCAGGCGTTTATCGCACTGGATGACGACCCGGAACGGGTGCAGGAAGCCGCCACTGAAGACAGCAGCGTGCACTACGGTGACTGTCGCCGTGGCGCGTTGCTGAGTGCGGTCGGGCTGGAACGGGCGCGCTTGGTGGTGATCGCGGTGGACGATACGGACGTCGCACTGGTGGTGCTCAAGGAAGCGCGGCGGATCAACCCTGAAGTGCCGATCCTGGTGCGTACCCGCGATGACAGCCAACTGGCCGAACTGAAAGCTGCGGGCGCCAGCGAAGTGGTGCCCGAACTGCTGGAGTCCAGCCTGATGCTCGCCTCCCACGCCTTGATCCTGTTGGGCCTGCCGGACCAACAGGTGCAGGCACGGGTGGATGAAGTGCGACATAACCGTTATCGCCTGCTGCACGGCTTCTACCCGCAGGCAGAACCGCCGATCAGTCCTGACTGACCGCGCCGATTTTGTGGATCGACAGGTCGGCGCCGTAATACTCCTCTTCCTGGCTCAGCCGCAGCCCATGCACGCGCTTGATCAGGCCATACACCAACAGGCCGCCGACCAACGCCACCGCGACACCCAGGGCCGTACCGATCAGTTGGCTGATCAGGCTGACACCGCCCAGGCCGCCGAGGGCCGTCTGCCCGAAGATACCGCAGGCGATACCGCCCCAGACGCCGCACAGGCCATGTAGCGGCCACACGCCCAGCACGTCGTCGATCTTCCAGCGATCCTGGGCCGCAATGAAGAACCACACAAACAACCCGCCGGCGACCGCACCGGTGATCAGCGCGCCCACCGGGTGCATCAGGTCGGAACCCGCGCACACCGCCACCAGCCCGGCCAGCGGGCCGTTATGCAGGAAGCCTGGGTCATTGCGCCCAATGATCAGGGCCGCGACCGTGCCACCGACCATTGCCATCAGCGAGTTGACGGCGACAAGGCCGCTGACGCCGTTGAGGGTTTGCGCACTCATCACGTTGAAGCCGAACCAGCCGACAATCAGAATCCACGAGCCCAACGCCAGAAACGGAATGCTCGACGGCGCAAAGGCGACCAGCCTTCCCTCCCTGTATCGCCCATTACGTGGCCCCAGCAGCAAAACTGCCGCCAGCGCCAACCACCCTCCCATGGCGTGTACCACCACGGACCCGGCGAAATCATGGAAGCTGGCCCCAAAGGTTGCCAGCAGCCAGGCCTGCACGCCGAAATTGCCGTTCCACACCATGCCTTCGAAAAACGGATAGATAAACGCCACGATCAAGGCGGTGGCACACAGCTGAGGTGCGAACTTCGCCCGCTCGGCAATACCGCCGGAAATGATCGCCGGGATCGCTGCGGCAAACGTCAGCAGAAAGAAGAACTTCACCAGGCCGTAGCCGTGATCGGCGCTGATCACCGCTGCCGGTTGCAGGAAGCTCACGCCGTAGGAGATCCAATAGCCTATAAAGAAATAGGCCAGGGTGGAGATGGCGAAGTCGCTGAGGATCTTCGACAGGGCATTGACCTGGTTTTTCTGGCGCACCGTCCCGACTTCAAGGAACGCGAAGCCGGCGTGCATGGCCAGGACCATGACCGCACCGATCAGGATAAACAGGGTGTTGGAGCTGTGGACTAAGGTGTCTACTGCGCTTTGCACATTTTCCATGGACGTTGGCAGGCCTGCATCAAAGGCAAAAAAGCACCAAACCGGTTCAGACCAGGGTTTCACGCACTAAATTGGCACCACCGGTCCCACCCCTCTATTGGAGGCGTGAACCGCTTTAGCGCAGTGATCAACACAACAGGCCGTAACCGACAGGGTTTTTCCGCGAGTTTCAATTATTTAGGGTAAGGTTTTTCAAGGCTTTAGGCCCGACCGCCCGGATTCAGCGCAGCCCGTTGGGCCTGCGCACCAAGGCAAAGCAAAAGCTGTACCACACAATTGCACTGAACCTTCACCGAACGCGGTGACTCGAAACCACACAGACCGATCAGCCAATCACGGAGATACCCATGGCCAGACGTACTACAAAGACTGCTCAAGAAATACTGATGGCGGATTTTCAAACCCTGGTCAGTGACACCGAAAAGTTGCTGGACGACACCGCCGTACTGGCCGGTGACCAGGCCGACGAGCTGCGTACCAAGATCCATGAGAGCCTGTTCAAGGCTCGCGAAACCCTGCAACTGACCGAAGACTCCCTGCGTGAGCGTGGCCAGGCAGCGGTTGCCGCCACCGAGGATTACGTACAGGCCAACCCTTGGCAGTCGGTCGGCATCGCCGCTGGTGTGGGCTTTCTGATCGGCCTGCTGGCCACAAGGCGCTAATCATGTCTATCGGCGAAACCGAGTCGTCCAAGGGCGCAAGCTCAACCTCTCGACGCCTGGGCGCGGCCGTTCTGGGCTTGCTGCACAGCCACGTCGAGCTGTTTGGCATCGAACTGCAGGAACAGAAGTCGCGCACCGTCAGCCTATTGCTGTTTGCCGGGCTCTCGCTGGTGTTTGCCTTGCTGTTATTGGTGGGGTTGTCGGCACTGGTGATGATTCTGGTATGGGACACCTACCGTATCACCGGGATCATCAGCCTCTGCGGGTTTTACATCCTGGCCGCGGCATTCTGCGGGTTGCGCTTGAAAGCGGCGATATTCGACGAGTCCACGCCCTTCCACGCGACCCTGGAAGAGCTGGCCAATGACCGGGAGCGCCTGCTGCCATGAGCCTGACTGAAATCCCGCCATCCACCTCACGCCGGGAAATGCGCAAGGCGTTGATTCGCCTGCGCATGGAAATGCACCGCCAGGAGATCCGCCACGAGTCGCAACAACTCATGGCGCCCCTGCACAAAATGCGCGACATGCGCCATAACTGGCAAGACAGCCTGGGGATCAAGCATGCGCCGCTATGGGGCGTTGCGGCAGTGACGCTGCTGGGCTTTTTTACCGGCAAAGGGGCCAAGGGCGGCAGTATCAGCAGTGTGACGCGCCTGGTGCGCTTGGGCGCCGGCTTGATCCCACTGATCAAGCTGGCCATGCAAGGCGCGCGCAAAGGCTGACCCCCACACGCTGCCTGTTGCCTCGACAGAACCGGCCTGGCCCTTATCAGAACAGGGCCGGGCCTTTTTTCGCCCGCGCATCTGCCGGTAGATTTTCGCTTGCCCAGGCCACGCCGAACCGGGAAGCTGGGCGCATCCTTCACCAACGGAGAGTACCCGCCTTGGATTGGCCTACCCTGCTGACTCGCGAACGCCTCGGAAAACCCCTGCACAGCCCGGAAGAACTGGGCCGTAGCCCATTTCACAAAGATCACGACCGCATTATCTTCTCGGGTGCTTTCCGGCGCCTGGGCCGCAAGACCCAAGTGCATCCGGTGTCGAGCAACGACCATATCCATACGCGCCTGACGCATTCCCTGGAAGTCAGTTGTGTTGGCCGCTCCCTCGGCATGCGCGTCGGCGAGACCCTGCGCAGCGCCCTGCCCGACTGGTGCGACCCGAGCGACCTGGGCATGGTGGTGCAATCGGCTTGCCTGGCCCATGACATCGGTAACCCACCCTTCGGGCATTCCGGTGAAGATGCCATTCGCCATTGGTTTCAGCAGGCTGCGGGCCGTGGCTGGCTGGATGGCATGAGCCCTGCCGAACGCAATGACTTCCTCAATTTCGAAGGCAACGCCCAGGGTTTTCGAGTGCTGACCCAACTGGAGTACCACCAGTTCGACGGTGGCACGCGGCTGACATACGCCACCTTGGGCACCTACCTGAAATATCCCTGGACCGCGCGTCACGCCGACTCCCTGGGCTACAAGAAACACAAGTTCGGCTGTTACCAGAGCGAACTGCCGATTCTGGAGCAGATCGCCCACAAACTCGGGTTGCCCCAACTGGAAGAACAACGCTGGGCGCGTCATCCGTTGGTTTACCTGATGGAAGCCGCGGACGACATCTGCTACGCGCTGATCGACCTGGAAGACGGGCTGGAGATGGAGCTGCTGGAATACGCCGAGGTCGAATCGCTGCTGCTCAACCTGGTCGGCGATGACCTGCCGCAGACGTATCGCCAATTGGGCCCGCTGGACTCGCGCCGGCGCAAATTGGCGATCTTGCGCGGCAAGGCGATCGAGCACCTGACCAACGCGGCGGCACAGGCATTTGTCGAACAGCAGGACGCCTTGCTGGCCGGCACCCTGCCCGGCGACCTGGTGGAGCATATGCATGGGCCTGCCAAGCGTTGTGTGCTGGATGCCAAAGACATGGCGCGCAAGAAAATTTTCCAGGACAAGCGCAAGACCCTGCATGAAATCGGCGCCTACACCACCCTGGAAATCCTGTTGAATGCGTTTTGCGGTGCCGCCCTGGAACAACATGGCGGGCGCACACCATCGTTCAAGAACCGACGCATTCTCGACTTGCTGGGCAATAGCGCACCGGACCCCGCCTGGCCGTTGCATGCCTCGTTCCTGCGCATGATCGACTTTATCGCCGGCATGACTGACAGCTACGCTACCGAAATGGCGCGAGAGATGACCGGCCGCTCCAGCCCCCAATAACCCTCGGATCCCGCAGCCTGTTCCCTGAACAGAATTAACCTACAAAGGGAACAGAGCGGCCTGATCGAATTCGTACAGGCACCCGAAGAATAATCACGCACGCTCCTCGCGGGCGTCGCAAACAATTCCTACATCCCACCGACGCTTGACCCACTGTGTGCTCTCTATGCCCAGACACTCTCTTCGTATTCTTGTGGTGGAAGATCATCCCTTTCAACTCCTGGCCACCCAATGCCTGCTCAGAAGCTTCGGTTTCGATCAACTCACACCCGTAGAAAACGCCGAACAGGCCATCCGCACAATGACCCAGTCCGAACGACCTTTCGACCTGATGCTGTGCGACCAATGCCTGCCTGACTTACCCGGCCTCGAGTTGATAGAAATAGCCAGCCGCGGCCGTTTTATCAGTGCTGCGATTCTGCTCAGCGGGTTACCTGCCACCGAATTGATCAACCTCGCTCTACAAGCTGCGCAGCGAAGCCTGCCACTGTGGGGATATTTACCCAAGCCGTTAAATAAAGAAGAACTTGAAAAGCTAATAACATCCAATCGATAAATGTAGGACATTAAACATCTCGGCTGATGAAAAGCGACTCTAAGCGCATCGTAAATTCCCGGCCACTTCCCGTCACCGCTTTCGCGCCCAAAACTCTGTCCGTTTCATTTCACAACTACCCTGTAGCTGGTAGGCATATGCCTTTTTTTATGTAGGACTTTTCTTGTTTTATGTCTAGGCCGTCGGCGTCGATCCTTCTCACTCATCTTCTGAGCTAATGTGCCCGCTTTATTTGCATCGGCGCGGAGCGTGACCATGAATACAGTTTTTATTATCGACGACCATCCGGTTATACGATTGGCCATTAGAATGTTACTTGAACATGAAGGTTACAAAGTCGTTGGCGAAACAGACAATGGCTGCGATGCCATCCAAATGGTCCGCGAATGCCTCCCGGATCTGGTTATTCTCGATATCAGCATCCCCAAACTTGATGGCCTCGAAGTACTCTGCCGATTCAACGCCATGAATACTTCGATGAAAACCCTGGTGCTCACGGCCCAGTGCCCTACCTTGTTTGCAACACGCTGCATGCGTTCGGGCGCTGAAGGCTATGTGTGCAAGGAAGGTGACCTCAGCGAGCTGCTGAGCGCGATCCGTGCAGTACTCTCCGGTTACAACTATTTCCCCAGCCAGGCACTGAATGGCAACGGCAGCGAAGGCGTTGAGGTGGAGGAGTTGGAATTATTCAAAACAGTCAACGACCGGGAGTTGATGGTATTACAACTTTTTGCACAAGGACGCACTAATAAAGAAATAGCCAAAGGCATGTTCCTGAGCAATAAAACCGTCAGCACTTATAAAAAGCGGCTCATGCAGAAGCTCAAAGCCAAATCCTTGGTAGAACTCATCGAGATGGCAAAACGAAACGCGCTAGTGTGAGAAAGCGGATGCCCAGCCGTATAAAGGACTATCTGATTGTATTATGTGCCGGCTTGTGCTTCAGCACCGTTGCGCTCGCACAATATCAACCCGACCCGGAACATTTCACCTTATTAAGTCGTGCAGGAAGCGTTCAACTGGACATTCAATTGGACAGAGCACAACGCCAGTGGCTACAGAACAAACGCGAGCTGGTACTGGGCACTTCCGCACCCGACTACCCGCCCTTCGACCTCACTTCCAGCGGCCATGACTATGAAGGCCTCACCGCCGATTATGCGGGGCTGCTGGCTAAGGCACTCGCCTTGCCGGTCAGGGTCGTGCGCTACCCTTCCCGCAAGGCATCCATTCAAGCCCTGGAGGCGGGTGACATTGATCTACTGGGCTCCTCCAACGGCTTTGAAGCCGCGAACCCAAAGCTGATCCTGTCCGCACCCTACGCCGTGGACCAGCCGGTGCTGGTCACCCGTGAGGGTGAAACCCGCAGCCTCAACGATGGCTTGGCGGGGCTGCGCCTGAGCCTTGTCTATCATTACCTGCCCCTGAGTGAAGTGGAAAAGCTGTACCCCAACGCGATCATTCGCGCCTATCCCTCTTATCAAAATGCCTTGAATGCGGTGGCCTTCGACCAGGCGGATGTGTTTCTGGGCGACACCATTTCCACCCATTACATGATCAACAAGGGCTATCTGAAAAATATCCACATGGCTAACTTCGGCAAACATGAGGCCTTTGGTTTCAGCTTTGCACTGCGCCAGGACCAACACATCCTGTTGAGCATTATCGACTCGGTACTGGCCGCCGTGCCTACCAACGAACGGGACAACATAGCCAAGCGCTGGAGTGCCGGTAGCGACATCCTGCTGACCGACAAAAAACTGCAACTGACCCAACGTGAAGAGCGCTGGCTGAAACAGCACCCCGTGGTAAAGGTCATCGTGAACGAAACCTTTGCACCGCTCACGTTCTTCGATGCGGACGGCAACTTCCGCGGCATCACTGCCGACCTCCTGGAGTTGATTCGCCTGCGCACCGGCCTGCGTTTCGTGATCCAGAACGGCCGCGACGTCAACGACATGATCGAGCAGGTCGCCACCGGCAAAGTGGATATGATCGGCGCCATCGTTCCGAGCAACGAAAGGGAAGCGCAGCTCAACTTCAGTCGGCCCTACCTGGAAAACTCCTACGTATTGCTGACACGCAAGGAGCCCGGTGCTCCGTTGAGCCTGGAGCAGATGGCCGGAAAACGCCTGGCCATCACCCAAGGCAACCCACTGGCCGGCACCTTGGGCAAGGACTTCCCACAGATTCACCTGGTGGAGACCAGCGACACGTTCAAGGCTTCGGAACTGCTTGCACAAGGCCATGTGGACGGCGCCGTGAACTCGCTGGTCATCGCCAACTACTTCCTCTCCTCGCAGGTCTTCCAGGACAAACTGCAGATCAGCAGCACTATCGGGACGGTCCCCGCCACGTTTGCCCTGGCCACATCACGCCATGCGACCGAACTGAGTTCGATCCTCGACAAGGCACTGCTCAGTATCGCCCCGGATGAAATGGGTGTGATCAACAGCCGCTGGCGTGGCTATACCGCCGCGTCCGACAGCTATTGGCGCAACTACCACCAATTGATTGCCCGGATCGTTATCGGCACCGGGCTGCTGCTGTTGATCTCCTTGACCTGGAACGCCTATATGCGTCGCCAGATCAAACATCGGCAAATGGCCGAGCGCGCCCTCAACGACCAGTTCGAGTTCATGCGTGCGTTGGTCAATGAAACCCCACACCCGATCTACGTACGTGATCGCAACGGTTTGTTGCAGACCTGCAACGACAGTTACCTGCAGGTGTTCGATGTCAAACGCGAAGACGTCATCGGCAAAAGCGCGGTCCAGATGAGCATGGCCCTTGAGTCGGAGGCGGCGCAGTATCACGCCGATTATCAACGCGTCGTGGCCGAAGGTAACCCGCTGATCCTGGACCGCACCCTGCACATCCACGACAAGAAACTGACCATCTACCACTGGATCCTGCCGTACCGCGATTCCACCGGCGAAGTCCAAGGCATCATCGGTGGCTGGATCGACATCAGTGAAAGGCGCCAACTGTTTGATGAGTTGCGCGCTGCCAAGGAGCGCGCCGACGAAGCCAACCGTGCCAAAAGTACGTTCCTTGCCACCATGAGCCATGAGATCCGCACACCGATGAATGCCGTGATCGGTATGCTCGAACTGACACTCAAGCGCGCCGATCAAGGACATCTTGATCGACCGGCCATTGAAGTGGCCTACAACTCGGCCAAGGACCTGCTGGAACTGATCGGCGATATTCTGGACATCGCACGCATTGAATCCGGGCGTCTGAGCCTCGCCCCGGAACGCGTCAACCTGCGGGAAGTAATCGAGTCCGTCGTACGCGTATTCGATGGGCTTGCGCGCCAGAAAACCCTCAGCCTGTTGCTGGAGTTCAAACCCGACCTTAACGATATCGAGGTTCAGATTGACCCGCTGCGCTTCAAGCAAGTGCTGTCCAACCTGGTGAGCAATGCGATCAAGTTTACCGAGCGTGGGCAGGTGAAGATCAAAGTCGAGGTGCTGCCGACTCAAGCACCGGAACAGATCGAGCTCAAACTGGTGGTGGAAGACACCGGCATCGGGATCAGCAGGGACGACCAGTTGCGTTTGTTCGAACCCTTCGCCCAAGCGGACAACTCCGGGCACCTGGCCAGGAGCGGCGCAGGGCTGGGGCTGGTGATCTGTCGCAGCTTGTGCGCGATGATGGGCGGCCAGCTAAGCCTGAGCAGCGTGCCCATGGTCGGCACCCAGGTGCACGTCAACCTGAAGATGCCGCGTCTGCACACGCAGAACCAGGTCGGTGAACTGGTACCGGTGGCGGCCGCCCCGACCCCGGTGCTCAATGTGCTGGTGGTGGACGACCACCCGGCCAATCGCTTGCTGATGTGTCAGCAGCTGGGCTACCTGGGCCACCAGTTCACCGCCGCCGAGCACGGTGCGGCCGGTTTCCAGGCATGGCGCCAGGAACATTTCGACCTGGTGATCGCCGACTGCAACATGCCCATCATGAACGGCTACGAGTTGAGCCGCTCGATCCGTGAATACGAGCAACGCGAACAACGGCCGCCCTGCGTGGTATTGGGCTTTACCGCCAATGCACAACCCGAGGAACGGCAACGGTGCGTGCAGGCCGGTATGAACGACTGCCTGTTCAAACCCATCAGCCTTACGGTGTTGGAGCGACAACTGGCACACATCGCCCCACAACCGGCGACCCCGTGCCTGGACCTGGCGTGCCTGGAGGCCCTGACCGGCGGCGATACGCAATTGAGTCGGCGCTTGCTGGAGGAACTGCTAAATAGCAGCCGGCACGACCGCCAGGAACTCATGGGCATGCTGGCTCGACAAGCCCCGCACCAGGACATCATCGAGCAAGCCCACAAAATCAAAGGAGCCGCCCGCATCGTCCAAGCCCACTCATTGGCGGGGCAATGCGAAACACTGGAACAAGCCTGCTCTCGCAGCGAAGATCGTCCCGTGATCGACGCCGGCATCAAAGCCCTGGAAAAGCTGATGCTGGAATTGGAAAGAATGCTGCAAACGCAACTGCATGACCTGGATCGCCAATAAGAGGCAGGGGTCAGTCAAGCTGTAGGAGCGAGCTTGCTCGCGAAAAAACGTCAACGATAACGCGTTCTTCCTGGATCAACGCGGCGCCTGTGAGTTTTTCGCGAGCAAGCTCGTTCCTACACAAAGCCTTACCCTGGCATCTTTGTTCAGCAATCCGTCAAACGCAGGAAAATCGCTGCCAGCTGTTCAATCCCGACCTGGTCCTCGGGGGTAAAGCGCGCCAGCGAGGGGCTGTCGAGGTCGAGGACACCAATCAACCGGTCGTCCTTGACCAACGGCACCACCAACTCGCTGTTGGAAGCGCTATCGCACGCAATGTGCCCAGGGAACGCGTGCACATCCTCCACCCGCTGGGTTTGCCGCGAAGCCGCAGCCGCACCACACACGCCACGGCCGAACGGAATCCGCACACAGGCGATCTGCCCCTGAAATGGTCCGAGCACCAGCTCTTCGTTACGGTTGAGGTAGAAACCCGCCCAGTTCAGATCATCCAGCTGGTTGAACAGGAACGCGGAAAACTGCGCACTGTTGGCGATGAAATCACGCTCATCCGCCAACAGCGACTCCAACTGCGCGCAAAGCATGGCGTAGCCATCAAGGCCGGTACCGGCCTGTTGTAAATCGATCATGGTTGACGTTCCAGCAATTTGAGACCCACCCAATAACGGGCGAATTGATAAGCACACCGGCCGTTGCGGTTGCCGCGACCGGTAGCCCAGCGCACGGCGAGGATATCGAGGGCCTCATCGCGTTGCCACTGTAAACCGGCTTTATTGGCCAGCTCACCGATCCAGTGCTCCACCACATCCAGAAAGTGCTCCTGGGTAAAGGGGTAAAACGACAGCCACAAGCCAAAACGGTCAGACAAGGCAATCTTGTCCTCGACCGCCTCGCTGGGGTGCAACTCACCGTCTACGCGTTTCCAGTTGTCGTTATCACTCTGGTTTTCCGGCACCAGATGGCGGCGGTTCGACGTGGCATACAGCAACACATTGTCCGGTGCCTGCTCCAGCGAACCGTCAAGTACGCTTTTGAGCACACGGTAATCACTTTCACCGGCTTCGAACGACAGGTCATCGCAGAACAGAATGAAGCGTTGCGGCAGCTTGAGCAGTTGCTCGACCACACGTGGCAGGTCGGCCAGGTGATCGCGCTCGATTTCGATCAGGCGCAAACCCGCCTTGGCATGCTGGGCCAGCAGCGCGCGCACCATGGACGACTTGCCGGTGCCACGCGAACCCCAGAGCAACGCATGGTTGGCGGGCAGGCCCTCGATAAATTGCTGGGTGTTGCGGGCCAGTTGCTCACGCTGCCGGTCAACGCCGATCAGATCGGACAGGCGCATATCCAGGCTGACGTCCAGCGGCAACAGGAAGCCGCTGCGGCCTTCGCGCTGCCAGCGGGCCGCCAGGCACTGGTTCCAGTCAATAGCTTGGCGTGGGGCGGGCAACAAGGGTTCCAGGCGTGCGAGCACCGCATCGGCCCGCTCTAGAAAGGCATTCAATCGAGAATCCACGATTATTCCTCTGGAAAGTTCCTGCAAAAGATGGCGTATTGGCAACCCTGCGGCAGACCGCACGAGGCTGCGTAAAAAACGATTTATGCCGGGTAAGCCAGAGCCTGTGGATGTTCAGCTATGCTTGCCGGGCGAAGGGAAACGTGAAGTGGTTCAACACTCGATGGATATCAAGTTCGCCCACCGCTTGTCTTATAAACAAGCCAGATTGACTGTGCTGGTCGGTTTCGTCTTGGGAACCCTGCTCAGTCTGATCCAAATCGGTATTGATTATGCCAGCGAAGACGCATCCATCAACCGTGAAATACGTTCGCTGATCGAAATCAGCCATAACCCCGCGTCACGTATTGCCTACAACATCGATGCCGAACTCGCCCAGGAGTTGACCCTGGGCCTGCTGCAGTCCCCTGCCATCACTCATGCGCAATTGATCGACAACAATGGCGTGGTCCTGGCAGACGTGGTGCGTGCGCCCAAGGAAAGCAGCTACCGGCCCCTCAGTGATTTTCTGTTCGGCGCCAACCGTCAGTTTGAAGACCGCTTGTTCCTCAGCCATATGCCCAATGATTCGCTTGGGGTGCTGCGGCTGGACGTCGACACCTACGCCTTCGGCAGCCGTTTCCTGCATCGCGCCGAAATCACCCTGCTCAACGGATTTGCCCGCAGCCTGCTGCTGACCGGAATACTGCTGGCGTTGTTCTACGTCATGTTGACCCAGCCGCTGGTGCGCATTATCCGTGCCTTGAGCACCAGTAAGCAGACCCATCTGGACTGCCCGCCGGGGCACGAAAACGACGAAATCGGCGTGCTGGTCAACGTCGCCAACCAGCAGTTCGAAAACATGCAGACCGAAATCCAGCAGCGCCGCCACGCTGAAGACCGGCTGACTGAATACCTCGGACAGCTGGAAGATATTGTCTCGGCGCGCACCCTCGAACTCAAAGCCAGTAACCAGCGCCTGATTCAATCCAATGATGAGCTGGAAGCGGCAAAAATGACCGCCCTCGGCATGGCCCAGGCAAGGGCGGCATTCCTGGCCAACATGAGCCACGAAATCCGCACGCCGCTGAACGGCCTGCTGGGGATGATCGCACTGTCACTGGACAGCCCATTGAACGCCGAACAGCGCCAGCAACTGTCCATTGCCCATGACTCGGGCAAAGTGCTGGTGGAATTGCTCAACGATATCCTCGACCTGTCCAAGTTCGACGCCGGTCAGCTGGAGCTTGAGCACATCCCGTTCGACCTCGGCTCACTGGTGGAAGACACCGCAAACCTGCTGTCGCAGAACGCAGCTCCCAGTGTCGAACTGACGTGCCTGATCGACCCACAGTTTCCCGCCCAGGTCATTGGCGACCCAACCCGTGTACGCCAAATCGTCAGCAACCTGCTCTCCAACGCGTTGAAATTCACCCGCTTCGGCCGGGTCGATGTACGCCTGCGCGCTCAAGCCGACCGGGTCAGCATCGAAGTGTGCGACACGGGCATCGGCATCGCCCAGGAAGCGCAGGCGAAGATCTTCCAGCCGTTCACTCAGGCCGGTGCCGGTATCACCCGTCAGTTCGGCGGCACTGGCCTGGGCCTGGCGCTGACCTACAACTTGTGCGAAGCGATGAAGGGCCGGCTGACGATCAGTTCGGAGGTCGGGTTTGGCAGCCAGTTCTGCGCCGATCTGCCGTTGCCTACGCATTTGCCGGCCGCCCCGGTTGCCCCGCTGACGGGCGAAGTCATTGCCATCACCAACGCGGGCAGCGGCCTGACGGAACTGCTCACCACCCTGCTCACCCATTGGGGGCTGACACCGCGCTGCTATTCCCAGGACGATGACTTGAGGGGGCAAACGCCGGACCTGCTGATCACGGATTGCCCCGAGTGCCTGTTCCGCCTGCGCCCGGCGATCAGCGCACCGATTCTGGTGGTGACCGCCTATGGCAACTTCATGCCCAGTGAAGAAGTGGCGGCCCTTGCGCCATTGCAGCAACAGGCACGCCCGTTGAGCCGCAACGCGTTGTACCAGATCTTGCAACGTAACCTGCACAGCGACTCGCCGTTGATCCTCGACCCGGTGCAGATAGAAGCCGCCCCCCTTGCCCACCGCGCGTACATCCTGCTGGTGGAGGACAATCCGGTCAATCAACTGGTAGCCAAGGGCATGCTCAACAAATTGGGGTGCAAGGTCATCGTCGCCGCCCATGGTGGCGAAGCGCTCAAGCTGCTTGAAGACCAGCGCTTCGACATGGTGCTGATGGACTGCAACATGCCGGTGATGGACGGCTACGAGGCGAGTCGGCAAATTCGTCGCAGCGGGCGTTGGCCGGACCTGCCCATCGTCGCGTTGACGGCCAACGCGATGTCTGAAGAACGCGAGCGTTGCCGGGCGGCGGGGATGAATGATTATCTGGCCAAGCCGTTTCGCCGTGAAGAACTCAATGCGTTGCTGGACCTCTGGGTGCCTAAGACGACAACCCTTTGACCTGCGCCAGCAACTGGTCCAGGCCATTGCGCAGGGCGTCAGCCTGATTCAGGTCGATGCCACTGTCGCACAGTAACCGGGTCTTCAAACCCTGAGTCCGGTCGCGCAATTGCACGCCGGCCTCGCTCAGGCTCAGGTGCACTTCGCGCTCATCCTTGGCGCTGCGCTGACGCCTCACCAGTGCAAGCTGCTCAAGCCGCTTGAGCAACGGCGTCAACGTGCCCGAATCCAACATCAGCCGTTCCCCTAACGCCTTGACCGTGGGTTGCGCCGGTGCCGCGTCGTGCCATTCCCACAACACCAGCATCACCACGTATTGCGGATAGGTCAGGCCCAACTGATCCAGCATCGGCTTATAGGCCCGGGTGACCGCGCGCGAGGCGGCGTAGAGCTTGAAACACAACTGGTTGTCCAGGGCGAGGGATACGCCAGGCAGATCGGTCATTTGAGCAGCGCTTCGATCTCTTGGGTCAGGTCCTCAGGCTTGGTGGTCGGGGCAAAACGCTTGACCACCTGACCGTTGCGACCGACGAGGAACTTGGTGAAGTTCCACTTGATGCCCTTGGAACCCAGCAGCCCCGGCGCCTGTTTTTTCAACTGAACAAACAAAGGGTGAGCATCGCTGCCATTGACGTCGATCTTCTTGAACAGCGGGAAACTGACGCCGAAGTTCAGCTCGCAGAACTCGGAGATTGCCCCTTCATTGCCAGGCTCCTGCTTGCCGAACTGGTTGCAGGGAAAACCCAGCACCACCAGACCCTGGTCCTTGTACTGCTGCCAGAGTTGCTCCAACCCTTTGTACTGCGGCGTGAAACCGCATTTGCTGGCGGTATTGACCACCAGGATGGCTTTGCCGGCGAAATCGGCCAAGGTCTTTTGCTCACCCTTGATGGTGGTGCAAGGGATACTCAGCAGGTTGTCGCTCATGGCAGTGCCTCGGATAAAGGGAAGAAGCAAAAAGATAGTGGGTAATTAAATTGCGTGCAATTGAATTACCGGGATTGATGGCGCGTTATCAGCCTCGACTCAGGCCAAATGTGGGAGCGGGCTTGCTCGCGAAAGCGGTCTATCAGCTGACATATCTACTGACTGACACGCCGTATTCGCGAGCATGCCCGCACACAATTGAAGGTCGTTGCCGGTCTAACGCGGTACCAGGTCCAGGCACACCGAATTGATGCAGTAACGCAGGCCGGTCGGCGGTGGGCCGTCCGGGAACACATGGCCCAGATGGGCATCACACTTGGCACAGGTGACTTCGGTACGGATCATGCCGTGGCTGACATCGCGGATCTCGATCATCGCGCTGTCGGCAATCGGCGCGTAGAAACTCGGCCAGCCGCATCCCGAATCAAATTTCGTGGTGGAGTCGAACAGCGGCTCATTGCAGCAGACGCAGTGGTACACGCCGTCGGTCTTGGTGCCATTGTATTTGCCGCTGAAAGGTCGCTCGGTGCCCTTGAGACGGCACACGTTGTACTGCTCTGGATCGAGCATCGCCTTCCATTCATCAACGGTTTTCTGCAACTTTTCCATCGGTACACCTCGGCAACTGAAAAACCCTGATCTGTGTCTTTTCCATGGATCAGGCGGCACGTATGATTGCGCCTCTTCAAAACGCCAGTCTGGCACCCACGCTACCGGCATTCAAACGTATTTATCGGATTCACAGTACGGTAGTGTCCACACCGTCTGGATCGTTCATTTTCAGGATCACATCGCCATGCAGGTCAGCAAATCGAACAAGCTCGCCAACGTCTGCTACGACATTCGCGGCCCGGTGCTCAAGCACGCCAAGCGCCTGGAAGAGGAAGGCCATCGCATCCTCAAGCTGAACATCGGCAACCCGGCGCCCTTTGGTTTCGAAGCGCCGGACGAAATTCTCCAGGATGTGATCCGCAACCTGCCGACCGCCCAGGGCTACAGTGACTCCAAGGGCCTGTTCAGCGCACGTAAAGCCGTGATGCAGTACTACCAGCAGAAGCAGGTCGAAGGTGTCGGCATCGAAGACATCTACCTGGGCAATGGGGTGTCCGAGCTGATCGTGATGTCCATGCAGGCCCTGCTCAACAATGGCGACGAAGTCCTGGTGCCGGCTCCGGATTATCCGCTGTGGACAGCCGCCGTAACCCTCGCCGGCGGCCACCCGGTGCACTATCTGTGTGACGAAGGCGCCGACTGGTTCCCGGACTTGGCCGACATCAAGGCCAAGATCACCCCGAACACCAAGGCTCTGGTGATCATCAACCCGAACAACCCCACCGGTGCCGTGTACTCCAGGGAAGTGCTGCTGGGCATGCTTGAACTGGCGCGCCAACACAACCTGGTGGTGTTCTCCGACGAGATCTACGACAAGATCCTCTACGACGACGCCGTGCACGTGTGCACCGCCTCCCTGGCACCGGACCTGTTGTGCCTGACCTTCAACGGTTTGTCCAAGTCCTACCGCGTCGCCGGTTTCCGCTCCGGCTGGATCGCCATCTCGGGCCCCAAGCACAACGCCCAGAGCTACATCGAAGGCATCGACATGCTGGCCAACATGCGCCTGTGTGCCAACGTGCCGAGCCAGCACGCGATCCAGACCGCCCTTGGCGGGTATCAGAGCATCAATGACCTCGTGCTGCCCCAGGGCCGCCTGCTGGAGCAACGCAACCGTACCTGGGAGCTGCTCAACGCGATTCCTGGCGTCAGTTGCGTGAAACCCATGGGAGCGTTGTATGCCTTCCCGAGGATCGACCCGAAAGTGTGCCCGATCCTCAACGACGAGAAGTTCGTGCTCGACCTGTTGCTGTCGGAAAAGCTGCTGGTGGTCCAGGGCACCGCGTTCAACTGGCCATGGCCGGATCACTTCCGGGTAGTGACCCTGCCGCGCGTGGATGACCTGGACATGGCCATTGGTCGCATCGGCAACTTCCTCAAGTCCTATCGCCAGTAATGGATCTATCGCTGTACGGCCCTCATTCGGTCGTACAGCGAGCATCTGGCAACACTTCTCTGCCCTGCTTCTCCGTCCTCCCTGTGGTTGCCCCCACTAATCGGCAAGCCCCCTATAATTACGGGACGGCAGGGTAAAAGTGGGGTGATGGAGGCAAGTTTGGTGGGTCAGAAAATCCTTTCAAGGCTCTACGTTCAGGCTGTAGGACACAGTTTGAAATAGTCGCTCGGTTGAATCACCCCATCCCGCACCTTATATACCCCGCAGTACGCGACATATTAAGCCTGAGGAGAACTCTACAACCATGATGCGCATCCTGCTGTTTTTGGCCACTAACCTGGCGGTCGTGCTGATTGCCAGCATCACCCTGAGCCTGTTCGGCTTCAACGGGTTCATGGCGGCCAACGGGGTTGACCTGAACCTCAATCAGCTGCTGGTTTTCTGTGCGGTCTTTGGTTTCGCCGGCTCGCTGTTCTCGCTGTTCATCTCCAAGTGGATGGCGAAGATGAGCACCAGCACCCAGGTCATCACCCAGCCACGCACCCGACATGAGCAATGGTTGTTGCAGACCGTTGAGCAACTGTCCCGTGACGCCGGCATCAAGATGCCCGAGGTAGGCATTTTCCCGGCTTATGAGGCCAACGCATTCGCCACCGGCTGGAACAAGAACGACGCGCTCGTCGCGGTGAGCCAGGGCATGCTGGAACGCTTCTCGTACGACGAAGTGAAAGCGGTGCTGGCCCACGAGATCGGCCATGTGGCCAACGGTGACATGGTCACCCTGGCATTGGTACAAGGGGTGGTGAACACCTTCGTCATGTTCTTTGCGCGAATCATCGGCAACTTTGTCGACAAGGTGATCTTCAAGAACGAAGAAGGCCGCGGTATCGCCTATTACGTGGCGACCATCTTTGCCGAACTGGTACTGGGCTTCCTGGCCAGCGCAATCACCATGTGGTTCTCGCGCAAACGGGAATTCCGTGCAGACGAAGCCGGTGCCCGCCTGGCCGGCACCGGGGCAATGATCGCAGCGCTGCAACACCTGCGCTCCGAACAGGGCCTGCCGGTACACATGCCGGACAGCCTGACGGCATTCGGCATCAACGGCGGCATCAAACAGGGCATGGCTCGCCTGTTCATGAGCCACCCACCGTTGGAAGAGCGGATCGACGCATTGCGCCGTCGCGGCTGATTCCCGGTAACGCAAAAGGGGCGATTATATCGCCCCTTTTTTTTGACCGTGGTTTATACCCTGGTTAACCGATAAGCGCGCTCTTCAAGGCGAGTGACGCCATCCTGCACAAACTTCCAGCTTTCACCCAGGATGTCCTGCTCCTGCAACACCTCCAGCGTCCACCGCTCACCCAATAGCTTGTGCACTTCCTCGTCAGTCACCGCAAACGGCGGTCCGGCTTTTTGTATCTGCTCGTAATCCAGAGTGATCAACAGCCCCTGGCAACCTGGCCGCAGCAGCGTGTTCAGATGCTCGGCGTACTGCACACGCATCAACGGCGGCAACGCGATCAAGGCGGCGCGGTCATAGAGCGCAGTGCAATCAGCCAACGGCTCAGCGCCCAAGGCAAAAAAATCACCACACCAGATTTCGATCAGACCCGCCTGATATACCTTGAACAGGCCCCGCTCGCTGATTCGCGGGGTCAGGTTCTGCTCGCTGAAAAACGCCTCGACCGCCTGCTCCGACAGCTCCACACCCAACACCTGCAACCCTTGGCTGGCCAGCCACATCAAGTCCAGGCTCTTGCCACACAGCGGCACCAGCACCTTGGAGCCTTCAGCGACGGACAATAGCGGCCAGTGTCGTTGCAGATAAGCGTTGACTTGCGGCAGGTGAAAGCCAATCTGATTGCGCGCCCAGCGTTCCCGCCAAAATTTGGGTTCCATGAATCACCCTGAAAATTCGATCAAAAGGGGTTAAAACTTATATTAGATTTAGATCAATGATCTGATTGAAGATGAGCCATGTTAACGCTCAGGACCCGACTTATGCTCCCTAGCCTGTTTATTTCTCATGGATCTCCCATGCTTGCCCTGCAACCCGGCGCCAGCGGCCCGGCACTCCAACGCCTTGCCGCCGAACTGCCACGGCCGAAGGCGATTGTAGTGGTGTCGGCGCATTGGGAAAGTGACCAGTTGCTGGTCAGCGGCAGCGCTGCCCCGCAAACCTGGCATGACTTCGGCGGTTTCCCACGTGAGCTGTTTGCCGTGCAGTATCCTGCGCCCGGCAACCCGCAATTGGCTAGCCGGATTGTCGAACTGCTGCATGCCGATGGTCTGGATGCGCGCATTGATGAACGCCGCCCCTTTGACCATGGGACATGGGTGCCTTTGTCGCTGATGTACCCGGCGGCGGATATCCCGGTGGTCCAGGTGTCCCTGCCCAGCCGCATGGGCCCTGCCCTGCAAACCCGGGTCGGACATGCCCTCGCCGAGCTACGTGAACAGGGCATCTTGCTGATCGGCTCCGGCAGCATCACCCATAACCTGGGTGAACTGGACTGGCATGCGGGGCCGCAGAGCATCGAACCCTGGGCTCGGGACTTCCGTGACTGGGTGGTGGACAAGCTTGCCGCCGACGATGAAGCGGCCCTGCACGATTACCGGCGCCAGGCACCGAATGCGGTACGCAGCCATCCCAGTGATGAACACCTGCTGCCGCTGTACTTTGCGCGCGGCGCCGGAGGGACATTCAGCGTGGCACACCAGGGCTTCACTATGGGAGCACTGGGCATGGACATCTATCGCTTCGGTTAACCGCCGGGCAAAAAAAATCCCCGAACCAGTCGGGGATTTTTTATGTGCGATCAATCAACCCAAGGGCGGATCAATCTTCGCGGTAACGACGCAGTTTGAGCTGCTTGCCGGCAACGCGTGTGTCTTTCAGCTTGGCCAGCAGTTTTTCCAGGCCGTCTTCCGGCAGCTCCACCAGGGAGAAGCTGTCACGCACCTGGATACGACCGATGGCTTCACGTGCCAGGCCACCCTCATTGAGGATAGCGCCCAGCAGGTTCTTGGCAGCGATACCATCACGCGCACCCAGCGCGGTACGGCAACGAGCACGGCCTTCAGCCAATGGCACCGGAGCACGACGCTCACGATCACCACGGTCTGGACGGTCACCGGAACGCTCTGGACGATCACCGCGTGGGGCGCTGTTCGGCACCAGTGGGCGTTCTTTCTCGATGGCCGCCAGGGTCAGGGCCTGACCGTTGGTGGCTTTACGCAGCAGGGCTGCAGCCAGGGCGCGCGGGGTGCAACCGATATCGGCGGTCAGGCGGTCCAGCAGGTCGCCATGGGTCGATTCAGCGTCAGCCACCAGCGGCGACAGGCTGTTGGTCAGCTTCTTGATGCGAGCATCCAGAACTGCCTGGGCATCCGGCAGGCGGACTTCGGCAACTTTCTGACCGGTTACGCGCTCGATGACTTGCAGCATGCGACGCTCACGTGGAGTCACCAGCAGCAGTGCACGGCCTTCGCGACCCGCACGGCCGGTACGGCCGATACGGTGAACGTAGGACTCCGGATCGTACGGCATGTCAACGTTGAACACGTGAGTGATGCGTGGAACGTCGAGACCACGAGCCGCCACGTCGGTTGCGACAACGATGTCCAGGCGACCATCCTTGAGGGAGTCGATGACGCGCTCACGTTGGTTCTGGGCGATGTCACCGTTCAGCGCAGCGGCCTTGTAGCCTTTGGCTTCCAGGGCACTGGCCAGGTCCAGGGTCGCTTGCTTGGTGCGCACGAACATGATCAGGGCATCGAAGTCTTCGACTTCCAGCAGGCTCAATACAGCCGAGGTCTTCTGGTCAGCGTGAACCAACAGGTGAGCCTGTTCGATCGCGGTAACGGTCTGAGTCTTGGTCTGGATCTTGACGTGCTCAGGATCGCGCAGGTGGCGTTCGGCAATGGCACGGATCGACTGTGGCAGGGTGGCCGAGAACAGCACGGTCTGACGAGTCGGTGGCAGAGCCTTGAAGATGACTTCCAGGTCATCCATGAAGCCCAGTTTCAGCATTTCGTCAGCTTCGTCGAGAACCAGGTGGTTCACGGTCGACAGGACTTTTTCGTCACGACGCAGGTGGTCGCACAGACGGCCCGGAGTGGCGACAACGATCTGTGCGCCATTACGGATTGCCTTGAGTTGTGGGCCCATGGGCGCGCCGCCGTAAACGGCCACAACGGTTACGCCCGGCATTTGCTTGGCGTAGGTTTCAAAGGCGGTTGCTACTTGCAGCGCCAACTCACGGGTTGGCGCCAGGATCAGGGCTTGCGGTTCGCGCTTGGCAGGATCGATGCATTGCAGGATAGGCAGGGCGAAGGCAGCGGTTTTACCGGTACCGGTTTGCGCCTGGCCAATCATGTCTTTGCCGGCCATGATGATCGGGATCGATTGCTGCTGAATCGCCGAAGGCTCTTCGTAGCCGGTCGCTGCGACGGCTGCAAGAATATTCGGGTTAAGATTAAAAGCGGCGAAGCCGCCGGTTTCCTGGGTCATGGGTCTGCCTCTAAGTGCATCCGCAAAGACCCATGCTCCAAAGCTGCGCATGCCGTGTTGAGACTCAAGAGTCGCCCTGGCTGCTTTGTCGGCGGGGATTTGCGAAAACGAATGAATGAAAAAGATTCGTCAAGGAAGAGTCCGCTGTGCGGACGTGCAGCCGAAGCTGACTTCGGGGAATTGCGCTACCTAAACGCGGCCCGGTTAAAGGCCGGCGCGCACTATACCGGAAATAGCTGAAAAAGGGAGCTTTTTTTATCGCAAAGCACTGATAAACCGCGCTGTATCACAGCCTTTGCAGAGAAGAGCGGCAAGGTCTATTTTTCAAAGGCCCGGCCCTGTTGGTCAAAACACTTAAACGGTTCACCTGCCGATTGAGACCCTTTGGTCTGAAACCCTTCCCTACGCCCGAGGGCACCCCGATGAATCAAGCCAGCAGCAGCCGCGTCAGCCGTGCACTCCAGGGCCATGTCCTGCTACTGGGCCTGGACCGGGTGGCCAAACGCAATGCCTTTGACCTCGATCTGCTCAATGCGCTGAGCCTGGCGTATGGCGAATTTGATCGAAATGATGACGCACGGGTGGCGGTGGTATTTGCCCATGGCGACCATTTCACCGCCGGGCTGGACCTGGCCAATGTCAGCGCCGTGATGGCCGGCGGTTGGCAGCCGCCGCTCGGGGGGTGCGATCCCTGGGGAGTGTTCGCCGGCCCCCGCGTGAACAAACCGGTGATCGTCGCGGCCCAGGGCTACTGCCTGACCCTCGGGATCGAATTGATGCTCGCGGCGGATATCAATCTGTGCGCGAGCAACACGCGTTTTGCGCAGATGGAGGTCCAACGCGGGATCTTTCCATTTGGCGGCGCGACACTACGCTTTCATCAAGTCGCCGGCTGGGGCAATGCGATGCGCTGGCTGCTCACCGGCGACGAGTTCGACGCCCATGAAGCCCTGCGCCTGGGGCTGGTGCAGGAGGTGATGGCCAGCGAAGACCTGCTACCGCGCGCCATCGAACTCGCCAACCGGATTGCGCGCCAGGCGCCGCTCGGCGTGCAGGCCACGTTGATGTCGGCACGCATGGCGCGCAATGAGGGCGAGACCGTCGCGGCCGCCGCGCTGCCACCCATGGTGGAGAGGTTGCTCAACAGTGAAGATGCCAAGGAAGGAGTCCGGGCGATGATCGAGAAGCGTCCGGGGGTGTTCAAGGGTATTTGAATTGGCTGGGCCCGCCATCGGAACAAGCCCCCCCATTTGCAATGAGTTCCAAGTGTGGGAGGGGGCTTGCCCCCGACGGCGCCGGCACAGCCAACTAAGTCGCCGGCCGAATTACCTTGATCAGCGACTGCAACGAATAACCCAGGCGCGGCGCCAATGCTTCGGCACGGGCCGAGAGTGCATCCAGGTCCAGTTCCTGATCCAGCTCGGAAGGCACCAGCAAAATCACATTGCCCTCCTTTACCGGCAGCTCCCAGTAATGCCGGTGGTACAACCCACGCAGCAACGCCGCGCCCAGTGGCTTGCCATCGTCCGTGGCCCATTGGTTGATCACCAGCCAACCGCCAGGGTTGAGTTTCTTCTGGCAGTCTTCCAGGAACGTCCAGGCCAGGTGCCCGACACCCGGGCCGACATCGGTGTACAGGTCGACGAAAATCAGGTCGGCCGACTCGGCACTGCCAAGCAATTGCAGGGCGTCGCCAACGCGGATGTACAACCGCGGGTCATCGTCCAACCCCAGATATTCAATCGCCAGGCGCGGCACATCCGGGCGCAGCTCAATGGCTTCGACGTCTTCCAGCGGCAGGAACTTGAGGCACGCCTGGGTCAGCGTACCGGCGCCCAGGCCGAGAAACAGCGCACTCTCCGGCTGTTCATGGCACAACGCACCAATGAGCATGGCACGGGTATAGTCGTACTCCAGCCAGCTCGGGTCGGCGGTGAATACGCAGCTTTGCTCGATGGCATCACCAAATTCGAGAAACCGGTAATCGGCCACTTCGAGCACGCGGATCATGCCGAAATCATCATGGACTTCGGCCAACAGGTGCTCGACACGCTCCTCGCTCATCACGACTCCTAATGGGTTTGCCGCTCGGCAAAGGCGCGATTGTCGGCCAAGCGGCAGCAGCAGGTCACGCACTAATTGCTGATAACATCCGCTCTACCGACAACCCAACCAACGAGTTCATGATGAGCCAACCCTGGAGTCCCGACAGCTGGCGCACAATGCCGATCCAGCAACAACCCCAGTACCCGGATGCAGCCCACTTGCTGCAAGTGGAACAAAACCTGGCGAGCTACCCGCCGCTGGTATTTGCCGGGGAAGCCCGTGAACTGCGCCGTCAGTTCGCCGAAGTGACCCAGGGCCGCGCCTTCCTGTTGCAAGGCGGCGACTGCGCCGAGAGCTTTGCCGAGTTTTCCGCCGCCAAAATCCGCGACACCTTCAAGGTGCTGCTGCAGATGGCAATCGTGATGACCTTTGCCGCCGGCTGCCCGGTGGTGAAGGTCGGGCGCATGGCCGGCCAGTTCGCCAAGCCGCGTTCGGCCAACGATGAAACCATCGACGGCATCACCCTGCCCGCGTACCGCGGCGATATCGTCAACGGGATCGGCTTCGACGAAAAAAGCCGCATGCCGGACCCCGACCGTCTGTTGCAGTCCTATCACCAGTCCACGGCCACCTTGAACCTGCTGCGCGCCTTCGCCCAGGGCGGGTTCGCGGACCTGCACCAGGTACACAAGTGGAACCTGGACTTCATCGCCAACTCCGCCCTGGCCGAGAAATACAGCCAGTTGGCCGACCGCATCGATGAAACCCTGGCCTTCATGCGCGCCTGCGGCATGGACAGCTCGCCGCAATTGCGCGAAACCAGCTTCTTCACCGCCCACGAAGCCCTGCTGCTCAACTACGAACAAGCCTTCGTACGCCGCGACAGCCTGACCAACGACTATTACGATTGTTCGGCCCACATGCTGTGGATCGGCGACCGCACCCGTCAGTTGGACGGCGCCCATGTCGAATTCCTGCGCGGGGTGAACAACCCGATCGGGGTCAAGGTCGGCCCGAGCATGAACCCGGACGACCTGATTCGCTTGATCGATATCCTCAACCCGGACAACGACCCCGGCCGCCTCAACCTGATTGCCCGCATGGGCGCCAACAAGGTCGGTGATCATCTGCCCGACCTGATTCGCGCCGTGCAGCGCGAAGGCAAGCAGGTGCTGTGGAGCTCCGACCCGATGCACGGCAACACCATCAAGGCCAGCAGCGGCTACAAGACCCGCGACTTTGCGCAGATCCTCAGTGAAGTGAAGGAGTTTTTCCAGGTTCACCAGGCCGAAGGCAGTTATGCCGGAGGGATTCATATCGAAATGACCGGGCAGAACGTCACCGAATGCATCGGCGGCGCACGACCGATCACCGAAGATGGTTTGTCGGATCGTTATCACACCCACTGCGACCCGCGGATGAACGCCGATCAGTCGCTGGAGCTGGCGTTTTTGATTGCTGAAACATTGAAGCAGGTCAAGCGCTGAGGTTTGAGCCGCCTGCACTGACGCCATCGCGAGCAAGCCCGCTCCCACATTTGCCCACGTACATCCTTTGGAACGCGGTCGAATGTGGGAGCGGGCTTGCTCGCGAAGAGGCCCTAAAGACCACCCTCCCCATAAAGCATCGCTCGCCGCAACCGGTCGGCACTCGGTCTCTGGCAATTGAGCTGCACCTGCTCCAGCCCGAGCCAGTCGGCCATCTGGCGCAAATTAAGCGCCAGCGCCAACATTCCCTGCTCATCCAAGCCCGGCTCTTCCTCGTGCACCGCATGCACAGCCAACTGACCGTTAGCGCGCTCGGCGCGCAGATCCACGCGCGCCGCTATCCGCTCGTGATGCAGAAACGGCAGCACGTAGTAGCCATATACGCGCTTGTCTTGCGGGGTGTAGATCTCCAGTCGATAACGGAAATCAAACAATCGCTCGGTACGGCTGCGCTCCCAGATCAGCGAATCGAAGGGCGACAGCAATGCACTGGCCGCCACCTTGCGCGGCACTTTCGGCTCGGGCAGGCAATACGCCGCAGCCTTCCAGCCTTGTATGCGGCAGTTCAGCAACTGCCCTTCTTCAACCAACTCCGCTAGGCGCTTGCGACTGTCGGCAGGGTCCAGGCGAAAGTAGTCGCGCAAGTCCTTTTCAGTGGCCACCCCCAACGCCGTCGCGCTGTGCAACAACAAGCTGCGCTGGGCTTGCGCCTCGTCCACCGAGGCGCGGAGCATTTCGCTGGGGATCACCCGCTCCGGCAAATCGTAGAGCCGCTCAAAACCACGCCGCCCCGCAACCGTGACCAGGCCTGCGGCGAACAGCCATTCCAGCGCGTGTTTTTCCTCACTCCAGTCCCACCAGGGCCCAGCGCGCTCCTCGCGGGTCGACAAACTGCCCGCCCCCAACGCGCCTCGTTGCTCGACGGTGCGCAGGACGCGCTGGATAGTGGCCTGCTGCTCGCGCCCGAAACGCGCCATCTGCGCATAGATACCCTGCCCCTGCCTGGCCCGCTCCATGCGCCAGCGCAGCAGCGGGTACAGCGCCATAGGCAGCAACGATGCTTCATGCCCCCAGTATTCGAATAGCGAACGATGGCGCCCCTGGCTCCAGGCGGCCTGCTCGAGGATCGATGGCGAGTAATTGCCCAGACGGGAAAACAGCGGCAGGTAATGGGAGCGCACCAGCGCGTTGACCGAATCGATCTGCAACACACCCAGACGTTCGATCAAGCGGTTGAGGTGTGTTGCCTTGATCAGGGCAGGCGCCTGGCGCCCGGAAAAACCCTGGGCGGCCAGCGCCATGCGTCGAGCTTGCTTGATTGAGAAAGACAGGTCGACGGGCATGGGAATCTCCAGGGGAACTCGCCCACCACCCTACTGCATCCTGGCTCACTTTCGCAGGGGGTCCTGCCAAAAGTGCAAGTGCCGCTCCTGCTCCACATCGGCACGATTGAGCCCGATGTCCTTGAGCGCGTCGTCACTCAGGCTCGCCAGCATCTGACGCTCTTGATACAGCGTCTGCCAGCGCGCCAGGGCATGCAACAGCCCGGAAAACGGACGCTTCGCCATCAACACAAAACCGGTTTGACCTTTCATCTTTTCGCCCTCCTGTGGGGATGACGAAAGTGTGTGCCAGGCACTATGATCAATCCAACGAATGTTTCTTATGCAATACATCTCGGAGATTGATCAATTGTCCAGTTTCCCAAGTATCGACACCGAGGTGCTGCGCACCTTCGTCGCCATCGCCGACCAAGGCGGTTTCACGCGGGCTGGAGAGCTGGTCAACCGAACGCAGTCGGCGGTGAGCATGCAGATGAAGCGCCTGGAGGACGACGTCCTACAGCGCAAGCTGTTCGAACGCGACGGTCGCCAGGTGCGGCTGACTCCCGAAGGCCAGGTGCTGCTGGGCTATGCCCGGCGCATCCTGAAATTGCACAGCGAAGTGTTCAACACCCTGCGTGAACCGCATATGGTGGGGCTGGTGCGCATCGGCACACCGGACGATTACGTGATGCGCTTCCTGCCGGGCATTCTCAAGCAGTTTTCCAAGGCGTATCCACTGATTCAAATCGAGATGCACTGCGAATCGTCAACGGTGCTGATGCAGCGACGTGACCTCGCGTTGACTGTGGTCAGCCGCGAACCTGGCAACGAAATCGGCGAGTTGTTGCGTACGGAGCGCATGGTATGGGCGGCATCACCCTGCTTCTGCGTAGACGAGCACGAAGCCCTGCCGCTGGCGATGTCTGGCGCGGATTGCCTCTACACGCAATGGGCGCGCTCCGCGCTGGATGCGGCCGGACGGGATTATCGCCTGGCCTACCACAGCTCCAACGTGGCGGCGATCCAGGCGGTGGTCAACGCTGGCCTCGCGGTCATGGTCAGCATGGAAAGCCTGGTGACCGACGACCTGCGCATACTGGGCAAGGACGAGGGTCTCCCGCCATTGCCCTCGATGAATCTGCACCTGCTGCGCAACCCGCAGATGACCTCGCCCATCACCGAATGCCTGGCAGCGTACATCCTCGAAGGCTTCAAACCTTAAAGGTCAGCATCACCGCGCACACCACGAGGAACGCGCAGAACAGGCCACGCAGCACACGTTCCGGCAGTGCATGGGCGACCTTCACGCCCCAACTGATACTGAGCAGGCCGCCGATTGCCAAGGGGATGCCGATCATCCAATCCACTTGGTGGTGCCAGGCATAGGTCACCAGGGTCACGCCGGTGCTGGGCAGCGCCAAGGCCAGCGACAAACCTTGTGCGACCACTTGAGTGGTACCGAACAGGCTGGTCAGCACCGGCGTGGCAACCACCGCGCCACCGACCCCAAACAACCCGCCCATGGAGCCTGAGACTGCACCGAGCACCCCCAGCCATGGCCAGGAATAACGCATCTGTGCAGTCGGCGGCGCATTGCGGGTGAACATGCGCACCAGGTTGTACGCCGAGAGCGTCAGCAAGAACGCGATAAACCCCACGCGCATGGCGCCGGCATCCAGGCCCACCGCCCAGATCGAACCGAGCCAGGCGAAGCTGAAGCCCATGACGCCCAAGGGCAATGCATGGCGTAATTCGATGCGATTGCGCTGGTGGTAGCGCCACAGAGCCAGCATCACATTGGGCACTACCATCACCAACGCCGTACCTTGGGCGATCTGCTGATCCAGGCCGAACAACACGCCCAGCACCGGAATCGCAATCAGCCCGCCACCAATGCCGAACAGGCCGCCCAACGTGCCGAGGGCCGCACCCAGTAGCCCATACATCACAAAATCCAACACCGCCATCACTCCACACTTCCGGTCTGTGCATGCTACGCAGTCGGCCCTGGCGCGGAAACGCACAGCAACGCACAATGGCTTTGCCAATTTCGCATAAGCGCTCAGTGATGAATCCCAATACCCTCACCGACCAACTGAGCCTGTTTCTGGATGTATTGGAGACGGGCAGTTTTTCCGCCGCAGCACGCCGCCATCCCCTGACGCCCTCGGCGGTCGCCCGACGTATCGACAGCCTGGAAAGCTCTGTGGGCAGCCGCCTGTTCCTGCGCAGCACCCACGCGGTGGTGCCCACGCCGGCAGGCTTGGCCTTTGCCGAACGGGCGCGCCGGATCGTCGGTGAGTTGCAATTGGCCCGGGCTGAAGCGGTGTCCTTGAGCCATGCGCCGGAAGGCCTGATTCGTGTGGATGCGCCGGCGGCCTTCGGGCGGCGGCACCTGGCCCCGGTGATTGCGGATTTTTTGAATGTATATCCCGGGCTGGATGTGCACCTGCACCTGATCGACAGTTTTGTCGATATGCAGGGTGCACACTTGGGCAAGGTCGATCTGGTGCTGCGCGCCGGGCATATCGTCGACACCCGCCTGATCGCCACCCCTCTGGCCAGCATCGTACGTATCGCCTGTGCCAGTCCGGCCTATCTGAAAGCGCGGGGTACGCCCACCCACCCCCGAGAGCTGAGCGAGCACGACGGCCTCGACTGGGACGGCCTGGCGCCGATGTTCGCCTGGCGCTTCGAGCTGGACGGGCGCCGCGCCACCTATCGCCCGCAGCGCATCCGCATGAGTGCCAATAATGCCGAAGCCCTGCTGTCCGGCGCGTTGGCCGGGCTGGGGATTGCCCACCTGCCCACCTGGCTGGCCAGTGAATACCTGGTCCGTGGCGAGCTGCTGCCCCTGTTCTGCGAAAATGGCCTGCCCAGCCCGGAAACCGCCGGGATCTATGCACTGCGCCTGGAGCAACAGGCCAATGCGCGCAGCCGGTTGTTGCTCGAGTACCTCAAATCCCGCTTCAGCCCGGTGCCGCCTTGGGATCTGGCACTGCAAAGCGGTCTGGTTTGACCGCCGGGATAGAATTACCTGGCGCATTAAACATTTGCCCGCTAGATTCCAGGCAATACCCGCTTTCGAGACACCGCCATGAGCAAAAACCCTGACCCTTGCCAATCCCTGATGCTGGACAACCAGCTGTGCTTCGCCCTGCACTCCACCTCGTTGCTGATGACCAAGGTCTATAAGCCACTGCTGCAAGCCCTCGGCCTGACCTATCCGCAATACCTGGCCATGATGGTGCTGTGGGAAGAGGATGGTTTGACCGTCGGCGAAATCAGCAACCGCCTGCTGACCGATCCGGGCTCGCTCACCCCGCTGCTCAAGCGCCTGGAGGCCGAAGGCTTGCTCAGTCGCACCCGCAACCGCGAGGATGAGCGGGTGGTGGTCGTGGAATTGACGGACAGCGGCCGCGCCCTGCAGGATAAAGCCATGGGGATTCCCCAGTGCATCCTCGGCGCCAGTGGTTTGGAGCTGGAGCAGTTGCGCAAGCTGCAGGCTGACCTGGTTGCCTTGCGCAGCAACCTGCAAAGCTCAATCTAATCGCGGTGAAGCTCTAAAATGTGGGAGGGGGTTTGCTCCCGATTGCGGCGTGTCAGCTATTGATAAGCTGGCTGATCCACCGCAATCGGGAGCAAGCCCCCTCCCACACTGGTTGGTGGTAGGGCATAAAAATTTATAAATTTATCTTGCGCACTAAACATTAGCGCTATACATTCATCTCACCAACTATTTAGCGCGCAAACAGTTAGCGCTAACAACAAAGAGGAAACGCCATGCAAACGCTCTATACCGCAGTAGCCACCGCCACCGGCGGCCGTGATGGTCGTGCCGTCTCCAGCGACAACATCCTCGACGTCAAACTCTCCACTCCCAAGGAATTGGGCGGTGCTGGCGGCCAAGCCACCAACCCTGAGCAATTGTTCGCCGCCGGTTATTCGGCCTGCTTTATCGGCGCGCTGAAATTCGTCGCCAGCCAGACCAAGCGCAAGGTTCCGGATAACGCGTCGATCACCGCCCACGTCGGCATCGGTCAAATCCCCGGTGGTTTCGGCTTGGACATCGACCTGCACATCAGCCTGCCGGGCCTGGCCCAGGACGATGCGCAAAGCCTGGTCGACGCCGCGCACCAAGTGTGCCCGTACTCCAACGCCACTCGCGGCAACGTCGACGTACGCCTGCACGTAACCGTCTGATTTATAGACGCCCACAAAAAACCCGACTCAAAGTCGGGTTTTTTTCGTATCGAGGTAGCCAGAATTACTTCTTGGCGCGACCTTTGTACGAACCACCTTCACGGGTGTCGATTTCGATCATGTCGTCGATTTCGATGAAATCAGCTACTTGCAGTTCGGTGCCGTTAGCCAGCTTGGCAGGCTTCATTACCTTGCCCGAAGTGTCGCCGCGAGCGGAACCTTCGGTGTAGGCAACCTTACGCACGATAGTGGTCGGCAGCTCTACGGAAACCAGGCGCTCTTCGAAGAAGATCGCTTCGCAAACGTCGGTCATGCCTTCTTCGATGAACGGCAGAACGGCTTCGATATCTTCAGCGTTCAGCTCGTACATGGTGTAGTCGGTGGTGTCCATGAACGTGTAGGTGTCGCCGCTGATGAAGGACAGGGTCGCTTCTTTGCGGTCGAGGATCACGTCGTCCAGCTTGTCGTCGGCACTGTAGACAGTTTCAGTCTTGTAACCGGTCAGCAGGTTCTTCAGCTTGGTCTTCATGATCGCGCTGTTACGACCCGACTTGGTGAACTCAGCTTTCTGAACCAACCAAGGGTCGTTGTCGATACGGATCACGGTACCGGGTTTCAGTTCTTTACCAGTTTTCATTGCAGATATCCGAAATTTGGATGGGATTTACAAAATTCAAGGTGGCGTATCATATCCAACTTTCATAAAACTGTACCAGCGCCGTCGCAAGATCGGCCTGCAAGCCCTGTTCCAGACACCATGTTTGCGCGTGCTGGTTCACCTCCGGCCAGTGGTCCAGCAACATTTTCCACGACTGTGCCATATCGCCATCAGCGTTCCAGGCTTGCCAAAGTGTGACTACGGCAGCCCTGGCTGCTGGTGACAAGGCGGCGGTGTACAACTGCAGGAAGGCGTCGAGTTTATCCAGGTGGATGTCTTCATCCTGGCGATAGATGTGCCAAAGCATTGGCCGCCCCGCCCACTGCGCCCGCACGAACGAGTCTTCGCCGCGCACCGCGTTGAAGTCGCAGCACCACAGCAAGCGGTCATATTGTTCCTGGCGCACGAACGGCAACACCTGCACGGTCAGGGCCGCGCGCTGATGAATATCCCCTGCTGCCAGGCCCTCCCCCCCCAGCCAACGTTGCACATCGCCGAGAATGCGGCCCTCCGGCACCAATAGATGAGTGGCACGCCCGTCCGTCGCCAACACGTCCAGCCAACTGGCCAACCCAGCATTCTCATAGGCAAACAGCGAGATCAATCGCGCATCAGTTGCCGGAAACACTCCCAGGGTCTGCAGGAATTGTCGTTGCGCCGGCACATCTTGTTGAAAAGCCTGGCGCTGCTCCAGCAACCCTGCCTCGCGCAAAAGACCGCCTGTGCCCGGGCGAAAACCGGGGAAGAAGAAATACTTCTGCACGCCCTTGAACTTCACCGACGGCAGGCGATGGCAACCCACCACCCACTCTTCGGCACTGAGGTAATCCAGGTTCATCCACAGCGGAACGCGTTCGCGCTCGGCCATGGCTTCCATGTAGGCCGGCGGCAATTGGCAGGCAAAAGCGGCGATCACGACATCGGCAGATGGGGCGCCGGGCCAGTCGGCCGGCCAGTGGCGCACCTCGACGCCGTCCTGCCATTGCTGCGGCAACCGCACATCAATCTCAGGGCACATGCGCTCGAAGGCCCGTAGGTCATCAACCCACAAACACACTTCGCACCCATGCTCCACCACCAGTTGCCGGGCCAGGCGCCAGGTCACGCCGATGTCGCCGTAGTTGTCGACGACACTGCAAAAAATATCCCAGCGGGCTTTCATTCCGGGCTCCAACGATCAAAGGCTCGATTGTCCGCATAAATGCACCAATGCAGAAGACTTGATCACGATTATTCTGCACAGCGGCTGTGCGACAATCGTCGCCACGCCATCAATGCCCGCCAGGAGGCCATCATGTCTGATCGTTCGCTGCCACTGTTCAAGCTCAGTGTCGCCATCGCGTTTGGTGTATGGCTGGGGTTTGTCGCCATCGTGCTGACGAGCTGGCTGACATCGCGCTATCTGTTCCCGCAGAGCCTGGCGCCGGTCGCCCAGGCCGTTCAACAATTAGGCAAACCTGCCGTCGTCACACCCGAGCCGCCGAACCGTATGTTCGAGCAATACACCGACAACCTGCGCAAACAGGAACAGCAGCAATCCCTGGACCAGGCCCGCAACAATGTGCGCAACCTGAACAACCCCAAATGCCAGTTCTGGTTGCAGCAAGATCAGAACGCTCCCAATGAAAAGAGCCGGGCCAATGTCCTGCAATTTTGCGAATGACCCCACTGCCCATGAATAAACACGCCGTCCACTCGTTGATCCTGGAAAAACTCAGCGTCGACCTCGACATTGCCCAGCGCGCCGCGCAGACCGCCTACGAAACTGCGACCCACGAAGAAAACATCGCAGAAAACAAATACGACACCCTCGGGCTGGAGGCCTCCTACCTGGCAACCGGCCAGGCCAGGCGCGTCGAGGAAATCAAGCAAGCGCTGTCGCTGTGCCAGAACCTGCCACTGCGGGCCTATGACGATCAGCGTGGCATTGAAATCGGCGCCTTATTAGGCCTGGAAGACGAGAATGGCCGCCAGCAATGGCTGTTCCTGGCACCGGATGGGGCAGGCTTGAAAGTGGATGTGGTGGGACAGCCGGTGACCGTCATCACCCCGCGATCGCCCTTGGGCAAAAGCCTGCTGGGCAAGTTCGAAGGGGATGAGGTGGAGATTCTGGTGGCGGGCGCTCGGCAACATTTTACGGTTACCGAGGCCAAATGACGGTATCAGTGAACCGGTAATTCCACGCCCTCGAACAGCTCTTCCAGTTCCTGCTTGTTGTGGCACTGGATCGCCTTGGCCATGACCTCGCGAGTCAGGTGCGGCGCGAACTTCTCGATGAAATCGCACATGAAGCCACGCAGGAACGTGCCACGACGGAAGCCGATCTTGGTCACACTGGACTCGAACAACTCGCTGGCGTCGAGAACCACCAGGTCCTTGTCGAGGCTGGTATCGACCGCCATCTTGGCGACGATACCCACGCCCAGGCCCAGGCGTACATAGGTCTTGATCACGTCGGCGTCGGCCGCGGTGAACACCACTTTGGGCGTAAGGCCACGGTGGCTGAAGGCTTCGTCGAGCTTGGAGCGGCCGGTAAAACCAAACACGTAGGTGACGATCGGGTATTCGGCCAGGGCTTCCAGGGTCAGCTTCGGCAGCTTGGCCAGCGGGTGGCCCTGGGGCACGACCACGCAGCGGTTCCAGCGATAGCAAGGCATCATCACCAGGTCACCGAACAGCTCCAGGGCTTCGGTGGCGATAGCGAAATCAACGGTGCCATCAGCCGCCATTTCGGCGATCTGCATCGGCGACCCCTGATGCATGTGCAGGGCGACATCGGGGTATTGCTTGATGAAATCGCGGATCACCGGCGGCAGTGCGTACCGCGCCTGGGTGTGGGTAGTGGCGATCGACAGGGTGCCTTTCTTCTCGTTGGAGAATTCCTGGGCGATCTGCTTGATGCTTTCGACCTTGCGCAGGATCTCGCCGGCGGTGGTGATGATGCGTTCACCAGCCGGAGTCACGCGGGTCAGATGTTTGCCGCTGCGCGCGAACACTTCGACGCCCAGCTCGTCTTCGAGCAGGCGGATCTGCTTGCTGATACCGGGTTGCGAGGTGTAGAGGCTTTGAGCAGTAGCGGAAACGTTGAGGTCGTGGTGCGCCACTTCCCAGATGTAGCGCAGTTGTTGAAGCTTCATATGTATCCCTCAAAGCAGATAGACGCCACGGGTATCAGCGACGGTATATAACTATATTAAAGGACGGATCGATAAATCTAGAACTTTTTATCATTCTTTACCGATCAAATATCATCGTTGCGGCGACGCTGCAACGATGGCACCAGGTAAACCGGCACTGTCGACAACTGCAGCACCCTTGCGGCGGTTCGCCCAAGGGGTGTGGCCGCTGCGGTTGCATCGCTGTGACTCCCTACGATCAACAGATCAACGGAAAGTTTACGCAACTGGTCGAGAATCACTTCGCAAGGATCCCCCTGAATCACTCGAACCGATTGAATCAATTTCAGGTCTTGCTCCCCTTCCCCCAACTCCTCACGAAAACTGTCCAGCACCCGTTGCTCGATCGTCGCCATGACCGTGTTCACTCCCTGACGCTGCCACTCATTCAACGCCCGCTCATCAAGGTAGCTCTGCAACACCGATTCGGCGAACAGCCCCATGGGTTCGACCACGTGAACCACATGCAGATCGGCATTGAACGTTCGGGCCAGTGCCAGCGCATGTTGCATCACATAAGGCGCATAGAGACCGAGGTCCGTGGCGTACAGCATCGAACGAATCATAGAACCTCCTGGGCAGCCAGGATGGCGGAGATTGAATGAGCTTAGCAGCGCCCGGGGCAGTTCGGCTCAGCTCTCGGTCTGGATTTTCAACTCATTGCTGATGCCATGGGGCACGTGCCCGGTGGCGACGACCTCCCTGGCCCTTTCGCAGTGACCGGCCTGGTCATCGAAAAACACATCGGCGGCGAAAGCCTCCAGAAATGCGGACTTATCCAGGCCGCCAAGGAACAATGACTCGTCGAGGCGGATATCCCACTCGCGCAACGTGCGGATCACCCGCTCATGGGAAGGCGCCGAGCGCGCCGTGACCAGCGCGGTGCGGATCGGGCACGCCTCGTCGACAAACTCGCGCTGCAACAAGTTGAGAGCCGCCAGGAAACCTTTGAACGGACCTCCGTGCAAAGGCTGGCGCGCCGACTCCCGCTCGTTGGCCTGAAACGCTGCCAAGCCGCCAGCCTGGTACACACGCTCGGACTCGTCGGAGAACAGCACGGCATCACCGTCGAATGCGATGCGCAATTCCTCGCTCGACGCTCGACGCGCGCCGCCCGAAAGAATGGTCGCCGCCGCAAACCCAGCGTCGAGGGCACTGCGCACATCGTCGGCATGGGTGGAAAGAAACAGATGGCAACCAAAGGCAGCCAAGTAGGGATATGGACTACGTCCACCTACGAAAGCGGCGCGGGAAATATCCAAGCCGTAATGCTGGATAGAGTTGAATACGCGCAGGCCGGTGTCAGCACTGTTGCGAGACACCAACACCACCTCGACCCGCGCACGGCCCAGGCTGGCGTTGAGGCTCAGCAGCTTTTTGACCAGCGGGAAGGCATCGCCGGGCTCAAGGGTTTCTTCCTCGTGCTCGATTTGATACTTGCGGTAAGCCTCCACGCCTTCGGCGAGGTAGACCTTGTGGCTGTCACTCAGGTCGAACAGCGCCCGTGAAGAAATCGCCAGCACCAGTTTGTCGCCCAAACCTTTTGCCATGGTGTTTCCCCCCGAATCAGCGATTGTGCCGATCTATAAAACTCAAGGCTTGATACAACGCCTGGATTCGTGGCAACTCGCAACCCGCGGCCTTTGCCGCCGCCAGCGGCCGGGCATAGATCGCCGCCAGTTCCAGCGGGCGCTTGTGCACATGGTCGTGGTACATGCTGGGCAGATAGTCATCCATGGTTTCGGTCATCGCAAACATCTGGTCGGCGTAACTCGCCGCAATGTCATGCCCGCAAGCACGGGCACCCTGCACCACTTCGGCCATCAACGCCTGGATCAATTCGCGGCTGGATTGATCCGCCATCAACGCCGTGGTGCCGGTGCCCAACAACACGGAAAGGCCGTTATAGGGAACGTTCCATACCAGCTTATGCCAACGCGCCTGGTGCACGTCGGCCATGGCCTGGGACTCGATGCCGGCCTGATGAAACAGCGCGGCGCCCTCTTCGACGATGGCCTTCCGGCCGGCTTCATCGTCGGCGGCACCGCCACTGTGATAACCCAGGTTGACCCGGCCCAATGCCTGATGCTCGACGACACCAGGGCCGGAGCGATGTACGCCGATGTAGCACAGGCCGCCAAGCAGGTGCAGCGACGGCGGCAGGTGCTCGCGTAAGCTGTCTTCGACATCCAGACCATTTTGCAGCAGCACAATCCTGGCATCCGGCGCCGCAACCTGGGCGAGCGTGGGGGCCAAGTCCACATTGCCGGTGGACTTGGTCCCCACCAGCAACCAATCGCACGCAGGCATATCGGCAGCGCGGGCGTAGGCCTGGACCGCAGACAGATGCAATTTGCCATGCACCTTGCTGTTGAGGTGCAAGCCATGCTCGCTGACGGCCGCGTATTCGCTGCGCAACAAGAAGTGCACATCGAAGCCGGCGCGGGCCAGCATCAGGCCGTAGTAGCCACCGATGGCGCCGGTACCAATGATGCCAATGCGTGGGGAAGGCTGTGCAACTGCGGTCATGGCAAATCCTCTGGAGTACGGGTAAGGGCTTGTTTTACTGCATCGCAAACGGCATCACGCGTAAGACGCGTCTGTATCTGCCCCAGGAACTGACCCTCGCACACCACGAATAACGCGGGCAAATGAAAGATCTGGTAGCGCTCGACGGCGCCGCCGTTGTGCCCGGCATCCACCCAGCACACGCGCTCCACCGGCAGGTGCCATCCGGGCAACTGCTGACGTGCGAAGCGGCAGCTGGAACAACCGACGCTGGTGAACACCACCAATGAAATACCTGGCAACCCCAGCAATTGCTGGTCAATATCCAGGTCGGTCAATTCCAGTTCCTTCACTATACTGCTGCCACTGCCGTCAACGGGACGGCGCTCGGAGTCCGTGTACATGGGTCGTTTTTTACCTCACCCTGATGATGTCGCTGTCGAGTTGATCCAACGTCCCTCTCCCACCATGCCCCGCCAACGCCTGCACACTATCGGCCTGGGCGGTGTCGCGTGCAATTATCCGCGTGCCTGGCGCCAGGGCACGGCGGTGGATCTGTGGATCCCGTCGCTGGGCGCGAGTGCCCGCTATCCGGGCTACGTGGCGTGGTGCCGCAAAGTCGAAAAGGGTTACCGTATCGGTATCTCGTTTACTGATGAGCACGCCTTGTTCGGTGCGCGGATGGGCGAACAAGTGTGCCAGATCGAGCGCTACTGCCGCTTGCACGAAGACGCCGAGCCGACACCTGCGCAGCACGAAGCCATGGCCCACGAGTGGGTTGCGCGCCATGCCGTCGAATTCTCCCATGAGGCTTTTGTGCAGCCTGTGCTGGATTAAAGCGGAGTTTGCCCATTGTCGCGGGCCGGTGATACGCGCTAAGGTTCCTTCCCCCTGCATTCAAATCATGCTGTGCTCCGCCGCACGGGGATGGCTGGCGGCCGGCACCGTGACCCTGACGAGTAACACGATGGCTGATTTACCGATCAACGACCTTAACGTCGAATCCAACGAGACCCTGATCACGCCCGATCAGCTCAAACGCGAAATCCCCCTGAGCGACGCTGCCTTGCAGACCGTCACCAAGGGCCGCGAAGTCATCCGTGACATTCTCGACGGTACCGACCACCGCCTGTTCGTGGTGATCGGCCCTTGCTCGATCCACGACCTCAAGGCTGCCCATGAGTACGCCGAGCGCCTCAAGGTGCTGGCGGCCGAAGTGTCCGATACCCTGTATCTGGTGATGCGGGTCTATTTCGAGAAGCCGCGCACTACAGTCGGCTGGAAAGGCTTGATCAACGATCCTTACCTGGATGACTCGTTCAAGATCCAGGACGGCTTGCACATCGGTCGCCAGTTGCTGCTGGACCTGGCTGAGATGGGCCTGCCCACCGCCACCGAAGCCCTCGACCCGATCTCGCCGCAATACCTGCAGGACCTGATCAGTTGGTCGGCCATCGGCGCACGTACCACCGAGTCCCAGACCCACCGCGAAATGGCGTCCGGCCTGTCCTCGGCCGTGGGCTTCAAGAACGGCACCGATGGCGGCTTGACGGTCGCGATCAACGCGCTGCAGTCGGTCTCCAGCCCCCACCGTTTCCTGGGCATCAACCAGGAAGGCGGCGTGTCCATCGTGACCACCAAGGGCAACGCCTACGGTCACGTGGTATTGCGCGGCGGCAACGGCAAGCCCAACTATGATTCGGTCAGCGTCGCGCTGTGCGAACAGGCGCTGAACAAGGCCAAGATCAAGCCGAACATCATGGTCGACTGCAGCCACGCCAACTCCAACAAGGACCCGGCGCTGCAACCGCTGGTGATGGAAAACGTCGCCAACCAGATCCTTGAAGGCAATCAGTCGATCATCGGCCTGATGGTCGAAAGTCACCTGAACTGGGGTTGCCAGGCGATTCCAAAAGACCTCGCCGACCTGCAGTACGGCGTGTCGATCACCGATGCCTGCATCGACTGGTCCGCTACCGAGACCACCTTGCGCAGCATGCACGCCAAGCTCAAGGACGTATTGCCCAAACGCAAACGCACCTGACACTGCATGACGCACACAAAAACGCCGGGCTGAGCCCGGCGTTTTTCATGGTGCGGTTTTAGGGTTCACAGCTTCGCGGCATGGCGCTGGTGGCGCTCCATGTAGCGCTCTACGTAAGAGCACGAAGGGATCACCGTGTAGCCGGCCTCTTCGGCGAACTTCAGCGCCTCTTCGGTCAACGCGGCAGCGATGCCACGGCCGCGCAATGCGTTGGGCACGAAGGTACGATAGATATCCAGGGTCTGCTTTCCGAGGTCCATGTAGGTCAGATAGGCACGATGACCGTCCACATTGGTCTCGAACTGATGACCAGCCTGGTCATGGTGGATGGACAACGCCTCGCTCATCACTACTCCTCGCGGGTCTGCAATTGCGACCCCTACCTTACCGATGTTTTTCCGGCGAAGGAACATCTACGCCACCCCGTGCCGGTTTCGACAACGAGAAACCCATAGCGCTCACAACCAGCACGTAGGGAGATAGTAGGCACCATTGCGGCAATTGCTCAAGCGCACACGTCATCCCTTGCTGCTGGTGGATATAGAAAGGGCCTCGATCAACCAATGATCGAAAGCCTGAACATTGCCGGCAGTTGAAGCTTGAGACGAACAGGCGCTCTTAAAGTCACCTCTACATGCGCAAAAGATGTGAGGCGGGTTAAAGGCAACCTGTACAAAAGTGTCACCCTGTATATATATATTCACACCTGTTCACTTGGCTTAACACATGCGGGCTGTAGCTTTCAGCCTGGATCCAATCTCCATCGCGATGGAGAGAATTGGATAGTTTTTATGCAGATGTCAAAAAGATTAGCCAAAATAGATGCAGCTCAAGATTTTTTTTTGCTTCTTGCGCTACGTCAGTTTACTTACTACAAGTAATGGGTAGTATGTACGCCGGCTATCAGCTCACTCTGAGAAAGTAGCCATTTAATAGAAAGTCCTTGAAGGGGAACACGATGAACAACGTTCTGAAATTCTCTGCTCTGGCTCTGGCCGCAGTTCTGGCTACCGGTTGCAGCAGCGTCTCCAAAGAAACCGAAGCTCGTCTGACTGCTACTGAAGACGCAGCAGCTCGCTCCCAGGCTCGTGCAGACGAAGCCTACCGTAAAGCTGATGAAGCTCTGGCTGCTGCTCAAAAAGCACAACAGACTGCTGACGAAGCTAACGAGCGCGCTCTGCGCATGCTTGAAAAAGCAAGCCGCAAGTAATAATCCTTCGGGGTTGTTATCAAGCCGATCCATTCTTGGGTCGGCTTTTTTATTGCCTGGGATTCAGCCCAAAACCTGCGGCAATAAAAAACCCGCCACGACCCAAGGCCATGGCGGGCTTGTCCAGAGGCTTACTGCTGCAAATCAACCGGCGCGCTGGAAGCGACCGGGGCGGCACCCGGTACGCCGATTTCAGTCGGCAGGCCATCTTCGGCGGCGACCACATCGCGCACCTGATCCCAGTTGACCCGCAGGTTGTTGGCCAAGTCTTCGCGCTTGAGCAAGGCATTGATGACCGCAGTATGCTTGTCGACCACTGATGGCGTGCCATCGTCGTTCAGCGGCGTGTGCGCTTCAAGGTAGACCTTGCCGCCGCTGCTGCCGAACTTGTAGGCATCGTTGATGATACGTACCGAGGTGCCCACCGGCACCATGCTGGCCATTTCCAACACGTTGTTGTTGAACATGCGGAAGCAACCGTGGCTTGTACGCGTGCCGATACCAAATTTCATGTTGGAGCCGTGGATCAGATAACCCGGCGTGCCCAGGGTGAACTTGAACGGCCCCAGCGGGTTGTCCGGACCGGCGGGCACCACATTGGGCAGCGGGTCACCATTGGCGGCGTGTTCGGCCTTGATCGAGGCAGGCGGTGTCCACGTCGGGTTCGGCGTCTTGGCGATGATGCTGGTATGGGCAATCGGCGAGCCCCAGCCTTCACGGCCAATCCCCAAGGGGAAGGTGTAGACCACGTTCTGCCCTTTGGGGAAGTAGTAGAGCCGGTATTCCGCCAGGTTGATCACGATGCCTTCGCGAGGGCCAGGCGGCAGGATGAACCGCGTCGGCAGCACAATCTCGGTGCCCGCGCCAGGCAACCAGGCATCCACGCCCGGGTTGGCCGCGACCATTTCCGAATAGCCCAGGTCGTAGGTAGTGCCAAGGTCAGCAAAGGTATCTTCGTATTTGGCCTTGATCACCTGGACCTGACCAACAATGTCCTCACCTGGTGGTGGCAAGGGCAACTGCAAGGCTGCCGACGGGCCGGCCGCACAGAGAGCAGCGAGAGACAGGCAGCAGGTGACGACGGAAAGGCGCGACAACATCCGGGAAATCCTTCGCAGAACGACGGGTAGGAAAAAACTGATTGTATACGTGAAGCGAGCGTCAAGCATCCATCGCCCCGCTACAGCTCGAAGCGCAGCTCCGGCCAGATCGGCGGCGTGCCGCGCTTTTGCGATTCGAGAATGGCGCGACACAAGGGGCAAAGCCGCTGATCCTGAAAAAGCGAGCGGTCCACCGATGACCAACGGGGTTGCGCGGGCAACAAAGTGCCGCACAGCGTACGGTCGATCGAGCCGCCCAACTCCAGCTGGCGCGCCACCAAATGCACCCTGACTTCCTGGCAGGCGAACAGATCCAGCTGCTCGTCCGGCTCGATCAGTTGGTAGTTAAACAGGGACCAGGCAGGACGCGACATCAAGGGCTCCAAATCAGGGGGGCGCCACATTAGCCGAAAGCCTGCCGCTAGAAAAGCGTCATAACAGCGGTTTTAGCGTCGGCCAGACATTTTCCAGCAATTTGCCCTGGGCACCGACTGCCGGGTGCAGTTGATCCGCCTGCATCAACTCCGGATGCCCGCCCACGCCGTCAAGAAAAAACGGCACCAACGGCACGTTTTTCTCTTTGGCCAATACGCCGTACACCTCAGCGAATGCAGTGGTGTAACGCGGGCCGTAATTGGGCGGTAGTTGCATCCCCAACAGCAGCACCTTGGCACCACCGGCTTTGGATTGGTCGATCATCGATGCAAGATTTTGTTTCAATTGCGCTGGAGGCTGGCCACGCAAGCCGTCATTGCCGCCCAGCTCGATAACCACGACATCCGGCTTATGCTCTGCAAGCGCCGCCGGCAGCCGCGCCAGGCCTCCGGCGCTGGTGTCGCCGCTGATGGATGCATTGACTACTTTATCGTCGAAACCTTCCTGCTTGAGCCGTTGCTCCAGCAGCGCGACCCACCCTTTGCGGGTATCCAGGCCGAAACCGGCACTGATACTATCGCCAACGATCAGGACTGTACCCGCCGCTGCGTTCTGGGCCATGCACATCAAGGCCAGGCCAGCACTCAAAAACCACATTCGCATCGGATTCTCCATGGGCGCAAGCATTCTCACCGCGCGAAACCTTAGCAAAGTGGTTCCCAGCGCGGAAGGTGAACTGACTATCCTGCACCAACTGAGCCTGGAACTGAACAAAGGCGATAGCCTGGCTATCGTCGGCAGTTCCGGCTCCGGCAAATCCACTCTCCTGGGGCTGCTGGCCGGCCTCGACCTGCCCAGCAGCGGCGAAGTCACGCTTGCCGGTCAAGCCCTGAGCACCCTGGATGAAGACCAGCGCGCACGCATCCGTGCCGAGCATGTGGGTTTTGTATTCCAGTCTTTCCAACTGCTCGACAGCCTCAATGCATTGGAAAACGTCATGCTGCCGCTGGAGCTGGACGGCCGCCAGGACGCCCGCGAGCGCGCCCGGCACCTGCTGGAGCGCGTTGGCCTGGGCCAGCGGCTGACCCACTCGCCGCGCCAGCTTTCCGGCGGCGAACAGCAACGGGTTGCGATCGCTCGCGCCTTTGCGGCAGAACCCGACGTGCTGTTTGCCGACGAGCCCACCGGCAACCTCGACAGTCACACCGGCGAGCGCATCAGTGATTTGCTGTTCGAACTCAACAAGGAGAGCGGCACGACCCTGGTGCTGGTCACCCACGATGAGCGCCTGGCTCATCGTTGCCGGCGTTTGATCCGCCTTGAAGCCGGCCTGATGGTCGCGCCCCTGGAGCCTTGATGGCACGTTTGCCGCTATTGCGTCTGTTCAGCCTTGCCATGCGTCAATTGCTGCGCGATGCCCGCGCCGGCGAATTGCGTGTGCTGTTCTTCGCCCTGCTGGTGGCTGTTGCTGCCAGCACTGCCATCGGCTACTTCGGCGCACGCCTCAACGGCGCCATGCTGTTGCGCGCCACTGAATTTCTCGGTGCCGACCTGGTGCTCGAAGGCAGTTCGCCGGCTCGCCCCGAGCAGATCCAAACCGGGACCGAACTGGGCCTGGATCACGCACGCATCGTAGAGTTCTCCAGTGTTATCGCCACGGATAACGGTATCCAACTCTCCAGCATCAAGGCGGTCAACGAGCAATACCCGCTGCGCGGCGAGCTTAAAAGTGCCGCGCAGCCGTTCGGGGTCGAAACAGCGGGAGGCGGCCCCAAGCCCGGAGAGGCCTGGGTAGAGGCACGGCTGCTGACAGCGCTGGACCTGAAGGTTGGCGACAGCATCGATGTCGGCATGAAGACCCTGCACCTGACACGCATACTGACCTATGAGCCCGACCGGGCCGGCAATTTCTACAGCCTCACGCCCCGGGTGATGATCAACCTGGCCGACCTGGAGGCGACCGGCGTGGTCCAGCCCGGCAGCCGCGTCAGCTACCGCGAACTGTGGCGGGCGCCCCAAGGCAGTACGGCGCTGCAAACCTATCGTGACCTGGTCAAACCCGGCCTCGCCGCCAACCAGCGTCTGCAGGACTCACGCGACGGCAATCAGCAAATCGGCGGTGCGCTGGGCAAGGCCGAGCGCTACCTGAACATGGCCAGCCTGGTGGCAGTGCTGCTGGCCGGGGTAGCAGTGGCGTTATCGGCCAATCGTTTTGCCAGCCGACGTTTCGATGCCAGCGCGCTGCTGCGTTGCCTGGGGTTGTCACGGCGCGAAGCGATGTTGCTGTTCAGCCTGCAACTGAGCGTATTGGGACTGCTGGCAAGCCTGACCGGCGCCCTGCTCGGCTGGCTGGCGCAGTTCGGGCTGTTCTATTTCCTGCACGACCTGCTGCCGGCGGACGTGCCACCCGGCGGGTTGTTACCTGCGGTCGCGGGGATTGGCACCGGGCTGGTTGCCCTTGCCGGCTTCGCCCTGCCGCCGCTGGCTGCCCTGGGCCGTGTTCCACCGCTGCGAGTATTGCGGCGTGACCTGTTGCCTATCCCCTCCAGCACCTGGATGGTCTACGGCGCCGCCTTGTTCGCCCTCGGGTTGATCATGTGGCGCCTGAGCCTCGACCTGGTACTGACTTTCGCGCTGCTGGGCGGTGGCGTGGTGGCGGCGCTGATCCTCGGCGGCCTGCTTCTATTGCTGCTGCAAAGCCTGCGGCGATTGTTGGCCCGTGCATCCCTGCCCTGGCGCCTGGGCCTGGGACAATTGCTGCGTCATCCGCTGGCGGCGGCAGGCCAGTCCCTGGCCTTTGGCTTGATCCTGTTATCCATGGGGTTGATCGCCCTGTTGCGCGGCGAATTGCTCGATACCTGGCAGAACCAGTTGCCCAAGGATGCCCCCAACTATTTCGCACTGAACATCCTGCCGGCCGACAAAGACGCTTTTGGCGCGCGCCTGCTGCAGGTGCAAGCCCAATCCGCACCGCTGTATCCGGTCGTGCCGGGCCGGTTGATCAGCATCAATGGCGTTGCGGTGCAGGAAGTGGTCAGCAAGGACTCCAGCGGCGACCGTGCCGTGCAGCGCGACCTGAGCCTGACCTGGGCCGCCGATTTGCCACCGGGCAATGTCCTGAGCGCCGGCTCCTGGTGGTCGCCGCAACCGAGCGATAGCATTCCCGGGGTGTCGGTAGAAGCCAAGGTTGCCGAAAGCCTGAAGCTCAAGCTCGACGATCACCTGGTGTTCACAGTCGGTGGCGAGAATCGCGAAGCCCGCGTGACCAGCCTGCGTACGATCAATTGGGATAATTTCCAACCCAACTTCTTCATGATCTTCCAGCCGGGCACATTGAAGGATCTGCCCGCCACCTACCTGACCAGCTTCTATCTCGCGCCGGGCCACGACCAACAGATCGTCGATCTGTCCAGGGCCTTCCCGGCCGTTACCATCCTGCAGGTCGAGGCACTCCTGGAACAGTTGCGCAGCATCCTCGCCCAAGTCACCCTGGCGGTGGAGTATGTGCTGCTGTTTGTGTTGGCGGCAGGAATGGCCGTGCTGTTCTCCGGTTTGCAGGCCACCCTGGATGAGCGAATTCGCCAAGGCGCGCTGTTGCGTGCCTTGGGCGCCGAACGCAAGTTGCTGGTCAAAGCGCGACGCATTGAGTTCGGCTTGCTGGGTGCAGTCAGCGGTCTGCTGGCCGCACTCGGCACAGAGCTGGTGACCTGGGTGCTGTATCGCTACGCGTTTGACCTGGCCTGGCACCCTCACCCGTGGCTGCTGCTGTTGCCGGTGATAGGTGCCCTACTCATTGGTGGCGCCGGGGTCTTCGGCACGCGCCGTGCGTTGAATGCCAGCCCGCTAACAGTACTGCGCGAAGGCTGAAACGCCGACGGCCTGCACCCTGCCCCGGGCGCAGGCCGTCATTGCCTACTTCTCATATTCGATGTGCGTGATCCACCAGCACACTTCCCCGTTTGGGGTCTGCACAATCGCTTCATCGTCCACTTCCTTGCGCAGCAGCGCACGCGCCATGGGCGAGTCAATCGAGATGTAATCCATGCGGTCGTAGATCTCGTCATAACCCACGATGCGAAAGCGCTTGGTGTCACCCTGTTCGTTTTCGATCTCCACCCAGGCACCGAAAAATACTTTCCCCTCTTGCTCGGGCCGGTACTCCACCACGCGCATGTCTTCCAGGCGTTTGCGCAGGTAACGCACCCGCCGGTCGATTTCACGCAGCAGCTTCTTGTTGTACTGGTAGTCCGCGTTTTCGCTGCGGTCTCCCAGGGAAGCGGCCCATGTCACTTTGCGCGTGGTATCCGGGCGCTTCTCACGCCACAGGTAATCCAGCTCTTTTTTCAGCGCATCATGACCTTCTTTGGTAATCAGCTTGGTACTCAAACCCTTGCATCCCCAGGTAATGTCCAATGGTGCCGATAGGCCACGGCCTCATGCCCTGGCGCCGGCGGGCTGGAGCTGATGATAAATGAACCCTGCAAAGTAGCCAGACCGGCAGGCAGATCAATTCATCTCAGGCGCCTCCAGGACCCGGTCCAGCTCAAGCAGCGTGCTGTGCAGGTGCTGCCGCATGGCTGACAGCTGCGACATCACCAGCGTCAATTTTTCGGTTTTTTGGCCGGCCCCGAGCAGCTCGTCCTGCAGTTGCCTGTGACGCTGCTCGACCTCGCGGCTTTTCTCATCCAGCTGGCTTTGCTGCTGGTGCAGGCGAACTTGCCACTGTTCAAGCATCTCTTCTCGCTCGATGGCCGCATGCTTTTTTTGCGCCAGCTCCTGGGCGACCCGGGCAAGATTAGCCAGTGTGCTGTCCACCTCAAGCAAGGTGGCGTGCTCCTGGTGAGCCGGCAGTTTCGCGGACGCAACTTCGCTCGATTCAAGCTCAACCGGCAGTGTACTCAGCCCCGCGGGTACGGATGCGTCGGGTAACGCGCTCACCGAATGTGAAGGTTCCTCGACAGTGTATTGATCCGCCGACTGAGTAGCGGCCTTCGGATGGCTCACGTCCTTCGGCGGTGCCACCATTTGGGACGAAAAGCGAATGCTCGGCACGATGACCGTCGTGCTTTCGATCGCGGGCAATGTGGGCGCTGACATGCCCAAGGTGATCACCTTCATCACCAGCGCCTTCTTGATAATCACCGAGTGATGATCTTCGGGCCTGGCAGGCGGCAACCTGCAACCTTTCAAATCCACAAAATGAAAAGGCGTCTGGGGCTCGCCAGGGCCACTTGTCTTTGCGCCAGAGGCGCTCATGAGGATCTGCTTGAAGACCTGCATCGCCACTTGCAGGTCTTCCTTGGAGTCCACGCCCCCGAGGAAATAGCGCTCGAGTTTTTTACGCAATGCCGCGATATAAACCCGCGAGTGACCGGGTTCAGCCTCTTCATCCAGGCTATATACAAGAAAGTTCGAGTCGATCTGCGCGACAGCAAACCCACAGAGCAGTGCACCGTTGACGGGCGCCTCTTCACCACTGCGTTCAAGAACAAGGGTACGTAGAAGCATCATGACAGTCAGACCTCATCACAAAAAAGAAAACTTTATATAAACATCAGATAAACATCCGACCATTAACAAGCCCTCAAAACAAAACAATTGTTTCAGTGAGTTATCAAACCGAGCGTAGGACTTGTCTTATTAATCAGATCACGCGTTCCCAAGCGCAACTATTGAACGTACCCTTTTTAATGACCTCAACGGCCATCCACCCCTGCCAAACTTATTCGGTAAACCCATGATCGAGATAAGCAACCTGACGAAACAACTTGGCAGAAAAAACATCATTACCGACTTTTCATTCTGCACCCAGCGGCGAGAATGCATAGGTCTGTTTGGCGAGCGGGGTTCCGGCAAGACAACGTTATTGAACTTGATCTCGGGTGCGATCAAGCCAACTTCCGGAAAAATCAATATTCAGGGTGTGAGTACCCAGCCCGATCCCATTCAAACAAGGAACGCAGTGGGCTATCAACTTCATGACGGCCTCAGTCACGATGTGATGTCCGTCAAAAGCCTGCTGAACTTTGTTGCCGCCGTCAGGGGATTGCGTGGTGCCGAAAAACGCAAAAGAGTTGATCAAGTCGTTATGCGCCTGGAACTGTCATCCGTATTCAACTGCCCGATGGATACGCTCTCCCTTGGCATACAGCGCAAAGTTGCAATTGCCCAAGCCATCGTGCATTCACCCGAGTTGCTTTTACTGGACGAGCCCTTGGAAGGACTTGACCCTGATCAGTGGCTCAAGCTCAGGACACTTATCCAATCCCTGAGCGAAGAAATGACCCTCATCATCGCCTCCCGTCATTGCGACGCGCTGTCTGATCTTTGCACCCGGGCGCTGGTTATCGCGGGGGGGCGCCTGAAGGCCGATACCTCTCTGGTGGACCTGCAACGCAGCTCCAGACATTACCAAGCTGTAACCCTGGCCGCCAATACACCACTGGATTTACTGGCGCTCGCCGTCTTACCCGGCGTCGCAGGCATTGAAGAAGACCGGCATACACCGGGCACGGTGACGGTTCTGGCCATGCCTGGCCACGCCATTTTCCCTTCCATCAACGCGCTCATCACCCACCGCGGCTGGAACATCACGTCCATGCACCTGGAGCCAGGACGCTTGAACGACGTTGTTCACCATCTCAGCCAAGAGGTATCCCCTTGAAACTGCTAACCGTCATTTTCAAACGCCAGCTCGCCAGTTATGCCTCTTCACCCAGTACTTATCTGAGCGTAGCGGTGTTCCTGGCGCTCTGTGCCACGCTGGGGTTGCACACCCAGCAGTGGCTGGAGCGAAACAGCGGCGACTTGCAAGCCTTCTTCGAGTTTCACCCCTGGCTCTATCTTCTGCTGATTCCCACTTTATCGACGCAGTTATGGTCAGATGAACATAACGCGAGCTTTTCGAACATGATGAAAACCTTGCCTGTCACCTCGACGGAACGCGTTATCGGAAAGTTCATGGCGGCTTGGGTCGTGTGCAGCATTGCCCTGCTTTTAAACTTTCCAATAGTGATCGCCACTCACTATCTTGGCACCGCCGACAACGGCGTTATCGCCTCACAATTCATCGCCAGCTGGTTACTGGCGGGCAGTTACCTGGCGGTCGGTTGCTTTGTCTGTGTACTGACTCACCAACGCATTGTGATTTTCCTGTTGACGCTGGGTCTGCTACTAACCATCAGCGGCCTGTCTTCCATACTCGATGCGCTGGAACATCAGGCCCCGATATGGGTGGTCGATAGCTTGATATCGCTCAATCCTATTTTACGTTTCAACACGATGGACAGCGGAAAACTGACCCTTCACGACGTGTTTTACTTCATCAGTATCATCCTTGTTTTTCTTTCAGCGACGACTGTCACACTCAACTATAAAAACCGCTGAGAAGGAAAGCCCCTGATGCGATCCGCTTTTCGTACAGGCATGACGCTCATCGTCATGTCGCTACTTTTTCTCGCATTCAATCTGGTCTGGATAAAAAAACTACCTGACATTCGCTGGGATTTTTCACAAGAGAAAAACCATACTTTATCGCCGGCCGCGAGAAACTTTCTTACAACTCTCGAAGGCCCGCTGGATTTGTATTACTTCAACTCAGTCAATGATCCCAAGAAACCCCACGCATTAAAACGCTACGGTCAACGAGTGGAAGATTTACTCAGGGAGTTTGAAAAAGCAGCCAGGGGCCTGATCAACCTGCATGTTATCGACCCGGCCCCATTTTCCGAGGAAGCCTACAAGGCCAGTTTATTCGGACTGGATAATACGCAAGGTTTCATGGGCCTCATCGGCACACGCACCGGCCAAAGTGCACAGCGCATCGAAGCTTTCAGCCCAGACCAGGCGCCCTTGCTTGAGTATGAAATCAGCCAACTGATCCATGCCTTGATGCAGCCTGAACGTCCGACTGTCGGCGTGCTGTCGGGGCTCGCGTCCAATGCTGCTGCGGGAGAACTGTTGGCGCAGATGCGCGGGCATTTCAACCTGGTGGAACTGAGCGCCAACATCGCCCAGGTACCGGCATCGATCGGAACGTTGATGGTCATCCACCCGCGCACCCTGCCCGAGCAAGCCTTGTATGCGATTGAACAGCACGTATTAAAGGGCGCCAGGCTTATGATCTTCATCGACCCGGTGAGCGAGATGGCCACGGGCTCCGTCTCGACAGACTCCAAGCTGGAGGAACTGCTTGCGGCCTGGAGTGTGCAGATGCCGACGGACAAGCTGTTGGTCGATAGCCTCTACGCCTCATCGGCCACCCAGGGCCCAGGAAAGCCGATGGTATTGCACCCGGCCAGGCTGAACCTGCCACGACAGGCCATGACCGCCAACGATATAAGCAGTTGGAAACTGAGCTCAATGATCGTGTCGAGCAGCGGCGCACTTTCCCGCACGCGGAAAAGCCGTATGACCTTCACGCCCCTGCTGCAAAGCTCCCGGCAATCGGTACTGCTCGACGCAAGGCAATTTGCTTTCGCGACGACGTTCGATTCACTTGCCGATAACGCCGCTGCGCCCAGGCAGGCCCACGTTATTGCGGCTCGCCTTGAGGGCCCCGCCTACTCGGTGTTTCCCGAGGGACTGAATGGAAAGCCACCCGGAGTGCAGAAAGCCTCACAGATCCAGGTCGTGGTGGTCGCCGACACGGATATGCTCGCAGACGCGGTCATCCGCTCGGCCCCCAACAGCAACGTGCAATTTGTCTTGAACACCTTGGATAACCTGGCGGCATCACCGGCGCTTGCGGCCATTCGACCACGCGCCACGCACAGCCGGCCCCTGCATACGCTCGAACACATGCGTGAGACCGCGGCGCAGGCTTATCGGGAAAGCGCGGGAGAGCTGGAACGACGACTTGAGCACACGGAACAAGAGTGGCAACGCTTGAACCCACAGGCTGCGAGTGTGGGTACCCAGGCAGTGGCAGCCAATACCCAGTTGCAAGCGCTCAACAAGGAGCGCCTGCGACTGCCCATGGAACTCAACGCGCTGAGGGTCAAGGCTTACGCGCCCGTGCATCGCTTCGAAGACAGCCTGAAGCTGCTGCTGATCGCGACGGTGCCGCTGCTGTTATGCCTGATCGCCTGGATGCTGGCTTTTTGGTTGCGTCGGCGTCGGGCGCGCTCTTCAGCGGCCGGTCACTGAGCTCTCAGCGGCGGGTGATCAGGCCCTGTCGGGCAATACGCGTGAGGTGGCGGATCACGTCATCGGCATTGCCGGCACTGGGCGCCTGTATCACCGCGAGGTCGAAACTGTTGCTGGCAAAACGCGCCAGGGAATCACCGTCTTCAACGAACTGGATCAGAAACGCCGAAGGCCGCCCAGTACGACGAGGCCAGCCATCCAGATAACGCAGCAGCGTCGGCTGGTGCTTGCCGCCAAGCAGGATCTTTGGATTGCGTTGAGTCAGGCCCGCAGTGATCGGGGCGAGTCGAATAAGGGGGCGTAGTGCATTCATCGTGTCGTGTCTCTGCCTCAAAAGTCTGCGGGCAGGTGAGAGGCAACACCGAACCAGCGCTTTAGCGGTATTTCGAAGTGTGCTCTGCAGGGCAGAACCGTCTCCTGTCGGGCTGCATCGAGTCCCGGTGGCGCCCCGCAATTAGCTGTTTAAATCGGCGCATGAGCAGCATCCTAGAGAAGCCGATAGGCCAGTGTCAAGAATCCCGGACAACGAAAAAGCCCGCACGTGGCGGGCTTTTGGGGGACGTTAACCGAGGGTCAGCGGCTGATGGCGCCATCGGCCGACAGTTTGCCGGCGCCTTCCAGCAGCACGGCCAGCGTACCGCCCAGCAAGGCCAATGCGAACTCATAACCGTTGTTGGCCATGAACAGACCGTTGTGGATATGCACCGAGAAAATCGCCACCAGTGTAAGAATGGTCAAACCCAATGCCGCAGGGCGTGCCAACAAGCCGATGATCAGCGCCAGGCCGGCAAAGAACTCGGTACCGCCCGACAACACGGCCATCAGGGTGCCGGGTGCCAGGCCGATGCTTTCCATCCACTGTGCAGTGCCGGCCAGGCCATAACCGCCAAACCAGCCGAAGAGTTTCTGTGAGCCGTGGGCGGCGAAGATAATGCCGACAAAGATACGCAGGATGGTCAGGCCATAACCGGCGCGGGTGGACAGAATGCTTTTGATCAGTGGGCTCATCGGGGTAATCCTTTTCTAAGTAGGGGGTGGTTGGCCGCTATATTAATCAAATTAAGCAATGTTAAAAGCCGAAAAAATGCCTAATAGACATCGAATAAATCGATTATTTACGTGAGGCGATCTTTGGCCCTGCCGGCTCCAGGGACTCCCGCTCCCGATTGAACGCCAGGTAATACTTGTTCACGCTATTAACATAGCTGACGCCACCCATCCCCACCTGCTCCATGGCAATGCGTTCAACCTGGAAGAACCACTGGTTCGGATTCAGCCCACGCCGTCGCGCCTCCGCCCGCATGCCCTGTACGCGCTCCGGGCCCATGTTGTAAGCCGCCAATACAAAGGCCATGCGCTCTCTTTCGTTGAGCTTGGGGCTGGCGAAGAACTTCCGACGGATCATCGACAAGTAGCGCGCGCCCGCCTGCACATTGCTATCAAGGCTCTCGATACTATTCACCCCGACCCGCTGGGCCGCTGAAGGGGTGATCTGCATCAAGCCCGTAGGCCCACCGCTGTTGCGCGCACCAGGGTCCAGTGCGGACTCCTTGAACGCCAGCGCGGCCAGGTTCAACCAGTCAATGCCCTGCTCCCGGGCATGTTTTTGCAGGACCGGGCGCAGCTTCTCCAGGCGCTGGCGGTCGGCGCGAGCCAGTGGGTTGCGCACCTGATAGAGGCGTCGGTAGATCCGTTGAAAGGCCACATCCTGATCGGACGGGGTGCGATAAACCTTGAGGAACCGATCGATGCTGGCCCGCAGCATCGAAGCATCCTGGCGCACGAACCAATATTCGTCACCCGGCTCGCTGATCACGACCTGCTTGTCAAAACGAAGCTTGGGCAGGATTTTCGACCAGCGTTCGGCGATGGGTTTCTCAACGATGGTCAAGTGGAAGATCCCGGCCTGGACCATCTCCAGCACATCTTCCACCGCCAATGTCGGATCGACCCACTCCACCTTTATCGGTGGTTGCTTGTGCAGCGCAAGCTTCTGATTGACCTGGCTGATGGCATCCGCCGCGGCACTGCCGGTGGTCAGCGACAATGTTCGCCCCGATAATTGCTCAAGCCTGGTAAACCGGCGCTCACCTTTCACTCTCACCAGCCATAACGGCACATTGCTGACGATCGGATCGCTGGTGCTGAGCTTGTGCGCAGCCTTTACATCCAACAGCTCGCCGGGGGCGACCAGGTCACCTTCGCCACGGGCCAACGCGCCGAGCAACTGGTCCTTGGCCTTGGGAATGATCTTGAGGCTGATTTCTTCACCGTCACGGGCATGGCCGTTCAAGTACTGCTCAAAGGCGCGCAGGCGGTGGTACTCGACACCGATCGCCTGGCCCTGAATTTCGCCCGAGCTGTTGCGGCTCTGATTGACCAGCACGCGCAGGGTGCGGCTGGAACGAATCTGCGCCAGGTCTCGCACCTTGCCGGGCTTGGTCACTTCCACCGGGCCGTCCAGACGCGCTGCCGCCGTCATCGGCAGCAGCAACGTCAAGCACAACATGAGCAACGCCGAGGGTCGGATCATCCGCTCTCCGGAAAGAATACTGGCCAGCGCCCTCGTGAAAGACGAGGCACTGGAGGTCAGAAACAGAGCGCTTAAAGCGCTGGCAAGGCGCGCAACGGTGGCAGGGAGGCAGGCATTCGGCCCACCACAATGTCACTTGCGACGTTCAAAGACAGCTTTAACTCGTTGTAGTTCTTCGTTTTCTTATAAATCTACAGCTCTGATATGCTTTCCGGCCGCAGGCGGAGATAGCACCATGCAACTCATTGATATCGGCGTCAACCTGACCAACCCCAGTTTCGACGAGAGGCATCAAGCCGTTCTCGATCGCGCCTATGCCGCCGGCGTACAACAATTGGTGCTGACCGGTACTAGTGTCGACGGCAGCGAACAAGCCTTGGAACTGTGCGTAAAACTCGACGACAGCGGCCAGCATCTGTTCAGCACGGCGGGCATCCATCCGCACTCCGCCAGCGACTGGAACGGCGACAGCGCCCAGCGTTTACGCGGCTTGCTCAGCGAAGGCCGGGTACGTGCCGTGGGCGAATGCGGGCTGGATTTCAACCGGGACTTTTCCCCGCGCCCTCAGCAGGAAAAAGTCCTCGAAGAGCACCTGGCCCTGGCGGTCGAGTTGAAACTGCCGGTGTTTCTCCACGAACGCGATGCCAACCAGCGCCTGCTGGAGATCCTCAAGGATTACCGCGACCACCTGACCGCCGCCGTGGTGCATTGCTTCACCGGCGAGCAGCAGGCGCTCTTCAGCTACCTCGACCTTGACCTGCATATCGGCATCACCGGCTGGATCTGCGACGAACGCCGTGGGACACATCTGCATCCACTGGTCAGGGAAATCCCGCGCGGGCGCCTGATGCTGGAAAGTGACGCGCCCTACCTGCTGCCGCGCACCCTGCGACCAAAGCCGAAAAATGGTCGCAATGAACCGGCCTATTTGCCGCAGGTGCTGCATGAGGTTGCCCTGCACCGCAGCGAAACCCCGGAAGATCTGGCCGAACACAGCACAGCCTGTGCCCGTGCGTTTTTTGGGCTGCCCTGCCTGGGTTGAGACAACCGGGTCGATGCGGTGCATTGACCCATGTCAAAACCGGATTTCTGAATAGCGGCACAATAATGGCACCTTGCCAATGCTGTTTCCGCTATCAGAGAAAACCTTCCATGGGTGCCTGGCTTAGCAATATCTCGCTGAAATACAAATTCTGGGCCGTCAACGCGGTGGCCTTCATCACCACCCTGTTGCTGGTGTTGTACGCCGTGCAGCTCGAACAACAGGCACGCAACGATGCGGCCCGAACCTCGGCGCAAGCGCAAGCACGATTGCTCGCGGCCTGGCCTGCCGACAAGGCGCTGCCCACGGACGAGCATTGGTTGACGTTTGCCCGGGGCCAAGTCCCACAATTGGCAGACCAGGATCTGTCAGCCCTCAGCAGCGCCAGCGGCTGGGTCGAGCTGAATCACAGGGCCTTGTTCGGTGAAAACCCGCTGATCGGTGCTGAAGTCATTACACGTGCCGGCGGGCCACAGATCGCCGTGTTGGCCTATGGACGCAGCCTGAGCCAGGTCTTCGCCGAACGCTTCGCCAACTACGCGGTGGCGGTGCTGATCCTGATGCTGGCGATGCTCGGTGCCTCGCAACTGCTGATCCGTTTCCTGCTCAGTCAACTCAATACCCTCAAGGACGTGATGCTGCACGTTGAGAAAACCGGCGATCTGTCGGCCCGCGTGCCCCTGGCCTGCAAAGACGAAGTCGGCCAGATGGCCAGCGCGTTCAACGCCATGCAGGCCGGCTACCAGCGCGTGGTCAACACGGTGGCAAGCACCGCTCGGCAACTGGACGAGGGCGCCGCACGCCTGGCCAGCAGCATGAACGAAGTGCAACACGGCATGCTCGGCCAGCAGAGCGAAACCGACCAGGCCGCCACGGCGATTAATGAGATGACCGCCACCGTCCACCACATCGCCCAACACGCCAGCGCCACCCGCGATCTATCCCAGACCGCCGACACCCTTGCCGGCAGCGGCCAGGAGGTGGTCATCCGCGTGCAACACTCCATTGCCGGGCTGTCCACCGGCGTGCAACAAACGGCGGAAATGATCCAGAAACTGGCCGAGGACAGCCAGAAAATCAACGGCGTGGTCAGCGTGATCCACAGCATCGCCGAACAGACCAACCTGCTCGCCCTTAACGCCGCCATCGAAGCCGCTCGCGCCGGAGAAATGGGCCGGGGCTTCGCCGTCGTCGCCGACGAAGTGCGCAACCTCGCCAAACGCGTGCAAAGCTCCACCGATGAAATCACCCGCATGGTCTCGGCGCTGCAAGCCGGTACTCGCGATGCGGTGGATTTCATGCAAGAAAGCTCATTCAAGGCCGACGACTGCGTGCAGCAGGCCCAGGAAGCCGGCGCCGCACTGGCCGAAATCACGGGGGCCGTGGCACAGATGCGCGAGAGCAACACTCAGATCGCCGTGGCCGCCGAGCAGCAAAGCCATGTCGCCGAAGAAATGAACCGGGCGGTGGTGAGTATTCGCGATGTGACGGAAAACACCGTGCAACAGACCGTGGGCTCGGCCAGCACCAGCAATGAACTGGCGACGCTGGCTGGAGCGCTAAGCAAAGCGATCGGGCAGCTGAAGCTGTAGGGCTGTTCAACCTCTAATCCTGTGCCTACAACAGAAGCTCGATTTACTCGAACTTTTGGCGAAACGCCCTACTTCTGTTGACGAATAGGTCCGGCTTCTTTTCCTTACAAACCTCTCCAAAGTCCTTCGCCTGATCATTCAGTGCGAGGGACCGCCGATGTACTTCTCCGTAACTACCTTGCCCGATAGGGCTGCCTTTTGATCCCGGTGATTGCCAGGTTTGTCCTGGCCCCCATGGACGCCAAAACGCCGGACGTTGAACATGTCTTGCGTGATTTCAGAACCTGCCTGAATACCTTCGACGACTGGGCTGAAAGTTTTTGGAGCGGTTCGGCACTGGATCTTGAGCAGGTGTTCAAGGTCGGCGACAACGTCGCACTGACCGCGCCGAGTTCGTCTACAGCGCCCAGCGCCACCGTTGCCCTGTGCAAAGCCCAGGGTTCACTGACCCTGGTGCATATGTTCGAAAGCACGCAGTTCGTGCCCATCGGCAATACACCCGTGGCGCTGCAAGCCATTGCAGCAGATGGCAGCCCGGTGGGGCCACCCATCCAGGACACCATCGGCCCCAGCGGCATCCTTGAAGTCCAGGGCTGCACGCGTGATCAGCGTTATCAAGTCACCTTCTATCCCAACGTGTCCAAGGACCACGTCAAGGCGCTGTATGCGTCTTATCAATCGGTGATCGCGGGGCTGGAAGCCCGACTGCGCATTGAATGGACGCAGACCTTCAGCGCCCAGTGGAGCGACTTTTCAAAGGCCACGTCTTTGGAACGCAGTGTGATGCAAAGTGTGGCGCTCTCAAGCGGAATCGCCCAAGCCCTCTACAACCTTTGGGACAACATCACACAACTCTGTGACCTGCTGGCGGACATCAAGCCCAACAGCCAGAAGCTGCTGCAATACCTCTCCCAAACTGAACTTGATCAACTGCTGAAACTGAGCAGCGAGGCCGTTGCACAGGGCTTGCTCGTGCTCAGCGACGAGCCACTGCTGTTCATTTACCTATCAGCCATGGTCGCCTGGATACGCATGCTGCCGCCGCCAGACATGTATGAGCTGCTGGGTGAAATCACTGGCGAAGTACTGATCAACCTGTTTCTGATCTGGGCCACCCGGGGCATGGGCGTGCAACTTCGGCTGGGAGCCCAGGTATTGGGGCCTATCAAATCCGGGCGGGTGCGCGGCTGGCTGGAAACGCTGGCGAATCAGCTGGTGGGGCCACCTCTGGAGCCCCATGCAGAAGCGCTGAAACCGCTGTTGCTGAACAGTGCGCCGATACCGATCAAGACGGTGCCGGTTGGGCCGTTGAAAGCTGGCGATCAGTTGGTTTCCAACCCCGTACCGGCGGTTCGGGACAAGGCGACACAACGTACCGTGCTGGTCAGGCAGGAGCCTGTCAACGATGTGCCGGCCTCGGGGAAAAACCTCAACGGGGAGGCTTCGGCATCGGCGGACAAGACCGCCTCCCATGGCTGCCCGGTGTCGATGGTCACTGGCGAGGAGTTGCTGACCCTCACCGATGGAACGCTGGATGGCGTGTTGCCGTTTGAGTGGACGCGGCTGTATCGCACCAGTGCCGTGGAGGTGGATTGTGGGTTGGGGTTTGGCTGGAGCCATGCGCTGGCGCACAGGCTTGTCGTTGATGGCGACTCGGTGGTGTGGACGGATCATGAGAATCGCTGCACTGAGTTTCCTTTGCCCACCGCGTCGCGGCCCGCGATCACCAATAGCCTGGCTGAAGCGGCGATCTATCTGGGCGCTCTGCCCGATGAATTAGTGCTGGCCCAGGCGTCGCGCTTCTACCACTTTTGCGACGGTGTGCTGACCGCCATCAGCGATGCGTACGACAACCGGCTGCGTATTCTGCGGGATCGCTCGGGGCGTATTGAACGGCTGGATAACGGCGTCGGCCGCTCGCTGTTCTTGCGCTATGAGCTTGGGCGCATTGTGGCGGTGGACTATCAGGTTC
>NZ_JAEKGB010000017.1:0-86214 GCF_016918385.1 Pseudomonas sp. ICBG1301
CCCTTGGGGAGGCTTGGACGGGGAATGACTCGCGTCCAAGCTTCAAATGTGTAAACGATGTCCCCGGTTTCAGATGTAAACGATGTCTACGGTTCTACACCCGCGCTGGGTGGCGCAGCCGCCCCAAACCCGGGCACCTCGATCTTTCTGAAACACCACGGCGTTCTTATTGGGGCGGCTTCGCCACCCAGCGCGGGGCAAGCCCGCTCACTACAATGCGGGTTTCCACAGGGGGCTAGAGCGTCTTGGCGGTAGTCCTGCCTACCAATTCCACCCGGCACCCAGGCTGCGCATCGCTGACCGTCAGTTGCATGTCATGCAGCCGCGCCACCGCCGCCACCATGCTCAACCCCAGCCCATTGCCCGGTGTGTGCCGGCTCGCTTCGGCGCGATACAAGCGGCGTAGTACCGCCTGGCGCTCGGCTTCGGGAATGCCGGGGCCGTTGTCGGTCACGTGAATGCCGGTCCAGGCCGCATCGGCAATCACGCTCAGCCGCACCTGGCTGTGCCCGGGTGAAAACTTGATGGCGTTATCCAGCAAATTGCACAGCGCATCGAATAACAGTTGCGCATCACCGGCGATGATCACCGGGGTGTCGTGGGTGTCGACGCTGAGGACCGTGCCACGCTCTTCGGCGAGCGGTTCGTAAAGCTCGGCGGCGTCGGCGGCGATCAGGTTGAGGTCGACCGGGGCGAAGTGGCTGCGCCGGGCGCTGTTTTCGATTTCAGAGATGCGCAGCAATGCCTTGAAGGTCAGCAGCAACCCCTTGGCCTCGCTCAGCGCGGCGTCCACGCTGGCGGCATAGTCGACGGGGGCCATGTCACGGCGTTGTGCACGCTCAAGGCCGGCGATCAGGCGGGTCAAAGGGGTGCGCAGGTCATGGGCGATGTCATCGCACACGCCTTTGACCTCGCTCATCAAGCGTTCCAACTCATCGAGCATGCCGTTGACCACCTGGGCCAGGCGGTCGATGTCGTCGTTGTTGCCGCGTACCGGCAGGCGGCCGCTCAGGTCGCCTTCGATAATGCCTGTGATCGAACGGCTGACCTTGTCCAGGCGACGATGGGCCAGGTAGCCCAGCCCCACCGCGCCCACCAGGCCGACCAGCAGCAACAGCAGCCCGCCGGAGATCAGTGCATTGATCAGCAGTTCGTCGAATTCGCGGATGTCATGCACATCCTGGGCAACCAGCAGCAGCTTGCCGTCATCCAGTCGATGTACGATAAAACGCACGGGCCGGTGGTGCCCGTTGGCCTTGAGCCAGCGAAATTCCTGGGGTTTGTCCAACGCCGTATACGCCGGCAACTGACGAATCGCGCCGGCAATGAACTGCCCCTGTGCATCGAACAGGCTGTGGGGCAGGCGGCCGTCGGTGTCTTGGGCGGCGTGTTTGCGGATTTCATGCAGGCGCAACTCGGCGTCTTGTGCACTGCGGTTTTCCACCTGGCGATACAGCGCGGTATCCGCTTCGGTTTTCAGGTAGAACGAGGTCTGCCAGTAGATATAGCCGAACAACGCCAGGAACGAGCAGCCGAACAGACCCAGAAACAAGAGCCCGGTACGAAAGCTGATGGTCCGCGGGATTTCACTCAGGCGTGCGAAGGACATAGCCGGCTCCTCGCACGGTATGGATCATCTGCCCTTCGCCGTCGCCATCGATTTTACGGCGCAGGCGGCCGATGTGCACTTCGATGACATTGGTGCGCTCGTCGTAGCGGTAATTCCACACGGCCTCGAACAGCATGGTGCGGGTGATGACCAGGCCGGCGTTGCGCATCAGGTGTTCGAGCAGGGCGTATTCGCGCGGGACCAGTTCGATGGTGCGCTCGCCACGGCGTACGGTACGGCGCAGCAGGTCGACTTCCAGGTTGGCCACGCGCAGGTGGGTTTCCGGCGCCGGGGCCACCGGTTCGGCGCGGCGGCGGTTGAGCGCATCCAGGCGAGCGGTCAGCTCAATGAATTCGAAAGGTTTGGTCAGGTAGTCATCGCCACCGGCACGCAGCCCGCGTACGCGTTCATCCAGGGCGCTCAAGGCGCTGAGGATCAGCACCGGCGTGGTGGTGCCCGCCGCGCGCAATGCAGTGAGCACGCCCAGGCCATCGAGGCCGCCGGGCAACATGCGGTCGAGCACGATCAGGTCAAACGGCTCGCTCAAGGCTTTGAGCAGGCCGTCGCGACCGTTCAGCGCCGTGGTCACACTGAAGCCGTAGTCGATCAGCGCCAGTTCGATTTCGCGGGCGGTGGTTAAGTCGTCTTCAACGACCAGAACATGAGTCATGGCAAGAGAACCGGTCACGTCTTCAGGGCAGAGGTGGCATAGTGTGGCAAAGCCTGGAGCGGCGCCACGTTCCCGCCAGATAAATTAAAGTTTAGATTCGAGCTGGAGATACAAGCGTGCGCATTCTTGTGGTTGAAGATGACGAGCAGACCGCCAACTACCTGCTGCGCGGTTTAAGCGAAAGCGGGCATGTGGTGGATGTGGCCGTGGACGGCACCAGCGGCCTCGGCCTGGCGCTGGAGGGCATTCACGACGTGTTAATCGTCGACCGGCGCCTGCCGGGCCTGGACGGCATTGCCTTGGTCAAGGCACTGCGCGCACGCCAGTCGCGGGTGCCGGTGTTGATGCTCAGCGCCCAATCATCGACTCGCGACAAGGTCGAGGGCCTGCAAGCGGGTTGCGATGATTACCTGTCCAAGCCCTATGCGTTTGCCGAAGTGCTGGCGCGACTCGATGCGTTGCTGCGCGGCCGCGAGCAATCGGGCAGAACCCTGCACGTCGGCGAGTTGCAACTTGACTGCGCCACCCGCACCGCCGTGCGCCAGGGGCGTAGCATTGCATTGCAGCACCGCGAAGCCCTGTTGCTGGAAAAGCTCATGCGCCACAGTGGCCAGGTGGTGACCCGCGACATGTTGCTCGACAGTGCCTGGGACTATGACTTCGACCCCAACGACAACGTGATCGACAAACACATCCACCGCTTGCGGCGCAAATTGGATGAAGGCTTCGAGTACTCGCTGATCAAGACCATCCCCGGGGCCGGCTACAGTTTCCAGGTTTCTTAAACAAAAGTTTATCGACTGACGAACGCCCTGGCAGGCACCTCTCGCTATCTTCGCCGCATTCTTTAGCGGGGGGCGGGTGCCCATGTCAGTTGCAAGAACCTCTTTATGGCTTGTCGGCCTGCTGCTCAGCGGTTGTTCGATGGTGCCCGATTATCAAACGCCCACCTTACCCCTGGCCGCGCAATGGGATGCCGGGGCGTCGGCGTCGGCGGCGCAGGGCGGGCGCTGGTGGCGCGAATTCCACAGCGCCGAGCTGGACCAGTTGATCGCCCGTGGCCTGGCCGCCAACTACACGCTCAAGGCGGCGGTCAGTCGTATCGATGAAGCCCGCGCTTCGTCGCAAGTGGCGGGCGCGGCGCAGTTTCCGGCGCTGAATCTGGGAGGCAACTTCCAACGCCAGAACAATTACGGCACCACACCAAAACGCAGCGTGTTTGCCGAAGCCACCTATGAGCTGGACTTCTGGGGCAAACAGCGTGCAGCGGCAGACTCGGCAGACGCACTGGCCAAGGCTACGGTGTTTGATGCCGGCACCTTGCGTATGAGCTTGAGCGCAAGCATCGCCGACAGTTATTTCCAGGTGCTGTCCCTGCAAGAGCGCCTGCGCCTGGCCCAATCCATCGCCGACGATGCGCGCCAAGTGCTCGACCTGGTGGAGGTGCAAGCCCGCCAGGGCGCCGTGTCCAACCTGGAAGTGGCCCAGCAGCGCAACGCCCTGCAAACCTTCGAAGCGGCCATGCCACCGCTGCGCCAGCAGCGCGACCAGGCGTTGTATCAACTGGCGGTGCTGGTCGGCGCGCCGCCCGAGGGCTTCCATTTGCAAGGGGAGGGGCTCAAGGGTCTGCAAGTTCCGCAGCCGACCACGGGCCTGCCGATCGGGCTGCTGCGCCAGCGCCCGGACATTCAGGCCGCCGAAGCGCGCCTGGTATCGGCCAACTTTGATGTCGGCGTGGCGCGTGCGGCGTTTCTGCCCAACCTGTCCCTGGACCTGCTGGGCGGTATCGACACCCTGGCCGGCGGGCAAATCTGGAGCGCCATCGGCACCCTCAGCCAGCCGCTGTTCCAGGGCGGCCAACTCAAGGGCCAACTGCATTTCGATCAAGCCCATGTGCAGGAGCTGACCGCCAGCTACCGCGAATCGATCATCGAGGCCCTGCAAGACGTCGAGACCCAACTGAGCGCTACCCGTGAGCTGGACAAGAGCTACGCGCTCAACCAGGCCGCTGTCGACTCGGCCCGCGAAGCCGCGCGCCTGGCCCAGGTGCGCTACCGCTTGGGCTCCACCGATTTCCAGACGCTGTTGATCGTCGAGCGCACCCAGTACCAGGCCGAAGACAGCCTGCTTCAGGTGCGTCTGCAGCATTTACAGGCCGCCGTCGGTTTGTTCCGCGCTCTGGGTGGGGACTTCTCCGTCGCCGGCCTTGCTTCCCAATCTCCCGTACAGGTGGCTCAGCCATGAGTGTCTCCAATTCCCGTCATCGCCTGGTTCTGGGCACCCTGATCGTGCTGTCGCTGGCCGTCGTGGCCGGGGGCGTTCATTGGGTCCGGCGCGCGCAGGCCGCACCGCTGCCGGTGGAGGCAAGTGCCGTGCCGGTACGTTTGTCGACGGTCAGCCGTCAGGACTTGCCGATCTGGATCAGCGCCATCGGCAATGTGCAGGCGCTCAACAGCGTCAATGTGCGGGTGCGGGTCGACGGCGAGTTGCAAAAGATTCTGTTCAACGAAGGCCAGATGGTCAGCGCCGGCAGCCTGCTCGCGGTGATCGACCCACGGGTGTATCAGGCGCAAGTCGCCCAGGCCCAGGCTCTGGTGGCTAAAGATCAGGCACAACTGGCCAACCTGCGGGTCGACCTCGACCGCGCCAGCAAATTGGCCGCCGCCAAGGCCGGGCCGACCCAGGATGTGGACACCTTCCGTGCCCAACTGGCTGCGCAACAGGCCACGGTGCAGGCTGATCAGGCCGCGCTGGACAGCGCACGCCTGCAGTTGGAGTTCACCCAGGTCAAGGCGCCGTTCACCGGGCGCACCGGCCAGCGCTTGCTGGATGTCGGCGCTATTGCCCACGGCGCCGAGGCCACGGGGCTGGTGACCATTACCCAGATGAACCCGATTTCGGTGGCGTTTGCCGTGTCCCAGGATGACTTGGCCGAGATTCTTCAAGAGAACGCCAAGGGCGCGTTGCAGGTGGTGGCGATGACCCGCGATGGTCGCCAGGCGATTGCGCAGGGGCGCTTGAGCTTTATCGACAGCCAGGTGGCGGCGGCCAGCGGTCAGGTGCAGCTCAAGGCGCAATTCGATAACACCGCCGGCCAGCTGTGGCCGGGTGAACTGGTCAGCGCGCGCTTGCTGGTGCAAACCCACCAGGATGTGACTGTGGTACCTGCCGAGGCCGTGCAGTTCGGCCGCCAAGGCAATTTTGTGTACGTGGTGGGCGACGATCAGCGCGTGCAACCCCGGCAGGTCGACGCCGGTACCGTGGTCGACGGCAAACAGTGGATTCGCCAGGGCTTGAACGCCGGGGAAACCGTCGTGGTACAAGGCCAATCCCGTGTCGCCCCCGGCGTCAAGGTGATGCCCGCCAACACCGACACTGCCGTGCTGGCGGAGACCAAGCCATGACGGGCCTGGCCGGTTTGATTCAACGCCGCGTCGGCCTCAGCCTGTTGGCGGTGGGCGTGATGCTGCTGGGCGCGTTTGCCTACTTCCAGTTGCCGGTGGCACCGCTGCCGACCGTGGATTTCCCGACGATTCAGGTCACCGCCAAACTCTCCGGCGCCAGCGCCGAAACCATGGCCTCCTCGGTGGCGACGCCGTTGGAGCGGGCGTTCGCCGCCGTGCCGCAAGTCACCTCGATGACCTCATCGAGCGCCGCCGGCAAGACTCAGATCGTCCTGCAGTTCGATCTCAACCGTGACATCGACGGTGCGGCCCAGGATGTGCAGACCGCGATCAATACCGCCACGCCCAACCTGCCCAAGACGATGTCCAGCGCGCCGACCTTCAACAAGGTCAACCCGGCCGAAGGCACCGTGCTGTCCCTGGCGGTCACGTCGCCCACACGCACCTTGCCGGAGCTGGACCGCTACGCCGACAACTACATCGCCCAGCGCCTGTCGCAGATGCCCGGTGTGGGTCTGGTGGATTTTCACGGTGAACAGAAACCTGCCGTGCGCGTGCAGATCGACCCGGATGCGCTGGCCGCCCGTGACCTGACGCTGGAGGACGTGCGCAGCGTGATCGGTGTCAGCACGCTCGACCAGCCCAAGGGCAGCCTCGACGGGCCCAGCCGCTCCATCACCCTTGGCGCCACCGACCAGATGCTTGACCCGCAGCATTACCGGGACCAGGTCATCGCCTATAAAAATGGCATGCCGATCAAGCTCGGCGACCTCGGCCGCGTCATCGCCGGGGCCGAAGACACCCAGCAAGCCGCTCAGTTGGGGCGTGAGCCGACGGTGATCGTCGATATTCATAAACAGCCGGGCTTCAACCTGCTGTCGACGATCGCCACGCTCAAGGCCAAGTTGCCTGAACTCACCGCTTCGTTGCCGCGCGATGTGCAGGTCCAGGTGGTCGGCGATCGCACGCAAACCATCGAAGCCTCGGTCAACGACATGCAATTCACCTTGCTGCTGTCTATCGCGCTGGTGGTCGTGGTGATCTTTATCTTCTTGCGCAAGGCCACGGCCACGCTGATCCCGAGCCTGACCATCCCGCTGTCGCTGGTGGCCACGTTCGGCGTGATGTACCTGTTGGGCTACAGCCTCGACAACCTGTCGATCATGGGCCTGGCGATTGCCGTGGGTTTTGTGGTGGACGATGCCATCGTGGTGATGGAAAACATCGTGCGTCACCTGGAAATGGGCAAGTCGCGCTTGCAGTCGGCGGTGGATGGCCTGCGCGAAGTAGCGTTCACCATTGTGTCGATGACGGTGTCGTTGATTGCGGTATTCCTGCCGATTTTGTTGATGTCGGGGATCGTCGGGCGCTTGATGCGCGAGTTTGCAGTGACGGTCAGCGTGGCGATCCTGATGTCGTGCATCGTTTCGCTGACCATTACGCCCATGCTTTGCGCCTGGCTGCTCAAACCTCACGCCGAGCAACCAGAGGGACGCTTCGCCCAGGCGTGCGAGCGCGCCTTCACGCGCTTGCACAATGGCTACCGACGCAGCCTGGACTGGGTGCTGGACCATCAGCGCATGACCCTGGCGGTCGCCATTGCGACCTTGGCCGCTACGGCGGTGCTGTACGTAGGCATTCCCAAGGGCTTCTTCCCACAGCAGGACAACGGCCTGATCCAGGGTGTGGCCGAAGCGGCGCCGGATATCTCGCCGTCGGCGATGCGTGCCCAGGTCAACCGCGCCGCCGAAGTCATCGGCCAAGACCCCGCGGTGGCACGCGTGTATTTCTGGATCGGTCCCAACCCGACCGTCAGCCAGGGCAAGGTGATGATCAACCTCAAACCCTTCAGCGAGCGCACCGCCAGTGCCGCTGACGTGATCCGTCGCTTGCAGCCGGCGCTGGATCGCCTGGACGGTGTGAAAGTGTTCATGCAGGCCAACCAGGACATCCAGATCGGCGGTCGCGCCAGCAAGACCCAATACCAGTACACCCTGCAAGACCCGGACAGCGTTGAATTGGACCACTGGAGCGGCGTGCTGCTGGCCAAGCTCAAGACCTTGGCGCAACTGCAGCATGTGACCTCCGACCAGCAGCAGGCCATCGCCCAGTCGACCCTGGTGATCGACCGCCCGACCGCCGCGCGCCTGGGCGTGACGGTGCAGGCGATTGATGACGTGCTGTACGACGCCTTCGGCCAGCGCCAGGTCGCAACGATGTTCACCCAACTGGACCAGAACCATGTGATCCTCGAACTCGACCCGAGCTGGCAAACCTCCACCGCCACCCTGGCGCATCTGTTTGTGCGCGCCAGTTCCGGCGCGCGAGTGCCGCTCAACCTGCTGGCGAGCGTGCAGACCGAGCAAGTGCCGATCATCATCAACCATCAGGGCGTGTTCCCGGCGATTACGCTGTCGTTCGACCTGGCGCCCGGCCAAGCCCTGAGCAATGCCGTGGATGCGATCAACCAGGCGAGCCTGGCGGTGGCGATGCCCGACACCGTGGTCGGCAGTTTCCAGGGGACCGCCCAGGCGTTCCAGGACTCGCTGAAGTCGCAACCGTGGCTGATCCTGGCGGCGATCCTCACGGTGTACATCGTGCTCGGTGTGCTTTACGAGAACGCGATCCACCCGCTGACGATTATTTCGACGTTGCCGTCTGCCGGGTTTGGCGCCTTGCTGGCGCTGATGCTGTGCGGCCAGGACCTGTCGGTGCTGGGCATGATCGGCATCATCCTGCTGATCGGCATCGTCAAGAAAAACGCGATCATGATCGTCGACTTCACCTTGCAGGCCCAGCAGCAGGGTATGTCGCCCCGCGAGGCGGTGCGCGAAGGCTGCTTGCTGCGCTTGCGGCCGATCCTGATGACCTCGCTGGCCGCTTTGCTGGGGGCGGTGCCGCTGGCGTTCGGGCATGGGGCCGGGGCTGAATTGCGCCAACCGTTGGGTATCGCGATTGTCGGCGGGTTGGCGGTTTCGCAGATTCTTACGCTCTACACCACTCCCGTAGTCTATCTTTGGTTCGAACGGCGGCGTCGCAAGGCACTGCCCGACACCAAGGGTATTGCGGTTTGAACGCGGCAGTGGAACCTCGTATGGGCATGGATTTCAGGCAAAGCCTGACGAAGCGGATCGTGATTGTGTTTGCCCTGATGAGTGCCTTTGTAGCGGGAGTGTTTGCCGCAGGTATCGTGGCGACCGTGCATGTCGTCGAGTCCAAACTCACCAGTGCCGACCTTGGGGGCGGCTTGAACCGTCTGTTGCGCCAGGACGATGCTGGCGCCTGGAGCCACCACCCGGAAAAAGACGAGTTGTTTTTTGCCCAGGGCGAGTCGGGCGACATGGCCCTCGACCCGGCCCTGGCCACGCTGGCGCCAGGGTTCCAGGAAATCGAGTATCAGGGGCAGTCTTACTACGCGGTTTCCCAGGTGGTGGACGGTCGCCAATATGTGCTGCTGCGTAACCAGGAAAGCTTCGAGCAACGCGAGCGCGTGCTGTTCGCTGCGGTGGCGGTGGGTTTTGTGCTGAGCATTCTGCTGGCGATCCTGTTGGGCCGCTTGTTGGCTCGTCGGGTCATGGCGCCCGTGATCCGCCTGGCGCGGCAGGTGCGCCATCGTGATCAGTTGCTGGACGTGGCGCCGCCCCTGCATCCGGACTACGCGGTAGATGAGGTGGGGGAGTTGGCCCTGTCCTTCGATAAGACCCTGGGTCGGCTGCGCGACGCGTTGAGCCGGGAAAAGCTCTTCACCAGTGACGTCAGCCACGAATTGCGCACGCCGCTTATGGTATTGGCCAGCTCCTGTGAGCTGTTGCTCAGTGACCCCTCCCTGGATCAGCGCTCGGCAGCGCAGGTCGGCCGCATTGCCCGGGCCAGCGATGAAATGCGCCAACTGGTGGACACCTTCCTGATGCTGGCGCGGGCTTCGGATGCCCGGGAAAATGGCGCGCAGGCCACCCTGAAAGAAGTGGCCGACGGTTTGGTCGAGATCTGGGGGCGGATGATTCGCGAAAAAGGCTTGACGTTCATCTATGCCAGCGAACACGCCTCGTCGCAGTTGTACAACCAGACGTTCCTGCAATCGGTCATGGGCAACCTGCTGCGCAATGCCTGGCACTACACCGACCAAGGGTTTATTCGCCTGACCCTGAGTGAGCATGGCTTCAGTGTGGAAGACAGTGGCATCGGCATTCCCGATGACAAGCGCGAAGCGATGTTCCAACCCTTCGTACGCGGCGAACAAAGCCGTGGCGAAGGGTTGGGCCTGGGCCTGTCGCTGGTGCAGCGGATTTGCGGCATTCAGCAATGGCAGGTCGACCTCACCGCCAGAGAGCCGAACGGCTGTTGTTTCGCCGTGAGCCTGGAACGCAACGCTTGATCAATGGATGCACCGCGATCCAAATGTGGGACGGGGCTTGCTCCCGATGGTGGTGGGTCAGTCGGCAGATATACCCACTGACCCACGGCCATCGGGAGCAAGTCGAATCGTTGCACCGCCCCTCCCACATTTAACCGAGGAGCGGCTTGTTTAGCGCATATGCAGGATGATCGGGCTGCTGCTGGCCGGGTCGGTATGCCCGCGCAGCTTGTTCACCGCTGATGCCTCAACCGCGCCGCCATGGTTGCCCCAGGTACTGCGCACGTAACTCAGCACTTCGGCGATTTCTGCGTCCGACAACTGCTCACGAAACGCCGGCATGCGGTACGCGTCCGGCATGCCGGCGGTCACGACCCGTTGTGAGCCGTTGAGGGTGATGTTGATCGCTGAGGCACTTTCCGCCGCCAAGGCCGAGGTAGCACCGGCCAGGGGCGGCATCCACTCGGGCTGGCCCTTGCCGTCCGCGCCGTGGCAGGACGCGCAGCGGGTGGCGTAGGTGTGGGCGCCGGGGCGGGTGTCGACGGCGGCGTTCTGGTATTGCCAGGGCGTGCCGTCACGCTGCGGGTCGCCGGGCAGTGACTTGAGGTAATGGGCGATGGCTGCCAGGTCCTCGTCGTTCATGAACTGGGTGGAGTTATTGAACGCCTCGGTCATCGAGCCATATACCACGGCATGCCGGTTGCGACCGGTCTTGAGGAACTGCACGATCTCAGGCTCGCTCCAGCGGCCCAACCCGGTGTTGGGGTCCTGGCGCAGGCTGGGTGCATACCAGCCGTCGAGCAGGGCGCCGGCGAGGAACGGGGTGCCGGACTCATCCAGGGCTTTTTCATTGAAGGCCAGGCCGCGTGGTGTGTGGCAACTGCCGCAGTGGCCGGGCCCCTGGACGATATAGGCGCCGCGATTCCATTGCGCAACCTGGCCGGGTTTGGCCGCGTACGGGGCGCTGGGGGCAAACAGGCCGTTCCAGAGTGCAATGGGCCAGCGCATATTCAACGGCCAGGGAATATCACTGGGGATATTGGGTTGGTTGGAAGGCTGCACGCCCTTCATGAAAAACGCGTACAGCGCACGCATGTCGTCATCGCTGAGCTTGACGTAGGACGGGTAGGGCATGGCCGGGTAAAGCCGTCGCCCGCCGGGTGCCACGCCGTGGCGCACCGCACGGTCAAAGTCGGCCAGGGTGTAGGCGCCGATACCGGCGCCCTTGTCGGGCGTGATGTTGGTGGCATGAATCGCCCCCAACGGCGTGGCCATCTCCAGGCCACCGGCGAACGGTGCCTTGCCCGGCAGGCTGTGGCAGGCCACGCAGTCACTGACGCGGGCGACATACTCGCCGCGGCTGACCAGGCCCGGGTCAAAGGTCTGTTCCTGCTCGAAAGGCGTGGCGGGCTGGCGTGTGACATACCAGGCCAGCGCGCCGGCCGCGACCAGGCCGGCCAGCACCAGCCAGCCTGCGGTTCTTGCGAATCGTGGGTTGTTCATGGGCGGTTCCTGTCGGTTAGGCGAACGTATATCGGCTCAATGGCAGGCTGCGGATGCGCTGGCCGGTCAGATGTGCCACCGCATTGGCCACGGCGGGCGCCACTGCAGGCAGCGGCGGCTCACCGATACCACCCATTTTTTCGCCACTCTCGACGATCTTCACGTGCACCTGCGCCATGCGCGAAGGCGGCAGGATCGGGTACAGGTCGTAATTGCGCGCCCGGGGTTTGCCGTCTACCCACACAGACTCTTCCACCAACGTCTGCGACAAGCCCAACGCCACGGCGCCATGCACCTGCGCCTCGACAATCGCCGGGTTGACGATGCTGCCCGGGTCGATCGCTTCCCAGATGTGATGCACCTTGACCTGGCCATTTTCAATCGAGACTTCGGCGACCACCGCCGCCTGGGAGCCGAACGGCGAGGCCATGGCGATGCCGCGGGCGCGTCGGCTGCCATCTTCCGCTGTGTACGGCCCGCGCTTCCAGCCGCCGGAGAGTTCCGCCGCCGCTTGCAGCAGGGTGGTCAGCCGTTTGTTGTCGCGCAACAGGTGCAGGCGCAACTCGTAGGGGTCGTGGCCGCCTTTGTCGGCCAGTTCATCAAGGAACGCCTCGTAGAAGAAGTCGTTGAGCGAATTGCCCACCGAACGCCAGTAGCCGAGCATGGGCGCGCCTTTGACGTAGATCTGCGCGATGCGTTTGTTCGGGATCGCGTAGGCTTTGCCCGACAGCCCTTCAAGGGCCGTGGGGTCGATTTTATCGCCCTGTTTGCCGGCAAGGGCTTCGGTCGGGCCTTCGGTGGCGCTGACCGCCTCGAGGGCGACCGGCAGGCCCTTGTCGTCCAGCGCAGCGCGGAACTTGACCACGGCGACCGGGCGCAGCACATCACGCAGGAACTCTTCTTCACGGCTCCAGATCAACTTGACCGGGCGACCGACTGCCTTGGCCAAGGCAATGGCCTGCGGATACGGGTTGGCCGAGTCATACAGGAAGTGCCGGCCGAAAAAACCACCGAGCAACGGCGAGTGCAGGGTGATCTTCGCGGGGTCGAGCCCGGTGCGCTTGGCGATATCGCCGCGGAACATGTCCGGCGCCTGGTTGGGCAGCCAGACCTCCAGCGTGCCGTCGGGGTTGAAGCGTGCCAGGGCCGACGGTGGCTCCAGTTGGGCGTGGTTCAGGTATTGGTTGTGGTAGGTGGCTTCGACCTTGGTTTTGGCATTCGCCAGCGTACCGGCCACATCGCCTTCCTTTTCGTCGTCACGGGCCGGCCCCTGTTGGGCGGCAAGGAAGTCACGGTGCTTGTCGCTGGAAAAATTCGCAGGCATGACCCGCAGCGGCGAGTCGGCCTGCGCTTCCAGCCAGTCCACCTGGATCGCTTCGACGGCACGCTTGGCATGCCACCAGCGTTCGGCAACCACGGCCACTGCGCCGGGCAGTTGATGGACCGAGTGCACCCCCTTCATCGCTTCGACCTGCGCCTGGTTGCGCAGGCTGCCGACGGTCATGCCCAGGCGCGGCGCATGTTGCACGGCGGCGTGGAGCATGTTGTCGACCTTGAGGTCGATGCTGTATTGCGCCTTGCCGGTGGACTTGTCGTAGGCATCCAGGCGCTTGACCGGCTTGCCGATCCAGCGGAACTGGCTTGGATCACGCAGGGTGATCGTTGCCGGATCGGGCACCGGCATGTCCAGCGCGCGACCGGCCAGTTCGCCATAACCCACCGAGCGGCCGGAGGCTGTATGCACGACGCGGCCGGGTTGCGTGGTCAATTGGGCCACGGGCACGCCGAGCTGTTCGGCACCGGCCTGCAGCAGCATGGCGCGGGCCAGGGCGCCGAGGCGGCGCATGGTCGGGTAGCTCATCCGCACCGACATACTGCCGCCGGTGATGCGCATGCCGTTTTCCATCACCACGTAGGCTTCACCGGGCGGCGCAGCCTCGACGATAAAGCTGGCGGGGTCGGCATCCAGCTCTTCGCCGACAATCTGCGCCATGGCGGTGTGGGTGCCTTGGCCGCCTTCCATGAATGGGCTGCGCAGGTGAATGCTGCCGTCCGGACGGATTTCCAGGAACGCCGGCACCTGGGTGCCCCGTTCTGCGGCGTTGGCTGTGGCTGCCAATGCCCTGGGCGAACTCAGCGGCAGGCCAAAGCCAATGACCAGCGCGCCCACGGCGGTGCCGGCAAGGAAACGACGGCGGGACAGGTTGACCGGATCGCCCAGGGGCAAGTCGAGGTTTTTGTCGGAGGTATTCATCAGACGACCTCCTTCGCCAGGTCCTGCATGGCGGTATGGATCGCGTTATAGGTGCCGCAGCGGCATAGGTTGACCATCGCCGCGTCGATCTGCGCCGGCGTGGGCGCTGGGGTGTGCTTGAGCAGCGCCGTGGCCGCCATTACCTGCCCGGACTGGCAGTAACCACACTGCGCCACCTGATGTTCGACCCAGGCCGCGACCACGCGTTTGCCTACGTCATCATTTTCAACGGCCTCGATGGTGGTGATCTCCCGTCCCACCACGCCGGCCACCGGCGTCACGCAGGAGCGCACCACGTTGCCGTCCACCAGCACCGAACAGGCACCACACTGGGCCAGCCCGCAACCGTATTTAGTGCCGGTCAGCCCCAGGTCATCGCGGATAACCCACAACAAGGGCGTGTCGGCGTCGGCCTCAACCTGATAGGCCTTTTGGTTTATACGTAATTCCATGGCTGGGTCACCTGCTGATCATCGGTTGGTGGTGCTGATTTCTTATAGGAGTGGTGCGACAACAAGTCGCCCATCGTCGAACTCTAGACCAGCGCGCAAGGGGGATCTATCCGCTAGTCGGCAAGTTCAGAGGATCAGGCAAGTATTCGAGAGGATTGGGTGAGCGTACGGGTTTCAGAAATCGACGGTGGCTGATAGCACGAGGGTGCGCGGCGCGCCTTGGGAGAAGGCACCGTAGGAAGCCACGCCGGACCAATAATGGCGGTCGAACAGGTTTTGCACCGAGGCACGGAATGTGGTCGGTCGTTCGGCGATGCGCGTGCTGTATCGCGCGCCGGCATCGATGCGGGTCCAGGGGGCCAGTTGCTGGGTGTTGTCCTGGTTGACGTATTGGCTGGCGGTGTAGAGCGTGCCGCCGGTCAGCGTCAGCCCTTCTGCCCAGGGCACATCCCATTCGGTCCAGAGGTTGGCCTGCACCTTGGGTGCACCCACCGGGGTATTGCCCAGGTCGGCGGCAACGCCGGTTCGGGTCAATTGCGCATCCAGCAACGTAATACCGCCGAGCAGGCGCACGCCTTGGGCGACTTCGCCCAGCAGGCTCAACTCCAGGCCACGATTGCGTTGTTCACCCTGTACTGAAAATCTCCCGTTGACCAATTCGCCACTGGGCTTGGAAATCTGGAACAGCGCCAGGGTCGACATGAAGGTGCCGTAGTCGAGTTTCAAGCCGAGTTCGTGCTGCCTCGAAACGTAAGGCGTAAAGACCTCACCGGCGTTCGAGGCGTTGGCGGGGGCAATGTCACCCTTGCTCAGACCTTCGACGTAGTTGTAATAGAGCGACACATGCTCCCACGGCTTGACCACCGCGCCGAACAGCGGTGTGGTCTTGCCTGCGTCGTAGGGCGTGGCCACCGTGCCGCTCGCAGTGTAGTTATGCGACTGGATGTGCTGCTGGCGCAGGCCGACGGTCATTTGCACACGTTGCTCCAGCAGCGACAGCGTATCGGCAATGGCGACGCCGGACAGTTCGGAAGTGGAGACCTTCAGGGCGTCCGGCTTGGCAATCGATGGCTCAGGGCGGTCGACGGGATGGTAGAGGTTGGACAGGATCGGCGTACCGGAATTGATCCCGCGCGACAGCTCGTCGCGATAACGACTGACCTGCACGGTGGTGCTGTGGCTGATCGGGCCGGTATCGAAGTGCAGGCGTGCACCGCCATCCACTGTGTACCGCCGGACCTCGAAACGGTAATAGCCAGGGGTCGATGAGGTGTCGCCGGCGGTATTGATGATTGTGGGTGTCTGATCGGACAGGCGTGCCACGCCCGATTGGCCGCCACCGGCATGGGTGAATACGGTGAGTGTGTCGCTCAGGTCGTACTCTGCGCTGAAGAGGGCGGATTTATCACGGGTTTTCGACCAGCCCCAGTCCTGGCTCACGTTGGTACGCCCATTGGCGGCGTCGGGAATTTTTATACCTGGGGCGATCAGGAACGGTCGGGAAGCGGCGTCGAATTGTTCCTGTTGGGCGATCAGGTCCAGGCTGGTACGCAAGCGGTCACCCTGGTAATCGAGGGACAGGGCACCGATGTCGACTGCACGCGATTGCGCGTCGACGCGTGTATCGCCTTGTTGCACGCCGCCATTGAAGCGCACACCGAAGCGGCGTTCGTCGCCGAAGCGTCGGCTGATATCGATCCGATTCGCGACGTGCGCATTTTGTGCGTAGCTGGCGGTGTAACGGGTCAGGTCCTCATCCAGGGAGCGTTTGGGCACCACGTTGATCACCCCGCCGACAGCGCTGTTCGGCGAGATGCCGTAGAGCAGGGCGCCCGGGCCTTTGACCACTTCGACACGCTCGGCGTAGTCGGTGAAGACCCGATAGTTGGCAGCCACGCCGTACACGCCGTCGAACGCCAGCTCACCGAGGTTGCCTTCCCCGACAGGAAAGCCGCGTATGAAGAACGAATCGACAATCCCGCCCGCCTGGCCGGTGGAGCGCACCGATGAGTCTCGTTCCAGCACATCGCCTACCGTCACGGCCTGCTGGTCCTGGATCAGCGACGCGGTGTAGGTGCTGAGGCTGAAGGGCGCGTCCATCACATCCGTATTGCCCAGCATACCCAGGCGCCCGCCGGCGGCGACTTGGCCGCCCGAGTAGGGCAGCGACAAACTCTCGGTACGGGGTATGACGCCGTTGACCGTGGTGGCGGACAGAATGACCTGGCGCAGCATCAGGGTATAACTGCCGTCGTCGCGCGGCACCATCTCCAGGCCACTGCCGGCCAGCAAACGCGTGACGGCTTGCTGGGCCGAATAAGTCCCGGACAGGCCGGGGCTGGTGCGCCCTTCGGTCAAGGCCGGCAGGAACGACAGGGCAATACCGGCGTCCATGGCGAAACCCGACAGCGTGGGGCCCAGTGGTCCAGGGGCAATCCGGTAGGTGCGTGGGCTGAGCGAATCCAACGGTGGTGGGGTGGCTGCCAGGGCGGCGCCGGCTAGCGCCAGGCTGAGCAGCGTGCTGCGAATGACGAGCATGAAGAGGCCCCTTATTTATCGGTGCGCCGGGTCAGGCGGGGGCAAGGGTGACCCAATAGCCGCTCAAATGGTCGGCCGCACGCACCGGGTAGGTGTGCACCAGCATGTTCAAGGTGCGCTGGGTGTCGCTGATGGGGAAGGCGCCGGAAATGCGCAGGTCGGCAATCGCCGGATCGCAGCGCACGAAGCCTCGGCGGTAGCGTGCCAGTTCGGCGACAAAATCGGCCAGGCGCATCTTGTCGGCCATCAGCATGCCCTGGGTCCAGGTATCGGCGTTGCGATCGGCCAGGCTCGGCGCGTCGAAGGTCTGTGCAGAGAAGGCGGTGCGTTGCCCGGCATTGACGACCAGCGGCGACGTCTGACGGTTCTCGGCCAACGCGACTTGCACCGCGCCTTCGAGCACCACCAACTGGGTGCGCGGACCCCATTCACGCACGGTAAAGCGCGTGCCCAGGGCACGCATGCGGCCTTGGCGGGTATTGACCAGAAACGGCCGGGGGAGGGCGGCTGTATCCGTTGCGGTCTGCACCAGGATTTCGCCCTCGCGCAAATAGACCAGGCGTTGCTGGTGGTCGAACCGCACATCGATGGCCGTGTCGGTATTGAGGGTGATGCGCGAGCCATCGGCCAGGGTCAGTTCGCGGCGTTGGCCCACGGCGGTACGGTAGTCCGCTGTCCACTGCTGGGATTGGGCCAGCTTCCAGCCGCCCCAGCCCACGGGCATCATTGCCAGTAACAAGGCCAGTTTGCCCAGGGCCGCGCGCCGTTCCGGGTGGCTTGGCCGATCCAGTGCCGACATCGCCAGGGACGGCGGCAGGCCGCCCAGCGTACTCTGCAGCCATTGTGCCCGCGCCCAGGCGCGTTCGCGCTCCGGCGTACTGACCTTCCAGCGTTCCCAGTCGGCACGCTCGCTGTCGTTCAAGTCGTTCTCGCTCAGGCGCATCAGCCACTCGGCGGCTTCTTCGAGGGTTTCGGCTGCCAGTGGTGGCTCTCTACGCACTGTGGGCATTCATTCGACCCACATCAGGCATTGCAGGAAGGCTTGTTTCATGTAGCGCTTGACGGTGATCAGCGACACGTCCAGTTGCACGGCGATGTCGTGGTATTTGAGGCCGTTGATCTGCGACAGCAGGAAAGCCCGTTTGACCATGGGCGGCAGCGCGTCGAGCATCGCATCGATTTCATGCAGGGTCTCCAGCACCAGAAAGTGCGATTCCGGCGAAGGCGCCTCGTGCTGCGGCGCATGGGCGAGCGCATCCAGGTAGGCGCGTTCCAATGCCTTGCGCTGGTACCAATTGACCAGGATGCCCTTGGCCACGCAGCTCAAGTAAGCCCGTGGCCGCTCGATGACAGTGACTTGGGAGGCGAGGATGCGAGTGAAGGTGTCCTGGGCCAGATCCGCCGCATCCATGGCATTCCCGAGTTTTCTTTTCAGAGTGGCGTACAACCAGCCGTGATGCCCGCTGTAAAGCGCCTCGATCGCGCGCAGGTGGTGGTTGTGATCGGCGGAACAGGTTTCGCTCATGGCGCGCATTCGTGCAATTGAGAAGTATTCCCAATGCTAAAGGGCAAAGCCTTGATCGCGCAACGCCCATGAGGTCAAAAAAATATTCAGGAGGCTGATACTTTTTCGCGAGTCGACTGGCAATAGGCGTAATTCCCATTGCCTCTCGTTGAAAGGACCCCGATGTCATGCCCGTTACTCGCCGGTTAACACTCGCCATTCGTAGCGCCTTGATTCTGGCCGTCTCAAGCCCCCACGCCTGGGCCGTCACCCCGCAACCGGCTGACGGCACGCAGCCCCTGACCCTTGACGCAACCAACGTCAACGCCCGTTACAACGGCCCTGGCGACTTGCCCGACGTGCTTGCCGGCGGCCAGGTGGCCCGTGGTGCTCGCCTGGGTATGCTGGGTAACAAGGACGTTATGGACACACCATTCAGCGTGACCAGTTACACCGCCAAGACCATGGCCGACCTGCAAACCGTGACGGTGGCCGATGCCCTGGAGCGCGACCCGTCGGTGCGCTCTACCGGGCAGACAGGAGGCATCGTCGATTCGTTTTTCATTCGTGGGTTTGCCGTCGGTGAGGGCAACCTGGGCGAGTTGGCCTACGACGGTGTGTACGGCGTGGCGCCCAACTACCGGGCCTTCACCGACTATGCCGAGCGCATCGAGGTGCTCAAGGGGCCGGGTGCGCTGATGTACGGCATTTCGCCCAACAGCGGTGTCGGCGGGGTGATCAATATCGTGCCCAAGCGCCCGCTGGACCAAGACTTGACCCGTTTCACCGGTAGCTACGCTTCGGACTCCCAAGTAGGGGGGCACCTGGATATCAGCCGCCGCTTTGGTGACGAAAACCAGTTCGGCGTGCGTTTCAACGGCAGCCTCCAGGGTGGGGACACGGCGGTCGACAACCAGAGTCGCGACGTGGGGGTCGGGGCGATTGCCCTGGATTACCGCGGCGAACGGTTGCGCCTGAACCTCGACTACATCAGCCAGAAAGAAAGCTTCGACGGCGCATCGCGACCGTTCACCATTGCCGCTGGCGTGCAGGTGCCGTCGGCCGCCAATGGGCGTACCAGTCTGCCGCAGAAATGGGGCTGGTCGGACACCCAAGAGCAGTCGGCACTGCTCGGCGGCGAATATGACTTGAACGACTCACTGACTGTGTTCGCCCATGCGGGTGGCGGCCGGTCGGATGTGAAACGCATGTCCGACCAAGTGCCACAGATCCTCAATGACGCCGGTGACACCCGCAATACACCCGGTTACTACAAATTCAATGTCGATCGTTCGACGGCTGATATTGGCCTGCGGGGCAACTTTGTCACAGGCCCGGTGAGCCATATCACCACGTTGATGGCGACTCGTTATCAGGATGAGTTGTCCCGTGGCATCAACAACGGCACGCCGATCCTTTCCAACATTTATCACCCGGTGGACGCGCCGAAGCAGTCCATCAACAGCCCCAAGGTGCTGCGCATTTCCGAATCGGAGTTGTCCGGCCTCGCATTGAGCGACACCCTCGGCGTGCTGGACGACCGTATTCAGTTGACCCTGGGCGTGCGCCGCCAGGATATCGAGTCGCGTAACTACGCGGCCACGGGCGTCGTCAGTTCGCGCTACAAAGACAACGCGACGACGCCGCTGGTGGGGGTGGTGGTCAAGCCCTGGGAGGATGTTTCGCTCTACTACAACTATGTGGAGGGCCTGAGCAAAGGCGATATCGCGCCGGGCACGGCGGTGAACGCCGGGGAAGCCTTTGCGCCGTATACGTCCAAGCAGCATGAGTTGGGTGTGAAATATGAGCACGGCACCTTCATGACCACCGTGGCGCTGTTCCAGATTGAGAAGCCCGGCGGTGAGGTAGGCGCTGACGGCGTGTATTCGGTGCAGGCCGAACAGCGCAACCGGGGTGTCGAGTTGAGTGTGTTCGGCGAAGTGGCCCCCGGCACGCGCTTGATGGGCGGTGTGACGTTGCTCGATGGTGAGCTGACCCAGTCGGCCACTGCCGCCAACCGTGGCAATAAACCGGTCGGCGTACCGGACATCCAGGCCAACCTGTGGGGCGAATGGGATACGCCGTGGCTGGAGGGCTTTACCCTGACCGGCGGGGCGATCTACACCGACCGTCAATACGTCAACCAGGCCAACACCCAGGTGCTGGGTTCCTGGACACGCGTCGATGCCGGTGCACGCTATGCGACGAAGATCGAGGGCCGCCCGACAACGTTCCGCGCAACGGTGCAGAACGTGTTTGATCGTGAGTACTGGTCGGGCGTTGCGTCGTATGGGGCTTTTTCGCCAGGCTACCCGCGCACCTTGCAACTGTCGGCCACGGTGGATTTCTAAGCACGGGCCAAACGGCGGGGGAGCGTCCTGCAACGCTCTCCCGCCTGATCACTCAGAGCAACACCCGCCGCAGCCTGCCGCTCAGCGGTACGCTCCTGTGGTCGGGCGAAGGCAGCGCTCGCCCCGTCAACCCCATCCCTTCACTCACCAGTACCGCACCGTCCACTCGGCATACATTGGACGGTGTATCCAGCCCGCGGGCCAGCACTTCTACCTGCCCGGTCTTCAAGCCGCATCGCAGCAGCCGCCCGCTGAAACGGGTAAAACCGCCATGCAAAGGTGCGCCACTCCAGTCCGGTGGCAAGGGCTCTTGCAGGTGGCTGCAAAGTTCCAGCACCAGTAGATGCCCGTCCGGGCAGAGTGCCAGGCCGGTAGGCAGTTGCAGGCCGTGAACCACCACGTCGATACGCCCACTCGATGGGTCTACCCGAATCACTTGGCCGGCGCGGTCAGCGAAGTCGATGCCTTTGCGCGCAGGATCAGCGTGCAGTTCACCGGAAAACAGGCTGATCAGCACCGCATCGGTCTGGGCTTCGTACACCAGGGTGACGGGCACGGCGTCCTGGCCTTGCGCCAGATCGGGCAATTGCACCAGCACGCGCTCGTCCGCGCCGCTGCTGAACTCCACCAGTTGGTTGGTATCGGGCTTGACCGCCAGCCAACTCTTGCGGGTGGGGTGATAGCACAGCGCATTCAGGTTGCCCCGGCTATGGAATACCGGCTCAGGCGGGCTGTATTGCAGGTCCAGCAGTTTGGAGCCGCCAACGTAATCGGTCTGGCTGGCCAGACAGCGCCCGCCACCGCAGGCGATGTCCGACAGGCCCATGATCTCATCGCGCAGCATGCGCGCCTGCATATTCATGGCGCGAAACCCTTGGGCCAATACCTCGCCAGGCAGGTAGGCGCCGGGCTGATGGGGATCGGGTCGCAGGCGGCTGATACGACCGCTGAACGGCTGGTCCGGCAAGCCGGAGCCGGCTTCGGCCAGCAACAGGCTGCCATCGGCTTGCAGGCACAGGCCGCGGGGGTTGAGCAAGCTTTCGGCGATCAATGTGCTGGGGCGCAGGTTTTCGCCGGGCTGCGCAGGTATAAGAAGGGTCATGACTGATGCTCCGTCTGTGGCGGCTGCCACGGTTCACCGGTGAGGTACGCCCGCAGCAGCGCCCGCTGGCAGGGCGACATCGAGCGCACCACCGGCATGAACAGTGTGGTGCCTTTGTACACGTCCGAGGTGCGCGCGAGGATGGCATCCTTGGCGCCCATGACTGCGTCAGGCTGATTCAACGCGACGTAGCGCGACATGGCAGGGAAGGCCAGGTAGTGAAAACGCAGGACCTTGGGATACATCATTGCCCAGGTGATCGTGGTGCCCTTGGGAATGCCGAAATCGGTCTGCGCGTATTTGCGCAGGTTGGTGAAGTAGGCGCCGCTGGGATGGCCATTGACGCTATAGGCCAGGGCGACGAAACCCGCCTGGGCGGCACTGCCGGGTTTGAGCGTGACGGGGAAGCGGACGCTGGGCTGGCCGGCTTCCAGCGTCACGCTGGCGGGCACGTTGAGGAAATCCCAGTATTGCGGGGCGTCGTAGACCGCCGGTGCGCCGGGCGTCAGGTCGATCCGGGTGGTGTTGGGCACCGCGCCGCCCAGGTAGCTGACATACAGGGTAATCGACAAACCCTTGGGGTAATCCTCCAGGTACACATTGCGCTGGTCGGCATACACCCGGTACACCGACTCGATGGCGTTCAGTGAGGTCTCGGCCACCCGGTTCGGCGCCTTGATGGCCAGGGCGCTGGCCTTTACCGCCTGCTGCTGGCTGGTGTTCAACGGCACATCGACGATACCGCCGTACACGTAGTAATTGACCAGCGGGCTGGCGCTGGGGTCGAGGGTGATCAGGGGGGTGGTGCCGGCGGTCAACGTGACCGGGCCGTAATTGGCGTTAGGCCCGATGGGGCTGGTGATGTCGTCCCTGACGGCGCGGAAAGTCTGTTTGGGGATCACATTGACCATATCGAGGCTCAACAGCGCCGCATTGGCCAACTGCGCGTAGCCCGTGTTCCTGGTGTCCTGGTTGATCAGTTGCCGGCCCGGCTGGCAATCGAGGGGTTCACCGGCAAACGCCGGGGCCAGGGTGCCGATGACCCGGCCGATGCTCGGGTTCGGCGTATCCCGGCCGTTGGCGTAGTCGTCGACCAATTGCGCGGTGGTCATCTGCGGGCACATTTCGAACATCACGAAACGCAGCACGATCCCGGTGGCCCCCGGCGCCTGGATGATCGCGCGCAGGCCGCTGCTGTTCTGGTTCCAGCTGACGATACTGCTCAACGGGAAAGTCAGTTGAAAGGTGCCGCTGAACCGAAAGGAGCCCGGTGCATCCATGCTGGGCGGTTCCAGCACGCGTTTTTTCACATCCAGGCTGCTGCACACCGCATTGGCGTGAATCAACAGTTGGATGTTGTCGTTGTTGCCGATCTGCAGGCCGCCGACGAAGATCTGGGTGGTGGTCGAGGCCGTGGGGTCCAGGTCCACCATCATCGGGCCGGAAATCGGTCCTTGTTGGGTCACCGGGTCTATGGAGCCCAGCAGGTAGACCGGCTGGCCGACCTGGTCGCCGCTGGTGCCGACATTGCCCGGGCTGCCTTGGGAACTGATCAGCGCGTTCTTCATGCTCACCACATGTTGCCCGTAGTGGTTCCAGCCGCCGGCGGTGTAGTAATTGCCGTTGGGCGTGTTGATCATGTTGTTCAGTTGCTCGTCGCTATACAGCTCGGCCTCGGGGGCCAGGGTGGAGGTGGTCAGGTCAAACAGCGGCCAGTTGGCATCCGAGTTCTGCGGCAGGGTCGGGGAGTTGTTCGGCAGGCTGACGTCCGTGCGGATGCCGCCCCAGAAATTCAGTCGGGGTCCGTTGAGGATGCTCATGGTCTATTCCTTGTCCTTGGGCGATGGGTTGCCCGGCGCGTTGGCGAATTTGAACAGGTAGGAGAAGTCGGACTTGTAGCGGCTCTTCACCGGCGTCGCCATGGAGTGGCAATTCATGCAACTGCTGTTTTGCTGGATATAGCTCTCCATGGTCACGTTGGCCGACAGTGCCGGGGTCGGGTCACCCAAGGGGTTGCCGGGGTCGTTCGGTGTGCTCGGGCGCTGGGTGGTGATGAGCTGGTAGTACTTCAACGGGCTGTTTTGCAGCCCGGTGTTGGCGCGGTAGGTCGTGTTGACGGCCTGGGTGATGTCGGCAATCGGGGTCACGCGGCTGAGCGGGTTGGGGGTTTGGAATGTCATGCCCGGTTTGGGCACGCAGACCAGCTGGGTGCCGTGGGTTTGCCAGTCGCAGGGCGACTGGTTGGTAGTGCTGGCGTCTGGGTTGAAGTAGCTGTAGGTGCCGTTGCTACTCTGCGCAGACGGCAGGTTGTCGACCTGCTCGAAGGTTGACCAGATCCACTGCGGATAGCCGGCCGCCTTGGTGATGACATGCAGGCCCACCAGCCCCAGGTAGGCTTCGGTCACACCGGTACGCTGGCCCTGGCTGTCGAATGTGGGCACACGGGCGAGCATCGTCAGATAGCGGCTGGCGTTGTCGTGGGGGGTGAGGATGCGCCAGCTGGACTTGACCTCGATGACTCCATTGGGGAAAGCGATGTTGTTCGCCTTGGACACCACATTGGCGTTGTAGAAGGTGTTGCTGACAATGTAGTTGTAGGAGATCTCGTTGGCCGAAATGTCGTAAAAGGTCGGGTTACCGGCCTGGTCGATCAGCCAACCGCCGACCGCCTGGTCAACCGAGTTGACCTGCGAGCTGTTTTTCAATGCGGCAATATTGATGATGCCCAGGCTTTTGGCGAGTAGCGGGGTGTTCCACGGCCCCGGGTTGGCGGCCTGAGGCAGGAATATTTCTTCGACCGTCTTGTAGGTCTGCCACACGGTGTAACCGGCAGCGCCCGGTGCTTTGCTGCAGTCGGGCTGGCCGCGCTGCCCGTTTTGTGCCGGCCAGTTCAAGGCGATAAACAACTGCCAACTGTAGGTATCGAACGGTCCTTGCCCGGCGTCGGCGGCCGGTGCGCTGGTCGGCGGCCGGCAATTGAGCTGGGTCGCTTGTGCCGACGGCTGGGGAGCTTCCCGGGCCTGGGCCGACAGGCTGGCCAGCCCGAGTAACATCACACTCAGTAGCGTTTTCATGGCGGTTCATCCTTGAAGGTCAGGGCTTGCGCTGCATGAGCTGGTTCCACTGCGCCTTATGCCCATTGCTCTGGGCTGCCGGTGGCTCGAACAACTGGCAAGGCGGCGGGTTCGACGGGCACATGGCGGCCACTTGATTCCAGGTCTCGGCCGGGTCGGGCTTGGCGATGCGAAAGTGGGTGTAGTTCTGGCTGACGATGGGCGCGTTGGCGACGCTGGTGTCCCCCGAGAAGAAAAACGATTGCGGCAGTCGGTAAGGCGGCTTGCCCGTCAGCTGCTTGTTGAAGGCATAGCCGAACAGAATCGGCCCCGACGGCGACTGCAAGTCCAGGGCGTAAGCCTGCACGCTGCCATTGAGGTGTTGGCTGCGTTCGACGCTGTAGGGCAGGTGCTGCACGAAGTCCTGGCGCGGCGGGTGGTTCATCGGCGAGAACATGCAGCAGGCCGGCATGTCTTTCGGGCGGTCCTGCGGGTACGTGAGGAAGTACGCCTTATTGCCCAGGGACACGAAGGAGCAGCTGTAATTGTTGTTCTTGATCGGAAAGATCGGCAGGCAGTACTTCTCGTAGTGCTCCATCATCGCGCCGAAGCCGTCGCCGTCTGCCGGGATGTAGGTGGTGTCGTAATAGCTGGTGCCCTTGGATACCGTGTAGTCCGAAGGTTGCAGGGTCGAGGGCGGGTTACTGTAGGGCGGTGGGTTCTTCTCGTAGTTGTGCATCACCCGGTACATCGTCCAGTCGCTGATCCATTGCGCCGGGAAGAATGGGTCGGACGGCTCGCCGGGAAGCCGTTTGGCGATGCAGTTGCCGTTTTGTTCATTGCACCCTTCGGTGTTGTGCACGCCGTTGGTGAAGTACACGGCAGCGTCGTCGGCAAACGCGCCGGGGCTGAGCAGCAGTAGCAGCAGCAACAGCCGGTTCAAGAGGCGGGTATTCATCATCACACTCCTGTGTTGTGCCGGGTGACGCAGGTGTCACCCGGTGGTTCCGTCAGTGGTTCAGTGGTAGTCGCTCATGCTGAGCGGTATGGGAGGGTAATTGCGCTTGACCAGGGCTTGTGCCCACAGCTCCAGCACCGCGCGACGGCTTTGCGGCATGTCGCGGGTGATCGGCATCGCCAGGGTGCTTTCTTCCTGGTACGGTTTGCTGATCAGCACAATCAACTGGTCCACGGCGCCTTCAATGCGCGTCAGGGAGTTGAGCGGCATGTACTTGCTCATGATCGGGTACAGGTAATAAAAAGGTTGCAGGATGAAGGGGTAGATGAAGGTCTCCCAGATGATCTGGCCGGCATCTTCGCGCTGGTAAATCAGGTTCCACGCATTGACGAAGTCCTGTTGCAACTGGGGTTCCAGCGGCAGCACGCGCAACGGCGCGAGGAAGTCGGTGTAGGCTTGGTTGAGGGGGAAGCTGAAGGGGATGGTCGGTGCCTGCTGACCTTCCTGCACAAAGAAGCGCAGCGTGGGAAACCCCGGTGCCTGGGCCGTGACGGTCAGGTTGGCGATACCGTTGGCGTCGGTCTGCACCTTGGCCAGGCTGTATTGCACGGTGTTGCTGAGGGGGTCCTTGAGCGTGCCTTGCATGGGGATCGGGTTGGCAAAGGTGAGACACGGGCTCAAGGCAACCGAAGCCGGTGTCGGCAGAAATTGCCGGTAGGTCACAGGCTCGGTCTGATCGTCGGACACGGCGAGGCGCGTCGCCATCAGCTGGCGGCCGGTGCCTTCGGTGATCTGGCCGGCCAGCGGTATCGTCCCAATGAATTGCGGCAGGTTGGGGCTGTTGTTGATGGGGTTCTGCGGGTCGTTGTTGAACAGCGTGAAGTCCGCATCATTACTGAATGCCAGGTAGTAATCGGTGGTGCACAGCATGTAGGCGTTGTTGTATTGCGCAACCCACAGCGTGGTACCGGCCGGTGCCGGCTGGCCGTCGAATTGCACCATGATCTGCAGCGTCTTGGTGTCTCCCACATCGATGAAGCTGGCGCTCTGCACCACTTCGGCGGTCCACAGTTGCTGGGTCGCGGCGATGATGGCCGTGGTGCCGGGTTGTTGCAGTTCCAGGCTACCGGTCTGCAACAGGCTTTGTGCATCGACCGTCAACGGCAGGTCGAGGATGCCCGAGCGCTGGTCGAATTGCGCCTGTTGGTAATCGTCGTAGCCGAAGCTGGCGATGGGGGTGAATTGCGTGCCCTGGCGCACGCCCACTTGATAGTCGCCGGCCTGGTATTTGGCTGCGACGGGGATGTCGGTCTTGGGCTCCAGGGGATAAAACGGGAAGGTGTTGCCCAGGTCCAGAGACAAGGTATTGCCATGGGCCTGGGCCGAGATCACGCCGAGCTGCGCCGAGGTGGCATCGCTCGGTGAGGTTTTGTAGATCGGCACCGGCTGGGCGGGTACCAGGCGCCGCCCGGCGGGGGCAGTGGGAAATTCGTCATCGAACCACAGGCCCAGGGTGCCCACCGTACGGCTGTAGGCCGGGTTGAAGAAAATATCGCCGACGTTGTCCAGGCCCTGTTGATACATGGCCTGCACTTTAGCCTGGGCCTCGGGCGTGGCGTCGTGGGTATCGATCGGTGGGTAGTTGTTGAGGATGCCGTTCTTGTCGTAGCAGGTCAGGTAGGTGGAAAAGCGGAACATCAACCCCTTGGCATTTTGCTGTTGCATCTGGGTTTGCAGGTTTTGCAGCAACGCTGAATTGCCGAGCACCCAGGACAGGTTTTCTTTCGGGAAGCAGGTTTGCCAGGTGGTGGTGACGTAGGCCAGGCCGCCGAGGTTGGCCCAGTTGAAGTTGAGAAAGCGGTCGAGCATGCGGTGCTCGCGCTTGAGCGTCAGGCCACATTGGGCATTGCCCAACACCAGGCTGTCGAAGTACAGCGCGGTGAAGGTGTTCTGCCAAGGGCTCACATCGACGAAGCGCGCCGGTGAGTTCGGCGCACCGCCGAACGAGTTGCCGAGCAACTGAAAGCTCTGGTTGATCAGCGGGTCCTGGCTCACGTAGCCACCTTCCGGCAGCTCGCCGCCAGTGATCACCGATTGCGTCTGGTTGTAGCTCACGGTGCCGCAGGCGTTGTCGCCGAACAGGTTCCATTCGCCGGGGATGGTCGGCGCGGCCAAATTCGCGGCATTGCCCGGCACCTGCATGACGTAGGCGGGCACCTGGGTCGGGGGCAGCGGCGTTATGGTCCAGGGCAGCAGAGTGCTGGCAGCGTTCCATGGCGTGATGTCGAAGTCTTTCAGGAACCGCCAGTTCATCTGCATCTTCACCGCGTCGTAGAGCGGGAACATGTCATTGTTGTTGGCGGTCGGCGGGTTCCAGAACATATGGCCGCCGAGGTAGATGCGCGGGAAATTCAATACGCTCATGTCAGGCTCCTTAACGTTGCCACTGGGCGCGTTTGAGCGACCAGACAAAATCCAGTTTGTGGTAACCAACAAAGTCGGTGTCCGGTAGCGGGGCGGTGGGGTAGACGATGCCGCCGTCTTTGTTCAGGGCGAAATTGAAGTAGCCCTGCTTGGGCGAATACGCGGCGGTGCCATGGCAGGCGAAACACGACGACTCGCTCTGGAACGCTGATTCCAACTGGGAGTTGGCGAGCAAGGTCGGGGTGGTCTTGGACTGCACGCCGATCAACTCATACTGCGCCAGTGTCGGGTACTGGGCCTGGAATGTGCTGTTGACCGGTTGCGCCGCCGGGGTCGGCCCGGTGCTGTTGGTCATCGGCGTGGGCGGGATTGCGTTGGTCACGGTGTACTTGCCGTTATTGCGGTTTTCGAAGGTGGTCCACACCCAGTCGGGATTGAGTTTGTTGATCACATGCAGGCCGCTCAGCGCGGCATACCCCACCACATACTGCGTGCCTTGCTGGTAGTAGGCCTGGGCGATGTAGTAGCCGTCATTGGCCAGTTGCTGCTGGTAGCTTTGGTCGTTGCCGATCCACAGCCAGGCGGCTTTGAGCTCCCAGGCAGTGGCGGGAAAATCAAGGTCGCTGGTCAGCGCGGCCTGGCCATTCACGTTGTAGACCTTCTGCTGCACGATGTAATTGAAGGTGTCCTCGCCCATCAGCAGTTGGAAGCGCACCGCCTGGCCTTGTTCGGCGGCGGGTACCTGGCCGCCCATTTCCAGGATCAGCCCGTCCACCTGCTGGGTGGCGTTGAGGTTGTGGAAGGTGCGATTCGGGTTCATACCCATCGCCTGGGCCTGGGTCAGTACGGCGGCAGGCGGCGCCACGCTCTGGTTGTAGGGTTGGGGCGCGGCGCCATTGGGCAGGTAGACCTGGTCGGAAGGTTTCAAGGTTTCCCATACCACATTCGGGCTCTGTGCAGCGGCCGGCTGATTCAGGCAGGCAAACCAGTTCCAGGCCAGGGTCTTGGGGCTTTGCACGAAGGTGGCCCGGGTCTGATCGAGGTTGCCTCCATACTGCAAAAAGTTCGTGCAGTCGAAGGGGTTGGTGTCTTGGGCATGGGCCAACCCGGCCAGTGCACTCAGGACTGTGAAAGATAAGGCTCGCCGCATGGAAGCTCCTTGGCTGTGGCCGGTTCGGTCTGTGGGCGCCCCAGGAAATGCTCCAGGAGCAGTTGCTTCACGGCCGTCGCCGCCAACCGTGGCGGTAACGACAGTGCGCAATCGGTGATCAGCAACGGGCCGTTCTGCGCGTTGCTCGGAAGGCAACCATGGCTGCCACGCACCAGTGAGGTGTCCAGCGGGATCAGGTCCATGTAGTAGCGAAAGCCGAGTTTTTTTTGCAGCAGGCGCCGCGCCACTTTCAGCGTGGGAAAGCGAATGGCCGGGTCGACAAACAGCTCCACCGGGTCGTAGCCGGGCTTGCGGTGAATGTCCACGGTACGCGCGAAGTCCGGTGCTTTGCGCTCGTCCAGCCAGTAGTAGTAATCGAACCAGCACCCGCTGGCGGCCACGGCCACCAGTTCGCCGCTGCGCGGATGGTCGAGCTGCCAGGCGTGTTGCTCGGCTTTATCCAGCACCTGTTCGATGCCGGGCTGGCGCTGCAGCAGGGCCTTGACTCGAGGAATGTCCTGGGCGCGTTTGACGTAGATATGCGCAATTTGATGGTCCGCCACCGCAAACGCCGGGCTGGCGCCAGGGTCGAGCAGTTCCCAGCCCAGGGACTGGCGCACCTGCAACAGACCTTCGTTGCGCAGGATGCGGTTGATCGACACCGATTGCTCGACCGCATCGATTCCATATTCCGAGAGCAGCATCACGGCGGCGCCCTGGGCCTGGGCAAAATCCAGCAGGCGCCCGACCTGGCTGTCGATGGCGCGGACTTCGGCGGCGATCGACGGATGCTCAGGCCCCACGCGTTGCAGGCTGTAATCCAGGTGGGGCAGGTAGATCAGTTGCAGATGTGGCCGGTTGATCTGGAATTCGGTGATGGCGCAATCAACGATCCAGCGGCTCGAGGCAATGCCCGCCGCCGGCCCCCAGAACCCCGGGAACGGGAACTCGCCGATCTGCTGCTCGATCTGCTCATGCAGCTCGGGTGGCGACGAATACAGGCCGAACTGTTTGCGCCCATCGGCCGGGTAGTGCGGGCGCGGGGTGATGGCGGCGTCCACGTCGGCATACATGTTGAACCACCAGAACAGCTGGCTGCAGCGAAACCCCGGGATTTCGCGTTGGAGCGTGTGCCAGACCTTTTCCCCCTGGATCAGCCCATTGGGTTGCAGCCAGAAACGCACCTCGGCCTGGTCGCGAAAGTACCAGCCATTGCCGACGATGCCATGCTGCGACGGCGGCGCGCCGGTGAGGATCGACGCCTGCACCGTCGAGGTCACGGCGGGGAATACCGGTTGCAAGTGAGCCAACTGGGCGGTCTTGAGCAACCGGTTGATGTGCGGTGTCGCCTCACCGAGCAGCGCAGGCGTCAGCCCTACCACGTTGATCAGCAGCAGCGGTTGCTCAGAAAGCATCGGCGTAGGCCTCCCGGCTATAGGCGTGCAACAGGCCGCGCTGGCGCAACTGGTCCTCGACCCAGTGAAGTTCGGCGACGATGCCTTCGAGCTGGGCCAGGGTGGTGGTGGGGCGCAGTTGAGCGGGCAGCACGCCCCAGCTGTAGGTCTCGACCTCCAATACCGGGTGAAACTCGACGTGGTCGGACAGGTAGTCGAAGGTCTGCGCCAGCGCCTCCTGGCTGCCGCTGAGTTCGGGCAGCAGCAACCGTTCGCTGAACAGCGGGATATGGAAGTGAACGCGCAGCTCGCCAAATTCACTGCACTGCGCCAGGGCTGCGGGCAAGTCCGCCCAGGCCACGCGTCGACCCTGTGGGTCGAGAGCCTTCACCTGGTGCAGGTAGGTGGCTTCGGCAAAGCGGCCCAGGGTGTCGAGCACCTGTTCGCGTCGCGGATCATGCGGCGGCGGCAGGCGGCAGATCATCGCGTTGGACAGCTGGACCTTGCCCACCGGTACGCCCGCCTGGCGTAGCCGATCCAGGGACTGGTAACAATCCTCGAACATGACCGCCTGGTGGCATACGTCGAAACACAGGGCCAGGTAGGCATGGTTCGGGTCCATCGCCTGCCGTCGCTGGAAAAACGCAATGGCCTGCTCGGTGTTTTCCAGCACGCAGTCCGGCTCCATCTCCAGGCAGAACACAATTTTCTTGCCGCTGTCCTGGTGCAATTGGGCGAGTGCGGCGGTGAGTTGGCTGAGGTGCTCGTCGGCACGCGCTTGCAGCACCGTGCTCCAGGTGGCGGCATAGCCCAGCGGCACCGTGGATATCACCCCTTGGCGGCAATCCGGCGGTAACGCCTGGGCCAGCAGGTACGCCAGGTCGAGGCTGTAGGCCAACCGCTGCGGGTCGGCCCAACTGGGCAGGTAGACCTCGGCTTTCACCGCGCCCTGATGGAACTCGCCATAGGGGAAGCCATTCAAGGAGGTCAGGCGCAACCCACTGCTTTGCAGCAACGCCAGGAATTCCTGGCGCGCCGCGGGTTGCTGCAACTGCCGGGCCGCGTGAGCGCAGATCCACAAACCACTGTCCTGCACGTCCAACCCGCGCAGGTTGCGCACGCCCCGGAAATGTTCGGCGATCGAGGCCCTGAGCCCGGCCAGGTCGCGGGTCGGGTGCACATTGCTGCAATAGCCGACCTGAGTGGCCGTCCAACCGCCGATGTCGCTCATTTGACCACCGGCTCCTGGCCGCGCAGGGCCGAGTTGTCCTGCCATTGCTTGCGCTGGTCGATGGGCAGCGGTGTGCTGACCAGGGCCTTGTCCAGCTGGCCGCTCTGGGCGAAGAAATCCACCGGGTTATGGAACAGCACCTGTTCGACCTGGGCCTGGCTGAAGCCCGCCGCCAACATCGCCTGGCCGGTCTTGGGCACCTTCAGCGGGTCGCTGATGCCCCAGTCAGCGGCACTGTTGACCACCATTTTTTCCGTGCCGTATTCCTGGAGCAAGGCGACCATGCGCTGCTCCGACATCTTGGTGTTGGGGTAGATGGAATGGCCGCGCCAGCAGTCGCTGTCGAGCACCAGGGGCAAGGTCAGTTCGTTGAGGTGGTCGATGATCACCAGGTGCTCGGCAATCCCCACTTCGCGGATCACCGCCAGGGTGCGCTTGGTGCCGCCGATCTTGTCGCGGTGGGGCGTGTGCACCAGCACCGGCAGGTTGAACTGCCTGGCCAGCTCCAGTTGCGCGGCGAGAAAACGGTCCTCTTCGGGGGTGATGTCGTCGTAGCCGATTTCACCGACGGCCACCACACCGTCTTTCACCAGGTAACGCGGCAATATCTCCAGCACCTCATTGGCCACGGACAGGTCATTGGCCTCCTTGGGGTTCAGGCCAATGGTGCAGAAATGATGGATGCCGAACATGCTGGCGCGAAAGCGTTCCCAGCCGAGCAAGGTGTCGAAGTAGTCGATGAAACTGCCGACGCTGGTGCGTGCCTGGCCCTGCCAGAACGCCGGCTCGATCACCCCGGTAATCCCGGCGGCGGCCATGTTCTGGTAGTCGTCAGTGGTGCGGCTGACCATATGGATATGCGGATCGAAGTAGGTGGGCATAGTGAATCCTCTTCAGGGAAAGTCTCAGTTCAGGTACGGGTGCCACTGCGGTGGCAGGTGTCGGCGTTGTTCCGGGTCCAGCAGGTGGAAGGCGATCACCTCGGGCAGGCCGGGCGATATGGGACGGCCCGCGGCCTGTTGCTCTTGCATCAGGTCCAGGGCCAACTGATTGAACGTGGTGCTATGCCGTTGCTTGAGGCCGACCACACGCCCGACGTCCAGGCCCATGCCGAGTGCCTTGAGTACAAGCTGGTGAAAGGCCCGCTCGGGGTAATGGCGTGATGGGTAGGCGTTGTCGAGGGCCAGGGCGGCAAACACCTGCGGGTTGCTGGTGCGTCCGGCCTGCAAGGCCAGCGCCAGGCACTGACCGTTGCTGTCGAGCCAGTCGAGGGCACCGAGCAGGGCGATTTTTTCCTGATCGTCGCCCCACAGGAACCACTGGCGTAGCAGGGTTAAATGTTCGGCAATGGCGGCGGTTTCCAGCACCTGGCCCAGCAGCAGTGCACGCGCCAGGTCGACCTCAGGGGCCGTCAAGTGACGCTTGCACTGGCTGCTCAACAATGCCGCCGTGGTGGCGTCCGGTTGTTGCGCGAGCGCGGCCTGCGCCTGGCACCACCACAGCGCTTGGCTGTCGTGCAGTCGCTGGCTTAGGACTTGGCGCAGTTCGATAAGGCGATCCTGGCGCATGTTCATGTCGGCTTGATCCAACGCTGAAAGTGGGGAAGCAGCAAAAACACCAGCACACACAGCAGACTGCCCAACGGCTGGTCGGCCACGGCCAACACCAGCCCATCGAACAGCGGCAACGCCGCCAGGCCTGCGCCGATAAAAGCGCGCACCTGACGTTGTTGCGGGTTGGCCAGGTGCCTGCGGTAGTGCAGGCCCAACCAACCCAGCCAGAGCAGCAGCACCGGCCAGAACCACAGGTTGTTGGAGTAGATCGCCAAAGCCAGCGGGCTGAGCATCAGCAACAGCGGCAGACGGCTGACCAGTTGGTTGCGGTGTTCCTGGCGAGCCAGGTAAGTCAGGCCGCTGATGTACACGCCCAGCAGCATTGCGCACAGCCAGATCGGCTCCGGCGGCAGTGCGAGGCTGGCTGCCGCCGTGAGGTACAGCGCCGAGCGGCACGCTCCCATCAGCCATACGCTGTGGGCGTATTTTTTGTGCAGCAGGTTGTAGCCGAAGATGCAGGCCAGCAGCAGCCCCACGCCGCCAAGCAGCCAGTGGGGCTGATCGATCAGGCGGCTCAGGCCCAGCACGGCCATGGCGGCGAGGATCAGCAGCAGCGCCGTGGCCAGGCCCACTTGCTGCCGGCTGGCCAGGCCCAGGGTGATGGGGCGCGGGTTGTGGTGTTGTTGATCCCAGTCGGCGTCCAGCCAGTCGTTCAACAGCATGCCGGCCAGGTACAACAGCGACAGCGTGCTCAGCAGCAACCCCCAGACCAGCGACGACGGCGGCGCCAACGCTCCGGCGCTGCTGGCGAGCAGGGCGGCAGCCAGCGTGTTGGTCCACACCGTGGGCAGGTTGGACACGCGACCCAGGGTCAACCAGGTTTTCAGGTTGGCCTGGCTCATTGCGCGTAACTCAGTGGCAGCGCCAGGTCGCCGCGGTTCGCCAACCGTTGCAGCGCCTGTTCCATTTGTGCGTCATCGATGGCATGCAGGTCTACCGACTCTCCGATGCAAAGAAGCATGGGGATCGACAGCTGCCCGCCCAGGTGCTGACGGAACTCCTCCAGGCCGAGCAACACCTGGGAGCGGCCCTGGGCATCTTTCATCTTCAGTTCCGGCGGGCACAGGTTGAAGCCCAGGGTGTGCAGCAGGTTCATCAGCCGTTGCGTGTCGCTAGCGCTCAACAACCCCACGGCATTGGCGTACAGACCGTCCAGAGCCATACCCACGGCGACGGCTTCACCATGACGCAGGCGGTGCTGGCTGAGGTTTTCCAGCTTGTGCGCGGCCCAATGCCCGTAGTCCAGTGGGCGGCCATTACCGCGTTCGAACGGGTCCCCGGCGCCGGTGATATGCCCCAGGTGCAGTTCGGCGCAACGGCGAATGGCGTAGCGGCTGGTCGGGTGATCAAAGCGCGCGAGGGCGTCGGCATGCTGCTCCATCCACTCGAAAAACACCGAGTCCTTGATCAGCGCCACCTTGACCGCTTCGGCCAGCCCGGCGATCTGGTCGCGGTGGGTCAGGCTGGTGAGCAATTGGAAGTCGTTGAGCACCGCTGTAGCGGGATAGAACGCGCCCAGCAGGTTCTTCTGACCGAAGGCATTGATGCCATTTTTCACCCCGATACCGGCGTCGTTCTGCGCCAGTACCGTGCTGGGGACGCGCACCAGACGGATGCCGCGATGAAAGGTCGCGCAGGCGTAGCCCACCGCGTCCAGCACCGCACCGCCGCCCAGGGCCAGTACGTAGCAATGCCGGTCCAGATGGTGCTGCAGCATGTCGCTGTAGAGCTGCTCCAGGACTTGGGTGTTTTTGCTCAGTTCGCCGGCCGGCACGGCGATGGGCGCCGTTTGCAGGTGCAGGTCGGTGTGGGCGGCGAAATACGCGTCGATCTGCTCCCGCAGCTGAGGCGCGCTGTGCAGCAGTTGTGCGTCGGCAAATATCAGCACCGTCACTGGCCCGTTGTGCGGTGCGCTGAGTTGTTGATGCAGGCAAGGGTTGCGTGGGTCGAACAGGTGGTCGGTGAACACCACCGGGTAGTCATAGCTGACGCTGAAGCAGCCACGCAACGCTTGTTCGGCAGCGGGTTTACGCAAGGTCTTGAACAGGCTGTACCCCGCCACGAACAGCAGCGGTAGCAGCATGCTGGCAAGGATCGTCACCAGCAGTGCATTCTGCTCGATCAGGAACGTGCCGATGGCGGTATAGGCCAACGCCAGGCCCGCATTGGCCAGCGTGGTAATCAACAGAAACGCGCGCAGCGGGTAACGCTGCATTCCGGCGGCCACCACCGAAGTTTCCGCCAGCACCGGCACCCCGCGCAGGCAAATCAACGACAGCGTGTTCAGCCGATACGCCAAGTGCCCCGGGCGACGCTGATGCAGGCCAAGACGACCGGATAACAACCGAAAGTAGCCGGCGCCCAACGCGTAGCCCAACCCGGCACCCAGGCACAAGCCGATAAAAATCACCAGGTAGCCGCCCAGGCTGCCGAGCATGGCAACCGCCAGCAGCGCAACCACGCTCGAGGGTACGGGCAGCAGCACATCCAGCGCGAGCAGGGTAATCAGCAGCAGGGCCAGGTTGAGTGCCACACCGGGCGTGGAAGGTTGGTACAGGTTGAGGTGAAGCAGGAAGGCCTGGATCTGTTGCTCGAACAACAGGAAGCTGGCGATGACCAACACGCAAAAGCCAAACAATGACAGCCAGAAATGTTGGGCTGGCCCCTTTTTCAAGAACGCACGATACGGCTGGCTGCGTTTCATCAAAGCATCCCTTCTGAGTATTAAGACTTAAGTTCCGTGTCTGTATTTAGAGCAGCGTCGGGTCTTGTTTCAGAGCAATAGAATCCCTCGCCAGAATGGCTGGCTGAATGAACAATGGCGGTTGGCCTTCACGGTATTCATGAACCTAGACGGTTGTGGTTTTTTTGCAAGTACGTCGAGTCACAACGGCTGTAACGTAGGCGGTATGGGCAAGATTTTTATATTCAATACAATTAGTTGTATTGAAATTCAGCGGGCGTCAATAACTTGTTATGAGCCCACATAGTTGAAGTGTTTGTTATGAGGATTATTGCCGCTGGCTATATGGTTTCTTATTAAAAAGCGGTTTGTCGAGAATGATTCCGCTTAATGTGCTTGTTGTTTATCCAATGAAACGAAACCCCGCTGATAACTTGTTCTTTAGATAGCCAACTAACGTACTGACCGACTTGGGTACATGGGGCGAGTAGGGGCGGATCAAGTAGATCTCATCGGCAAATACCCCTTTGAGTGTCCAACCCTTGAGCACCTTCACCAGCGTGCCGCTGGCCAATGCGGCGTGGGCACTGAAATCCGGAAGCAGGGCGATACCCAGGTGGTTGAGCGCCGAGTCGCGCAGGGCTTCGCTGTTGTTGGTGGCAAAGCTACCGGCGATGGGCACGGTGATACGCTCGGCGTGGCGTTCGAAGGTCCAGGCCGGTTGGTCGGCCCCGCGTGGATAGAACAGGCAATTATGCGCAGTGAGGTCGCCGGGTTCGCACGGCTCGCCGTGGCGTTGCAAGTATTCGCGGGTCGCCACCAGCACTGAAGCGGTGTCGCACAGCTTCCACGCCACATGGGTTTCCGGCACCTGGAAACCGTGGCGCACCGCCAGGTCGTAGCCCTCGGCCGCCAGCGAACTCAAGGTATCGGAAACATCCAGTTGAATGCGCACCTGCGGGTAGAGTTGCAAGAACTCCGACAGATGCGGCACCAACTGTTGCCGGGCAAAGGCCACCGGCGCGGTGAGGCGCACCAGGCCGCGAATCTCCCCGGCCGAGTCGCGTACCGAAGAGAAACTGCGCGCGATTTGGGCATAGGCGCTGCGTACTTCGCGGGTCAAGGATTGCCCCGCATCGGTCAGTCGCACGCTGCGTGTGGTGCGGGTGACCAACCGTGTACCGGTGGCTTTCTCCAGGTCCGAGATGCGCTGGCTGACGGCGGACTTGCTCACGCCCAGGCGCGCCGCGGCGGCGGTGTAGGTGCCTTGCTCCTCCAGCACCGACAGCCAGTGAATATGGGTCCACAACCCCTCGATCTCGGCTTTTTCCATGCTGCTATTGTTCGCTTGTATGGACAATAAGTTCTGAATTCTGCTCTGGTTGGGAACAAAGCGAAAGCCTATCGTGGCTTCCATTGCCATCCACCAGGGAGCCTCTGCCATGACCACCACCCTCGAGCACTACATCAACGACCAGCGCGTGAGCCGCGATGATCGCTATCAGGACGTCTTCAACCCGGCCACTGGCGAAAAGACCGGCCGCGTCGCCCTGGCCAGTCGCCAGACCGTGTCCGAAGCCGTCGCCGCTGCCCAGGCTGCGTTCGCCGGTTGGGCCGACACACCGCCGATCCGCCGTGCCCGCGTGTTGTTCGAGTTCCTGCACCTGCTGCGTGAGCGCAAGGATGACCTGGCGCGCATCATCGTCGCCGAACATGGCAAGGTCTTCACCGATGCCCAGGGTGAAGTCGACCGTGGTATCGACATTCTTGAGTTCGCTTGCGGTATTCCCAACCTGCTCAAGGGCGAGCACTCCGACCAGGTGTCCCGTGGCATGGACAACTGGACGATGCGCCAGCCACTGGGCGTGGTGGCGGGCGTGACGCCGTTCAATTTCCCGGTAATGGTGCCGATGTGGATGTACCCGATCGCCATTGCGGCGGGCAACACCTTCATCCTCAAGCCGAGCCCGACCGACCCGAGCGCCTCGCTGTTCATGGCCGAACTGCTGCGCGAAGCCGGCCTGCCCAAAGGCGTGTTCAACGTGGTGCAGGGCGACAAGGAAGCAGTGGATGCGCTGATCGAACACCCGGACGTCAAGGCCGTGAGTTTCGTCGGCTCCACGCCGATCGCCCAGTACATCTACGAAAGCGGCGCCCGTCACGGCAAGCGCGTGCAAGGGCTGGGCGGCGCGAAAAACCACATGGTGGTAATGCCCGACGCGGATATCGAGAAAACCGTCGACGCACTGATGGGCGCCGCTTACGGCAGTGCCGGCGAGCGTTGCATGGCCATTTCCGTCGCCGTGCTGGTAGGCGATGTGGGTGACAAAGTCATCGCCGCCTTGACCGAACGGGCCAAGCAACTGCGCATCACCGATGGCCGGGACTTGAAAGCCGAAATGGGCCCGATCGTGTCCCGTGCCGCGCTGGAGCGTATCAGTGGCTACATCGAACAGGGCGTGCAAGCCGGTGCGCAATTGCTGCTCGACGGGCGGGGTTACGTGCCGTCCGAGGCCGGCCTGGAACACGGCTTCTGGCTCGGCGCCACGCTGTTCGACCACGTGACCCGGGACATGAGCATCTACCGCGAAGAAATCTTCGGTCCGGTACTGGCCTGCGTGCGCGTCAACGACTTCGCCGAAGCGATCAAACTGGTCAACGACCACGAGTTCGGCAACGGCGTCAGCTGCTTTACCCGCGACGGCCACATTGCCCGCGAGTTTGCCCGGCGTATCGAAGTCGGCATGGTCGGCATCAACGTACCGATCCCCGTGCCCATGGCTTGGCACGGGTTTGGCGGCTGGAAGAAGAGCCTGTTTGGCGACATGCATGCCTACGGCACGGAGGGTGTGCGCTTCTACACCAAGCAGAAGTCGATCATGCAGCGTTGGTCGGAGAGCATCGAACAAGGCGCCGAATTCGCCATGCCGGTGTCCAAGTAACGACCTGAAGAACACCGCCGGGAAACTGTGGGAGGGGGCTTGCCCCCGATGGACTGCGTAGCAGGCCCATTTTTGAGGCCGCTGCGCGGCCTATCGGGAGCAAGCCCCCTCCCACAAGTTTGGTCGCATTCAGGCATCCATCGTGCAATGGAACAATTTCTTACCTCAGTACCACACAGGGTGGACAAATCTACCGCCGTGTTTCCTACCGTGGTCGAGAGAACATTCCACTCGCATGATGATGAATAATGACCACCAATATTCTTGCATTTCCTACTGATCGCCATTGGGCCAGAAACCTTGAAGGGGGCGCAGAAACAGCGAGCAGTCGTACCAAACGATCTTCGGATTCTGACGCAGCGGGCAACAGTGAGGCGCCCAAATCCGCATCAGGCCCCTCAGCCGCCAGACCGCCTCAGGTCACTGGCGACTTATCGGCCCATGCGGGCAAAAATAATGCGCCATCGGAACTCAGCAAAAGCTCTGTGAGTTGGGTGAGTTATCAGCACGGTGTCAACCTGGCCGAAGCCATCGAGCCGGGCTCTTCGAAGCGGATGACCCAGGATGAACTGATCGCCTTGCCCGGCAAAATGAGTGCTATGGCGGTGACACCCGAACAGGCGCTATTGATTGAGTCGACGCGCATTGGCCCCGCGCTGGAGTGGGCCGTTGCCAACGGCATTCTTGAAGATAAAACCGAATTTTCGCAGGCGGACATTCAAAAAGCCCTTGCCGCATTGGATCAGCATCTTGAAAAGATGGCGGGTGCCATCGCTAGCCTCTCTAGCCCCATGCCAATGAGGAAGGATTATTTCCTTGGGACGCAACAGGTATCGCCCATCAAAGGCCATGCCGATCCGGATAATAAAAAATACCCGGTGGCTATCTACGATGACCAAAAATTCGGCGAAGACTTCAAAGCCGATCTGGCGAACAAGAAAGCCGCCTACGGCACGATAATCCAATACGCTCTCTCAACGCTGCCCCCGGCGGATCAAATCGCCATAGCGCACGGTGACGTCGGTGTGTATGCGATGAAGTCACCCGGAGAGGGCGGCGAGCCCGAGCGCACTACGTTCTTGATTAAAGCGGTTCACGAAGGAAAGACGAAGGTCTATGAAGTCAACCCTGAACGGGGGACCGTGGTTAAGCGGGACGATTACGTCGGTGTCTTTCAGGGCCACAGTGTCATCGGAAAACAACGTTTACCCGACGGCAGTTATGCGAACGCATTCACCGCGTGGCCAAAACCCAGCATTCAAGGGCAGCGCTATGAGGCGAAAGCTGATCGGCCAGTGGGCGCCCGATCGGACAATACGCCGTTTTCCGCCCAGCTTTATACGTTGGAACCGCTAGCGACCTTTCCGGCCTCTGCGCAAGGCAGCGCCGGAAAGCCAACCTATCAGGCAAAGTTCGTGGAGCGAACCGGCCAGATCGGCACGACGGTGTCGGAAAAACTGTTTTTTATGAAGGATCTGGATTTGCTGGAGAGGGCAAAAGAGGATCCGGAGCGCGTGACTGAAGCCGAGAAAGAGGACAGAGAAAACTATCAGGCATTCAAGGCCGACAGGGAGAAACGTCGTGAAATCCTTAAAGGTTTCGTGCCTTTTTGGCACGGTGTCGAGGCAATAGTTGCCGGCCGCCCACTCGAAGGCATCGCGCAAATATGGATAGATCTGCTTTCACTGTTTACGCCTGTTGAACAAGCCGCCGCTGGCTTGACGAGGGGGGTTGTCCGATGGGTCAAACCCATCCTCCCGAAGTTCTTGAAGCCGTCGGTAAATTTTGCGAGTTACAGCTTAAAGCCTGGGGTTGCCGGGGTTAAATGGGAAGGCGGCGTACAGGGTTTGAAATGGGCACCCAATGCTTCCAAAAAAGCCTCTCAGGGCATTGAGCAGTTCAAGGCTGCCGCCGTGCCGTTGCCCCGCAGTCAACCGGGTGTCAGGCCGATTGAGCTGAATGGTGTGAAGTATTTTGTTTCCGAAAAACCTGATGCCGGCGATGGCGTCCACTATGTGTTACGCATCGCCAAACCGGATGACCCTACGCAGTTAGTCAGTAGCGGAAAAATTGCCAAGCCTGATGACGCAGGTGTCTGGAAGAGAAGAGGCGTCGAGGGCGGCGGGAAAATATCAGAGGTTTTTTCGCAAAAATATAGAGATGCCCGTAAGGAACTGGCTGGCGTTGTGGAAAAACACAAGCAGTCAGGGGGCGCGCTCTCCGAGCAGCAGAAGGACGAGTTCACCAAGACCCTCACTAAACTTGTCGGAGAAAGTAATGCTGATGATTTTGAGCATGTGGGTACTTATACTCGCGCAGGCTCAGACTTCGTCAATCAGCCCCTGCGTGCGAATCGGCGTACGCCGGAACTTGAAGCGTTTTTGCGTGAGTTTGATCAATTAAAGCCCTATGAGGGCAAGGCGTATCGTTCGGCGTTCGTCACCCCAGAGGGTGCAAGCCGGCTTAAAAATGGCGTAGGCAAAGTCTTCCAGGATCCTGGGGTACAGTCCGCCTCGGCGACCGTGCACAATTCAGTGGAGTGGGAAGGCTGGGCGAAAGGCGTGGCAAAAGGTAAAGGGGAGGGGACTCAGCAGGTCGTCTATGTCTTTGATGAGTCCATACCAAAGAAGAACGTATCAACCAGTTTCTTGAAGGATCATGTCGCGATCGGCGCGGGCCAACCCATCAAAGTATTGGCTGTCCAGGAACACGGTGGAAAGTTGTTCGTCTATTTTTCGTCGCCTTCCGAGGTCCCTGACCATCTCTACAATATCTACAATGGCGCCCAGATTTATTGACGTCGTACGCTTTCGGCACGGACGCATAGCCACGCTCATTCCCACGTTCAGTGGGAATGAGCGTGGCGGGTTCAGCGCCGCCCAGCCCGCGTACTCACATCCACCCACACCGCCAGCACCAGAATGCTGCCCTTCACAATCATCTGCCAGTAACTGTCCACATCCAGCATCGACATACCGTTGTCCAGGCTGGTAATCACCAACGCCCCGAGCAACGCGCCATACACCGTGCCCGAACCGCCGCGCATGGACGTGCCACCGATAAAGCACGCAGCAATGGCGTCGAGTTCACCCATGTTGCCCGCCGACGGCGAGCCGGCCGCGAGGCGGGCGGTGTTGACCAGGCCGGCGAGGGCGCACATCACACCCATGATGCCGAAGATCCATAGCTTCACCGCCTGTACGTTGATACCCGACAGGCGTGTGGCTTCCATGTTGCTGCCCACCGCGTAGACGCGACGACCGAACACGGTCTGGCTGGTGACGTAGCTGAACACGCCGAGCAGCACCAGCAATAACAACACCGGCACCGGGATGCCGTCGTAGCTGTTGAGGGTGGTGACGAACCCGGCCAACACCACGCCGATCACCCCCACGCGCAACCCATCACGCACTCGCGAGTGCGCCGCCAGGCCATGCAAGGCGCGGTTGCGCCGCTGCTTCCAGGTGAGAAACACGGTCAGCGCAAACAGCAGCACGCCCAGGCCGACTCCTACCGTATGCGGTAAATAGCCCTGGCCCACGTACACCAGTGACGGCGATACCGGTGCGATGGTGGTACCGCCGGTAATCCCCAGCAGAATCCCGCGAAACGCCAGCATCCCGCCCAAACCGACGATAAACGACGGGATACGCAGGTAAGCCGTCATGTAGCCGTTGGCCAAGCCGATCATCAGCCCGCACAACGCCACCAGGCTCAGGTTGGCCAGCAGCGGAATGTGGTACACCACGTCCAGGATCGCCGCGAGCCCGCCCAGCAGCCCGAGCAACGAGCCCACCGACAAATCGATCTCGCCGCTGATGATCACCAGCACCATGCCGCAGGCCAGGATTCCGGTGATCGACATCTGCCGCAGCAGGTTCGACAGGTTGCGCGGCGTCACGAAGCCGCCTTCGGTCTGCCAGCTGAAAAACAGCCAGATAAACGCCACGGCGATGACCAGGGCCAGCATTTTATAGCGGGTAAAAAGGTGTTTGACCTGATTCATCTACGCGGTCTTCCGATCATGATGGTTTTGGCTGAGCGCGGCGGCGAGCACCTGTTCCTGGGTGAGGTCTTCATTGATAAAGTCGCCACGCAGTTGGCCGTCGCCGATCACCAGCACGCGGTTGGACACGCCCAGCACTTCGGCCAGTTCCGAGGAAACCATGATGATCGACACGCCTTCGGCCGCCAGCGCGCCCATCAGCTTGTAGATCTCGTACTTGGCGCCCACGTCCACGCCGCGTGTGGGCTCATCGAGGATCAGCACCTTGGGCTTGGCCATCAACATCTTCGCCAGCACGGCTTTTTGCTGATTGCCACCGGACAGGCTGGTGATCGACAGCGACGGGCTGGCCGTCTTGAGGTGCAGGCGGGCGATCTGTTGCTCGATGCTGCCCAACTCGGCTTCGGCGTCGATGCGCGTCAGGCGCGAGTAGGTTTCCAGCACGGTCAGGGTGATGTTCTGGCCCACCCCGAAATCCGGAATAATGCCTTGGCGCTTACGGTCTTCGGGCACCATGCACAGCCCTGCGCGGATCGACTTGAGCGGCGTGCGCGTGTCGACCGGCACGCCGTCCAGCCACACTTCGCCGCTGTAGCGGCCGGGGTAGGCGCCGAACAGCGCCGATACCAGTTCCGTGCGTCCGGCGCCCACCAGCCCGGCGATGCCGAGGATTTCCCCGCGCCTGAGCACAAAGGAAATATCGTCAACGCGTTTGCGCTTGGGGTTGTCGACGTCATAACAGGTGACGTTGCGTGCTTCGAAAATCACTTCGCCCACCGCGTGGGGTTCGGTGGGGTAGAGGTTGTTCATCTCGCGGCCGACCATCTGGGTGATGATCTGCGGGATATCCATGTCGGCCATGGCGGTGGTCGCGATGTGTTTGCCGTCGCGGATCACGGCGATGGTGTCGCACACGGCCGCCACTTCATCGAGCTTGTGGGAGATGTACACGCAGGCCACGCCCTTGGCCTTGAGGTCTCGGATGATATCCAGCAGTACCTCGATTTCCGAACGGGTCAGGGCCGAGGAGGGCTCATCGAGGATCAACAGGCGTGCCTGTTTGTTCAGGGCCTTGGCAATTTCCACCAATTGCTGGTAACCGCCGCCGTATTGCGACACCGGCAACGCCACGTTCATGTCCGGTACCTTGAGCTCGCGCATCAAGGCTTCGGCGCGGTGGAGCATGGCCGGGTAGTTCATGCGCCCGCCGGGCAAAGTCAGCTCGTGGCCCATGAAGATGTTCTCAGCCACCGACAGGTCAGGCACCAGGGTCAGCTCCTGGTGAATGATGACGATGCCGGCAGCCTCGGTTTCGCTGATGGACTGGGCCTTGAGCGGTTGCCCATCCCAGAGGATTTCACCCTCCCAGGTGCCGTGCGGATAGACCGCCGACAGCACCTTCATCAAGGTGGATTTACCGGCGCCGTTCTCACCGCACAGGCCGACACATTCCCCCGGCCGCACGTTGATATCGATACCGTTCAGGGCGGGCACACCGCCAAAGGTCTTGACGATGCCGCGCATTTGCAACAGGTAGTCGGACATGACCATCATTGCCCGGCAATCTGTGCCTTGGTATAGAACCCGTCCTTCTCCAACAGATCGATATTGGCCTTGGTCAGCGGGGTGGGCGTGAGCAGGATGGTGTCGACCTTTTTGCTGCCGTTGTCGTATTGCGAGCTGTAGCTAGGTTTTTCATTGCGCGCCAGTTGTACCGAGAGTTTGGCCGCCTCGGTGGCGATCAGCTTGAGCGGCTTGTACACGGTCATGGTCTGGGTGCCGTCGAGCACGCGCTTCACGGCGGCCAGGTCAGCATCCTGCCCCGAGATCGGCACCTTGCCGGCCAGCTTCTGTGCGGCCAGGGCCTGGATTGCACCACCGGCGGTGGCGTCGTTGGAAGCGACGATGGCGTCGATCTTGTTGTCGTTACGCGTCAGGGCGTTTTCGACGATGCTGAGGGCTTCGGTAGGGTTCCATTCCTTGACCCACTGCTGGCCGACAATCTTGATATCACCCTTGTCGATGGCCGGTTGCAGCACCTTCATTTGGCCTTCGCGCAGCACCTTGGCGTTGTTGTCGGTGGGGGCGCCGCCGAGCAGGAAGTAATTGCCCTTGGGCGCCGCTTGCAGCACGCCGCCGGCCTGCATCTCGCCGACTTTTTCGTTATCGAAGGAGATGTACGCGTCGATATCGGCATTGAGGATCAGGCGATCATAGGACACCACCTTGATCCCGGCCTTCTTGGCTTCGGCGACGGCGTTGGTGAGTACGGTCGCGTTGAACGGCACGATGACGATCACATCGACACCACGGGAGATCAGGTTTTCGATCTGGGAAATCTGCTTCTGCTCGTTGGCATCAGCCGACTGTACAAACACTTTGGCATCGAGCTTTTCGGCTGCCGCCACAAAGTAGTCGCGGTCGCGGGACCAGCGTTCCAGACGCAGGTCGTCGATGGAAAAGCCGATTTTCGGGTGAGCGGAATCAGCCATCACCGGCAGGGCGAGCAAGGCCAGGGCCGAGGCAAGAAGAGTGCGTTTGAATGACTTCATAGTGGTGCGTCCTTTTATTGTTGTAGTAAGACTCTGTAGTGAGCGGGCTCGCCCCGCGCTGGGTGGCGCAGCCGCCCCAAAACCAGGCACCTCGGTCTTTCTGAAACACCCTGGCGTCCCTGTCTGGGGCGGCTGCGCCACCCAGCGCGGGGCGAGCCCGCTCACTACAATCAGCTGTAGATAAAGCGGTTCACGACACCTTCGAGCATCTCCTGTCGCCCGCTCACGGCCTGCGGGTTCAGCTCATGGGCAAACGCATGCTCGGCCAGGGACTCCAGGCTGTACTCGCCGGCCAGTACGGCCTGGCCCAGCGGCTGTCGCCAACCGGCATAACGCTGGTCCTTGAATTGTTGCAAGCGGTCGTTCTGCACCATGGCGGCTGCGCGTTCCAACGCCAGGGCCAAGACATCCATGGCGGCCACGTGCCCGTGGAACAGATCGACTTCGTCCAGGCTTTGGCGACGGACCTTGGAGTCGAAATTGTAGCCGCCATTCTTGAAACCACCGGCCTTGAGGATTTCATAAGTGGCGAGGGTCATTTCCTCGACGCTGTTGGGGAACTGGTCGGTGTCCCAGCCGTTCTGCGGGTCGCCACGGTTGGCATCGATGCTGCCGAAAATGCCAAGGGACACGGCGGTGGCAATCTCATGCTGAAAACTGTGCCCGGCCAGGGTCGCGTGGTTGGCCTCGATGTTCACCTTGATTTCCTGTTCCAGGCCGTACTCATGCAGGAAGCCGAACACCGTGGCGCTGTCGTAATCGTACTGGTGCTTGGTCGGCTCCTGGGGCTTGGGCTCGATCAGCAGGTCGCCCTTGAAGCCGATCTTGTACTTGTGCTCCACCACCATGCGTATAAACCGGCCGAGCTGCTCGCGTTCGCGCTTGAGGTCGGTATTGAGCAGGGTTTCATAGCCCTCGCGACCGCCCCACAGCACGTAGTTGGAGCCCTTGAGCCGCAAGGTGGCGTTCATTGCACTGCACACCTGGGCGGCCGCATAGGCAAACACCTCCGGGTCCGGGTTGCTGGCGGCGCCGGCGGCAAAACGCGGGTTGCTGAAGCAGTTGGCGGTGCCCCATAACAGCTGGATGCCGGACTGTTCCTGATGACGCTCCAGGTGATCGACCATCTGCGCAAAGTTATGGCGATATTCCTTGAGCGAGCTGCCTTCGGGGGCGACGTCCGTGTCGTGAAAGCTGTAGTAATCGATACCCAGTTTGGAGAAGAACTCAAAGGCGGCCTGCGCCTTGCAGATCGCCAGCTCCATCGGCTCGCCGTTGCGCTGCCAGGGCCGCTTGAAGGTGCCCTGGCCGAACACGTCCGAGCCCGGCCAGACAAAGGTGTGCCAATAACAAACGGCCATGCGCAAGTGCTCGCGCATGGGTTTGCCGAGGATCAGTTTGTTGGCGTCATAGTGGCGGAAGGCGAGAGGCGCGTCGCTGTCGGGGCCTTCGAAGCGGACCTTCTCGACACCAGGGAAATACTGCATGGCGTTTTCCTTATTGTTCTTGGCGGTGTCTGGATACTAGCAACGGCGTTGGGCCCGCCGATTATGAAAATCACCAAGGGAGGGTGCGATTTTGAGTGGCGGGGTTTAGTCTGTGGCGACTGGCCTCAGGACAAAAACAATGAAAACCCTACCGCCCGTTCACCGTATCGCCCTGTTGTTCAACGGCAGCAAAATCTACGATCGCGGCATCATCGCCGGCATCGGCAACTACCTGAGCAGTACCCGTGCGTCGTGGGATCTGTTTCTGGAGGAAGACTTTCTGTGCCGCCTCAAAGGCATCGAGCATTGGCAGGGCGACGGCATCATTGCGGATTTCGACGACCCGCTGATCGGCGAAGCGCTGGCCGGGAGCCGCTTGCCGGTGGTGGCGGTGGGCGGCTCCTACGAGGATGTGCGTGCCTACCCCAAGGGCATTCCCTATGTGGCCACCGACAATCATGGCCTGATGAAGTTGGCGTATGAACATTTGATCGAGGCGGGGTTGACCCGGTTTGCCTGTTTCAGCTTGCCGCCGGCCCAGGCCAACCGCTGGGCGCAGGAGCGCGAAAAGGCCTTTCGCAGCCTGTTGACGCGTGATGGTGTGCCGGTGGAGATCTATCGCGGCCTGGGCACCAGCGCACCGCTGTGGGACAGCGCGGTGGAGCAGCAGATTGCCTGGCTGGAAAGCCTGCCCAAACCCATCGGCATCATCGCCGTCACCGACGCCCGTGCCCGGCAACTGCTGCAAGCCTGCCTGACGGCCGGGATCGCCGTGCCGGAAGAAGTGGCGTTGATCGGCATCGACAACGACCCGTTGACCCGCACCCTCACGCGGGTGCCGCTGAGTTCGGTGATCCAGGGCACCGAGACCATGGGCCGTACCGCCGCCGCCCTGTTGCACCAGATGCTGCACGGCAAACCTTGCGCCGGTACGCAGATCCTGGTGCCGCCGGAGGCGATCAACGTGCAAGCCTCCAGCCTGCACCAACCCTTGGGCAACCCCTACGTGATGCAGGCGTTGCTGTTTATCCGCCAATACGCATGCCAGGGTATCAAGACCGCCCAGGTGGCGGCCTATGTGGGCGTATCACGCTCATCCCTGGAGTCGCACTTTCGCAAGGAACGTGGCTGCAGCGTGCACGACGAGATCCTGCGCTTCAAACTGGCGGCCGCCGCCAAGGGCCTGGAGAACCACCGCGTGGCGATTGCCGAGGTTGCCGCGCGCTGCGGCTTCAAATCGGCGCAGTACCTGCACACGGTGTTTCGCCGGGAGTTCGGCTGCACGCCACGCGAATACCAGCAGGGCGCGGCCTAGAACACGGCTTTGACCTGCAACCCTACGACCAGCGCGTTATCGATGTTTTCACCCGAAAACGCACCCGGCTCGATGATGTATTGCACATCCGGGCGCAGGGTCAGCCAGGGCGTGGCCTGGTAGCCATAGCTGAGTTCGATCAACTGCTCGGCATTGTTCAGGTCGGGATACTCGGTCCCCGCCTTGAAGGCCGCCAGTTCCTGTACGTCACGGCTGCGAGGGTTCGGCACCGCACGGCCGTAACCCAGGGCGACGGTATCGCGTGGCCGACCTTCGAAGGGCTTGTACAGCACCAACCCAGCGCCGTACCACTTGCTGAACGGCGACGCTGCTTCACTGGCTGCCGAGTACTGACCGAAAGCATGCAGCGTGCGCCCGGCGGAGGCCTCGGAGGCCCACACCGCCTGGTCGATCAGCAGGTAATGGCCGCCACGCCCGTTGACCTCTTTATTGCTGCCGATGCGTTTGACGTTGGAGCTGTCGTAGTAATAACCCAACTTGTACTCACCGGGCAGCGCGCCTGCGTGTTTGTACACCAGTTCGATCGGTACCACGGTGCCGGTGGTGTGTTTCGGGTCCAGGCGCCAGGCGCGGCTGGAGTTACCGTTGCTCTCGGGGTCGACGTTGAAGGCTGCGACGCGCAGTTGCCAGGACGGTGAAAAATCGTATTTCACGCGGGCACCCAGGCGCGCATTCGGGTAGTTGGTCCAGCCGCTGCCGCCGGACATGTTCAGCGGATGCCCGCAGAAACCGGCGTTCATGAAGTTGCACAGGATGCCGCTGTCCAGGCCGCCGAGGTCATTGCCCATGGCCATGTAGCCCAGCTTGACATTAAGCGCTGGGGTGAACAGCGTGCGCTCGTAGCTCAGTTCGGTGAGGCGGGTGTAGAGGCCGCCGTAGTTTTCCTGGATCGGCAGGCGGTTACCCACCAGATCCTCGGAGGCGCTGTTGCCGCGCCGGTCATTGATCGTGACCTGGATGCGGTCGCCATGGTTGAAGCCGTAGAGCTTGCCCAGGTCGAACTGCACGCCGAGCTTGATGTTCTGCGAGTAACGCGCCGCACGGTGTTGGCCGCCGTCGGCGTTGTAGGCGGTCTCGCCGCTGTAGTCGCCGGTGAAGCGGATGCCTTGTTCGTCGAGTTCACGGCGCAGGCCGCCCCAGTCGCCGGTCAAGGTGGTGTCGTCGGCTTGTGCGGGCAGCGCGGCGCCAAAGGCCAGGCCCAGCAACAGGCGCCCAATGGACGTAGGAGAAACGGGGAGCATGCAGGTTCTTCCAAATAGACGGCGCGGTGCCGAAGCACCGCGCAAACACAGGGTTTTTATGGCAGGGCGTAGGCGATCACGTAGTCGCCACGGTCGGTGGACTGGCGTGCGCCACCTGCGGTGATGACTACGTACTGCTTGCCGGTTTTCGGCGAGACGTAGGTCATCGGGCCGCCCTGGCTGCCGACGGGCAGGCGGGCTTTCCAGATTTCTTCACCATTGCCGCTGTTGAAAGCGCGCAGGTAGAAGTCCTGGGTGCCGGCGATAAAGATCAGGCCGCCCTGGGTCGACAGCGTACCGCCAAGGGTCGGCAAACCGATCTTGATCGGCAGGTGCATGCGGATACCCAGCGGGCCGGTGTCTTCCACGGTGCCGACCGGCACTTGCCAGGCGACTTTCTGGGTCTTCATGTCGATCGCGGTCAGGGTGCCGAACGGCGGTGCCTGGCACGGAATACCGGCCACCGACAGGAAGCGGTTTTTGTTCACCGCATACGGCGTGCCCTTGAGCGGTACCGCGCCCATGCCGGTGTTGAGTGCTTCACCGCCGGACGAGGCCTGGGCCTTGTTCTGCGACGGGATCATCTGGATCCACAGGCCCAGGCGCATGTCGTTGACGAAGATAAAGCCGTGCACCGGGTCGGTGGAAATACTGCCCCAGTTCATGCCGCCCAAGGAACCTGGGAAGCTCAGCGATTTATCGGTGCCCGGCGCGGTGTACAGGCCGTCGTAGCGCATGCCTTTGAAGTCGATGCGGCACAGCAACTGGTCGTACGGCGTGGCACCCCACATGTCCGCCTCGGTCAGGGTTTGCGCGCCGATCTGCGGCATACCCAGCGATTTAGGTTGGGTCAGCGAGTAAGGCTCGTTGGGGATGTTCGCCGCCTTGACGGGCACTTCCTTGACGTCGGTCAGCGGCTTGCCGGTGGCGCGGTCGAGCACATAGATCTGCCCGGCCTTGGTGCCGATCACCACGGCGGGCACGGCTTTGTCGCTACCCGGCGGGGTGAAGTCGATCAGGCTCGGCTGCATCGGCAGGTCGAAGTCCCACAGGTCGTTGTGGACGGTCTGGTAGACCCATTTTTCGCTGCCGGTGGAGGCATCCAGTGCCAACACCGAGGCGCCGTACTTGTGGTTGAGCTGGGTGCGTTCCACGCCATAGATATCGGTGGAGGAACTGCCCATCGGCAAGAACACAGTGTTCATCAATGGGTCATAGGACATCGGTGCCCAGCTGTTCGGCGTGCTGCGCACATACGTGCTGCCGGCTGCAGGAGCTTGCTTGTCTTCGGGGTTGCCCGGGTCGAAGGCCCAGCGCATTTTGCCGCTGATTACGTCGAAGCCCCGGATCACGCCGCCGGGCATGTCGGTCTGCACGTTATCCGCCACGCGCCCGCCGACCACCACGGTGGTGCCGGCCATCAAGGGCGCCGAGGACAATTGGTAGTAGCTGTCCGGTACGTCGCCCAGGCCGGCTTTCAAGTCCACCTGACCATGGGTGCCGAAGTCTTCGCAGAATTTACCGGTGTCGGCATCCACCGCGATCAGGCGCGCATCAATGGTGTTGGTCAGCAGGCGACGCTGGCATTGCGCACCGGCCGGTAGGCTGGCGGCGAGGATCGGCGAGCTGTTGGGCTGCGTCGGTTGGGCAATCGGCGCGGTGGCGTCGAAATACGCCATGCCACGGCAGCGCTGCCACACCGCCGACTTGGCGTTGATCTCGTTCTTCCACAGCTCTTTGCCGGTGTCGGCATCCAGCGCAATCAGGTTGTTGTGGGGGGTGCAGATAAACACCTTATTGCCGATCTGCAACGGTGTCAGTTGGTCTTCGGCACCGTTGCCGTCGCTGATCGCCACGTCGCCGGTGTGGTAGGTCCAGGCCACCTTGAGCTTATTGACGGTGTCGCGGTTGATCTGGTCCAGTGCGGCAAAGCGGCTGCCGCCTTCGGTATTGCCGTAGTGAGCCCAGTCTTTTTGCGCGTCGGCCGCAGCGACCGGCGTGATGCCAGGGCCTTGACCGGTCGACGCGACGCTTGGGTGGGCGACAAACATATTGCCTGCCGCAACCGCCACGCCCACCGCCAGCACGGCGGCAATCGCATAGGCGCCCCGTGCCGGCCGGTTGACCAGCAGCGGGTACACCAGCGCCACGACCACGCCGATCACCGCAAACATGAACAGTCGCGAGAACATCGGCCAGAACACCAGGCCCACATCCGCGATCGCCCACACGGCGGTCCCTACCAGGAACGTCGCGAACAACCAGGCGCCCGCCGGTTTGCGCTGGGCAATCAACAGCCCCGACACCGCCATCGCCAGGCCGCCGATCAGGAAGTACCAGGAGCCGCCAAGGCTCACCAGTTTGGCGCCGCCCACGGCCAGCGCCACGCCGAGCAGGGCGATGATGACGCCCAGGCCCAGCAGGAGAAATCTAGAGGCGCCGGTGGCGCGCGATGCTCGTTTCATATCGATAAATGCTCGAAGGTGAGAGGCAGAGGCGCGATTTTAGCAATATAAGTAACCAGTTAGTACATTATGCTCGGTAATAGTCTGTTACCGGCTCGGCGATGATGCCCGGCGTCAAGCCAGGGCATCACGCTGCATGGATTGCAGGTTCTTCTCGATGGTCTCGCAGATGTTTTCCATCTGTATCTGGTGTTCGCTGGAGCGAAACGGGCTTTGCAGGTCGGTGCCGATGCGTTCGATCGCCAGCAGCATGAAGCCCACCACCGTTGAGGCCAGCGGGGTGAACCAGCCCAGGGACTCCACCAGGCCCACCGGCACGATCAGGCAAAACAGCGAAATGAACAACCGGGGGAAATACACGTAAGGGTAGGGCAGCGGCGTATTTGCAATCCGCTCCATGCCGCCCTGGCTGTTGGATAAATCCACCAGCGTCGACTCCAGCCGCGCCAGGCGAATGCTGTCCAGGCGCCCGGCCTGGTATTCCCGGGCCAGCAAGGTCGCCGAACCGGTGAGCAGGTCATTGGCAAAGTTATTGGTGGCGCCGTTGCGTGCGAACTCGTCTGCGGGAATAAACGCACGCACCTCATCAGGGCAAGGGCGACCCCTGAGGTGCGCCGCCAGGCAGTTCACATAGGCGACGTGGCGACGCAACAAAGTCGATTTGATCGGGTTCACCTCGCCCTGGACATCATCGAGCAAGGTCAACACCTGGCGGGCGTAGCTGCGCGAGTTGTTGACCATCGCCCCCCACAGCGTGCGCGCTTCCCACCAACGGTTATAGGCGCTGCTGTTACGAAAGCTGATCAATACCACCAGGGCCGAACCCAGCAGTGTCAGGGGCATCAGCGGCAGGTTGATCTTGGCATTGAGAAACAGCATGAAATCCACCGTGACGGCGATATCCCACAACAGCAGCCAGAACAATGACCAGCCCACGTAACCCAGGGTTTTGACGATCAGACGGTATTTCTTGAGGAGGGCGGCTTTCAAGTGGAGACCTCGCGAGGCTGTGGGTAGTCAGTGCATTGATTCGGACGTGCGCAGCCAGGCAAAGGTTCGCTGATCAATGCGAGCGAGGAGTTATTCAATAAGTACAAGGCGTAAGTGTTGGAGAAGTGTCACAAGAGTTCTCTGGATTGTGGGCGTTCAGCGCCTTGGAACAACTTTGGTATTGATGATGTGTGGTCGGCCAATCGCTGTACATTGCGCCATCAGGCAAAGCGCCATTACCTGAAGTTTTGCGACGTGATTTGTTGTGGGACCGGGTCACGGAAACTTCTGTGGCCGAGATCAGTGGAAGACAGTTGGTTGGTCAGGGCTCATTCATGCACGTCAGTTCGTTGAAGTTGGCTATATGTCACACGGCGCAGGAGCTCGAACGCCATGTGGATTTTGAACGTTCCATCCGGGCCCACTACACGGTGCAGTTGGGCCCCTATTCAAGACGGCCGTTTTTCTATAAGAGCGCACTCAAATACAGCCGTTTGATGGTGTCGTTTGCGTTGTTGAGTGAATACTTCCGCAAGCCGACGCCGTTACTGTCCGAGGTCAAAACCTTTTGTGTGGCGCGCGGGTACTGCTCGCGAAACAGCCTGGAGTCGATCTTTTCGTTACTACGTGCCCTGGGTTTCATGGAAGTCGCGCCACACCCGGAAGACAGCCGTTTCCGAGTGTATTCACCGTCGGAGGAAGCCTGTCGCGAAGTGCGTCTGATGCTGGCGTCGATTACCCACTCATTGACCCGGATGTGCCCGGATCGCGCCACCTTGCAGCGCATGCATGCGCTGGATGACCAGCAGTTCCTGGCCACCTATTTCAAAGGCTTTGGCGTCATCCTGGCCGCCGACCTGACCGTCGATGTGTTGCTGCCCGAGTGTTACTGGCTGGTCAAGCGAGATGCCGGGCATATGTTGATGCTCGCCATCTACAACGATGCGTTTGCGCCGGACAATCAACGGGCACGCTTTCGTTCGTCTTCCTACCTGGCACTGGCCAAACAACTTTCAGTATCGAAAACCCACGTCATCCGAGTGGTTCAGGAGGGGGTCGAAAAGGGCTACTTCAAAGTCCACTCCAAGACCCGATTGGAAGTGCTGCCGCGATTTGCCAGCCTGGTCCGGCGGTTCATGGCGTTTTCATTTGCGGTGAGCGTGCATGCCGTCGAGATGGGAGCCTAAAAGATGCCTGCTCACTTGAAGTTGAGACCCAGAATGCGCCGGTTGCTCTCGCCGGCGGTCACCTGGGCCGAAGGGATAGGGATTGTGGCCTGGGTGGGCCAGTTGCTGATTCATCCGGGCATTGAGTTCGACGGTATCACCTTGTTGATCAGTATCTGCCTGCTGGTGGTGTGCCGGCTTCATTATGTGGTCGAGAACTTTCACCTGTGGCGGGCGCTGGGCATTGTCTACGTGGTGGTGCTGTCGGCCGGTTTTGCCTATGTCATCGAGGCTCAGGACGCGTTGCGTATTTTTGTGCTGCCGCTGGCGGTCACACTGGTCATCAGCAGCGCCATCCTGTTTATCAGTGTTCGCGACTATCTGGTCTGCACGGCATTGGTGTGGCTGATCCTGTGGCCGTTGATGCAGACCGATAACTACGCTCAAACGCAGACCTACCTGTGGATGTTTTGCCTGTCGTCGGTGTCGATCGGCTTTGTCTTGAGCTTTTCTTATTTGAAGACCTTGCGTTCGGTACTGCTGGTGGAAAGTGAGTTCCGCGTGATGGCGGAGACCGATTACCTGACCTCCATCCTCAACCGCCGCGCGTTCATGCAATGCTTCGACAACCTGATCGCCGAGGGGCAAAGCGGCTACTTCCTGATGCTGGATATCGACAGTTTCAAATCCAAGAATGACCTTTACGGCCACGATGTCGGCGACAAGATCCTGTGTGCCATGGCCACCTGCCTGAGAAATGCCCAGGGCAGCCACAGTTTCGGCCGGATCGGCGGCGAGGAGTTCGGCGTGCTGTGGCTGGGCGATGACTCGGCGCTGGCCTGCGACTTTGCCCTGGACCTGTTGCAAGCGATCCGGCGCAGTGTCGCCGCGCCGCATAACTACACCTGCAGTGCGGGCATGGCGCGGTTTTCAGCGGGGGCGGAGCTGTCGGTGGTGCTCAAGAGCGCCGACAGGAATTTGTACAGCGCCAAGCGTAATGGCAAGGATCGCGTTTATCTGGAGGGCGAGCTGGTCGCCGCACCGTGTGGTGCGACGACGCTGTGAATTTACTCGATCGGGTAGCGTTTGAAGGCTGGATGCTGTTCCAACTGCTCGGCGTGGCGTTGCAGGTTGGCAAATGCGTCGGCTTTCACCACCGAGGGTACGGTGAATTGGCTGAAGGACCAGGCCACTGCCGCCGTCAGCGACGCCTGGGAGATCGCGTTACCGGCGGCCTGGCCCAAGTGTTTGTCGAGCAAGCCAAAGGCGGCCAGCAATTGCCCGCTGACCCGGTCGAGCCAGGGGGCGTGTTGCTTCTCGGCGGGGCGCAGGTTGTGCTCATACACGATCTGCACGCTTTTCTCACAGGCGGCCAGCGCCAGCCCGAGCAGTTGCAGATCGCGGGCACGTGCGGCGGGCGAGGGGGGCAGCAGCTTTTTGTCAGCCGGGGCCAGGGTTTCCAGATAGTCCAGGATCAGGCTCGAATCCATGAGTACCGTGCCATCGTCCAGCACCAGGGTGGGCGCCTTGACCACCGGGTTGATCTGGGCGAATTCGGTGTAAGTGCTGAACACCGAGAGTGCTTCATGGGTGAAGTCCACCCCGTACAGGTCCAGGGATATGGCCACGCGGCGTACGTAGGGCGAGTCCAGCATGCCGATCAGTTTCATGAAGCCTCCATTGCTTGCGGGTATCGGGCTCAAGAGAGTAAGGGCATCGGCTCGGCGCGCGCAATCGCTTCACGCAGCGGCTGGTAGGCCTGAACCAATTGTTCCAGGCTGAATGCCAGGTTGCGCCCACTGGGGTTGGGCAGTACCCACACCGAGGCCTCGGCGAAGGGTTGTGGCTGCAACCCCCAGGCGAGGGTGCGCTGGCCGGAGAGTGCGCCGTAACCGGCCTTGCCGAGAAACGCCAGGTAGCGCGGCCGACAGCGGCGGATTTTCTGTTCGAACGCTGTCGCCGCCTGCAGGAATTCATGCCGGGCCAGTTCCCCCGCGCTGGCGGTGGGCCGCTCCACCAGCGTGGTCAGGCCGCAGTGGTATTGCAACAACGTGGGGCCGTCCTCGGGGTGAATCTCATGGGGCGTAAAACCCGCCAGGTGCAGCGTGCGCCAGAAGCGGTTGCTGCGATTGGCAAAGTGCTGGCCGATGGCGGCGGAGCCCTTGCCGGGGTTGATACCGCAGAACACCACGCTCAGGTGCTCGGCGAGGATGTCTTCAAGCCGCTCGTTCATGTCGGGTCTCCCTGCAAATGGGTCAGCAGCCACGCGGTGAAATGACGCGCCATGGGCGACAGCACGCCGTAAAGGGCCATTTCCACTGCGTGACCAACCATCAACCTTTGGTTTAGTCTGGAGCGCTTCGTTGATCGAAAGCGCCTCTGGAGCACTCAGCATGACCGATTACGTACCGCCTGAAGTATGGACCTGGGACAGCGAAAGTGGTGGCACCTTCGCCAGTATCAACCGGCCGATTGCCGGCGCGACTCACGATAAGGCACTGCCGGTCGGCAAGCACCCGTTGCAGTTGTATTCCCTGGCCACGCCGAACGGGCAGAAGGTCACCATCCTGCTCGAAGAGCTGTTGGCCCTGGGGCACAAGGGCGCGGAATACGACGCCTGGCTGATCAAGATCGGCGACGGCGATCAGTTCGGCAGCGGCTTTGTGGCGGTCAACCCGAACTCCAAGATCCCGGCCTTGATGGACCACAGCGGCGATACGCCGATTCGGGTGTTTGAGTCGGGGGCGATCCTGCAGTACCTGGCGCAGAAGTTTGGCGCGTTCTTGCCGACCGAGCCGGCCGCGCATGCCGAGTGTTTGTCGTGGTTGTTCTGGCAGATGGGCAGCGCACCCTATCTGGGCGGTGGTTTTGGACATTTTTATGCGTATGCGCCGAGCAAGATGGAATACCCCATTAACCGGTTTGCCATGGAGACCAAGCGCCAGCTCGATGTATTGGACCAGCGTTTGGCGGTGAGCCAATACATTGCCGGGGATGAGTACACCATTGCCGATATTGCGATCTGGCCCTGGTATGGCGGGTTGGTGAAAGGGCGTCTATATGGCGCGGCGCAGTTTTTGTCGGTGCATGAGTACAAGCATGTGCTGCGCTGGGCCGAGGCGATCGAGGCACGGCCGGCGGTGCAGCGCGGGCGGCGGGTGAATCGGACTTCGGCCGATGAGGGTGTGCTTGAACGGCATGCGGCGAGTGATCTTGACTGATCTGTCGGATATGAACTGCTAATCTGCGCGAATTCAAACCTCCTTTAGCCTGTGGAACCTCATCATGAAAACCTGCCCGGTACGGCCGCCCCTGGAGCCGCAGTCTGTTTGCCACCCGATCACCAGCAGCGCGATTTTCATGGTCGCCACCCTCGCACCCGGTAACGTCGACAGCGTGCGCGCCTGGTGCGCCGATATCGCCGGCCTGGTGCGTTCGGTGGGCAAGCGCGTACCGTCGGGCAACCTTACCTGTGTGTGCGGGTTTGGCTCCCAGGCGTGGGACCGACTGTTCGGCGCGCCGCGCCCGGCGGCATTGCATCCGTTTCGCGAGTTCGGTGTAGAAGGGCGCAAGGCGGTGGCCACGCCAGGGGATATTCTCCTGCACATCCGCGCCGATCAGATGGACCTGTGCTTCGAGCTGGCCACCCAGTTGATGGCGGCCTTGGGCGACAGCGTGAAAGTCGTGGATGAGGTCCAGGGTTTCCGTTACTTCGATATGCGCAGCATCATCGGGTTTGTCGACGGCACCGAGAACCCGGTGGGGCGCAAAGCCGAGGCGTTCGCCCTCGTCGGCGACGAAGACCCGGGTTTCAGCGGTGGCAGCTACGTGCTGGTGCAGAAATACCTGCACAACATGACGGCCTGGAACGGCCTGACGGTGGAAGCCCAGGAAAAGGTGATCGGGCGCACCAAGTTGGCGGACATTGAGCTGGATGACGAGACCAAGCCGACCAACTCCCACAGCGCGTTGACAGTGATCACCGACGAAAACGGCGAAGAAGTGAAAATCCTGCGCGACAACATGCCTTTCGGGCGCCCCGGCGCCGGGGAGTTCGGCACCTACTTCATCGGCTATGCGCGTTCGCCGCAGCCGCTGGAGCAGATGCTGGAAAACATGTTCGTCGGCCGTCCGGTCGGCAACTATGACCGCTTGCTGGACTTCAGCACGGCCGTCACCGGGAGCCTGTTTTTTGTGCCGTCGGCCGACCTGCTCGAGGAGCTGGCCGACCGCGAACCCGGTCTTAGCCCAACAACCCCGTGCTGACCGCCACAATCAGGAAAACCCCCAACAGCGCGCGGTAGATCACGAACGGCCAGGTGGAGAACCGCTCCAGGAACTTCATCAGGCCCCAGATCGCAAAGAACGCCGACACGCTGGCAACCACCAGCCCGAAGAGCAAGTGCGACCAGGCATGGGCCGGCATCTCGGCGTGCAGCAGCACCCACAGTTCCTTCAAACCGGCCAGCGCAATGGCCGGCAGGCCCAGCAGGAAGGAAAAGCGTGCGGCTTCTTCACGCTTGAAGTTGAGAAACAGCGCGGCGGTCAGGGTCGAGCCCGAACGCGATACACCTGGGATCAATGCGCCGATCTGCGCGATACCCACGATCAAGGCGTCACGCAGGCGCATTTCGCTCACTTCCCGGGTATGGCGAGCCCGCACCTCGGCCACCGCCAGCAACACGGCCATGACCACGCAGGAAATGCCGATCACCATCAAGCCACGCAACGGCGAGTTGCAGGCGTTCAGCGTGGAAGACAGCGCCAGGCCGGCGATGCCGATCGGAATGGTTGCCAGCACAATCGCCACGGCCAACTTGAACCAGCGGTCGTTGTAGTCACCGCGGCGCACCGCGCTGATGCTGCCGGTGGTGACCTGGCGCACGTCGCGCCAGAAGTAACTGACTACCGCCGCCAGCGCCGCCAACTGCATCGCAGCGGAAAACGCCGAGCCGGGGTCTTGCCAGCCGAGCAGTGCAGGCACCACACGCATGTGGGCGGTGGACGACACCGGCAAGAGTTCGGTAATGCCCTGGATCACGCCCAGGATGAAGATCTGCAGGTAGTCCAGGGAGGCAAAACCTACGTCAAGGCCAGCTGTACAAACGTTCGTCAAAATAGGTGTCCTTGAATAAAAAGGGCGGCGTAATTGGCTAATGCCAGTCAGTTAAGGCTTAACGCGGTCATTGTGGGAGGGGCGGTGCGACGATTCGACTTGCTCCCGATAGGCCGCGCAGCGGCCTCAAAAATGGGCCTGCTACGCAGGCCATCGGGAGCAAGCCCCCTCCCACAGGTTATCCATCGTCTGCTCTATCGCTTAACTGACAGGCATTAGGGTAATTGGCAAAGTTTATTCTAAATGTTTCAGGATTTTGGCCGGGGCAGGATAAATACGCAATCGGTTCAGCCAACAGAAAGGTTGGACAATGTATTGGCCTGCCTGCGGGTTTTGTGAACAATGGCGCCCTGTGTTTTTTCACTGAGAGCCCCATGCCTGAAACCACCGTCGAACTGATCCAGACCGGCCCCGACGAAGCCGAGCTGATCCGCAATCTCTACCAGTACTACGCCTACGAGTCCTCGGACTGGGAGCAGGAAGATGTCGAAGCGGACGGCCGTTTCTACATCCACGACGAACATCTGGCCCGTTACTGGCAAGACCCGCAGTGGAGCGCCAACCTGCTACTGGTCGATGGCTACATCGCCGGCTTCCTGCTGATCGAAGGCAGCGAGTTGCCGGGCATCGACGCCCTGGAACTGGCCGACCTGTTCATCCTCAAGCGCTATCGCCGCAAAGGCATCGGCCGCGCCATCGCCACCCAGGTGCTGTGCAGCGGCGAGGCCAATTGGCTGCTGCGTTTCTATGACCAGGACGAAGTGGCCCAGGCGTTCTGGCGCAATGTGCTGGATAACCTGCCGCGCCCGGTGCAAACCCTCGAGCTGGACGATGAACCGCAGTTGGTGAGTTACCTGATCACACGGGCAGCGCTGCACTGACAGCAGGGTTGAGCGTCGAGATGCCCGGCGATCAGGCGCGGGTGCTGCCCGCGTGTGTCGCGAACAGCAGCTGCTGCATCGCCTGCGGCGGTTGCCCGAACGCGCGCAGGAACGCCTGGCGCATGCGCTCGCGATCCCCGAAGCCGGTTTCGCGGGCCACCACTTCGACCGGGTGACGGCTGGTTTCCATCAAGGCCCGGGCCGCCTCCACCCGCAGGGACTCGATGGCCTTGGCCGGGGTTTGCCCGGTTTCTTCACGAAACACCCGGCTGAACTGGCGCGGGCTGAGCCGCGCCACATCGGCCAGGGCTTCCACGGACAAGTCATGGGTCAGGTTCTCGCGGGCATAGGCCAGGGCCAGTTGCACGCGGTCGGACTTGGGGTCCAGTTCCAGCAGTGCCGACAATTGCGACTGCTCGCTGCCACGGCGCTGGGCGATCACAAGTTTGCGTGCGATACGCCGGGCCAGGTCGCTGCCCAGGTCGTTCTCGACCATGGCCAGCGCCAGGTCCACACCGGCACTCATGCCGGCGCCGGTCCACACCTGGCCATCGACGACAAACAACTTGTCTTCTTCCAGGTGGATGTGGGGGTAGCGCTTGCGGAAGGCCGGGGCGTGAATCCAATGGGTGGCGGCGCGCTTGTCGTCGAGCAGCCCGGCTTCGGCCAGCACGAAGATGCCCATGCACAGCGAAGCGATCCGTCGCGACTGCGTGGAGGCGCTCTTGACCAGGGCCGGCAAGTTGGCCTCGGGTAATTGGAACTCCAGGTAACCGCTGACGATCAACGTGTCATAACCCTCAGGCCGCATCGGCGTGGTATTGACCGAAAAGCCCTGGGACGTCATCACGGCACCGCCATGCTCCGACACCAGATGAAACGCGTAGACCGGCTCGCCCTGGAGCAGGTTTGCACACTCGAACACCGAGGCCAGGCTGAGGCTCAGGGATTGGAAGTTCGGGTAAACCAGCAGCGCGACGCTATGCATCGTGTTTCTCCAGGGGCAGGGGCGAGGGATTGTCGGTGGATGGCGGGCAAACGGCAACTGCCACTGTGGCATGTCCGAAAACCTTGCGGATATGACGTTGTGCGGCAACCACCCGGCTCATAAGCTTCAACCCACAGACATCCCGAGGCACTGAACGATGAAAGTATTAATGGTACTGACCTCTCACGACCAGCTTGGCGATACCGGCAAGAAAACCGGCTTCTGGCTTGAAGAGTTTGCTGCACCCTATTACGTATTCAAAGACGCCGGTGCCGAGGTGGTACTGGCATCCCCGGCCGGTGGCCAGCCGCCGCTGGACCCGGTGAGCGATCAACCGGATGCGCAAACCGAGCAGACGCGCCGTTTTGCGGCGGACCCGGCAGCGCAACAAGCCCTGGCCAGCACCCTACGCCTGGACACGGTCAAGGCCGCAGACTTCGACACGGTGTTCTACCCCGGCGGCCATGGCCCGCTGTGGGATCTGGCTGAGTCGCCGACGTCCATCGCACTGATCGAGTCATTCGAACGCGCCGGCAAGCCGATCGGTTTTGTCTGCCACGCACCGGGCGCGCTGCGCCACGTCAAGGCGGTGAACGGCGAGCCGCTGGTCAAGGGCCGCCGAGTGACCGGCTTCTCCAATTCGGAAGAGGCGGCCGTGGGCCTGACCGACGTGGTGCCGTTTCTGGTTGAAGATGATTTCAAGGCCCTCGGCGGCCACTATGAAAAAGGCGCCGACTGGCAGTCTTTTGTGCTCCAGGACGGTTTGCTGGTCACCGGGCAGAACCCGGCCAGCTCCAGTGATGCGGCCAAGGCCCTGCTGAAACTCACCGCTTAACTCACTCAACCTCTCTATTGAATTGGCGACCCGCAAGGGTCGCCAAGGCTTTCGTTCGTGCTGAATCTGGAATCTTGCTGATGATCCACAGTGTTTTAAATGCCCCGATCAAGTTGGGCAACCACACCTTGAACAACCGCATCGTGCTGCCACCCTTGACGCGCCAACGCAGCGCACAACCCGGCGACATCGCCACCGCGCTGATGGCCGAGTATTACCGCCAGCGCGCCAGCGCCGGTTTCATGATCAGCGAGGGCACGCAGATCGAGCCCCGAGGCCAGGGCTATGCGTGGACGCCGGGTATCTACACCCCGGCGCAGATCGACGGCTGGCGCACCGTCACCGACGCGGTCCATGCCGAAGGCGCGGTGATCTTTGCGCAGTTGTGGCACGTCGGCCGTGTCTCGCATAACGCGCTGCAACCGGATGGCGCCGCTCCGGTTGCGCCGTCTGCCATTGCTGCCCAACAAGCGAAAGCCTTTATTGCCACCGGGCCGGGCACGGGTGAGCTGGTGCAACCGCCCGTACCGCGCGCGTTGAGCGTGTTGGAAATCGAAGAACTGGTGGGGCATTACGCCCAGGCCGCCCGCAATGCCCTGGATGCAGGCTTCGATGGGGTGGAGATCCACGCCGCCAATGGTTACCTGGTCAATCAGTTCATCTCCGCCCATGCCAACCAGCGTGACGACGAGTACGGTGGCTCGCTGCACAATCGCTTGCGTTTCCTGCGGGAAATCGTCGAGGCCGTGAGTGCCGTGGTCGGGCCGCAGCGCCTCGGTGTGCGTTTCTCGCCGCTGTTCAGCGGCACGCAGCAGGAGCGGGTGTACATCGGCCTGGTGGAAGACGATCCGCATCACACCTATATCGAAGCGATCAAGGTGCTGCAGGCGTCGGGGGTTGCCTATGTGTCGATCGCCGAGGCGGACTGGGACAACGCGCCGGACCTGCCCGACACCTTCCGTGAAGCGGTGCGCAGCACCTTCAGCGGCCGCATCATTTACGCCGGCCGCTACACCGCTGAACGCGGTGCAAGGCTGGTCGAAGCGGGCCTGGCGGACCTGATCGCATTCGGACGTCCGTTCATTGCCAACCCGGACCTGCCGCAACGGATCTTCAACGGCTGGCCGCTGAATCCGCTGCGCGCTGAAGGCTTGTATGGCGGGACGCAGGCGGGGTACACCGATTACCCGGCCTACGCCGAATAATCAGGCGACCCGCAACACAATCTTGCCAATATGGTCGCCACCTTCCATCCGCGCATGGGCTTGGGCGGCCTCGGTGTAGTTGAATACCTGGTCGATCATCGGCACGCAACGTCCCGCTGACAGCGCCGGCCAGACGTGTTCGCGCAACTGCTCGGCAATCGCGGCTTTCTCTTCGCGGGTGCGCGGGCGCAGCAGCGAGCCGGTGATGTTGGCGCGCTTGGCCAGGATGGTCAGCAGGTCGACGTCATGGGCCTTGCCGCCGCCGAGGAAGCCCAGCATCACCAGGCGTCCGTCCATCGCCAGGGCCTTGAGGTTGTTGTTGAGGTAAGAGGCGCCCATGATGTCGAGCACCACATTCACCCCTTGGCCGCCGGTTTTTTCGGCGATGACCTGAGCGAAATCCTGTTCGCGATAATTGATCGCCTCGGCTCCCAGCTGGGTGATGGCGGCGCATTTGTCGGCGCTGCCGGCGGTGGCAAAAGGCTGGATGCCGAATTCGCGACACAGCATCAACGCGGTGGTGCCGATGCCGCTGGTGCCGCCGTGGATCAAGGCGCGCTGGCCCTTGTGCGCACCGCCCAGGCCGAACAGGTTGGCCCACACCGTGAAGAAGGTTTCCGGGATGGCGGCGGCATGAATCCAATCCATGCCGTCGGGAACCGGCAACGCCTGGCTGGCAGGCACGCTGCAATATTGCGCGTAGCCGCCGCCATTGGTCAGCGCGCACACCTTGTCGCCCACGGCGTAGGTCGTCACGCCGTCGCCCAGCGCCACCACTTCACCCGCCACTTCAAGCCCAGGAATCGGGCTCATGCCAGGTTTCATCGGGTACTTGCCGGCACGTTGCAGGGCGTCGGGGCGGTTGACCCCGGCGGCATGCACACGGATCAGGATTTCGCCGGCGGCCGGGGCGGGCACCGGTGCCGAACGTGGCTTGAGCACCTCGGGGGCGCCAGGGCTGGTGATTTCAATCAACGTCATGTCTTGAGGCAGGGACATCGTGCGATTCCTGTAGTCGTGGACCTATAAAGTGGGACTACCTTACGCGGCCGTTGATTCAATCGGAACCCTTTCATGTGAGCACATGGCTGCAAGCCAATGGGCGGTGGCTGCAAGACAATCGTCCTGGTTTCCCTAGACACGAGGTGCGTATGAACGAATCAAGACATCAGGATATCGGGCTGCTGTTTTTGCGCGTCAGCGGGGCGTTGTTCTTGCTGTGGGTCCATGGTTTGCCGAAGTTGCTGGACTACAGCGCGCAGCTGAAAGTGATCGAGGACCCTTTTCACTTGGGCGCCAACCTCACCTTGCTGTTGGCGATTTTCGCCGAGGTGCTGTGCCCATTGCTGATCATCGCCGGGGTGCTGACCCGCCTGGCGTGCTTGCCGATCCTGGCTGTGCTGCTGATTGCGATGTTGGTGGTGCATCCTGAGTGGACGCTGTTCGAGGGGCAGTTCGGCTGGTTGCTGCTGATCATCTTCACCAGCGTGTTGATCAGTGGGCCGGGCCTTTTGGCGTCGGGCCTGAATAAGAGCGCCTGAATAAAAAAGGGCCGGGCAAGCCCTAATGCCAGTCAGTCAAGAGAACCTGTCGCGACCAGACTCTGTAGTGAGCGGGCTTGTCCCGCGCTGGGTGGCGCAGCCGCCCCAACAAAGACGCCACGGTATTTCAGAAGGACCGAGGCGCCCGGGTTTGGGGCGGCTGCGCCACCCAGCGCGGGACAAGCCCGCTCACTACAGATGATGTGTTCTACATCCCACCATTTAACTGGCTGGCAGCAGATGTTCATTGAATGCCTGGGCGTGCGTAACCCTAATGCCAGTCAGTCAAGGCTTAACGCTGTCACTGTGGGAGGGGGCTTGCTCCCGATAGCGGTGAGTCAGTCGATAAACTGCTGACTGACACACCCTCATCGGGAGCAAGCCCCCTCCCACAAGTTATTCATCGTCCGTGGCATCTGGGCGAGCCCGACCAAATGAGGAGACGGTGTTTCAGCGGTTCAGGAACGCCAGCAGATCTTCATTCAATGCCTGGGCATGCGTAACGGCGAACCCGTGGGGTGCGTCCTTGTACACCTTGAGCTCGGCCCCTTTGATCATCTGGGCGGCGACCTTGCCAGTGGTCTCGAACGGTACGATCTGGTCACCGTCGCCATGGATCACCAGAGTCGGTACGTCGATCTTGGCCATGTCCGGGCGGAAGTCGGTTTGCGAGAAGGCGGTGACGCAATCCACGGTGGACTTGAGCGAAGCTTGCAGGGCGATCTGCAAGGTCTGGGTGAGGACGCCGTCCGAGACTTTCTGGCCCTTGTTGAGGCCGAAGAACGGCGCATTGAAGTCGGCGATGAACTGCGCACGATCCTTGAGCAGACCGACTTTGATGCCATCGAACACATCGGTCGGCACACCCTGCGGGTAATCCGGTTTCTGGCCGAACAGCGGTGTCACGGCGCCCAGCAGCACCAGGCCGGCTACGCGGGCAGTGCCATGGCGTGCGATGTAGCGGGATACATCGCCTCCGCCCATGGAGAAGCCCACCAGGGTCACCTCCTTGAGGTCCAGATGGTTGATCAACTGGGCAATATCATCGGCGAAGGTGTCGTAATCGTTACCGGTCCACGGTTGATCCGAGCGGCCGAAACCCCGGCGGTCAAACGCGATGGTGCGAAAGCCGCGGCTGCTCAGGTATTCCATCTGGTATTCCCACATGTCGGCATCCAGCGGCCAGCCGTGGCTGAACAACACGGGCTTACCGCTGCCCCAGTCTTTGAAATAGATCTGTGTACCGTCTTTGGCTACGAATGTACTCATGCAAAACTCCTCGGATGGGGGCAAGTGGCTCAGCGCACTATCGTGTGAAACCGGACCGAGGTCTTGTATGCCTGTGCTCGGTTGAACGTTTCAGGCACCAAGGTGTTGCTTGGGCGTCAGAAATCGAAAAACACGGTTTCTGCTGCGCCTTGGACGTGAATATCGAAGCAGTAAGCCAACTGGCCATCCACGGTACAGCGCTTGGCCATCAAGGGGGCGCGACGATGGGGCTGCTCAATCAGGTTCAGTACCGGGTCCAGTGCATTGGCCTCAGGTTCGTCGTCGAAATATAGACGGGTTTGCAGATGAATGTTAATGCCGCGCGACACCAGTGGCGGGCTCATCGACACGCTATAAAACGACTGGCAGGTGAAACCAATCGGTTCGCCATCGACGTGTGACGAGATGACCGTGCTCAGCGTGCGTTCAGAAGCTCTCTGCGAACGATCTCTGCGCCAGCACTCAACGCGTTCAATTTGCCCCTGGCGACGCGACGCGGCAGGGGCGCCATACCACAGTTGGTGCAGGGGTAGAGCTTGTCGGCATCGACGAATTGAAGTGCTTTGCGCAGGGTATTGGCCACTTCCTCGGGCGTTTCAATGGCATGGTTGGCCACGTCAATGGCGCCGACCATGACTTTCTTGCCTCGAATGAGTTCGATCAGCTCCATGGGGACATGGGAGTTGTGACACTCCAGCGAAACGATATCGATGCTGGATTTTTGCAGCTTGGGAAAGGCTTCCTCGTACTGTCGCCACTCCGAGCCCAGTGTCTTCTTCCAGTCGGTGTTGGCTTTGATGCCATAGCCGTAGCAGATATGCACGGCGGTTTCGCATTTAAGCCCTTCAATCGCCCTTTCCAGCGTGGCGACACCCCAGTCGTTGACTTCATCGAAAAACACGTTGAATGCCGGCTCGTCGAATTGAATGATGTCGACCCCGGCAGCTTCCAGCTCCTTGGCCTCCTGGTTGAGAATTTTGGCGAATTCCCAGGCCAGCTTTTCACGGCTCTTGTAATGAGCATCGTAGAGGGTATCGATCATCGTCATCGGGCCCGGCAGGGCCCACTTGATAGGCTGCCCGGTCTGCTGGCGCAAGAACTTGGCGTCTTCAACAAAGACCGGCTTTTTCCGAGCGACGGCGCCCACGACTGTCGGCACGCTCGCATCGTAACGATCACGAATCCTGACCGTCTCGCGGTTTTCGAAATCAACGCCGTCGAGGTGCTCGATGAAGGTCGTCACGAAATGCTGACGCGTCTGCTCACCATCGCTGACGATATCGATTCCGGCCAACTGTTGTTCATGCAGCGACAGGCGCAGGGCGTCGTGCTTGCCCTCAACCAGTTCATCACCTTGCAATTTCCACGGTGACCAGAGCGTCTCGGGTTGAGCAAGCCAGGCAGGCTTGGGCAAGCTGCCGGCGGTAGAAGTGGGTAACAGTTTTTTCATGAAAAATGACCTTGGCTTTCAATTAATCAAAGAGCGCAACTGACAGACCACTGCTCAAGTACGGCTTGATAGGGCTTGATAAATTGTTCTTGGGCAAACTTTCCTTGCTCGATCGCCAGCCGACTGCGTTCTTCTCGGTCGTACACGATCCGAGTCAAGGAGTAGTCCTGGTTCTTCAGGCTTGGCTGATAGGATTTTCCGGCCGCCGAGTTAGCGTTATAGATCTCCGGCCGATAGATCTTCTGGAAGGTATCCATCGTGCTGATGGTGCCAATCAACTCAAGGTTGGTGTAATCGCCCAGCAGATCGCCTGAGAAATAAAACGCCAGCGGCGCAGCGCTGTTCGGTGGCATGAAATAGCGAACCTTCAAGCCCATCTTCTTGAAATACTCATCCGTCAATGAGTACTCATCCTGCACGTACTCAAAGCCCAGCACTGGGTGCTGATTCTCGGTTCGATGGTAGGTTCTGGCGCTGGAAATGCTCAGGCAAATAACCGGCGGTTTGTCAAAGTGCTGCTTGTACGTCGTTGAATTGACGAAGCCCTTGAACAGCTTGCCGTGCAAATCGCCAAAGTCTTCTGGCGTACTGAAACCGGACTGGTTTTTGTTGTGCTCCAACAACCGCACACTGAAATCATAGTCGCGTATGTAGGAGGAGAAGTTGTTACCCACGATGCCGTTGATGCGCTCACCGGTGTGTCGATCGACAATCGTAGTTTTCAACACTTCAATCAACGGGACCGCATTGTCTCGGCTTTGCGCGTCGATACTCATTGCGGCGGAGATGATCTCCAGCTCGACCTTGTAACGATCACCCGTGGGGTTATCCCAGTGCGCCAGCGCATTGAAGCGGTTGTCAATCATCTTCAAGGTGTTGCGCAAATTCGCTTCACGGCTCTCACCCCTGGCCAGATTGGCGAAGTTGGTCGTGATCCGGGTGTTGTCTGAAGGCGTGTAATGCTCATCAAAGCAGACGCTTTTGATAGAAAATGTGAGTTCTTCGTTCATCGTGCCTTGCACCCCGTTTTTACCTGCCAGAACTGAATGGGCTGATTGCCTTTCAGTTCTGGCCAATAGTCTGTTTTCTCCCGTGGCAGCCTTCAGGGCGCCTCAGTGAAGAGCTGCCGGTATTTTATGGAGGGGGCTGCATGAACAAAAACGAATTGATTTCAATAATGTATTAGTCGCGCTCATGATCAAGTGGGCATTTTGCAACCGAGCCGACGCCCTGTTGCTGATGGAAACGCGCGTGCTAGCGGACCTCCGGTAGTTTGGCGATCACCTTGATCTCGAAGTCGAAGCCGGCCAGCCAGGTCACGCCGATGGCGGTCACTGTGGAGTAGGGCGCTTCGCCCCAGTACTCAGCCGCTACTTCCCAGATCGTTTCGAACTTCGAGTCGGGGTCGAGCATGAAGATGGTCGTGTCGACCACATCGTCGAAACTGCTGCCGGCTTCTGCCAGGATCGCGTTGAGGTTGGTGAAGGCCAGGCGCACCTGTGCCGCGAGGTCCGGCTCGGCCGAACCATCCTTGCGGCTGCCGACCTGGCCGGATACGAACAGAAAGCCATTGGAACGAATCGCCGGCGAATAGCGGTGCAGTTCGTACAGTGCATGGCGGTCAGGCGGGAAAACGACATCACGTTTAGGGGTCATGGCCTAGCTCCTTCAGGGCCATCGCGGCCCGTTGTTCAAGAGGGAGCCACTGTAGAAAGGCCGCCGGCCTGGATAAACCAGCAACTCTGGTCATGATTGTTTGTAGAATCCAAACTATCCCGACCTATTGAGGCGTGAAATGGACCGTTTCGATGCGATGCAGGCCTTCGTCCGAGTGGTGGAAACCGGCAGTTTCACCAAGGCGGCAGCCACCCTGCACATGAGCAAGACCAGCGTGACGCAGCTCGTCCAGCAACTGGAGGCAAGGCTGCGCGTACGCCTGCTCAACCGCACCACACGCAAGGTCAACATCACCGCCGATGGCGCGGCCTACTATGAACGCGTGATCCGGCTGCTGGCCGATATGGACGATGCCGAGACCAGCTTGTCCAGCGCATCGACTGCGCCCCGCGGCCGATTGCGAGTGGACGTGCCCAGCCCGCTGGCGCGCATGGTATTGATACCCGCCTTGCCAGGCTTCTATGCACGCTACCCGGAAATCCAGCTGACCATGGGCGTGAGCGATCGCATCATCGACATCATTGGCGAGAACATCGACTGCGTAGTCCGTGGCGGCGAGATCACCGATCAATCCCTGGTGGCACGGCATGTGGGGGACCTCAAGCTCGGCATCTATGCCACGCCAGGCTACCTGCAGCGCTTCGGCAAGCCGGCGCATCCGCGTGAGCTGGAGGATGGCCGGCACAGTACGGTCGGCTTTCTGTGGTCGCGTACAGGCAAAGCCTTGCCCTACAGCATGCAGCGGGGCGAAGAGATCATCGAGGTCCAAGGCCGCCCGTTGTTGATCACCGACGATGGCAATGCCTACCTTGCCGCAGGGCTGGCGGGCCTGGGCGTGCTTTGGCTACCGCAGTACATGGCCAAACCGCACCTTGCCAGCGGCGAGCTGCTGCCGCTGTTCGAGGAATGGCAGATGGAACCGATGCCGATGTATCTGGCATTCCCGCCCAACCGTCATGTCAGTACCAAGGTGCGGGTATTTATCGACTGGGTCATAGAGTTGATGGCCGAACATGCACCGGTCGTTGCGAGGGGGTGATGCTGACAGCGTGCGGTTATGGGGCAGCGCTGAATTCGACTACAAGTCTCTGCGCTTTGCGTGGGTAGCTGAGTCAGCCGTTGCGGGCGCGCAGTACCTGAGTCTGCGCCTGGCCCAGGCGGTACTGGTTGTCGCCGCTGCGCTTGGCCTCGTACATCGCCAGATCGGCGACATGAATCAGTTGGTCGCGCGTCTGCGCGTGATCGGGGAAGAGGGCGATGCCCAGGCTGACGCCGACTACCTGCTGCGTGTTACCCAGGCAGATGGGGGCGTCCAGCGAGGCCAGCAATCTCTGCGCGATCATCCGGGCCTCGTCTTCGGGGGCGCGTTCGGCCGATAGACCTTCGAACACGGTGACAAACTCGTCGCCGCCCAGCCGCGCCACACTGTCCGAGTTGCGCAGCGTTTCGTGCAGGCGGGTCGCGGTGGTCTTCAAGACCTGATCGCCGGCCGCGTGGCCAAGGTTGTCGTTGATCGCCTTGAAGCCGTTGAGGTCGATGAACACCAGTGCAACCCGACTGTGGTTGTGCCGGGCCAAAGCCAGGGCACTTTCCAGGCGTTCCTCGAACGTTAAACGGTTAGGCAGGCCGGTCAGCGGGTCATGGTGGGCTAGCCGGTGCAATTGATGGGCCCATGCTTTTTCCTCGGTGATATCACGCACCACACCCATCATCTTGATGGGCGTGCCAAGTGCATCCTTGATCACGTTTCCGGTCTCGCGCAGCCAGCGCAGCGTACCGTCCGGCCAGACCACCCGATATTCCTCGTCGTGGTTCTCGCCGGTTTCGATGCAGCGTAATTCGCCGGCACGCACACCGGCCCGATCGTCCGGATGAACCGCATTGCAGAACAGCTCGTAGCTGGGTGTCACTTCATCGACCGAATAGCCGAACATGCCGAAGATGGCGTCGGACCAGTACAAGCGGTTGGTGTCGATGTCCCAGTCCCAGGTGCCGATGCGAGCGAAATACTGGCTGCGCTGAAAGCGTTCGGCCTCGACCAGAACCGGACGGATCAACAGCCACTGCGTTGCATGGGGCGTGCTTTGCTGGCTGATGTGCAGCGCACGTGGCTGGCCATCGTCGCCCGTAACCTGCACCGTGCCGGCGGGTGCGGTCAACGGAGGCAGGCGTTCTCGCAGGCGCAGGCCCAGCAGCGGCGTGCGGGTATAACCGAGCAATTCGGCGGCGGCCGGGTTATGCCAACGCACTCGGCTATTGCGGGCCAGTTGTAATATGCCCACGTCCAAATCTGCCAGCAGCGCGCAGTGTTCCTGGCGTTGGCGGTGGAGTACCCACAGCAGGGTCAGGGAGGGTAGGGCGGCGAGCAGGACGAACAGGGCAATCATCGGGTACCGACCAATTCGAGGGGCTAGGCAATGGGGTTATTATGCATATCTTTTGATGGCAGTTTGCCCATAAGCGCGGTCAGCCCTCATATTTGCTGCTTGGCACGGATCATTCGAGCGCGGTGTGAGCTGGGGGCGGTGGGAAGCAATAGCAGGTTGCGATAGGGTGCTTTCGGCCAAAAGCAGTCATTCGAGCGTGTCTATAAAATGCATGAAGACTCAGTCGGAACTGATAAACCCTTTTGGGAACTGGTGGACGGCGAACGCGCTCAGCTAGCTATTTCTCTCCAGGGGCTGCATCCTCGGAACGGTTGGTAATGTCGATTGGCCAGTTGTTGGCCTGGTGCATCAAGCTGTTCATGGAGGAATCATGTCGATATTGAATGACGTACTGCTCTGGTCGGAAAAAGACCTATCTCTTTGGCTTCGAGATGCAGCCAGAAGGCTGCTGCTCAATGAACAATTGGGCCCTCAGGATTTCCGTGATTTTTACGCGCTTCTGAAGCATGAAAACGACATTGAAGTCGTGGAGGGCCTTCAGGCAAACCCGCTCAGTGCCGATCACATACCCGCGGGTGGTGAGGCGGCATTAAGCGTCACGCTCAAGTCGATGAGTGATCTGGAAAACGTCAATAGAATTATGCCAGGCCAAGTCCTTACCTTTGAGGAGAAGGGCGTAACCGTGATTTATGGCGGTAATGGCGCCGGGAAGTCTGGTTATGCGCGAGTATTGAAACATGCCTGCCGTGCTCGAGACAGGGGCGGTGAGATACTCGGTGATGTTACCAAAGCGGCGGTTGGCGCCGGTAAACCTAAGGCGACGTTCACCGCTTCGCTGAACGGGGTAGCTCAGACGTTTCATTGGACAAGTGGGTCGGTGCCCCCTCCACAGCTTTCTTATGTGAGTGTATTCGATACCTCTTGCGCAAGCGCCTACCTAATAGAGGGCGATGCAGCGTATCTCCCGAGGGGATTAGACGTGGTTGAGGCTCTGGCTAGTAAGGTTGTGCCAGAGGTCTTAGCCTTAATGAATCACGAGTTGAAGGGAATTGACGTCTCGCTCGACATTCTTGCCGGGTTCAATAAAGAAACTGCCGTCGGCAGGTTGCTCGAAAACTTTGGAGAAAAGACAAGTAGGGAGAGTATTGTCCGTTTGGGCACGCTTTCGCAGGAAGAGCGAGACAGGCTCAGTAATCTGGAGTTAGCGATAGCAGAGCCCGATCCCATATTGAAATACCAAAGTTTGAAGACTTCTGCCGCTCACATCAAAAATCTTGCAGAAACAATTCTGAAGAAAGAAAAGTACACGACGGGGAAGGCCTTAGATAAGCTTAAGCGTTTGGTTAAAGAATCGTGCGATGCTACAGAGGGCGTGGATGCTGCTGCACGAGCGCTTAGGGTCGAAGATGATCTCTTGCCAGGCTCTGGTGAAGCTATTTGGAAAGAATTGTTTCTTGCTGCGCAGAAGTACTCTACAAGTGTTGCATATCCAGGTCATGACTTCCCTAATTATGAGGAAGATGCTGTCTGTGTGCTCTGTCAACAATCGGTAGAACCAGCCGCAGAAAGAATGCGCCGGTTCAATGATTTTATAAAAGAAAATGCAACTAAGCTTGCTTCGGAGAAAAAAACAGCGCTTGATGATGTTCTGGATCAGATAGATCGCTCAAATTTGGATTTCGGCTTTAGCCAAGCCCTGGCAGTAGAGCTAGGGGGAGAGGCAGAAGGGTTGGCCGACCGACTTAAGAACTATCAAGATCAAATTAATGGCTACAAAGCATGGATGTTGAAAGCAGCCCGCTCTGTAAATTTTGACGACGTCCCAGACCTAGATGCTAGTCCAGTTAGCGAACTTCGTAAAGTTGCAGCCATTAAACTTTGGAAAGCTAGATTCTATAAAAAGGCGTCGAATCCCGAAAAGCTCAAAAAGCTATCAAATGAGTTAGCCGAACTGAAGTCTCGTGCAGCTCTTGCTCTGATAGTTGAGGCTGTACTTGCCCTTCATGGTCGTATTATCTATCGTACCAAGCTTGATGGGTGTAAGGGGCAATTGAATCCTAGAGCTATTTCAGCAAAATCTAAAGATATAGCGGGGAAAATAATAACTGACTCCTTGAGAAAAGCTCTCGATGAGGAGTTTATCAAACTGGGTATCGGCCATATAAAAACCAAGCTCAAGGAAAGAGTTGATCGCGGCACCGTAAAATTTACGCTGTTGCTCGATCTGCCTGCTGCAAAAAAAATAGAGCAAGTTCTGAGTGAAGGTGAGCAGCGAGCGGTTTCGCTTGGAGCATTTTTAGCGGAACTTAAACTTTCGGATCACCGAGGTGGGATTATATTTGATGATCCCGTATCGTCTCTTGATCACGTGAGGCGACGTCAAGTTGCTCGAAGATTAGTTGAGGAAGCTGCTTTTAGGCAGGTGATTGTTTTGACGCATGATATATCCTTTCTGAGTGAATTAATCGACTCGTTAGGGGAGGCGAAAGAGATTCCTTACCTTGTTCACCATCTAGAATGGGTGGGAGATGCTGCTGGAGTAGTCAAGCAGGGGTTACCGTGGGATAAAACTGGATATAAAGAACGGATTCGCCAGCTTGAAGCTAAAGTAAAAAAAATGGAGCCATGGCCCGTTTATCCAGGCGAAGAATTAGTGCGAGATGTGCGAATTCTTTATAGCGACATACGTGCAACGGTAGAAAAGGTCGTAGAGGATGTCGTATTAAATGGAGTTGTTACTAGGTTTAGTGACATGGTTGGTGTCGGGAATTTGCATAAGATTACGGGGCTTCGAAAGCAAGACGCTGATGATATTGTAATTTTGTGGAAAAAGGGCCATAGAATGACAGAGGCGCATCTTCAGGCCATGAATAAAGACATGCCAGTAGCGGGATTGGAAGAAATCAAGACGGATGTTGCATCTATTCAACTACTAGTAGATAACGTCAACAAATATCGTGCTAAACCCGCCGAGGCGTGATTGCTTCATAAGCCCGGCGTAAGCCGGGCATCACCGAAATTCTTTGATTCAGAACTCCACATCTATGATCAGCTCGGACGGATTGCACCCCCCCGTGCTGCTGAAACAGTCAGGGACAGATCATGTATTGATACTGCTGGTAGACCGCACTCTACAGCTTTGCTGGCACAGCGGTCAGGAGTCGGCCAAGAGCAGACAATCAACTACACTTTATTGAAGATCTCGCTACAGGCAATATTTGACTTTAGCTCCGTATCTTGTTAGGCAGAATAAGTAGTTTCCTTTTTTGAACCGACGGACGGAATATTCATGACGCAAGAGAAGCACGGAATCCAAATCTTTGATCAGACGGGAGGCCCTGTCCTAGAAATTGGACCGCATCTCGTTCGAGAGAATTCTGAGTTTGCTGAGAAAATAGGCATAATCGCCGCATCATGGGCACAGGCAGAGGTTAATTTGAATTGCCTATTCGCAGTCCTACTAGATAAAACTCCGGAAGAGGCCGCGAATCAGCTCAAAAAATACAGAAGCGCAGCGAGAGCGGCAGATGGAGCAAGGAAGCTCGCTGCGGAATACCTGACAGGAGCAGAGCTTGAGTCCGTCACAAAAGCTCTGAACCAACTCGATTTGGTACGGTTACGACGTAATCGAGTGCAGCATGACGTATGGGCTAAGAAAGGCGACGACAATCAAACAATGTTTGCCATTCACTCGGATCAATACTTAGCTTTCACTACCAACGTTGTAGCGGCAACAGAGTCAGCGATCCCTGAAGGCGAAAAAAGTGAGATAGTCATAAATCTAGCGAACGAGTTCGCGGCGACAATAACAAAAGGCCACACCATTAGAGACCTTCAAGAAATTGACCACGAGTTGAACCTTGCAAGCAAGTCTCTCATGGAGGCGATGTTCTTCCGTATATCACAGCGTTTGAAGGAAAAAGGTGCTGCGCCGAGTCAGCGTTAAATCTCGACGACAGTCCGCTTCTGGCCGAAAGTAGCCGTTCATTAGCATCCGTTTTTAACCATTTCCTCCCAACCATCAGAAGGTCGAAATCCGTAAACACCACACTCTCAGCAATCCCCCTCGTTAAAAGAGCACTCAACAACACAAGATAATTCTCGCCAGCCCCTTGTGACCCACTGGTTCCAACCTTTAACAACCCCCCCCTGACGTGTCGATATCAGACATGACCACGACGCAATTAGGCTACTCAGTCAGCGCAAGGGCCAAGTACTGTGAAGTGTCTTTCCACCAAACCGACCACATCATGACAATGGGTCCGATAAAAACTGCGGCGCTTGCACGGGCCTCTTCCGGGAAGCTCATCAGGCAGCGATAGTCATCGTTAACTGACTCCATCCGCCAAATGTCGATCAGCAGAGAATAAAAAAACCAATGATCAGCCCGAACTCAATGGATTCGAGTAGCCAATTGGCGCAGGGCTTCAAGCCTCGTCATGTCACCATGTTGTCCATCGCCGGAATCATCGGCGCCGGGTTGTTCGTGGGCTCCGGCCATGCCATTGCGGCGGCGGGCCCGGCGGTGCTGCTGGCTTATCTCTTCTCGGGGCTGCTCGTGGTGCTGGTCATGCGCATGCTCGGCGAAATGGCGGTGGCCAATCCGGACACCGGCTCGTTCTCCACCTATGCCGACCAATCCATCGGGCGCTGGGCCGGTTTCACCATTGGCTGGCTTTACTGGTGGTTCTGGGTCCTTGTGATTCCTATCGAAGCGTTGGCGGCCGGGTATGTGTTGAACCAATGGTTTGCGCAGGTCGATGCCTGGCTGTTCGCGTTGGGATCGATCATTGCGCTGGTGGTGACTAACCTGTTCAGCGTGTCCAAGTATGGTGAGTTCGAGTTCTGGTTCGCTATGGCCAAGGTGGTGGCGATCATCGGGTTCATCGGTGTCGGCTTTGCGGTGTTGATGGGCTGGGTGCCCGATCACGAGGTCAGTGGGCTGAGCGGCCTGATGGCCGAGCACGGCGGGTTTGCGCCCAACGGCCTGTCGGCGGTGGTCGGCGCTTTCATCACCATCATGTTCAGCTTTATCGGCACTGAAGCGGTGACCATCGCGGCAGCCGAATCGAATAACCCGGCGCAGAATATCGCCAAGGCCACGCGCTCGGTGATCTGGCGTATCGGCGTGTTTTACCTGCTCTCGATCTTCGTGGTCATCTCCGTAGTGCCCTGGAATGACCCGCTGCTGGCCTCGGTAGGTTCTTATCAGCGCGCCCTGGAAATCATGAACATCCCCCATGCCAAGTTCATGGTCGATGTCGTCGTGCTGATTGCCGTGGCCAGTTGCATGAACTCCTCGATCTACATCGCCTCGCGCATGTTGTATTCGCTGGGGCGTCGTGGCGATGCGCCCAAAGTCCTGAAGGCGACTTCTGCGGCAGGCGTGCCGCGTGCAGCGGTGATTGCCAGCACCGTGCTCGGTGCGTCGATCACCGTGTGGAGCTACTTCATGCCTGCCGGACTGTTCGAGTTCCTGCTGGCCAGTTCCGGTGCGATTGCCTTGCTGGTGTACCTGGCGATTGCGGTCTCGCAGTTGCGCATGCGCCGTCTGTTACGTCAGCGCAATGTCGAGCTGACTTTCCGCATGTGGCTGTTTCCATGGCTGACGTGGCTGGTCATTGTGTTCATCTGCGCAGCGCTGGCGGTGATGATGTTCACCCCGGAGCACCGTACCGAAGTCACCACCACCATTGGCTTGGCCCTGGCGATTTCTTTTATCGGCTTGATGACGTCGCGCAACCCCGCGCAGACGGCAAGCGTCGCGTCAGCGAGGTCGACTTCCGACCCCGTCGCTCGCTAAGCCAACTGCGTCGCAAACCGGCCCACCGCATCGACCACTTGCTTGGCGCCGTCCTGAATTTCAACAATCACCTGGCCTGCCTGTGTGGCCAGTTCAAGACCTTGCTCAGCCTGGTTCTTGCTGTTTGCCATCTCAGCGACGGTCTCATCCACCAGCTTCTGGTTTTGCAAGACGACCGAGGCGATTTCTTCGGTGGCCGTGCTGGTGCGTCCAGCCAGTTGGCGAACTTCATCCGCCACCACCGCAAAACCTCGTCCTTGTTCACCTGCGCGAGCCGCTTCAATCGCAGCATTCAAAGCCAGAAGATTGGTTTGCTGGGCGATGCTGCTGATCGTCTGGATAATCGAGCTGATCAACAGTGACTGTTTGCCAAGCGCTTCGACTCCCCCGGACGCAGCCTGCATATCAACGGCGATTTTACGCATGGTGTGCATCGTGTCGTTGACCACGACTGCGCCGCGTTGAGCGCTGACATCCGTTTGCTGAGATATTTCAAATGCGGTCTGGGCCGCTCCGCTGACTTCCTCTTCACGGGCGACCTGATCGGTCACCACCGTGGCAAATTTCACCACTTTGCAAAGGTTGCCTTCGGTGTCGTAAACCGGGTTGTAGGTGGCTTCCAACCATACGGTTTGGCCGTGACTGTCTAAACGTTCAAACCGGCCGGCCACAAATTCACCCCGGTTCAACGTTGACCAGAAATCCTTGTAGGCCTGGGACGAAGTTTCCTCTGGTTTACAGAAAATACGGTGATGGCTGCCTTTTGCTTGTGCCAGGCTGTAGCCCATCGCCTGTAGAAACCTGTCATTGGCCGTGAGCACATGCCCGGAAAGATCGAACTCGATCACTGCCGTCGAGCGAAGCAATGCCTCAATGAAAGAGGCGTTTTCCGAGGCTTTTTCTACGCGGGAGGTAATGTTCGTGGCGTAGCACGTGATGTGGCTCAACTGGCCGCTCTCATCCGTGATGGGCTGCCAATGGGCATGAATCCACACTAACGAGCCATCCGCATGCAGGTACCGGTACTCGTCGGTGATGGACTTGCCTGCGGCCACTGCCGCGCGAAAGTTATGAAAGCATGGCAGCTTGGAAACGTACTGCGGCACTATCTCGGCCATGGGGCGGCCTGTCAGCCGGTCCGGGGTATAGCCCAGCGCATTGGCAAAATTTTCGTTGCAGGCCGTAATTTTGAAGGTGGAATCGATACTTAGCCTCAGCATTTCACGGTTCAAACCATCGCGCAGTTGGCGCAGCTCCGACAGCTCGCTTGCCTGCGCTTCAAGCTGCTTCTTGAACTTGTTGTTGAACATGGGAAACCGCCTCTTGAGTGATACCAATCCTATCGGCCTATCAAGGTGCATATTGAGGCCATCCATGGGAAAAACGGATTCAGATGAACACAGCGTAGTTGAGCAAAATTTTTGTGAAAGTCCGAAATTGCGTAAGCCGATCCCCCTTGTCCTTAGCGTGACGAGAAACAGCTGCCAGGCCACTATTGTTTCCGGGGATCATTCAGCGATGACTGCTTGCCAATAGCGTCCAGGCGTAATGCCCGTATAGCGTGTAAAGGCAACACTGAAGGCGCTCACGGAGCTGTAGCCGACCCGTTGCGCGATTTCGGCAATGCTGTCGTCTCGTGTACGCAGCAGGTTTTTGGCCAGGGCCATTCGCCACGTCAGCAGATAGGTCATGGGGGCCATGCCCATCGCTTGTTTGAAGCGCTCGAAGAAGGTGGAGCGGGAGAGGGCCGCTTCTCGGGCCAGTTGCACCACTGTCCATGGCTGGTTCGGGCGCTCATGAATTCTGCGTATTGCCACCGCCAGACGTTCGTCCGCGAGCCCGCGCAACAGGCCGGCGGGTGCGGTTTCGGTGGTGGTAGAGCGCAGGGCTTCGATGAACAGCACTTCAAGCAGGTGTGCCAGGATGACATCCCGCCCCGGGCGCTGCCCACGCGCTTCCTCGGTGAGCAGTTCCACCAGCACGGTCAGTCGGCGTTCGCCGCGAACGTGGATCAGTTGGGGCAGCAGGGTTATCAGTAACTCAGCGTCGGGCGAGCCGAAGGTGCAGTGGCCTACCAGTAATTGAACGTCGGCCGCAATATCGGGTGTACCCACCAGGATGTGCCGCGGCCGTAACTCTACAGGCACGGTATCGGCGTCTTCGGCGGCCAGCGGCTCGACACTCATCATCGTGAAATCGTAGGCGGCCGGGATCAGCACAAAGTCGCCGGCTTGCAAACTCAGGGCCGGATTCCCGGCCACTGAAAGCCTGCAACCCCCTTCGAGAATCGCGCAGTAAAAGGGTTGCCCGTACACCGAGCGTCGAACGCGCCAAGCGCCGGCACCGGTGACGACCTTGGATAGCGAGGCACCGGGTTGCAGCAGGGTGACGACTTCGGTGAGCGGGTCGAACATCTCGGACTCCTGCGAAAGATTCGCGGACTGGCGATGATATTAAGTCCGACCACGACAGCCTATCGTTGCAGTCCTGTCAATCAACGAATGGAAACCTCCATGAAGACTGTGCTGATTACCGGCTGCTCCTCCGGCTTTGGTCTGGCCACCGCGCAATATTTTCTCGAGCGTGACTGGAAGGTCATTGCGACGATGCGCAACCCGAACGAAAAACTCTTGGAGGCCTCCGAGCATTTGCGCGTGCTGCCCCTGGACGTCACAGACCCCGACAGCATTCAACAGGTTGTAGAGGCTGCCGGCCCCATCGATGTGCTGGTCAACAATGCCGGTATCGGTTTGCTCGGGGCCCTTGAAGGCATCTCGATGCAAGCGATTCGTGGCATTTTTGAAACCAACACCTTTGGCACCATGGCGATGACTCAAGCGGTGCTACCGCAGTTTCGGCAACGTAAGTCCGGGGTTGTGGTCAATGTCACCTCAAGCGTCACGATGAAGTCGTTACCCCTGCTAAGCGTGTATACCGCCAGCAAGGCTGCGGTGAATGCCTTCACCGAGTCTCTGGCGCTGGAGCTTGAACCGTTCAATGTTCGGATGAGCCTGGTGCTGCCGGGGCGGGCTCCCACGACAGACTTCGGTAAAAATGCGCAACCACGAATGCAAGGGAGCATCCCAGAGGCGTACTCCGATCTGGCGCAGCGGGTGTTTACCGAGTGGTCGCAATCCACTGTCGTCACTGAGGCCCAAGACGTCACCGAAGCGATATGGCGTGCAGCGAACGACCCCACCTCACCGATGCGCATTGCTGCTGGAGCTGATGCCATTGCTCTGGAGCGTTAGCGCAGGCCCTCTGCATAAAATTGAAAAAACCGAGGTTCGTGTTCAAGCCCCTGCTGCGGTTAATGGCTTCAAGGTTTGAGGCTCGGGGGATTGCCGCGAGATAGCCATTGTTGCAACCTCACCGTTCATTTTGGTGTGGGGGTGAGACATGGACTGGAGTGACCTGCGGATCTTCCTGGCGATTGCCCGCAGCGGCTCGCTGGGTGGCGCCGCCAGGCAGTTGGGGGTCAGTCACCCGACGGTCGGGCGGCGCTTGCAGGTGCTTGAGCAAACCTGTGGGCAAGCGCTTTTCCTGCGCACGGCCCAAGGGCTGGTGCTGACGGACAGTGGCGAGAAGATTCTCAGTCTGGCCCAGGACATGGAGCACAGCGCCCTGGCGATCGAGCGTCGGCTGGCGGGGCAGGGCGATCAACCGGAAGGTCTGTTGCGCATATCCTCCGCCGACTGGTTTGCCTGCCATGTGTTGTCGCCGGTCCTGAGCGAACTGGTGCAGCGGTATCCGTTGATCGTTCCCGAAGTGATCGCCGGGCATCGGCTGTTCGACCTTGCCCGCCGGGATGCCGACATTGCTTTCCGGATCGTGCCCTTCACCGAACCCGACATCGTCCATCGCAAGCTGACAACCTTGCCGTACGGGCTCTACGCCGCCTTGCAGGCCCCGGCGCCGCATCCGGACGGCGAGGGCCTGGGCCTGATCCTTATGAACGTCGCCCAGGCCCATTACCCGGACGTGCAATGGCTGCAGCAACGCTATCCGCTGGCTCACACCGTGTTCACCAGTAGCAGCCGCACGGTTCAGGCGCAGATGTGCGCCAGCGGGCTTGGCGTTGCCGTATTGCCCCGCGTGCTCGGCGATTCGGTGCCGGGGCTGCGCCTGCTGGACGAAGACCAGCCACCGCCAGGGCGGGACATCTGGATGGGGTATCACCAGGACATGCGCCAGATGGACCGGCTGCGCGCGCTGGCCGACCTGGCGTCCAGCATGATCGGCGCGGGCTAGCGCCGAAGCGTCTCAGCTCGAACCAACAGCCGACGCCTGCGGGCCCTGCGCTGGCTGGCGTGCCAACGTCAGGCTCAGCGCAGCCCCCACGGCCAGGCAGGCGGCGATGCACAGCACCGAGACCGTGAAGGCGTGGGTGATGCTGGCCGCCGTTGCCGGTTCCCCCAGCAAGGTATAAAAAATGCCGCCGATCAGGGCGACGCTTAGCGATGTACTGATTTGCAACGTGGCACTGGTGATGCCGGCAATCATCCCGGCATACGCCGGCGCGACCCGGCCGGTGACCATGCGCATCAACGTCGGCAGGGCCAGCCCTTGGCCGAGGCCGATCAAGAACAGGATGGCCGCCAGGGACGTGAAGGGCGGGGCGAGGGTGCTCGGTGTCACTGAGATGAGCCAGCCCAGCCATAGCAGTCCGAATACTTCCAGGCCCATGCCGACGGGGTTCACGTAGCCCCCGAGTACGCGCCTGAGTAGCGGCACCGACAGGGGGCCGATCAGGAAGCCTGCGCCGAACGGCAGGAAAATCAGGCCGGCATGCAGTGCGCTCATCTGCAATGCGCCTTGCAGGTACATCGAAAACATCAGGAAAAATACACCGATTGAGTAGAAGCACAGCGCGACCAGTAAGGCGCGGCCCAACCCCGGCGCCTTGAGTGCGGCGGGGGCGAGGATGGGGTTCCCGCCAGCGAGGTGCAAGCGGGTCTCGTATCGCCAGAACAACACCGCCAGCACTGCGCAAGCGACGAGCGACAGCCAGGCCCACAACGGCCATCCCGCTTCGCGGCCTTCAATCAAGGGCACGACCAGGGCGGTCAGGGTCAGCATCGACAACGCCGTGCCTACCAGGTCCAGCTTGCTCGCGTGCAGCGCTCGGGTTTCTTTGAGCACCGGCATGCCGAATGCAATGACCAGCAACGCGATCGGCAGGTTGACCAGGAATATCGCACGCCACCCCATGCCCCACAGGTCGACCGCCATCAAGACGCCGCCCAGCGCCTGACCGATGACCGACGCCAGACCGAACACGGCCCCATACAGACTCAATGCCAAGGCTCTTTGTGACGCCGGGAAAATCGCCTGCACCGATGCGAGCGCCTGAGGCGCCATCACGGCAGCGGTCACGCCCTGCAAGGCTCGCCCAAGGATCAGGATCCAGGGCGAAGCCGCCAGGCCGCACATCAGCGACGCGGCGGCGAAGCCCAGCAGGCCGAGGAAGAACATCCGCCCGCGACCGTACAAGTCGCCGAGCCGCCCGCCGGTAATCAGCGTCACGGCATAGAGCGTTGCATAGGAAGAGATCACCAGTTGCTCGGCGGAAGACCCTGTACCCAGGTCCTCCTGTATCGAGGGCAGCGCGACGTTAACGATAAAAAAATCCAGCGGCGGCAAAAACGCACCGACGAGCAAGATGGCGAACATCAACCAGCGCCGCGGCTCGGGCACTTGGATTTCGATTGGGGACATGACAGGCATCCTGTGTGGAAACTCAGGTTTGACGATGAGTAAAACGCCGGGCTGGGTGCGCGCAGGTTTCTCGCCCGCTCGCGCCGAGCCGATGGATGCCAATTTAGGCGATCGCTCTGGGGCTTTCGCCTTACAAAACTGCACGGCCATTGTTCATTCGTGTCAGTGCCGCTTTGCTGCGACGAGCCTCACCATAGACAAGGTCGTTTCACGCGACTTCGTTATCAATGACGCAGGAGTCAGACATGTCAGGTAAATTCAGAGAGCAGGTTGCCGTCGTGACCGGCGGGTCCACGGGGATCGGATTTTCCATTGCGCAAGCCTTGATCGCCGAGGGCGCCAAGCGCGTTTACATCACTGGACGGACAGCGGACACGCTGGAGGCGGCGGTTGCCAGACTCGGCGACAAAGCTGTCGCGGTGGTTTCCGACGTCTCGCGCCAGCCGGATCTGGATGCACTCAAGACGACAATTGAAACACGGGATGACCGGCTGGACGCCGTGTTCGCAAATGCCGGGATCTGTGAGAAAAATCCGCTCGGAGAGACCAGTGAGGCCGCTTACTACGCACTGTTCGACGTGAACGTCAAAGGCGTTTTTTTCAGTGTTCAAACGCTTCTTCCGTTAATGAAAGACGCTTCGTCCATCGTCTTGACCGCTTCGATCTGTTCCAGCAACGGCATGGAAGGGCTGAGCCTGTACAACGCTTCCAAGGCCGCGGTGCGATCGTTTGCACGCACATGGGCCAATGAACTCAAGCACCGCAAAATCCGTGCGAATGTGTTGAGCCCCGGCTTTACCCGTACACCGCTGATGGACAACGGACTGAAAATGAGCGACATCGACATCGCTGCACTGCGCCAGTACGTCGAACAAATCACACCATTGGGCTACATGGCGCAACCTGAAGAAATCGCCAGTGCGGCACTGTTTTTGGCCTCCGACGACGCCAGATACGTGAACGGCGTGGAGTTGATGGTCGACGGTGGTTTGTCGCAAATCTGAAGTCTCATCGAACCTCATACGAACCTACTCAGGAGCGGGGACTGGCGTCGGCGCGCACCACCAGCCAGATCCCTGGGGCGCGCGCGATGCAGAAATCGTTTCAACTGCAGGTAACGGAACTTGCTGTGATTGCCACCGAACTAACGTAGCTGGATATTCATGAACAACCGGACGTGCTCGCATTCCGCAAGAGAGATCGCATGCTCGAACATCTAGACCTCAATGCGCTGATAGCCGTCTACGGCTACTGGGTCATTTTTATCGGCTGCCTGCTGGAAGGCGAAACCGTTCTGATCCTCGGTGGAATGGCTGCCCATCAGGGCACCTTGCAAACGCTGCATGTGATCGGTTGGGCCACGCTGGGCGGCCTATTGGGTGATCAGTTGCTGTTCTGGACCGGGCGTTATTCCGGTGAGCGCTTGCTGCCGAAACTCAAGCGACATCGCTCTGCAATCGAACGGGTCGAGGGCCTGATCCACCGCCACCCCATGACGTCTGTATTCGCCGTACGCTTTCTCTACGGAATGCGCCTAGTAGGCCCCATGGTGATAGGCGCAAGCGGTCTGGCCCCCTGGCGCTTCGCGCTGATCAATGTGCTGAGTGCGGCGATCTGGGCAACCCTGTTCGTTGGCGCCGGATATTGGGCCGGCGAGGCGTTACAGCATTTGCTGGGTGATCTGAAACCGTATCGCCTGCCGATCTTTCTCGGGGTGTTGGCACTCGTCGCCCTCACGGCGGTAGTGCGGCATTGGCGTCGTCGAGCCAAGGCTTCGCAACGCTGAGGCGGAAAATAAATCCGTCCCTTTTTGGGTCGTGAGCGGCAGCTACTGGTACTGAAAGCAGGCTCTCAAGCAGTCAGCTGCTTTTCCATCGGCTGATAGACCAGCCCGGCAAACTCGCCTACGTCCCCCGCCAACGTAAAACCGTAACGTTCATAAGCGGCCACTGAGGACAACGACGCCCTCACCGTCACCACATTGGTCCGGGCCTGCTCCAGCGCCGCGTTCACGAGGCGCCTGCCAACGCCACGGCGCTGCGAGCCCGGTGTAACGAACAGCATCGTCACATGTCGCCCTTCCTTGAGCTCGATCAGCCCCGTCAAGCGTCCCTCTGCGACACAAACCAGCATCAGGTTGTCACCCACCATTCGTTCGGCAAACGCCTGCTGTGCGGCCACCTTGACGAAGGTTTCCACGCCCTGCGCCGACAGCGAGGGCGCAACCGCGAGCATGAACGCCTCCAGGCACAGGGCGTTGGCGCCGGGTAAGTCATCGTGAGTCATCTCGCGTATCTGCATGGTCGTCGTCCGTGATTTGAGGGGGGTGTTTATAACAGAACGTCCAGACTTGTGGTGCTTGCTCCCGATAGCGGCGTGTCAGTCAGCTTATTTGTGACTGGTGCCCCGCTATCGGGAGCAAGCCCCCTCCCACAGGGTTATGCGGTGTGCAGGGCGCCAGCGCTTGATAATGCAGGTTACTCATGCGGCACAAGTGGAATGAGGGTTGGCTTGCCTGCTCACAATTTGTGGGAGGGGGCTTGCTCCCGACGGCGGCGTGTCAGTCAGCTTATTTGTGGCTGATGCCCCGCTAATGGGAGCAAGCCCCCTCCCACAGGGTTATGCGGTGTGCAGGGCGCCAGCGCTTGATAATGCAGGTTACTCATGCGGCACAAGTGGAATGAGGGTTGGCTTGCCTGCACACAATTTGTGGGAGGGGGCATGCTCCCGATGGCGACCTGTCAGTCAGCTTATTTGTGACTGATGCCCCGCTAATGGGAGCAAGCCCCCTCCCACAGGGTTATGCGGTGTGCAGGGCGCCAGCGCTTGATAATGCAGGTTACTCATGCGGCACAAGTGGAATGAGGGTTGGCTTGCCTGCTCACAATTTGTGGGAGGGGGCTTGCTCCCGA
>NZ_JAEKGB010000018.1:0-78772 GCF_016918385.1 Pseudomonas sp. ICBG1301
GCAGTGAAACGATGCATCGCCGATGGTAGTGTGGGGTTTCCCCATGTGAGAGTAGGTCATCGTCAAGATTAAATTCCGAAACCCCATTTGCGAAAGCAGATGGGGTTTTGTTTTGGGCGATCGAAAAGTGGCAAGCTGGCTGCGGCGCGGCGCCCAGTGGGTTCAAGCTAATTGTCTTGAGCCGCGTGTGTCAGCACAATTACTCATCCCACGAGCCCCGCGCGCCTAACCTATCGGGCATCGGTCGCAAACATGGCCACCTATGGCTTGAAGCCTTTCGAGAGCCAAAGTCCGTGTTCACCTGACAAAACACATGCCGTTGGGGAAATCGATGCAAAGTGTTTCTGCATTTTTGGTATGGTGCAGCACATTTTCACAAGGATTGATCTTTATCCGCAGGATGCGGCGTCGACCCTCTTCAACGAGATGCTGTAGAAATGCCTGAAGCGATACCGATCAAAGATCACGAAAAAGAAAACCGTTTGGTCAACAAGCGTCTGTTCGCCTGCGCGCTGCTGGTGATTGGTATCACCTGTGCTCTGGTGGGCCGCCTGTATTTTCTGCAAGTGGTGCAATACGACTACCACTCCACGATTTCAGAAAACAACCGGGTCCACGTACTGCCAATCACGCCGACCCGCGGTTTGATCTATGACCGCAACGGCGTCGTGCTGGCTGATAACCGCCCCAGCTACAACCTGACGATCACCCGTGAGCGTACTACCGACCTCAAGGGCGAGTTGGATGCCATTATCAATCTGCTGCACCTACCCGCCGAAGATCGTGCAGTGTTCGACAAGGCGCTGAAACAAGCGCGCCATCCGTTTGTGCCCGTCACGCTATTTTATGAACTGACTGAAGAACAGATTGCCGTTTTGGCCGTCAACGAATTTCGTCTGCCAGGCGTGGACGTTGAGCCGCAGTTCGTGCGGCACTATCCGTTGGGCCCGCATTTCGCTCATTCGATCGGCTACGTCGGTCGCATCAACGAAAAAGAATCCAAGTCCCTCGATTCTGTGGAATACCGCGGTACCCAGTCCATCGGCAAGACCGGCATCGAGCGGTTCTATGAGTCTGAGCTGCATGGCCATGTCGGCTATGAGGAGGTCGAGACTAACGCCCAGGGCCGCGTATTACGCGTTCTCAAGCACACCGACCCGATCCCCGGCAAAAACATCGTGCTGAGTCTCGACGTCAAACTCCAGGAGGCCGCCGAAGAGGCCCTGGGCGACCGTCGTGGCTCGGTGGTGGCACTTGATCCACGTACGGGTGAGGTGCTCGCCATGGTCAGCAAGCCGAGCTTCGACCCGAACCTGTTCGTCACCGGTATCAGCTTCAAGGAATACGCCGCGCTGCACGATTCCATCGACCGTCCGCTGTTCAACCGCGTGTTGCGCGGTCTTTACGCGCCCGGCTCGACCATCAAGCCGGAAGTGGCCATCGCCGGTCTCGACAGTGGTGTCGTCACCGCTCAAACCCGAGTGTTCGACCCTGGTTACTATCAGTTGCCCGACTTTGACCACAAATACCGAAACTGGAATCACAGTGGCGACGGCTGGGTGGATATGGACGCAGCAATCATGCGTTCCAACGACACCTATTTTTACGACCTGGCCCACAAACTCGGGATTGATCGGTTGCATGACTACCTGGCGGAATTCGGTCTTGGTCAGAAAGTCTCCCTGGATATGTTCGAGGAGTCTGCTGGCCTGATGCCGTCTCAAGCCTGGAAGCGCGCCACACGTCGCCAACCCTGGTTCCCGGGGGAAACCGTGATCCTGGGTATCGGCCAGGGTTATATGCAAGTCACGCCACTGCAATTGGCCCAAGCCACCGCGTTGATCGCCAACAAAGGTGTGTGGAACCGGCCGCATCTGGCCAAGACCATCAACGGTGTGCCGCCAGTGGATGAACATCCGATGCCCAACGTAGTCCTCAAGGACCCGCGTGATTGGGAACAGGTCAACCACGGCATGCAGCTTGTGATGCACGACCCGCGAGGTATCGCACGGGCCGCGGCGCAAGGTGCGCAATACCGCATCGCCGGCAAGAGTGGTACGGCGCAGGTGGTCGCGATCAAACAAGGCGAACGTTACGACCGTAACAAAACCCTGGAGCGCCATCGCGACAACGCCTTGTTCGTCGGGTTTGCCCCGGCGGAACATCCGGAGATCGTCATTTCGGTCATGATCGAGAACGGTGAGGCCGGTGGCCGAGTCGCCGGCCCCGTGGTACGTCAGATCATGGACGCCTGGCTACTCGATCAAGAGGGGCACTTGAAACCCCAATATGCCGCGCCGGCCAAAGCCCCGGGCGACCCGCACGTCTAAGCCGGGCCAGGACAGGACAGGATCAGGCTGGTCGCGCCACGCACTCCAAACCCTCATGAGCCAGCCACGGCACATCGTGGCTCGTCCAGATATGCGAAGTGGGCCTGACGCCTGGGTCATCATCCAGCGTCGCCACTCGCACGATCACATGGGGCTGATGCCCGCGTTCCGCCATCAGATGTGATCCGCAACGCGAGCAGAAATGTCTCAGCTTGCCCGGCGACGATTCAAACGTCGACAGCAGCTCCTGACCCTGTATCCAGCGAAAGTGCTCACGCATCACCCCGGCAGTGGCGACGAACGCAGCTGCATGGGTTTTGCGGCAACTGTCACAGTGGCAATGGCTGATAGGCATGTCGAGGCTGTCCACCTGATAGCGCACAGCTTTGCAGAAGCAACTTCCGTTCAACGGGTCAGTCATAAAGTACAGCGGCCGTGTCGAGGGTAGGGGCACTATCATCGCGCATAACTCAAGGTTGCGCATTGATCGATGTCGCCTACTGTCAATGGAGGAGGTGACTTATGCTTGTATTAGATCGCATCGAACGGAAAGTCCTGCTCAACGCTTCACGCAAACAGATCTGGGAGGCCCTGACCGACGCCGAAAAGTTTGGCAGTTGGTTCGGCATCGCCCTCAAAGGCAAGAGCTTCGCCGCGGGTGAAACCATCGAAGCCCCGATTACTTACCCTGGTTACGAACATGTGATGTGGAAGGCCAGGATCGAACGCATCCTGCCGCAAACCCTGTTTTCCTTCTGGTGGCATCCTTACGCGGTCGAGCAGGACATCGACTACGACAAGGAGTCCCCGACACTGGTGGAGTTCACCCTAGAGGACCGTGCGCCGGGCATTCTGCTGCGGGTTGTCGAGTCCGGGTTTGATGCTATCCCTGCCGCCCGCCGCCAAAAAGCCTTCAAGATGAACTCCCGTGGCTGGGACGAGCAAATGAACAACATAGAGACTTATCTGGGCCAAGCCCATCGGGCGTGAACCGCACGGGTTGCGGCGGGCTGCCGCCGGCGATGCCTGAATCGCACGTAAACGTGCCGTGTAGAGACGAATGCCGAGTAGAATCACGCTCTGAAAGCGATTCCTGAGGTGCGGTACGTTGGATTTACAGCAGGGTTTTGTCCTGACCCGGCATTGGCGCGACACTCCGGCAGGCACGGAGGTCAGTTTCTGGCTGGCCACGGACCATGGCCCGCGGTGTATTCGGTTGCCCGTGCAGACCTCGGTGATGTTCATTCCTCAGGTCCATCGCAAGCCGCTGGATTGGCTGCTCAAGGGCGAGCGTGATATCGAATTGCGCCCGTTGCAGTTGTGCGACTTTCATCATCGTCCGGTGCTGGGCCTCTACACTCGCCAGCATCGCCAATTGATGGACTTGGAAAAGCGCCTGCGTGCCGCCGGTGTCGATGTCTACGAAGGCGATGTACGCCCACCGGAGCGCTACATGATGGAGCGCTTCATCACCGCGCCCGTGTGGTTCGGTGGCACACCTGAGGCAACGGGCGTGTTGGGCGATGCGCAGATGAAACCCGCGCCCGACTACCGCCCGCCGCTCAAGCTGGTGTCCCTCGACATCGAGACCACCGCCCAGGGCGATCTCTATTCCATTGCTCTGGAAGGCTGCGGCGAGCGTCAGGTGTACATGCTCGGCCCACCCAACAAAACCGCTGCGGTAGATTTCAAGCTCGACTACTGCGAGACCCGCGCCCAACTGCTCGAACGCCTCAACCTGTGGCTTGCCACCCATGACCCCGATGCGATCATCGGCTGGAACCTGGTGCAGTTCGACCTGCGCGTGCTGCATGAGCACGCCCAGCGTCTCAATGTACCGTTGTTGCTGGGGCGCGGCGGTGAAACCATGACGTGGCGCGAACACGGCAGCCGCAATCACTACTTTGCGGCGGCAGCGGGGCGGTTGATCATCGACGGCATCGAGGCACTGCGTTCGGCCACTTGGAGTTTCGAGTCCTTCAGCCTGGAAAACGTCGCGCAAACCCTGCTCGGCGAAGGCAAGGACATCTCCACACCCTATCAGCGCATGGACGAAATCAACCGCATGTTTGCCGAGGACAAGCCCGCCTTGGCACGCTATAACCTCAAGGACTGCGAATTGGTCACGCGGATTTTCGCCAAGACCGACTTGCTCAAGTTCCTGCTGGAGCGGGCCAGCGTCACTGGGTTGCCGGCCGACCGTAGCGGCGGCTCCGTCGCCGCCTTCACCCATTTGTACATGCCGCTGATGCACCGCCAGGGCTTTGTCGCGCCGAACCTGGGCGACAAACCACCCCAGGCCAGCCCCGGCGGGTTTGTCATGGACTCGCGTCCCGGCCTGTACGAGTCGGTATTGGTGCTGGATTACAAAAGCCTCTATCCGTCGATCATCCGCAGCTTCCTGATCGATCCGGTAGGCTTGATCGAAGGCCTCAAGCACCCCGAAGACAGTGCGTCAGTGGAAGGCTTTCGCGGTGCGCGGTTCTCTCGCACCCGCCATTGCCTGCCGTCCATCGTCGCTCGTGTTTCCGAAGGCCGTGAAGTGGCCAAGCGTGAACACAACGCTCCGTTGTCCCAGGCCCTGAAAATCATCATGAACGCCTTCTACGGAGTGCTCGGTTCCAGCGGCTGCCGGTTCTTCGATACGCGGCTGGCTTCGTCGATCACGATGCGTGGGCACCAGATCATGCGCCAGACGCGCAAGCTGGTCGAAGCCCAGGGTTACGAGGTGATTTACGGTGACACGGATTCCACTTTTGTCTGGCTGGGCAAGGCGCATTCCCAGGCCGATGCCGGCCGCATCGGCCAGGCGCTGGTCCAGCACGTCAACGACTGGTGGCGCGAGCATTTACACCGCGAATTCGGCCTGCAAAGTGCCCTGGAACTGCAATACGAAACGCACTTCAGCCGTTTCCTCATGCCGACCATTCGCGGCGCTGAGGAGGGCAGCAAAAAGCGCTACGCGGGCTTGGTCGTGCGCGAGGACGGCAGTGAGGAAATGGTCTACAAGGGCCTGGAAACCGTGCGCAGCGACTGGTCGCCCCTGGCGCGGCAGTTCCAGCAGGAACTCTACCGGCGCATCTTCCATCGCCAGCCCCATCAGGACTACGTGCGCGACTACGTGCGGCGCACCTTGAGCGGTGAGTTCGATGAACTGCTGATCTACCGCAAGCGCCTGCGTCGTCAATTGGATGACTACGAACGCAACGTGCCACCGCATGTACGCGCTGCACGCCTGGCCGATGACTACAACGACCGCATGGGCCGCCCGCGGCAGTACCAACGCGGTGGCTGGATCAGCTATGTGATCACGCTCAACGGCCCGGAACCGCTGGAGGTGCGGCAGGCGGCGATCGACTACGACCATTACGTCACACGGCAATTGCAGCCGGTGGCCGATGCGATCCTGCCGTTCGTCAACGACGATTTCGGCACCCTGGTCGGCGGGCAAATGGGCCTGTTCTAAAACACTTGCCGAAGCGCCGCGCAAGCCTGCACTCTTGCCCTCTGACGACCACTCGCAGACGGCGCAGCTCTCCATGACCCAGATCACCTTGACCGGCACTATCGTCGAACTCCAACCCTTGCAGCTCGAACACACAGCGGCCTTGCTCCAGGCCGCCGCCGACGGTGAGTTATGGAACCTCAAGGTTACCAACGTCCCCGGCCCGGACACCATCGAGGCGTACATGGCGACCGCCTTGGCCGGGCGTCATGCCGGTACGGTCATGCCCTTCACCATCGTGCGCAAGAGCACTGGCGAGGTCGTGGGCAGTACGCGCTTCTGGAAGATCGATCGGGTCAACCGCAAGCTGGAGATCGGCCACACCTGGCTGGCGCAATCCACTCAGAAATCGGCAATCAATACCGAGGCCAAGCTGTTGTTGCTCAGCTACGCCTTCGATGTGCTCGACTGCGTGCGCGTGCAATTTACCACCGACGAACTCAACCAAAACTCTCGCGCAGCCATCCTGCGTCTGGGCGCCGTGCAGGAAGGCATCGTGCGTCACGAACGCATCATGCCGGACGGGCGCAAGCGCAACTCGGTGCGCTTCAGCATCATCGATTCGGAGTGGCCGCAGGTGAAGGCGAACTTGCAGGCCAGACTAGTGCGATAAACCAGAGAGAACGCCCATGTATACGCTCTACGGTACCGACGATTCCGGCTCATGCATGATCGAAATTGCCCTGCAACGTTGCGCGGTGCCGTGGCACCGGGTAGAGGCCAGCTCCTGGCAGGAGGGCGAGGGCACAGAAGCCCTGGCCCGTATCAACCCACTCAAGCAGATTCCCACGCTGGTCACCCCCGATGGGCAGGTGCTGACCGAAAGCGCTGCCATCCTGATCTACCTGGGCCTGGCGTTTCCCGCGTCGGATCTATTGGCCGGCAACCGCGCGCAGATCCTGCGCGGCCTGCTCTACATAACCGCCAATTGCTACTCGGCGATCGGCATCATCGATTATCCGCAGCGCTGGCTGGGTAATGCGGATGAGGCGCTGCAGGCGCAACTGGTCAGTGGTACGCGACGCTATCTGCATCAAGCCTGGGTGGTGTTCGCCGATCAATTTGCCGAACAGTTGTTCGCCCCCGGCAATGTGCCGAACGCCCTGGGCATTATGGCGGCCGCGGTGTCGCACTGGGATGAGGCGCGTGAGGTATTGACCGCCTTGGCGCCAAGCTTCGCCCAGAGCCTGGCGCAAGTGGATGCCGACCCCATCGTGGCACCAGTGTTCGCCCGGCATTGGCCTCTGTGGGAAGTCTCATAATGTTTCCGCAATCAGAAGAAACAATGGCGCCTGACCCCATCCAAGCCCTTGCGTCGTGGGCGTCCTGTCCTACTCTTTCGTAAAGCGGTGTAGGAATCATCCTTGAATTTGACTGTCGCACACATGAAACTCAAGAACCCTGCATGGAACTCAAAGGAGGTGCGCATGCTCATCCGGTCGCTGACCCTGGCTACCTTGATGGCTTTAACGGGGCCGCTGTTGGCCGCTGAGGATATCAACCCGCTCAAGCAAGACATGGGCAAGTCCCGTCCGCTGGTGGTTGTGGAGCTTGATTCCGGAAACTCCACCTTGGCGACTCTCCAGAAACAACTGAGCGAGCCCGCCACCAAACAATCCTTCGAAGAACGCAATATGGTGTTCTACACCGTGAAGTTCGGCAGCATCGGCGCCGAAGGGGAAAAGTTTGCCAAGGAAGCCAAGGACAACAAGAAGCTCACGCCGCCGGAAACCAATGCGTTGATCCGGGCCCTCAAGCTGGGTGCCGGCAGCGGCACCAAGGTGATCCTGATCGGCAAGGACGGCGAGAAAAAAATCGAGAAGACCGTGCCACCGGATACCCTCGACTTGAAGGAATTCTTCAGCGCCATCGACCAGATGCCCCAGGCCGAAAAAGACCTTGCGGCACCGGCTGAACCGGAACCTGCCGCAGCGCCTCCAGCCAAGGGCGCCAAATCGGCCAAGCCCGGCAGTAAGCCCGCCGCGTCACAACTTGATGACTGAACATGCATGACAAGTGTGGGAGCGAGCAAACCCGCTCCCACATCGTATGAGTGGTATTTTCAACTTTTCGGGGCTTTGCGCACCGGAAACGGAAAGTAGAAGAACCGCAAGACCGCCACACGCTTGATCACTTCCCCAATCATCAGCGGTACCACCACCGCGATCACCAGGCCCAGACAGGCCGACATGAACGGATGCAGGCCCAGGCGCTCCATGAGGTCCACGGCCTTGTGCTGGATTTCCCCGTGAAAGATCAACACGATCAGCGTTGACTGGCCGATATACGTCATCATCCGGGTCAATAGAGGCGATACCATCAGCACCCGTGCCAGCGCCCAGCACATATACACGCCGATCACCGCCAGCAGACTGGTCCACAACCAGTGATCATAGCGCCGTTGCGCCAGGTCCATGGTGTCGCGGCTGTAAACAAACACGGCGGCGAACAGGGCGATGGAAATCACCAGGGTCAGCAGCGAGCCCTCATGCCTGCGCAGCCAGTCGCGCAGCAGGTAACCGTAGATAAAATAGGTGCTGCTGATCAGGGTGACTTCGAGGCTGAAGGGCAGGCCAGGCATCGTCCAGGTTTGCCCGCCTATGGTCACCGGTACTTGCCAGAACCACGGCAGTACCCAGATGCCGAGCAACAGTTGCGCGACCATCAGCAGGCAACTCGCTAGCAACGGCAACTTCAGATGCTGGATCAGGCGCAGCATTAACCAACTGAACAGAATCGCCACCCAGAAGTGCGGTAAAAACCACAACGCCTGCCACGGGATCGTGTCCACCGAGGCGTACAGCACACCGCCCACATCCGGCAACAGGGGCTGCCCGCGCAGTAAATCGCGTACGAGCACATACGTCAGCATGGTGAAGAAAAACGGCTTGAGCAGGCCATCGGCCTTGCGCACCGCCATCTCCACAAACGGCTGTTCGGGCTTGAAAAACACGCCGGACAGGAAGAAGAACAATGGCAACACAAACGAGGCGAGTATCGGATAGAGCAGGTCCAGGGAGTTGGCGACAAACCAACTATGGCCATACACGATCACCAGGATGCCGATGCCTTTGGCGATATCCATTTGAATCCAGCGTTGTTTCACGTAACGACTCCTGATCGATCATTCATGCCTTGCGCCACGGCTTCAGCCACAGCCCCATGCCCAGCAACACCACGGTGCCTGCCAGGGTACTCAGCCCCAGTTGCAGCCACACGCCTTCAATTGAAAACAGCCCCAGCGCGGCCGCGCCCATGACCAACGCACTCAGCAGCCACTGCCACGCCCAGGGCAGGGCGGCGAGCAATGCCTGGCGCTGCATCAGCAACAGTGCCGTGCACATCACCCCGGCCAATGCGGCCAGCGGAATGCCCGCCAGGCCAAACACAAAGGGCAAGGCCGCGAGCAACAGCACATTGACCAGGCTACCGAGCAACTCGCACCGCAGCGGCTGTCGCGTGTCGCCGGCGGCGTAGGCATAGCGCGCGAGCAGGGCGTTCCAGGCGCCGAACACCAGCGGTACGGCGAACCAGGCCAGCAGCAATGGCAACGGTGAATCCGCCGACTGCTTGGGCAGCAGCAGGGCGACCAGGCTGGGCGCCGCCGCGACCAGGCCGACGCCGGCCGGCAAGGTCAACACGCTGGCGGTCTCCAGGCCGCGCTTGAGCAAAGCCAGGCGCTCATCGCCCTGGCGGCGGCTCATCATGCCCAGCAGCACCTGGTTGAGGCTCATCAGTGCAATCAGCGGCAGGTTCATCAACTTGCGCGCCAGGTTGACCCACGTTACCGCGCCTTCCCCCAGCAGCGAGGCCACCAGCCGCTCGATCAGCGCCAAACCTTGGCTGGCACCGTTGCTCAGCAGCAGTGGCCCGATGCGTTGCCCCAGCTCCTGCAACGGCGTGATGCTCAACTGCCAGCGCCATGGCCGCCAGCCTTGGCGCCAGATCGACGGCAGCAAGGCCAGTGGCATCAACAGGCTACCGGCCAGGCAGGCCAAGGCCAGTGCGCGAGGTTCAGTCGCGGTGCCTGCCAGCGCGAGGTAAGTCACCGGCGGCAGGTTGAACAACAGCGAGCCCAAGCCCGCCAGCACAAAGCGCTCGCTTGCCTGCAACGGAATACTGAATAGCGCATGCAGCATCAAGCCCGGCACGCACCAAGCCACGACCTGCAAATTACTCGCCGCCAGGGCTGTCGCGCTGGCCGCCAGCCCCGGACCGAGTAGCTGCACCAGCCAGGGGGCCAACAGCGTCAACAACAGGCTGGTCATCAGCGCAATCAGCAGCAACGCGGGAAACAACACCGCCAGCCAATCCAGGCGTTCGCTGTCCTTGCGTTGCAGGTACAGCGGCAACGCAGCGGCGCTCAACACACCACCGGCCAACGACATGCGCAACGCCTCAGGCAAGAACAGCGCGATCAGGAAGGCGTCACTGCGCTCCCCGGCGCCCCAGGCCGCCACCAGCAGCCACTCGCGCGCGAACCCCAGGCACAGGCCCAGCAGGGTCGCCAGGGTCAGCCAGACGGCGGAACCGAGCATGCTTAAGGCCGCACGCCGTCAAGCAACGGTTTGCGATACGCCACGGTCTTGTCCTGCGGCAGGCGTGCCGGAAACAGGCGGCGTGCTTCCAGCACGTTGATGCCCACCATCAGCCAGAACAGCGCCACCATCACCACGGCAAAACTGAAGTAGTGGTCAAACAGACCGCTGACCAACGCTGACAGAATCCCCGCCGTGCTACCCAGCCACAGCGCGTTGTCCTTGGTCAGGCGGATCGGGCCGGCTTCCGGGCGTGCTTCACGCCACCAGCGCACGGTGACCGCTACAAACAGCAGCATGCCGACGATGCCCGTCTTGTAGATGAAGTTCAGCCACAGGTTGGAAATCCCCAGCAGGTGCGTGCCCGGCACGGGCGGATCGACCTTGAAACCAATACCGAACGGATAGGCCGCCACTGCTTGGGGGAACATGCGGTATTCATCGACACGGACCTCGGTACTGGCGTTGCTCGACGAGAAGATCGTCGCCAGGCGGTCCTGCAATGGCGGGTAGGCCATCACCAGCGCCACGGTCAGTACCGCGCCGACCATCAGCAGGCGTCCGGTGTATGGCACGCGGCGCGTGGCCATCCAGATCAACACCAACGCCAGACTGACCATTGCCCCACGGCTACTGGCCAGCAGCAACGCCGCCGCCCCCAGGCATGCCACGCCCAGGCCCAGCGCACGCTTCCAGCCGCGCTCGGTCATGCCGAAGCAAAATGCCAGCGGCAACAGCAGGGCCATGATCCCGCCGATGGCATTGGGGTGCATCCACGGCGAACCCATGCGTGACGACATCGCCTCCAGGCCGAATTTCAACATGTCAAAGTTGCCGTAATTGAGCAGCGCCAGGATCGGCGCAATCCCGGCCCCTGAGCGTGTGCGGATGAACACTGCGATGGACATCACCAGCATTGCCAGGGTGCCCAGCAGCAAGGCCATCACCAAGGCTTCGCGGCGTTTTTGATCCACCAGCAACTTGGCGGTGAGGAACACGCCCGAGAGGTTCAGCAACCAGCGCAACCAGTTGGCCACGCCGCTGCTCTCGGCCTGGATGCTGACCTGGCCGACGATGAACGGGAACACGCTGAACAGCATCAGCCACAGCAGCATCTGGTCCGTCGGCCGGCGTGACAGGATCGGCGTGTCCGGCAGGCGGGCCAGGAAGCTGTGCCACATCACGGCGCCCCAGGTCAGCGCCAGGATCGCTTCGCTCACCGTGCTGCGGATCCCCAGGTTGATGGTCGAATAAGGCATGAACGTCGCCACCAGCGCGAAGAGCAGCAAGCCCCAGAACGGAAATCGCAGGATGGTCACGGCCGCCGCGAGGCCGACCACGGCCAGGAATGCCTTGGCGGGTGAAAGTGCCAGGGCCAGCCCGCCGAACAGCAGGCCGAACAGAATCGCAACGAGGCTTGCCAGGGTTATTCTCACGTGAGTTCCTCGATCAGTTCGGCCACGCGCCGGCGATAGGCATGGTGGTTGAAACGCTGCGCCCAATGGCGATGTTGTTCGGATGAGTCTTCATCGGGCTGTTGGCTCAGGTTCACCATCAAGGCGGTCAGCGCTGCGCTGTCGGTGGGCGAAAAGCGCGCCGCCGACGGTGGCGTGATTTCATCCAGCGACGTACCGCTGGCCACGGCCACCGGGGTGCCGACACTGAGCGCTTCGATGACCGGTAAACCAAAACCTTCGGCATAGGACGGTTGCCACAGGCGCAATGCCTGCCGGTACAACCCATGTAACTGGGCATCCGACACGCCGCTCAGTGCACGAATGCCCGGCAGCGTACGCTGGGCCTCGGGCAGGTGGTCAAGGCTGCCCACCAGCACCAACTCCGGCACATTGGGCGATTGTTGGCGGGCTTTCTGCCAGGCCTCCACCAGGAACGGTACGTTCTTGCGCAGCTCGCGAGTCCCGACCAGCAGCCAGTAGCGCTGCGGCAGTTGATAGGCGCTGAGGTCTGCCGGCGGTTCGCCAAACCCGTCGACTTGATTGGGCAGCACACGAATCTTGCCCGCCGCCTTGGGGAACAGGCGTACGGTTTCATCCGCGCTGTACTGTGAGGGCGTCCACACGCGGTCGGCGCTGTGCACCGCGTAGGCAATCGACACGCGATCACTGGTTTTGTAGATCAAGGCCTTCAGACGGTTGGCGTGGTAGTTGTTCAAGGTAATCTGGAACAGGTCATGCAACAGCACCACGGTACGCATGCCCTTGGGCTTGGGGGGCAATGGCAGGCCCATATTGAAGGTGCTGATGTACACATCGATGTGTTGCTCACGCAAGGCACGCGGCAGGAACCCGGCTTCGAAACGCAGGCGGTTCTGCGGCTGATGCATCGCGGTTTTCGCGCAGCCCCAGGCCGGGCAGTGGGCCCGCAAGCGGGTTTCATCGCCCAGCGGGGCCACCGTGAAACGCTCCAGCTCGATACCCGGCAGGCTGCACAGCGCATTTTCCAGCGCATACACCTGACGGCTGATGCCCGATTGCGGCGAGGTGCCGACGGTGCGGTAATCCAGACCTACACGCATGTGGGCTCCTTTTGATTGAGCGGCGAGAGCGTCGCGTACACCTGCTCCAGCTGGCCGGCGGCGACACTCCAGTCATGGGCCCGGCGTGCATAGGCGCGGCCCGCCTCGCCCATGGGCAGTGCCGCTGCGGGATATTGCAGCAGGCGCACCACTGAATCCGCCAGGCCGCTGGCAGTCTGCCCGCCCAGATAATCCACCCCTTCGACCAGGTCCAGGCCCGATACCCCTTGTTCGGTGCTGGCCAACGGCAACCCCGCAGCCAGGGCTTCGAGTACTTTGAGCTTGGAACCGCCACCATGACGCAACGGGGCCAGGAATACCGAGCAACTCGATTGCAGCGCCAACAGGTTCGGCACAAAACCTTGCCACTCGATACGCGGGTCCTGCCAGCGTTCGCGCCAGCTGCCGGGCATGCCGAAGCCGCACACGCTCATGCGCGCATCCGGGCATTGCTCCCAGACCTTGGGCAGGATTTCATCCAACGCCCATTCGATCGCGTCCACATTGGGAGCGTATTCATAATTGCCGAGGAACAGCACACGGCGCGCCGCGGGATCAGGACGGGCACCGGCGAAATGCGCGCAATCCACGCCGTTGACCACTACGGGCACGGGCTTGCCGGCGATGTTCTCCAGCACCTGCGCGTCGCCGGCGGTGACCGCGACCACCTGGGCGGCCTGGCGCATGACGCGGCGCTCCCAGCGGCTGTATCGCCATTGGTCGTAGTGAATGAAGGGCAGCGCCCAGCGCGGCAGGCGGTCGTACGTCGCTGCGCCCAGCGCCGATTCCACGTTGTGCTCGGTCAGCACAAAGGGTTGGGATTTGCGCGCCAGGGCATCTTCATAGGGTTGGAAGGTGTAGGAGTGCTCGATCTGCACCACGTCCCAATGCTCATTGAGCAACGGGTCGAAGGTATCCTGCAGTGCACCTGACAAGCCATTGACACTGGCCAGCAGCGGGTAGGGCGCAAACAGCCCGGCCACCAGGGTTTTCACGCTGCGCAGTGGGCGGCGCGGCAGGATGATCAACTGTTCCAGGAAGGCTTCCAGCACCTGGCGATCGGTCAGCGACACGGGGTGCTTGTCATGCAGCAACAACGTGATCCTGTGCCCACGCGCGGCCAGGCTGCGCAGCAAGTGGAACTGGCGCGTCTTGCCGCCGCTGGTGGCGGGCCAGGGCGAGTAGGGCAGTATCCATAGAATGCGCATGGCGGGCTTCAATCCCATAACAGAATTTGCAGGTTCGACTTGACCGGCACGGTCAACCCATTGGTGCCGCTCACCGGGGTTTGTGTGCCGCGCAGCGGGTCGTACAGGGTCGCGCTGCTCAGGTTCGGCAGGTGTGCGTTACCGCCCTGTGCCGACCAGAAGTACCACAGCTTATGGCCGTCGGCGCGGGTCCAGCCGATGCTGAACAGGCCGTCGGGTAACTGGTCGGCGGTGGGCGGATCGCCGGGGGTCAGTTGCGGCCCGCTCACATCGAGGAAGTTCTTCAGCGCTGTGTAGGACGGCTTGGGGTTGGCGTTGATGTCGAGCAAACCGTAGGACTGGTCGCGCACGCTGGCCCGCTGGTCAAGGTCACTGAGGGTGAACAGGAAGATCTTGTCAAAGTCCATCGCGCTCATCAGCGCCACCCGGCGTACCACGTAGTCAGCCTGCTGCTGCCGGGTGATGAGGTCTTGCGCCTCTTTGGGCCCCGGGTAATTCGACCAGCCCCACTCGGTGCTCCACAGGGTTTTCACGCCCTCTGCGCGCAGGGACTGGTTGAGTGCCTGGGTCTTGGCGACGAAGTCCAGGTTGGCCGGATCATTGCCCTCGGGCAGCTGGTTGTAGGGGTGATAGGACACCACCGTATTCAGGCGGTTTACGCCCAGGGCGCTGAGGGCGCTGAGCATCGTATTGCCGTTGGGCATTTCGCTGAGGAAGGCCATGCCGGCCGCAACCACGGGTTTGTCCGGGTTGACCGAGCGCAAGGCGTTGGTGGTCGCCGTCAACAGGTTGAAATAGCCTGCGGGGTCGGCTACCGGGCGCCAGAAGCCGAGCAAGTTGGGCTCGTTCCAGACTTGCCAGGCGTCGACGCTTGGGTAGCGCTGGGACAACAGCGCCATGCGGTTGGCGAATACATCCGGGTTTTTCGGCGGGTACTGGTCCTGGTACGGCGCACCGGGCGGCGCAGTGGTGGCAAAGGGCGCCGAGCCCACCAGGTAGAACACCGATTTGAGCTGGTTGGTCTGCAGGTTGCCGACCAGTTGGTCCAGCGTCGCAACCTGATACTGACCTTCTGCAGGCTCCAACTGGTCCCAGTGCAGGTCCAGGCGCACCCACTGCAAGCCCAGGGCTTTGAGTTTGTCGATCTGCTGTTGATACAGCGCGGGGCTGAACCACAGGAATTGCGCGTTCACTCCCAGGAAATCCTTCCACACCAGCACTTTGTTGCCTTTGAGCACATGGCTCTCGGCATCGGCCTGGCGGCCCCACAGAAAAACGCTCAGGCCGAGCGCGACGATCACGAGCAGTGAGGCGAACCAAGTCCGTTTATGCGCCATAGGGTGCTCCTGCAATGGCTTGCTCAAAAAGGTCCTTGAACTTCTGCGCGGTCAACGGCCACAGGCGTGCGCGGCCGATTTGCGCGGCGCGTTCAGCCCAGTCCTGCGCCAGTGTCGGTGTATTCGCCAGACGCAACAGTTGCTCGCTCAATGCGCCCACATCGCCCTGGGGAAAGATCAAGCCATTGCCGCTGGCGACCTCCTCGGCAAACGCGCGCGCATCCGAAGTGATCGCCCCGCGCCCACACGCGGCGGCCCAGGACAGCGCGCCACTGGTGCCGCGCTGGCGGCCCAGCAGGCCGAGTTTTTTCGATTCGCGATACGGCAGCACCATCACATGGTGCGCCTGGATCGTCTGGGCAATCTCGCTGGCCGGCAGGTTCAGCCGCCAGTCGATGGAGCCCGCCAGGCCGAGGTCGGCGATCTGGCTGTTCAACTGCTCCAGGTAATTGCCGCCTGCGCCGAACGCCATTTCGGCGGCAGTGCCACCGGCCAGGGTCAGGCGCACACGGTCACGCAATTGGGGGGCTTGCTTGAAGACGGCGGCCAGGGCCTGCAACAAGTCTTCAATGCCTTTGCCACGGTAGATGAAACCGAAATACAGCAGGCGCAGCGTGTCCAGCGACGGCAAGGCTGCCGGCGCAATCGCCAGGTTGGCGTGGTTGATCACGGCCACTTTGCCCGCAGGTAAGCGCATGCGCTCGCTCAGGCAGTCGGCGCCCAGGCGGGTGAGGGTGACCAGCCGGGTCAGGTCCTGGGCGACGCGGCGTTCTTCGCTCAAGGTCAGCGGGTCTGCCAGCACCACCGCTGCCTGGGGCAGTGGGCTGGGCAAACGTTCCAACAGGTTCAGCGGGAAGGGCAAACGCTCCCGGCGCCAGACCATGCGCTCCGGGTCATGCACGGTTGCGGTCAGCGGTAGCTTGGGGAACGCCTTGCGCAACTCGCGCAAGGCCAGGAATTCTCCCAATCGCCCACCGCCCAGTTCGGCGTGGACCAGGTCCACACCTTGCCAGTCGAACGCGGCGATGGCTTGGCTGATGGCAACGCTGTTGCCTGCCACGCCGCTCAACGGTGTCACCACCGTCACCCCCAGTTGCTCCAAAGCCGTCTTGAAATGGTTCGCGTAGTCGGCGATCCCGTTCTTTTCCGGCGGCAAGGGCGCAAGCAGGGCGATGCGCATCAGAACGCCCCCCGGTACTTGGCGATGTTTTGCAGCACCTTGGCCGGTACTTCGAACTTGCGTCGGTTGATGATGATGCCGTCGACTTTGCCAAACGCCGTGTTGAGGATCGACAGGGCATGTTCCACCACCGGCACCGTGCTCTTTTGCGCTTCCACCACCAGTGCGATCAGGTCGGCGCGGCGCAGCGTGACGAACGCATCGCGGTTATCCAGCAGGGCCGAAGCATCCAGCAGAACCACTTCTCCCTGTGCCGCCGGTGCAGCGCCGCCGACGCGCACGTTGATGCCGTTCTCTTGCAGCAATTGGCGCAATTGTTCCACCACAAAGGTCACGCCTTCACCGTGGCGCGCCGAAGTCAGCCCCAGCGTCATGCCCTGTTCGGCAATGCGCTCCAGTTGCAGCAAACCGTACAGCCGGTAAATGCTCGCATTGAACGCGTTGGTGCCTTGGGCGGTGCTGGTGTCCAGTTCCGGCAGGGTGGTCCACAGCGGCAAGCCGAATTTGCGCTCCACCAGGCCGCCATCGTGAATGCGCTGGTCCAGCAGGTAGCACAGGTAGATCACCAACAGGCCGACGACGATGGCAAACGGGATCGCCAACATCAGCATCACCAGGGTTTTCGGGAAGACGCGGCCCGGGTTCAGGGTGGCTTCTTCGATCACCGCGATGTTGCTGATCTGGCTGTTATCCAGTTCACGGTCGATGCGCGATTTTTCCAGGTTGTCCACATACAGCGCGTAGTTGCGCTCGGTGGCGCTCAACTCGCGAGAAAGGCGCGCCAGCTCCGGCTCAATCTCCAGGGCCTGCTTGCGCTGGGCTTCGAGGTTGACCAGTTGTTTCTGTTGCTGAACCAACTGAGTACGCAGCGCCAGGTTGTTGCTCGACTCATCCAGCAGCACGCGCTGCAAGTGGATTTCCAGGGTGTTCGGCGCACGGTTTTCCGAGCTCTGCACCGTGTTGCTCTCACTGGCGACCTGGGCCTGCATGGCAAGGATCGAGGCGTCCAGCGCTTTGACCGGCGGTGCATTGTCGGTGTAGGTGCGCATCATATCGGCCTTTTCCAGCAGCTTCTGGTTGAGCAGGCGACGCAAATCCTGCTGCTGCGGGTTCAGGGCGATCTGGCGAACCGTGGTCACTTCCTTGGGCTGGGTCTTGAGCTGGTTGCGAGTGCTCTCCAGGGCGCTGTCGGAAGAGGCGATCAGGCGGGTGGTGTTGAAGGTCTCGCCGCGCAGCACGTTGATGCGCTCGGACAAGTCCTCCAGGCGGTCGGTAATGCTCGCCGCGCCGATCTCGTTGAGGTGCGTGAGGATCTGTTGCTTATAGCTCTTGATCTCGTTGGCGCTGGTGTTGACCTGGCCCTCGTAGAACGCGTACAGGCTCTTGCGGCCCAGGGCCTGGGTGCGTTCGCTGATGTAGGTCTCGATCCAGTTTTTGACCACCGCCTGGGCAATTTCCGGGTCGCCCCATTTGAAGCTGATATCCATCACCGTGGACCCCGCGGCGTGGCTCACCTCGAAGTTTTTCTCCAGGCTGGCGGCCAGGCGTTCCACCGGGGTGGTTTTTTCGATGATACCGACGGTTTCCAGCACTACACGCACGCCGTCGAACACGGCACCGATGCCGCTCTTGACGTAGTACTTGGTGCGCTTCCAGAAACCTTCCGGCGGCGGTGCATTTTCAATCACTTCCAGGTAGTGCTCGGCCACCGCGCGCACGATCGGGCGACCGGTCAGCAGGCGCTCTTCGTCGACAATCGGGTCGCGCTGGGTGCTGGGCATCACCAGCGCCTGGCGGTTGCTGATCTCGATCGGCAAGGTCGAGTCACGCCCAGGCTTGACCAGCAGGCGCGCAGTGGACTCGTACTTGGCCGGCAGCAGGAAGGCCCCCAGTAACATGATGACCAGCGCCGCGATGGCCGCCAGCTTGAACTCATGTCTGAAGATGAAGAACAGGCGCAGAAGATCCCGAAAAGAACGGATCTCGATCATGGGATGTCGCTCCTTTAGTTGTTGCTGCCGCTGGTTCGGGTGTAGTTGTAGCCAACCCCGATCGACTTGGTGAACGGAATCAACTGGTTCAAGTAGGTATCCACCCCTTGGATGCGTTCGCCCACGTTGGATTTGGGCACGAACACCACATCGCCGCGTTGCAGGCGCACTTGTTTGCGCCCGTTAGGCCCGGTCTTGAGGTATTGGCTGAAGTCCAGGAAGTAGGCACGGTAGGCGCCCTGGGCATCTTCGCGCAGCAGCGCGACCATGCTTGCGTTGCCGGACGGGTTCACCCCGCCGGCGCCGACAATCGCCTGTTCCAGCGTGTTGGCCGTGCCGATTTGCACTGCCGTCGGGTTGTTCACCGCGCCGCCGACGATCACCGAGTTACCCGGTGCCTGGTTGATGTTCACCGTCACCCGCGGCTCGCGATACACCGGCGCCAGCTTGTTGCTCAGCTCGGTGGCCAGCTCCGAGGGCTGGCGCCCGGCGACCTGAATCGGTCCCAGGAAGGGATAGTTGATCTTGCCGTCGGCCTGCACCGTGTATAGCGTCAGCTCATAGATGGTGCTGACGTTGAACGCTGACAGCGTCGGCATTTCTCCGGCATCGCGCACGATGCGCAACTGGTCGCCGACGCGGATACGTTCCACGGCCGGCGGCAGTTGGGCCAGTTGGTCGAGGGCGCGTTTGCCTTCCTCGACCGTCTTGTCGTCCGGTGGGACGATGCGTGCGGGCGTATTGCAGGCGGCCAATGCCATCATGGCCAGGACGAGCAAGGTTCGTTTCATCAAGGGGGACTTCCTGTGGGTCATGTGCTCACCTCCAATAACCGGGGAACATGCTGATGCGCCGCTTGAGGGCGATGGGTAGCCGGCGTTCCTGATGGCCCAGCCGATAGCCGAGCAACTTGAACGCGCTGCGCACCAGTACTTCGGGTACGCGATGCAATGCACCGGCAGCACGCAATGCTGCGAGCTCCGCCAGTACATAGCGTTTACCTTCTCCGCCGGCATCGCCGAATGCCTCGCGTATCCACGGCTCGCGACCGTAGAACACGCCAATGTCGAAGTAGCGGTGGAACTCATCCATGAGGCGGTAATCGTGGGAGTGATACACCTGCGCGGACGCGGCGTAGCGCACCTGGTAGCCTTCAAGCAGCATGCGTGCGGCCACATAGGCGTCTTCGCTGCCGATCACGTCGGCGGGAAAACCGCCGACGGCCTGCAATGCGCTGCGTCGGTACACAGAAAACGAATCGGAGCTGAAGCAGGTCTTGATCCCCAGCTCCGGAGCATCGGCCAGGCTCTTGCTGCGGCTCTGGTCCGGGTAGTTGAAGTGCCGCGATTGCGCGCCCAGTACCCCGGCGTCCGGGTGCGGCAGTTGGCGGCCATACGCAACGCCGTTGAGCGGGTCTTCCTGCAATTCGCGCAACAGGTTGGCGAAGGTCTCGGGGGTTGCCGGGATTGCGTCCTGGGTCATCACGATCAACGCATCGCCGTCCACTTGCTCGCTGGCCCAGCGCCGGGTGCCGCCATGGTTGAAGTCCCGCGCGTCGATGACCTCGACCCGCGCGCCGAATTCGCGAAACCGCGCCACGGTGTCGTCGCTGGAGGCGCTGTCGACCACCAGCATGTCGTCCGGTTGCAGCGTCTGCATTTTCAGCGCCGGCAGCAGTCGTGCCAGGTGGCTGGAGGCGTTGCGGGTCGGGATGATCAACGAGGTCCGCATGTCACTTTTTCACCTCGACCGGGGCACGCCCATAGATGTCGTCGAAGCGCACGATGTCGTCTTCGCCCAGGTACTCGCCGCTCTGCACTTCGATCATCACCAGGTCGATGATGCCGGGGTTGGTCAGACGGTGTTTGTGCCCGGCCGGGATATAGGTGGATTCGTTGGCGTTGATCAGGAATTCGCGGTCGCCATTGGTGATTTGTGCGGCGCCGCTGACCACCACCCAGTGTTCACTGCGGTGGTGATGCATCTGCAACGACAACGATGCTTGCGGCTTGACCACGATGCGCTTGATCTTGAACCGGCTGCTTTCCTCCAGCACGGTGTAGGTGCCCCAGGGCCGGGTGACCGTGCGGTGCAGGCTGAACGCCGGGTGGTTCTGGCGCTTGAGTTCGGCCACGATGTAGCGCACGTCCTGGCTGCGGTGGGCATCGGCGATCAGCAGGGCATCGGGGGTGTCGACGATGATCAGGTCTTTCACGCCCACGGCGCCGAGTACGCGCTTGGGCGAGTCGATATAGCAGTTGTGCACGTCATGCAGGATCGCTTCGCCGTTGACCTGGTTGCCATGGGCATCACTCGGGGTGAGCTGGCGCAGGGCTTCCCAGGAACCGATGTCGCTCCACCCGATGTCGCAGGGCACCACGGCCACTTGGCTGGACTTTTCCATCAAGGCCACGTCGATGGAAATATCCGGTGCGCTGCCGAACGCTTCAGCGTCCAGTTCACGCTGGCGCGAGGTTTTGTTCTGCAGGTGCTGGCTGTGCTCCAGCGCCGCTTTTGCGGCCGCCAGTACGTCGGGGGCGTGGGTTGCCAGCTCATCCACCAGGGTGCTGGCCTTGAAGCAGAACATGCCGGCGTTCCACAGGTGCTTGCCGCCGTCGAGATAGCCTTGGGCGGTGGCCAGGTCCGGTTTTTCGACAAAGCGTTTGACCCGGTTGCCGGTGCTCAAGGCTTCGCCTTTTTCGATGTAGCCGAAGCCGGTTTCCGGGTGGTCGGGCTGAATGCCGAAGGTCACCAGGTAGCCGGCTTCGGCCAGGTCGCGGGCCTGGGTCACGGCTTGGGCGAACGCGACTTCATTCAAGATCAAATGGTCGGCGGGCATCACCAGCAATTGCGCGTCGCCGCCGAAGTGTTCCTGCACATGCAACGCGGCGACGGCGATGGCCGCCGCCGTGTTGCGGCCGAACGGTTCCAGCAGCAGGTCCAGGGGCAGGTGGGCCTTGTTGACCCCACGGTAGTCATCCAGGGTGCGGAACAGCAGGTCGCGGTTGGTCACCGTGAGCACGCTTTCCACGCCGGGCAGTTTGGCGGCGCGCTGAAAAGTCTTTTGCAACAGGCTCTGGCCATCACGCATGCGCATGAAGGGCTTGGGCATGTTCTGCCTAGACACCGGCCACAGCCGTGTGCCTGAACCACCCGAGATAATGCAGGGAATTAATCCGTTGAGGGTATTCATCAATACACTTCCTTGGTGGAGAGGACGGCCGGGATCGTCATGCAAACGATGTACAAGTCAAACCACACCGACCACTTGGAGATGTACTCCAGGTCGTATTCGACACGCTTCTGGATTTTGACCAGGGTATCGGTCTCACCCCGGTAGCCATTGATCTGCGCCCAGCCGGTGATGCCCGGCTTGACCCGATGCCTTGAGCTGTATTCGCTCACCGCCACTTCAAACGGAATGCCCGCCGCTTTAGTCGCCGTGGCATGTGGGCGCGGGCCGACCATGGACATATTGCCCAGCAGCACATTGAACAGTTGCGGCAGCTCGTCGATGCTGGTTTTGCGGATGATGCGGCCAACGCGGGTGATGCGTGGGTCTTCGCGGGTGGTCTGCTGTTCGGCGGTGAAGTCGCTCTGTTCGGTAAACATCGAGCGGAACTTGAACACGCGAATCTCGTTGTCGTTGTAGCCATAGCGGTTCTGACGGAACAGCACCGGGCCTTTGGAGTCGAGCTTGATCGCAATGGCCGTCACCAGCATCACCGGCGAAAACACCACCAGTGCCAGGCTGGCCAGCAGCAAGTCTTCACAGCGCTTGATAAACGGTGACCACCCGCGCAGCGGCAATTGCGAGGTGTTGAACATCAGGATACCGCCGACGTCGGTGATGCGGCTGTGGCCGTAGCGCAGGGCGGCCATGTCAGGCACCAGCATCACATTCACCGACATCTGCCGCAGGCGATTGACCAGCCCGTGGATACGTTGCTCGGCGGCCCAAGGCAGGCAGATCATCACTTGGTTGACCTGTTCGGCGCGGATCAGTTTTTCCAGGTCGCGGGTGTTGCCCAGCAACGGCAGTCTGCTGAGTTCCTTGGGAATGCGCTCGGTGCGATCGTCGATAAAACCGATCAGGCCGGAGCGGATATCGCCGTTGCGTTGCAGGTGGTCGGCCACATGTACGGCGGTGTCGGTGAAGCCCAGGATCACCGTGCGTTGCAGGTATTTGCCCTTGCGCATCAGGTTGCGATACAGGCGCAGCACCCCCAAACGCTCCACACAGAACAAACCGAGGCTGGCGATGTACCAGACCACCAGGTTGCGTGGGGTCAGTTGCGGGAAGAACTGCAGGATCTGATACATGAACAGCAAGATGCAGAACGCCGCAGACCACGCCACGATGTTGCTGCGCAGGCGCAGGCGATTACTGAAAAGCTCCTCGGAATAAATACCCAGGGCTTGAAACAGAATGATGGTCAGCACCGCAAAAAACAGCAGCAGGCCGAGGAAGTGGGAACGCAATTCATGGGCCATCGGGTCGAGGAACAATACCAGGACCAGAGGCGGCAAGATCGCAGTCAGGCCATGAATCAATTTGACGAATACAACAAAAAACTCAACAAAACCGGCACGGGTCAAAAACAGGCTGTCGACCGATGACTTCTCGCGCATAAAAACATCCCTCATCGCACTCCAAGCTCAATGTTCGAGAGTTGGTCCGATAGGCAGCGGGCTGCTATCAGGGGCAAGTCGAACGACGGCTACTCTGTGTCAAACGCAACCATTCCATTCACGTGGAGTCAGCCAAATGAAGGAGATCGGTGGGGGCAGTCGCTGAAGGATGTTTTATTTTCGAGCATTAGTCAATAACTTGACCATTTTGCATTTTTCAAAAGTTAGGCATTCTAAATAATTTTTATCTGTCATTTTATTGGCGCTCCTTGTCCGATGCCGTCTGATGTCGGGTGTGATTTGGAGTGTAGAAACAAATGTGGGAGTTTTCCTGTACAAGGTGAAAACCTTTTTCCAACTAGAGGTAGGAAAAGGGGGCAGGCGGGAATTGGGGGCGGAGCGCGTTGCGTGTTCTGTCGCCATGACTGGCCGGGAAGAATGTATCCAGCACAATTTTTTGTAGGCGCAAGGTCAGCCACTTAGTCTGTAAGCTTTCCTGACTGGACGGCGTGAGCATGATCGATTTGGCAACCCTGGCGGTTTTTTCAGGCGCGGTCTTACTGTTGCTGTTGTCTCCGGGGCCGAACATGGCTTTTGTGATCAGTCACGGGGTGAGTTATGGCTGGCGCGGTGGCGTGGCGTCGAGCCTGGGGATCTGCGTCGCGGATTTACTCCTGACGGTTTTGACCGCCACCGGCTTGACCGCACTGGTCGCCAGTTGGCCGCCTGCGTTTGATTTGATTCGCTATGCCGGGGTGATCTATTTGTTGTGGCTGGCGTACAAGACGTTGCAAAAAAAGGCCAGCCTGGACTTGGCCCAGGTTCGTCATGTGCGCTTGGGCCACGTGTTCGTGCAGGCCATGCTCAACAGTTTGCTCAATCCGAAGGCGCTGCTGTTTTTCATGGTGTTCCTGCCGCAGTTCGTCAGGCCCGAGGCAGGCTCCATTGCGATACAACTGTTGGTGCTGGGGTGCGTTCTGACCTTGATCGCCGGCGTGTTTCATGGATTGCTGGGGATGTTCGGCGGTGCGCTCAGCCGCTTTTTTGCCGGAGCCGGCCAGAGCGCCAGGCTCCAGCAATGGGGCCTGGCGACGGTGCTGATGCTGTTGGCCGCGCGCTTGGCGGTGATGTCACGTCCGGCCTGAGCACCGCTGTCAGCTCAACCGTGCGGCTGCCCGGGCGACAATTTCACCCCGCACCCGACGCGGCTCCGCCGTGCGTTTTCGGGCTTCCTCCAGCACTGCCTCGGGCGCGGTGTCCGGGCTGCCGGCGTCGAACGGCGGCGCCGGCGCGTATTCAATCTGCAGCTGGACCAACTGGGCGGCGTCCTCGCCGTACAACTCCGCAGCCAGCGTCAGGGCAAAGTCGATCCCGGCGGTGATGCCGCCTCCGGTGAACAAGTTGCCGTCACGCACTACACGTGCCTGCACTGGGATTGCCCCCAGCGGCGCAAGCAGGTGGTGATAGGCCCAATGGGTGGTGGCCTTGCGACCGCGCAGCAGACCCGCCGCACCGAGCACCAGGGAGCCGGTGCACACTGATGTCACATAGCGCGCCGTGTGGGCCTGCTCCTTGAGAAAATCCAGGGTCTGTGGGTCTTCCATCAATGCGCCCACGCCGGTGCCACCGGGCACGCAAATCACATCCAGGCGCGGACAATCGGCATAGCTCATGGTCGGTGTGAAGACCATGCCGGTGCTGGAGGTGACCGGCGCCAGGTCTTTCCACACGAGGTGCAGTTGCACATCCGGCAGTGCGCCCAACACGTCGTAGGGGCCGGTCAGGTCTAGTTGCTGGACGCCGGGGAACAACAGAAAGCCGATCTGCAAAGTCATGGATAAAGCTCCAGAAGAGGGGTGGACGGCTTCACTCTAGAGGCCTAGGCTTTGGCGCATACGCCATTGAGCCCACAGATCACGCCAATCATGCCCAGAATCATCCACGTCCTCGCTTTCGAAAATGCACAGGTGCTTGATGTCACCGGGCCGTTGCAGGTGTTCGCCTCGACCAACGATCTTGCCCGGCAGCGCGGGCTACCGTTGCCCTACGCGGTGTCGGTGATCGCTGCCCAGGCCGCGCCGGTCACGACCTCCGCCGGCCTGGCACTGGTGGCCGAACCGCTGCCGCCGGCCGACACGCCCGTCGATACCCTGGTGATCGCCGGTGGCTGGGGCGTTTACGGGGCTGCCGAGGATCCGGTGCTGGTCGACTGGGTACGCGAAAAAGCCCGACACACCCGACGCATGGCCTCGGTGTGTACCGGGGCTTTCCTGCTGGCCGCCAGTGGCGTGCTCGACGGTCGCCGCGTGGCCACCCACTGGACCCGCTGCGAAGAACTGGCGCGCAAGTTTCCTGCGCTGACGGTGGAGTCCAATCCGATTTTCATCCAGCAGGGCTCGGTATGGACCTCTGCCGGTGTGACCGCCGGTATCGACCTGTGCCTGGCGCTGGTGGAGGAGGACCTGGGGCGCGCCGTTGCCATGGAGGTCGCGCGGCATCTGGTGGTTTTCCTCAAGCGTCCGGGTGGGCAATCGCAGTTCAGCGTGGCGCTGTCCTTGCAAAGAGGCGATAGTCGTTTTGCCGAGTTGCACGCCTGGATCGCGGACAACCTGAACCTGGACCTCAACCTCTCAACCCTGGCCGCCAAGGCGTGCATGAGTGAACGCAGTTTTGTCCGCCACTACCGTGCTGAAACCGGCCAGACCCCGGCGCGCGCGGTCGAACTGATCCGTGTGGAAGCCGCTCGCCGGCAGTTGGCCGATAGCACGCTGCCGATCAAACGCATCGCCGTGCAATGCGGGTTCGGTTGTGAAGAAACCCTGCGTCGCAGCTTTTTACGGGCGCTGGCGGTGACGCCCCAGGCTTACCGTGAACGCTTTTCACCGGTGTCGTAAGCGAGCAATTCCAGCAACGCCGCCAGGGTCGCCTGCGGCGCTTCCTGTGGGATGTTGTGGCCCACGCCGGGCAAGACTTCACGCCGGTAAAAACCGCTGAAGTGCGCCACATCGTCATCCTCCACCGCAGGAGGCCCCACACCATCATCGGCACCGCACAGCGAAATACTCGGCACCGAAATCGGCGGTTGAAGCGTCAGCGCCTGCTCGATGGTTTCCAGCGCCGGATCGCCGGGTGCGTACATGAAACGGTGGCGGTAGGAATGAATCACCACCTCGACAAAGTCCGGGTTATCAAACGATGGCGCGGTCTGGCCGTAGAGGCCCGGACCCTCGGCCCAGGTCGGTGACCACAACCGCCACAGCAGTTCGCACAGCTCGCGGCGATTGGCCGTCAGCCCCTCCACGCCACGCGGAGTGTGAAAATAGTACTGGTACCACAACCGATGCTCCGTCTGCGGTGCTCGCGGCGTAAGCGAGCGGGCGATGTCCTGGATGTTGTAGCCATCCCCCGTCACCAGCCCGCGCACGCGTTCGGGCCATAGCGCCGCGACGATACACGCTGCCCGCCCGCCCCAGTCGTAACCGGCCAATGTCGCTCGCGGGATAGACAATGCATCCATGAAGTCCAGCAGATCCTTGGCCAGCGCCGCCTGCTGCCCGGAACGCATCACCTGATCGTGGATAAACCGCGTCGGACCATAACCGCGCAGGTAGGGCACCAGCACCCGATAGCCGCGCTCGGCCAGTACCGGCGCAATCTCATCGTAGCCGCGAGGGTCATAGGGGAAACCATGCAGCAGGATCACCGGCTCGCCATCAAGCGGGCCCTGGGCTTCATAGGCCACATCGAGCATGGACGTACGGACATAGAACAGCGCAGCGGTCGAGGTCATGGTGGGCTCCGATGAGTGGGCCGAAGGTTTTCAGACTCTAGACGAAACATCAGGGCTGCCAGACGGTTTTCACCCCGCTGAGCTTACGATCCAGAAACGTCGCCGCACTGATCAGCGCCAAATGGCTCAATGCCTGCGGCGTGTTACCCAAATGCCGGGCCTGGCCGTCGAACTCCTCGGCATACAAGCCCAACGGGTTGGCGTAGCGCAGCAATTGTTCGAACTCCAGGTGGGCCTTTTCCACTTGCCCTGCGCGAGCCAAACATTCGACATACCAGAACGAGCACGCCACAAACGCGCCTTCGGTCCCTTGCAGGCCGTCGATCTGGCTGTCGTCGTTGCGATAGCGGTATACCATGCCATCGCGGACCAGGCTTTTCTGGATCGCTTCCAGGGTCGATAACCAACGCGGGTCGGTGGCGGCGACAAAGCGCACCAGCGGCATCAACAGCATCGAACCGTCCAGCGCCGTGCTGCCGATGTGCTGCACAAAATGCCCGCGTTCTTCGTTCCAGAAGTTGCTCCAGATATCGGCGTAGATCGCCTGGCGGGTCTGGTCCCAGCGCGCGAAGGGGGCGGGCAGCGAGCGTTTGGAGGCCAGGCGGATCGCACGGTCCAGGGCGACCCAGCACATCAGTCGTGAATGCAGAAAGTGATGTTGCTCTCCGCGCATCTCCCAGATGCCGACATCCTTCTGGTTCCAGATCTCACAGACCTGATCGACGACTTCCACCGTGTGTTTCCAACCTTCGTGGGAAATGGCTTCACCGTATTTGTTGACCAGGTACACCGCATCCATCAGCTCGCCGTAGATATCCAGCTGGATCTGATCGAACGCTTCGTTGCCGACCCGTACCGGCCTGGCGCCGCCATGGCCACTGAGGTGGTCCAGTTCGACCTCGGGCAACTCCTGGCGCCCGTCGATACCATAGAGGATATTGATTTTGGTCGGTTGGCTGCAGCAATCACTGACCCGGCCCTTGAGCCAGCGCATGTAGGCGTTGGCTTCCTCGACGAAGCCCAGACGCATAAAGGCGTAGACGGTGAACGAGGCATCTCGGATCCAGGTGTAGCGATAGTCCCAGTTACGTTCGCCGCCTGGCGTTTCCGGCAGGCCGAAAGTGGCGGCGGCGATGATTGCGCCGTGTTTGCGCGAGGTCAGCAGTTTCAACGCCAGGGCCGAGCGATTGACCATTTCGCGCCAGCGCCCGCGGTAGTTGGATTGGGCAATCCAACCGCGCCAGAACTTCAAGGTGCGTTCCAGGTACAGGTCGGTACAGCCGTTGGTCACGCGTGGATCGTCAGCGCCGCCCAGCACGAACTCGGCGCCTTGTTCCTGACTGAGGCTGAAGCGGGCGACCGCCGAATCCTCTTCGAGAGTCAACGGGTGGCTGCCGACCAGGCGCAGGTCGGGCTGGCCGTCGGCAGCGAACAGCACGCCGCCCGCTTCGGCGCGGGCGCGTGTCGGCGCCCGGGCATAGTCATGGCGCACGGCGCAGCGCAGGTGAATCGTCGCCGTGCCGCTGACCACCCGTACCCGGCGAATCAGCAGCGGCAAGTCGTTGACCTCTTCACTGACGGTCAACAGATCGGTGATTTCCACCACGGCTTCGTCGCTCAGCCAACGGGTTTGCAGCACGTTGGTGTCGGGCAGGTAGATCTGTTCGCGGCGGGCGTTGGGCAAGTCGGGGGTGAGCTGGAAAACACCCGCTTCAGGCGTACCCAGCAGCGCGCAGAAGATCGATGGGCTGTCGAACTCCGGCCAGCAGAAAAAATCGATGCTGCCCTGGTCGTTGATCAAGGCGGCGCTGCGCATATCGCCAATGATGCCGTGGGCATCGATCGCACTTTGAGGTTCGTTCTGGAAATCAACCATTGCCACGGAACTCCGGATAAAGGCTCATGCCGCCATCGATGAACAGGGTGCTGCCGACCACATAGTCCGACGCATCACTGGCCAGCCAGACCACTGCGTTGGCCACGTCTTCCACGTCGCCGACCCGACCGTAGGGAATCAGCTTGAGCAATTCTTTCTCGGCCGCGCCTTCGGTGGCCGCACGATTGATCGCTGTACGAATCGCCCCCGGCGCGATTCCATTGATGCGGATGCGTTGCTCACTGACTTCCTGGGCGAGGGTGCGCATCAGCATTTCCACGCCGCCCTTGGACGCCGCGTAATTCACATGGCCGGCCCACGGAATGACCTGATGCACCGAGCTCATGTGGATGATTTTACCGGCGGCTCGCGACACGCCCTCACGTACACCCTGGCGATTGAAAATACGCACGGCCGCACGCGCGCAGAGGAACTGGCCGGTGAGGTTGACGCCGATCACGGTGTTCCAGTCGTCGAGGCTCATGTCCACCAGGTTGGCGTCTTTTTGCAGGCCGGAGTTCGCCACCAGAATGTCGAGGTGGCCGAAGGCGTCGAGGGTCTGGGCGAACAGGCGTTCAACGTCGGCCTCCTTGGACACGTCGCCAGCGATGGCCATCGCTCGGCCGCCGCTGGCGTTGATCTGCGCCGCCAGGGCCTCAGCGGGCGCGGCCTGGGAGTTGTAGTTGAGCACCACCGCCGCGCCGGCCTCGGCCAGCGCCTTGGCCGCACCGGCGCCGATGCCGGAACTGGCGCCGGTGACCAGCGCCACTTGTTGCTGCAAGGAAATCTGCATTGCGCACCCACGTTCGAAGAGAGTCCTTTTTGAGGACAGGCTCTGCGGCGTACAAGTTCAGCTTCCAGGAGAAGAAAGCGCTCGCAGCGTCTACGAAGCCCGGGGTGATTCAAACAGGCTGACCAGGCTATGCGGTGTTTCGTTACCAAAGATCAACTCGTGCAGTTCATTGCTTTCAGCCGCTGCTCGTGCGCTGCGCTGGAACATGGTCTGTTCGTATTCATGCAGGGCTGTTTCGACGTCATCAGGGTGTGAAGCAATAGCTTTGCCGAGTTCGGCCCCGTCGTATAAGGCCAGGTTGGCGCCTTCGCCATTCGGGGCGGCAAGGTGTGCGGCATCGCCAATCAGTGTGACTCCAGGCACTCGATTCCAACGGTGCTCAACCGGCAGACTAAAAAGCGGGCGCCATACCCACTCGGTATCGCTTTCTGTGATCAGTGCAGTGAGGGCAGGGGACCAGCCTGCAAACTCCTGTGCGATCCGTGCGGCCGCGCCTGCTCGGTCGGTGAAGTCGATGGCGGCAAACCAGCTTTGCGGTTTGGTGAGCATTATGTAGGTGTGAAGCGTGGCGTCAGGCTCACGGTGTGCCTGGATCCCTTTTCCTGGTTGAAGTGCGAACAGCGCACCGGCACCGACCGCGTTGGCCGTGGCGGGATGCCGGGCGTCGCAGTCATAGAGGTAGGTTTCAATGAGCGAGCGGCCCATGTACTCGGGGATAGCCTTGCTGAGCAGCGGCCTGACCTTTGACCAGGCACCGTCCGCACCTATCAGCAGGTTGGTGACAATGTGAGAGCCGTCGGCGAATGTCACCTCATGCTGGCCTTCGCCGAGGGGACGCACGTTATTGACCTTGTGGCCCCAACGCACGGTATCGGCCGGAAGTGAGCGGAGAAGCATCTTGCGCAGCTCGCCGCGCATGACCTCTGGGCGACCGCCGCTGCCGTCGTCGGGTTGGTCGAATAGAATTGTGCCTGTGTAATCAAGTACGCGAGTCGCCTCGTGCCCCTCCAGGATCAGGGCGCGGAAATCGTCAGCCAAACCCGCAGCCTGCAAGGCCAGTTGGCCGTTGTAGTCGTGGATGTCGAGCATCCCGCCTTGCGCGCGAGCGTTTGCCGATGGCTCAGCTTCATAGACGGTGGCGGTGATGCCGTGGATGTGCAGGACACGGGCCAAAGTGAGACCGCCCAGGCCTGCGCCGATGATGGTGACGGGGATGTGCATAGTGGACCTATTGAATGTGCGGTTTCTTTCAAAAAATTAGACCCAACAGATTACAGAAAAGGACGAACATGCCATTTTTGTCGTTTTTTCTGAAAGCCTACCACTGGGCGAAGGAAGCCATTTGCCCTGTTTAATGGGAAACATTACTATTTACACCCCCGTCTTCCCAGTGCTCACGCGATGATTCCCCAGCCGCCCCGCAGAACAGGCTTTTTCGAGCACTACGAAGAATTGGTCGGCACTTGGACACGTCGCCTGAGAAACCGTCAGCATGCCGAAGACCTGGCCCACGACACCTTTGTGCGCGTGCTCGAGTCAAGTTCCGCCGAGGTTGAGCAGCCGCGTGCCTATCTGCATCAAACGGCGCGCAATATCGCGGTGGACGCCTATCGCCGGGAAGACCGCCGGGAGGCTATGGTCCTGGATGCCTTTGACCAGCCTTCGCCTCATCAGGGCGATCCGGAGCATTACATGCATGCCATCCAGCTGGCGGAGTCCGTCGAGCGGGCCTTGGCCGAGCTGCCGCTCAACTGTCGCAAGATTTTCATCTGGCAGAAAATCGAAGGCCTGACCCAGCAGGAAATCGCCGATCGCCTGGGTTTGTCTAAAAACATGGTGGAAAAGTATATGATCCGCACCCTGCGGCATCTGCGTGATCGCCTGGATGCGTTGGCCCCATGACTCGTTTTGAAACAGGACCTTCAACGATGGATAGCCGTGCTCGCGACGAGGCCGCGCAATGGTTTGTACGCTTGCAAGACGCCGGGCTGAGCCACGAAGAGCGTCAACATTTCGATGCATGGCGAGCACAGCGGCCCGAGCACCAATACGAATTCGATGTGTTGCAAGGGGTGTGGAGCGCTGCGGACCTGTTACCCAAGGCGCGCTTGCAGGCGCTGTGCGACGCCCCGGTGACGCGGCCCAAAGGGCACGCTGCCTGGCGTTATGCGGTGGCCGCGAGTGTGGTGGCGGTCGCCTTGGGGTTGGGCCTGTTCAGCGGGCTCGATCATCCAAAGCCTTACAGCGCCGAGTTCAGCACGCGTGTAGGCGAGCATCGCCAGGTCGCCTTGCCCGATGGCTCGATAATGGACCTGAACAGCCGCAGCGTGGTTGCGGTGCATTATGAAAAGGGCCGCCGCGCAGTGGAGTTGAAGCAGGGCGAAGCGATGTTCAGCGTGGAGCATGACACCAGCCGTCCGTTTGTGGTCGCAGCCGGGGCAGGGCAGGTGACAGTCACCGGTACGCGTTTCGATGTGCGCCGAGATGATGACCAAACCCGCGTGGTGGTCGAGGCCGGTACGGTCAACGTCACAGGGCGTGCGTCGGATCAACTCGTGACGCTGACGGCGGGCCGCGCCACTCATGTCGATGCCCAAGGGCAAGTCGCCACTGCCTACGCTGTGAATGCCGATGAACTGACGGCCTGGCGCAGCGGGAAGCTGGTGTTCAACAACGCCACACTGGGCGATGTGGCGCGCGAGGTATCGCGATACCGCGAGCGGCCGTTGCGGGTCAGCTCGACTGCGGTGGGTAACCTGCGCTTGACCAGCGTGTTCAAGTCCAGCGATACCGATGCCTTGCTCAAAGCCCTGCCGCACATATTGCCGGTGGCGGTGCGCGCTTTGCCGGACGGCAGCCAGGAAATTATTTCACGCTGACATTCAGGTTTTTTTCGAGTTCTTCGTCTTCTCCTGCAACTGCAACTGGTTTGCATTAACGGATGCGCACTCTTCCGATCACAGGACTAGGTTCGACGTGAAAAAACTTGCCGTGAACAACAATAAAATTTCCTGCTGGGCGCCTCTCGCCCTGGCGCTGGCAGTCAGCGCCGCGTTGCCGGCAGCCTACGCTGGCGATGGTATCCACATCCGCGCCCAATCGCTGGGCGCGGCGCTGAGTCAACTGGGCCAGCAGACTTCCCTGCAAGTGTTCTTCAGCCCTGACATGGTCGCGGGCAAACAAGCACCCGCCGTTGACGGCAACCTTTCACCGGAACAGGCCCTGCGCCAATTGCTGCAAGGCAGCGGCCTGGATTACCAGATCGACGCCGGTTCCGTGACCTTGCGCCCAGTGAGCAGCGGCACGGGGGAAGCCGGCTCACCGGTTGAACTGGGTATTACTGATATCAAGGTGGTCGGCGACTGGCTGGGTGATGCCAATGCCGAAGTGGTGCAGAACCATCCAGGCGCGCGCACGGTCGTGCGTCGCGAAGCCATGGTGGAGCAGGGCGCCATGAACGTCGGTGACGTGCTGCGCCGCATTCCCGGCGTGCAGGTGCAGGAAGCCAACGGCACGGGCGGTAGCGATATTTCCCTCAACGTTGGCGTGCGCGGACTCACGTCACGCCTGTCGCCACGCTCCACCGTACTGATCGATGGCGTACCGGCGGCTTTCGCCCCATACGGTCAGCCACAGTTGTCGATGGCCCCGATTTCCTCGGGTAACCTTGATAGCATCGACGTGGTGCGCGGCGCCGGCTCCGTGCGTTATGGGCCGCAGAACGTCGGTGGTGTGATCAACTTCGTAACCCGCGCCATCCCCGAGAAGTTCTCCGGTGATGTCGGCACCACCCTGGAAACCTCGGCACATGGTGGCTGGAAACACATCGAGAATGCCTTCGTCGGCGGCACCGCAGACAACGGCATCGGCGCAGCATTGTTGTACTCCGGCGTCAAAGGCAACGGCTATCGCAGCAGTAACAACTCCAACGATATCGACGACGTGATCTTCAAGACCCACTGGGCGCCGACCGACCAAGACGACTTCTCGCTGAACTTCCATTATTACGACGCCAGCGCCGATATGCCTGGCGGCCTGACCCAAAAGCAGTTCGACGCCAACCCCTATCAATCGGTACGTGACTGGGACAATTTCAGCGGGCGCCGCAAGGATGTTTCCTTCAAATACATCCGTCAGATCGATGACCGTACCCAGGCGGAAGTGTTGACCTACTACTCCGACAGTTTCCGTGGCAGCAACATCGCCAACCGCGACCTGAAGACACTCGGCTCCTATCCGCGCACTTACTACACGTTCGGCATCGAACCCCGGGTTTCGCATGTTTTCGACGTAGGCCCGAGCACCCAGGAAGTCAGCCTGGGTTATCGCTACCTCAAGGAAGGCATGCACGAGCAGGCGACCAGTCTCAACCTGGTCAACAATGTGCCCACGCCAGGCGGTCAAAGTGATGGCCATGTCTATCAGGACCGCACGGGCGGCACCGAAGCCAATGCGTTTTATATCGATAACAAAATCGATATCGGCAAGTGGACCATCACTCCGGGCATCCGCTTCGAAGACATCCGCACCGAATGGCACGACCGTCCGGTTGTCGCCCTCAACGGCAAGCGTACCGAGGAAAAACGCCGCGAGGTGCATAACAACGAACCGTTGCCGGCCCTGAGCGTGATGTACCACCTTTCCGATGCCTGGAAACTGTTCGCCAACTACGAAACCTCTTTTGGCAGCCTGCAGTACTTTCAACTGGGCCAGGGTGGCACCGGCAACCAGACCGCCAACGGCCTGAACCCGGAAAAAGCCAAGACCTACGAGGTCGGCACGCGCTACAACGACAGCGTGTGGGGCGGCGAAGTGACGTTGTTCTACATCGACTTCTCGGATGAGTTGCAGTACGTCAGCAATGACGTAGGCTGGACCAACCTCGGCGCCACCAAGCACACCGGCATCGAAGCCTCGGCCCACTACGATCTGTCCAACCTCGACTCGCGCCTGGACGGCCTGACCGCCAATGCCGGCTTCACTTACACCAAGGCCACCTCCGAAGGCGACGTGCCCTTCAAGGGGCGTGATTTGCCGCTGTACTCCCGTGAAGTGGCTACCCTGGGCCTGCGCTACGACATCAATCACTGGACCCATAACCTGGATGTCTACGCGCAGTCCGGCCAACGTGCACCCGGTACTGGCACCACTTACATCACCCAGGGCACGGCCGATGGCCAATACGGCGATATTCCGGGGTATGTCTCGGTCAACCTGCGCAGCGGGTATGACTTCGGTGAGCAATTGTCCAACCTCAAGCTTGGCGTCGGCGTGAAAAACGTCTTCGACCAGCAGCACTACACGCGCTCCAGCGACAACAATGCCGGGTTGTACCTGGGCGAACCTCGAACCTTCTTCGTACAGGCCAGCGTCGGGTTCTAGAGCTGCATTGAGTGGAAAATCGCCGCCGCCCCGCACTGGGACGGCGGCGATTTGCGTTTTGCTCCTTATCTCCTGAGAGGTTCTTCCTACCGCTGCCTGGAATTCTTCAACGCTGTGAGGAACCGATATCTGTACGCATGCCACACAAGATTGGCCTGCTTGCGATTGACGATTGCAGTGAGGCAAGACGCCCAATACACAGCACTGGAGAACCTTATGTCGATATCCGCATTCAATCAGACAGTCGCTCGTTCACCCGCTCAGGCTGAGCACGAAACTGCCGGTTCCCGCACGCCATCCAGTGCGCGCCGTCCAGGTGGCATGAACTACGCGCAAGCGGGCAAGCATCACGGGCCGGTATTCGATACGCCTGTGCAACGACCTTTCCCTGGTCATTGCCACTCTTCATGCCCGCCCCAGCGACCGCAACCAGAGCCCGGTCCACCTCAGCGCCCGCTGCCTGTGGGCGTACAACCAAACCCGGGGCCACCGCCGCGTCCCAATCCGGCTCAACCCTCGGCCCTGGCGCAACAGCTGTTGGATAATTACAGCGCGTTCAAAATGCCGCCGTTGCAGCGCGTAACGGCCAACGGCGTGCGGGAAATGGCCAAGCAGGCGTTGACGGGGGATCCGGTCAAAGACGCGAATATTCGTCTGGCGCGAGACTTGCTGAGCCATCCTGGCCTGTTGGAGGCCCTTGATCGAAATGGCAAGACTGGCATTGTGAATGGTCATTTGACTAAAGCTGATATTAATAGCTTCATCAGTTCCAGTAATCCCTTGAAGCTTCACAGTGACAAGCAACTTGTCCAGGAATTGCTCGGTCATTTCGATAAGTTGGCGACCGGCTATTTTTCCCGTTCGATCAAGCTCAGCGAGCTTGATCGTTTGGCGAAGCAACCGCTGACGGGCAAGCCATCCCAGGACAAACTCATCCATTTGGCTAAGGAACTGAGTGTGCGTCCTGAACTCAAGGCGGCGATGGATAACCTTTTCCAGTCACAGCGTGACGGTGCGATCTCCCGCAGGGAGTTGAAGAAGTTGCTGAAGTTGCTTGACTAGACCTGTGCAGGACACACCGTTCAATTACACAGGAACCCTTCACCCAGATTTACCACGAAGAGTACATCCAACGGTGGTTGGTCATCGGTGGATGTCCTCATCTATTGAGTCAGGCCCTGGCACATGAACTCGACATCACTTGAACCTCGCCATTCCCCGCACAGTGTTTCGACACTGCCCGCGTCAGCCCAGAAGGCCACCGCTCAAAAGAACTTGAAAGCGCTTGCGGTCAATCTCAGTTCCTCGCCAAAGAGCAGCTTCAAGGCGCCCACCGCCGAAGACTTCGACAGAGGGGCCAGGCCGTTTGCAGATGAGCCGGTATCCCGTCCCGCGGGGTCAATCTTCGCGATGTTCTGGAGCAAATTGTTACGCCATGAGCGCTAGTTGTTTTTGATGCGCAGACGTTATCGAGAGTCAGCCTGGACGGCTTGGGCGGTTACAAATGCTCAAGTTTTACCAGGGATATTCCTCACCGGGAGCGGCGATTTTCCGGAACCATTATTTTTCGGCAACCACACAACCCAGGCTTATGCAGCGCTGGCTCTCAAGGCGTTTGAGACGGTCAAGCACTCGGGCTCAGGTTACGGAATCTAAATAGGGTGGGTATGAAGCATGACTGACGGGATCAACAATCCAGGCCGCCGGCTGCCTTTTTCATGGAGTGCGCCCGCTACGGGCGCGGGTGCCCCGGCGCTGGGACAATCTTTTGCGCCAGGTCTGTCCTCCAATCATTTTTTCATCGGCGGGATGAGCGGGGCCGATCCGCAGGTTGACGGCCCATCTGCCTTTGGGCGTATGAGCCCTGCTGCAAACCCCTACGCCAGCTCCGACGATCATATGTTGGCAACGGCCCTGAAAAACGAATTTTCCATGTTGGACACGTTCAAGAAGGACGGAAAGCTGAGCCAACGTGCATTGCAGCAGATTGCGGGTGAAGCGCCGAACCAGAGCGCAGTAGCCGAGCGCATCATCCTGTTGGCCCGAGAGATACTCAACCGCCCCAGGCTGAACGAGGCGATTGTCGCCAATGGCGGTTTTATCACCACAGACAGCCTTTCCAAGGCAGCCGATTCAAGGGTCGGTAACACCCACCCGGACAGGCATAGCGCAGACCCCTTTCATTCCAAGACCGACGCAGAGGTCGTCAGGGCATTCAGGGCAATGTTCGATGAGCTGCGCGACACAGCCGAGGACTACAGTTTCTTTTTTGAGAAACACCGATATGTGAAGACCGACAAGCTGCTCGAGATGAGCCGGGACCCTGACGAAACCGATAAAAAGGGTGACGTTGTGCGGGATGCGGCCACCGGGTTTCCCAAAAAAAGATACAGCGAGCAGCAGGTGTACCTGGCCAGGAATCTGGTTGAGCGCTCGGGCTTGCTGGCGTCGCTGGAGAGCAGCAAGGCCAACGGCACGCGTTTTTTTGGTAGCCACAACACTGAGGGATGGCTGAAGAACTACAGCATCGATCGGTGGCTGGAAAATGACAGGAAGGAGAAGGGCAACTGAAGGGCGCTGATCAGCGTCTTCAGCGTCCCCCCATTCCTGCCGGTTTTCGCGTTACACCCGCAGTATTTTGCCGCTGACCGCCACCACCGCCAGCAACCCACCGATCAACAGAAAGGCGGTCGCCAGGCTGCTGCCATGGGCAATGAAGCCGATCACGGCGGGCCCTGCCAAAATCCCCGCGTAACCCAGCGTGGTAATCGCGGGCACGGCAATGTGTTCGGGCATGACGTTTTGCTTGCCAACGGCGGTATAGAGCACCGGGACGATATTCGAGCAGCCGGCGCCCACCAGTGCATAACCCAACAGGGCCATTTCCCACGCCGGGGACAGTGTTGCGAGGAACACGCCGGCGGCAGCCAGCGAGCCACCGATCACGATCACCCGGGTGGGCCCCAGACGACGTACGATCGCGTCACCGGTCAGGCGCCCGGCCGTCATCGTCAGGGCAAATGCCGCATAGCCAAGGCCCGCGTAGGCTTCGTCCAGGCCGCGCTCGGCACTGAGAAACACGGCGCTCCAGTCGAGTACGGCGCCTTCGGCGAGAAAAACGATAAAACACAAACTGCCAATAAACAGCACCGCCCCGTGGGGAACGGCAAACGCCGGCCCCGAGCTTTCACTGCCATAGGGCAGCAAATGCGGCCCGGCCTTGAGCAAGGCCAGCCCCATGATGACGATCACCACCAGGGTCGCCTGCAGCGGCGAAAAGCCCAGCCCCAGCAGGCCGGAAACCCCCGCTGCGCCGACAATACCGCCCAGGCTGAACAAGCCATGAAAGCCCGACATCATGGTTTTGCCGCTGGCGCGCTCTACGATGACCGCTTGAAGGTTGACGGTTGAGTCCACGGTGCCCAAGCCTGCGCCAAACAGAAACAGCCCGGCCATCAGCAGCGGAATCGAACTGACCGTGGCCAGTATCGGCAGGGCCAGGCAGATCATGAGCGTGCCGGCGCTGAGTACACGACGGCAGCCAAAGCGTGACGCCAGTACGCCCGCCACCGGCATGGCGAGAATCGAACCCACCCCCAGGCACAACAACAGCAGGCCAAGCGTGCCTTCATTGAGTTGCGCACGTTCCTTGGCGTACGGCACCAGTGGCGCCCAGGCGGCGATGCCGAAGCCGGCAATGAAAAAAGCGATACGGGTCGACATTTGCTCCAGCCGCCCGGGAACCACGGGCGCTGGGGTGGGGATGGCAGTCATGAAGAAATCCTTGGTTTTGCGTTCAATGAACGATGTCCGGCGACACATCCTTGCACATCAAGCCCGGTCGAGCGAGCCGGGCTCGTTCGCATTAGCCCATGGGATATTTTTACAACGATGGAACGCCTTGGACGACGGCGACCACATACAGGCTATCCAGTGTGTAGGAGGTGGTCTGGAAGGTGTGTAATCCCTGTGAGGACTGATGAACCCCAGGCTTCTTGCAGCGGGTTACCACCTTCCAGGCCACTTCCCACACCTGGGGTGTTCTGTAATACGCTGCCGCCCAATCAGTAGGTAACCGTATGGACGAACCGATGAAAACTTCCAGGCAGCTCGCCTCATGACCCAGTTCTACGACGCACGCGGCAATATCTATGGGGTGGTCAGCCCGGCTGACTTGCGCAGCCAGGGCATCGACGTGCCAGGCAGCGCCGAGTTGGCGGCGAACACCCGGCTGGCATGGGCCGCGTCGGCCATCGCATCTGAATGTGGCTGGGGGACGACGCCGCGTCCGGCGGGTGCCAAAGCGCATCGCTGCGATGGTTTGCTGGTCGGACCGTTTCAGGCTGCGCCACCGTTTGACCTGTTGATCGTCAACACTGACGGCACACTCGCGGAGCGCAGTGGCAATGGGCTGACCATTTTTGCCCAGGCGCTGACCGACCAGGGCCTGATGGCTCAAGCGTGTGAACTGCGGGTGCATCACGATCAGCCGGCTGCCGCGTCCCCCGTGACCACTGCTGTCGAGCCGGCGATCTACGAACAGGTCGAGGGCTTTTGGCTGGCCCTGGGGCAGCCTGCGTTCGGACCTGCGGCGGTCGGCGCCAACGACATTCAAGCTGTCTCGGTGCGGCACCGTGAGTTCAGTCGCGTAGCGGCCTTGGCCACCATCGACCCGCAATGGGCATGCAGCCAGTTTGTGCGAGTGGGCAACCCCCATTGCGTGACCTTGGTGGAGCAGGTCTCGGCTTTGCCGGAAAACCCCGCGATGCACCAACCCGTACTGTTTGAGCGCTTGCAAGCGATAGCCTTCGCGCCGCCCGTCGGCAAGGGCCAACCCTGCGTGGCTGGCGTCAACCTGCAATGGGCTGCGCGAGCCTCGGGCAACCGGGTAATCGCACGGGTGTTCGAGCGGGGCGAGGGGCCAACGGCGTCTTCGGGGACCAGCGCCAGCGCGGTGGCCTGCGCAGCGTGGCGCGCAGGTTGGATTGACGCCGCTGAAGTGGCCGTGGTGATGCCGGGTGGCACAGCGCCTGTCCGTTTGCACGCAGAGGCGCAAACACTGGTGAGCGTCAGTCTGTTCGGGGCCGCACACCGGCAGCGGTAAGCAGGGAGTAACAGTAGATAGCTTGGAGTGTTGTCTGCTGTTTCGTAATTGATTAGTTGTATTGGTAAGTTTAGATGTAAGAACTTTCTTGTTTTATAAGGCGTGCTTATTGGTTGTATTAATTGTTTTGTAAAAGTCATTTCCATTTCTGACGTACGAAACTTCTTTTTTATTTTTGAAGAGCCGAATTTTCCCTGAAATCGCTAAGCTTCAAGGCGTTCAGGCGCTTTTTCTCGGCTGGCAATCAGTACTTTCCGGGGAGAGCTTTAAATCAGCGAGTGGGTTTATCAGCGACGGGTAACAACGGATGGTTGACGCGTTTGTTTCGTCACGTTTCAAATTGATTATTCCGGAAGTGACTTCCGACTTTCAGGTGCTTGCCTTCAACGGCTGCGAGTTTATTGACCAACCGTATTTCATTCATATGCAGTTGGTCAGCGAAAACCCCTGTGTGGATCTGGAAGCACTGCTCCACCAACCGGCGTACCTGCATCTGGGGGAAGTGGATCAAGGTCTGCACGGTCAAGTCTACGCGGTAGGGCGTGGCGACCCCGGTGTCCGGCTCACCCGTTATCATCTGACGCTGGCGCCGCGCCTGGCGAGTCTCGCCCACCGCCGTGATCAGCGGGTTTTCCAGCAGCGCAGCGTGCCGCAGATCATCGCGGCCGTGCTTGAGCAACACGGCATCCTGGCCGATGCGTACGTGTTCGAACTGGGCCCCGTGGTTTATCCGCCGCGCGTTTTTTGTGTGCAGTACGCGGAGACCGACCTGCACTTCATCCAGCGGTTGTGCGAAGAGGAGGGGATTCACTACCACTTCCGCCACAGCGCGAACAATCATCTGCTGGTGTTTGGTGATGACCAGACGGTGTTCCAGCGCTTGCCCGTGCAGCGATATCACTCGGCCAACGATCCGCTGGCGGAAGCGGCGGGTATCCAGCGTTTCGATGTGCGCCTGGAAACCCGCAGCCGAAAAACGGTGTGCCGTGATCACGATTTCGAACATCCGTCCTTGCTGTTGCAAGGTGTGGCCGGCTCTGCGACACCGTCTCCTCTTGAAGACTACAACTACCCTGGGGGTTTTTCCGGTCCTGTACGCGGCAGGCAGTTGGCCTGTCGCGGTCTTGAGCGTCATCTGGCCGATCGCTGTCGGGCCTCGGGCACGAGCGACCAACCGCTGCTGCGCAGCGGCCATTTTCTCGAACTGCAGGAACATCCCGATCCCGCCTGTAACGACCTGTGGTTGATCACCTCAGCGCGTCATGAAGGCTACCAGCCACAGGTGCTGGAAGAGGCGGGAGGTGAGGCGAATACCTTCCAGGGTTATCGCAACAGTTTCACCGCAACACCTTGGCGTGCGGTGCACAGGCCACCGCTGAAACACCCCAAGCCAACCATCAATGGCAGTCAGACGGCCACTGTCACCGGGCCGGCCGGGGAGGATGTGCATTGCGATGCCTATGGCCGAGTGAAGGTACGTTTTCATTGGGACCGTCGGGACCCGACGGATGACACAAGCAGCTGCTGGGTGCGCGTGGCGTCCGGTTGGGCTGGTGACGGGTTCGGCGCAACGATGATTCCCAGAGTCGGTATGGAGGTGCTGGTGAGCTTTTTGGAGGGCGACCCGGACCGGCCGTTGATCAATGGTTGCCTGCCCAATGCTTCGCTCCTGCCGTCCTACCCCTTGCCGCAGCACAAGACACGCAGCGTATTGCGCAGCCGCAGCACCCTGGGAGGCACGGGCAGCAATGAATTGCACCTCGAAGACCGCCAGGGTGCAGAACTTGTCTATCTGCGCGCCCAGCGTGACCTGGAGCAGCAAGTGGGGCATGACAGCCGCCTGGAGGTACAAGGCGACAGTTACATGCATGTCGGTCAGACCCTGGTGATCGGAGCCGGGCAACAGGTTCACCTGACGGCGGGTGCCAGCCTGGTGATCGACGGGGGGGCGCAGTTGAGTTTCAAGGCCGGGGGTGAACACCTCGTGATTCAAGCGGGCGGCATTTTCAGCAGCCGGCCCATCACTGTCGCAGGGGCGGCGATGGCCGGCACTTTACCTTCGGATGATCGGCCGAGCCTGTCTGCCGTTCAAGGCACCCTCATGGACATGGCCCGGCAACTGGGCGCGGACTATTGCCCCGTCTGCGAGCGCTGTGGTGAAGGCCTGTGCGATCTCAGCGGGAGGGCTGCGTGATGCAAGGCATGCCTTATCCATGGATGGCCCGACAGCAACAGGCGGGACGCCATTTGTGCTTGATTATCGATGGGGGCGCAGAAGCATGCCAGGCACTGTCGGCGGCTCGCGACACCTCGCGATATTGCACCCTCTATAGCCAGACAGTGTTAGCGGAGTTGGCGCATACCGGCCCGGTGATCCTGTTGCTGGAGCAGGTGGGAGAACCGGCCTTGACCCGCTTGCTGCAACAGCCCGAAACGAACTGCGGGTGGCTGGGCAGCTTGCTCAACGACGATCTGACCGACGTGACCCGGCATTGGCGCGAGCGGATGCTGGTCGGCGCACCGGGGCGCCAGGCCCTCTACCGGTTTCAAGACAACCGCACCCTGGCGCGCGCCTTGGCCTACCTGCCTGCCGAACAGTGGCCGGTGTACCTGGGGCCACTGGCCAGCGTGTGCTACTGGCATGACGAGCGATGGTGCTGCTGCGACAACCCGGCACCGGGTGAATACTCGGTACCGGATCCCACACCCTGGTCGCAGGTCCCCAACCCCCAGGCTGCGGCCATCCTGCACGCCAATATCCTGCGCTACCTGCTGGCGGAGCACAGTGAGGACCTGGTGACGCTGGTGGAGTTTCAAGACCCGAGGATCTGGCTGAGCCAAGTGTTGGAGCAGGCCCATGCCTGGCAATGGTGCGGCCCGCAACAGCTGGAATTCCTGGTGGTGCGACGGCTGGAGGAGGCCACACGAAGCAGTGTGATCCGGTGGCAGCCGATGCAAGGCGAGGCCCCGGCGCAACATTACGAACGGTTGGTGGAACAGTGGCGAAGGGAAGGGGCGGAGCATGTCTAGCTGGATGAAAAACGTGGTGATTGTGCTGGGGGTGGTGGCGTTATCGGGGTGCGCGGGGAAAAGCGCGGACAGCTTTACGCTGGAGGTGGATCTGCCGGCGGATTTTGAACTCAAGACGGCTGCCAATTATCGTCCCGCCACCGGCGCAGCCTGTTCCCTGCCGATGCGCCGAGGCAAAAGGCCAGAGCGCAAGGTGTTTTTTACCGAGTTCAATCCCGTGGCCAATCGGGTGAGCTATGAATTGCCACTCAGCGAAACCATTGAGGGGTGTCCGTCGGTAATAAGCAGTGTGCAATTTGATGTTTATGCGAAATGGGGAAAGCAGGATTGGGATGTGGGAGGGGATCTTGCCGGTATTGGCATCCGAGACCGTTTGGCGGGTGATCTACCTGGAATGCCCGAGGACGGTGTTCAGGAGTTGAAAGGGCAATGCCGCTGGTATTTCCGCACGATAGGACCTATGCACGCGATCATCAAGATTCTGCAATGCCATTCGTTGGATGCAGCCGGTCAGCCGCAAAAGATGCAGGCTGGCGGCGTTGCCCAACGAGATCAGTTGCGAGGGAAAAAGTTAAGAATGGTATTGAAGGTTCTTGATGAAGAGTTACCTGCTTTTGATCACAGATGGATAGCCGTACCGGGAGGGTGGAAGCGCTGCCGAGGTAAAAGCTTTGAGGATATGGCCGCGTACTGCACCGGCAATGACTCGGAGTTCAAGCCTGTAAAGATGCCGGATGGGCGTATCTGTGACGTCTACCCGACATGCAATCCACAAGGAGCGAATTGATGAAACAGGATGCATGGAAGCAGGCGTTTTTCAGCGGCAAGATGCCGGCATGTGCAATGAAAGGGCACTGGGTGAGCTTTTGCCTGGTGGATGAAACGGGGAGTGGGACGGCGTACGGCGGGCTTGCCTATACGGTTCACGACAGTATGGGGTGCGAGTACAACGGTAAATTGAATGGAGAGGGGTTCGCAAATATACAGGGGGTTTACCGCGGTCCTGTCGTTCTCAAGTTCGATGACCCGTATGCCGGGGCACAAGAGCCGTATTACCGATTGAGTGCACGCCTGACGTACAAGCTGCCGATTACCGAGATTCAAGTCCGCGCCGAACAAACACGGTTTTCTGATGCAAAGGGGCAGCGTATTCAGGGGAATCCCGCCATGCAGCGGGCAGACCGGTTTTATCATGTTGAAGTCAGCGATCTGGTCAACCATGTCGCGCACTTGCCGTCGATCGCTCCTGCGATGTTCAGCCCTCATCGGCATGCGTTGAAAATGGTGAACGACCTTGGATTCGGCCCGCCTCTGTCCTCGGGAGTGGTCTTGTTTCCCAATCAGTTCAGTGTGTTGGAAGTACGGCCCTTGCGTGCGCTACGGCCGATGCTTTCCACCGCAGATCATTTCTGTGCCTTGAACTTGTACCAATTGGCGCTGATGTCCGCCTTGAGCTACTGCGATTTTGGTCAGCAACCGCCGAAGAAACCTATCGACAAAGTGACGTTCCCGTTCAACCCTACCGTTGGCAATCTGTTTGCCGAAACGTTATCGGGGTACCACGAAGCCTGGCGAGTGGATCTCGAGCAAACCCAACGCTTTTTTCCCGTATATGAAGACGTTCCTTACTCCCGGCGTTTCGAGATCCTGCCCTTCGATCCCGAGCTGTATCCGCAAAATCATCCGGCTCGCGAAGAGGAGCAGGAGCATCCCTCGAACCTGCACTTTTTCGACGATGAAAAATTTGGTACCGACACTCAGGCGTTTATCTGCCATCACGATGAAGTCGTCCTGATCTCTGTGCGCGGTACCGTCAGCGCCGCCGATGCCCTGCGCGACGCGAACGCCCATCAGGTGGCCTTCGCCGAAGGGGGCGGCAAGGTGCATCTGGGGTTTTATGAGGCTTACAGGGCCATGCGAAACTTCGTGCTGCGCTACCTCAGCCAGTTTTATGAAGGCCAACGAATAGTCATTTGCGGACACAGCCTGGGCGGCGCGATTGCCTTGTTGTTGGCAGAGGGGCTGCGTCGTGTACCTAATCCCAGCTACAACATCCTCCTCTACACCTACGGCGCCCCCCGAGCGGCCGACAGCGAGTTCGTCGACGGCGCTTCAGCCTTGGTCCACCACCGTATCGTCAACCACAACGACCCCGTTCCCAGTGTTCCGGCCACCTGGATGAACACCACCGCCAAACTCTGGATTCCGGGCGCCATAACCTTGTTCAGCGCGCCTGCGCATGGGGGCCTGCTCTTCGCTGCCGGGCTGGTGCGGGTGGGGGGCAACCCTTACCGGCATCACGGCGAACAGCAACACTTCATGCCGATCAAACTCCCGGACGGCAGGCATTCCTCGGTGCTATGGAAGCCAGGTTGTGAGTCGCTCCAGGAAGCAGGCTGCAATCGTGCGTTGCAATTGCATGGCGACATGCCGCAGCGCGACAACCTGCTCAAGCAGCTGTTCCAGGCGCATCAGCACTTCATGACCGCCAGCTACATCCCGGCGGCATGGGCCACCTTGCGGCGCTGGCAGCAGACACTGGATAGCCAGGGCCCTCTGGTTACGCAGAGGGAGTTCGAGCTGCTGGATCGCGCCTTCGAAGACATGCGCGAGCAACTGCGCGCCAAGCGACGCGAGCTTGCCCGACGGCGCCCCGCCAATGATCGCGACTATGAACGCAACGATGCCTTGAATGCCGAGATCGACCGTTTGCATACCAGCCGCGAGCGCCTGGCAACCCTGCGCTGGCGCCGCCTTGAGGCGCGTGATGTCTACGGCAGCCAGGCGTATGGCGCTAACCTGCAACCCAGTCTCAAGCGCTGGTTCACCCATCGGGAAAACCAGGAAGTGGCCCAGCTCGCCAGTATTCCGCCACCGACGCTCAATGATCGGGTGAGGGCGCAAATACTGGACATCGACTCGATCGTCTAGCCTGGCGTGTGCGCAAACTCCACCTGTGCCGGTTGCCGCTTCATCAGCACTTTACCGTTGCGGATCGAATACAACGGCAGGCCCTGACTGCGGATCACCTCATAGTCACTGTTGGCCGAGAGGATCAACAGATTCGCCGGTCGACCGGGCTCCAGCCCGTAGCGGTCCCCGAGGGCCATGGCCTTGGCGCTGTTGTCGGTCACCAGGTCGAGGGCCGATTGCAGGTTGCGGTAACCGAGCATATGGCAGATGTGCAAACCGGCTTCGAGTACACGCAGGATGTTGCCATTACCCAATGGGTACCAGGGGTCGACGATGGAGTCTTGGCCAAAACAGACGTTCATACCGGCTTCGAGCAATTCGTTGACGCGAGTGACGCCGCGCCGTTTCGGAAAACTGTCGAAGCGGCCCTGCAGGTGGATACTTTCGGTCGGGCACGACACAAAGCTGATACCGGAGTGTCCCAGCAGGCGAAACAGTTTGGCGCAGTAAGCGTTGTCGTAGGAGCTCATGGCCGTGGTGTGGCTGGCGGTGACGCGGGCGCCCATGTCGCGGCTGCGAGCTTCTTCGGCGAGTACTTCGAGGAAGCGTGAATGCGGGTCGTCGGTTTCGTCGCAGTGTACGTCCACCAGGCAACCGGTGCGTTCGGCCAGGTCCATGAGGAACTTCACCGAACTGACGCCTTGGTCGCGAGTGTATTCAAAGTGGGGGATGCCACCGATGACATCGGCGCCCAGGCGAATAGCTTCCTCCATCAAGGCCCGGCCATTGCGGAACGACTCGATGCCTTCCTGGGGAAACGCGACGATCTGCAGATCAATCAGGTGCGTGGTTGCTTCGCGCACCTCCAGCATGGCTTTCAACGCGGTGAGGTCGGGGTCGGTGACATCGACGTGCGTGCGCACATGCTGAATGCCATGGGCTGCGAGGGCCTCGATGGTTTTTGTGGCGCGGGCCTTGGTGTCTTCCCGAGTGATGGTAGCTTTGCGTTCACCCCAGCACTCGATACCTTCGAACAAGGTACCGCTCATGTTCCAGCGCGGCTCGCCGGCGGTAAGGGTTGCGTCCAGATGAATGTGCGGTTCGACGAATGGGGGGGTCACCAGGTTACCGGCGGCATCCAAGTCGCCGGGCGATAAAATCGGCGCCGCCGTTTGCGCGGTGATGCTGGCGATCCGGCCGTGTTCCAGGTGCAGATCGTGCAGGCCTTCACGGTTGCGCAGGCGGGCATTGATGATATGCATGGGCAAGTTCCTCTTGGCTAAAAACAATCAGGCAGACAGCGCTGGGCGGCTCAAGGTTAGCATTCCCGGCCGGATTCATGCCGGGGCGTCTGCCAAGGGTGCCCGCGCGCGCAGTGCGGCAGTGAGCGCGATGTAAGTCAGCGATGCCGCGACGATGCCCACCAGTGGCGCGACCCAGGGGGAGTTGAATGCCAGTACGGTACCGACGGCATAGGCGATCAAGCCCGGCCAGTTGAAAGCCGGCAGCTGTACCTCGGCCAGGCGCGGGTATTGCCCGCGATAACGGTAAAAGAAGTCCGCCATGATCACCCCGCCAATCGGCGGTATCACCGTGCCCAGCAGGATCAGGTAAGGCACCAGCATGTCGTACATGCCGAGCAACGCCAGCAGGGTGCCGATCACCGCGCCTGCAAGGGTGACGGTCTTGCGACGCCGGGTGCGCAGCAAGTTGCAACCGGCCACGGCAAAGTTGTAGATGGTGTTGTCCTGGGTGCTCCAGATATTGAGCAGCAACATTGCCATCGCGGCCATGGCGAAACCTTGCAACAGCAGCACTTCCACCACATCGGGCTGTTGATAAACGATGGCGCCGTAAGCGCCGATCAACACCATCAAGCCATTCCCGATAAAGAATCCGATCAGGCTGGCCAGCACTGCAACCTTGGCCGAACGCGAGAACCGGGTCCAGTTGGTGGCCTGGGTTGCGCCGCTGACAAAGGTGCCGAACACCAGGGTGACGGCCGTGGACAGGTCCAGTTGTGCGGTCGGCACCACCGCCAGCAGGCCATTCAAACCACCCACTTTCACGGTGGCGACCCACATGGATAGAAACAACAGAATGCCCATGGCCGGCACCGCGATGTAGGACAGAATCTCCAACCCGCGATAACCCACATAGGCGGTGGCACAAAATACCAGGCCGAACAACACCATCAAGGCCAATACGCTGCCTTGGCTCAACTCGAGATATTTGCCCAGCACCACGGCGGCGGTGGCTGTCCCCCAGGCGTACCAGCCGATCTGGGTAAAACCGAGGATCAGGTCGCTGAGTTTGCTGCCCACTTCGCCGAAGCAGAAGCGCCCCATCAGTACCGAATTCAGGCCACTCTTGAAGGCGATGTAACCCAGCCCCGCAGCGTAAATGCCCAACAGCAAGTTACCCAATACCACGACGCCGAGCATGTCGATAAAGCTGAACGCCACGCCCAGCTTGCCGCCGGCGAACATGGTTGCAGTAAAAAAGGTAAAGCCCAGCAGCACCATGGCGGTGGAAGCCAGGCCCTTGCGCGCATGCAAGGGGACTTCGCTGAGGGGGTAATCGTTGCCCGGTTCTTGCTGCGTCATGTGCCTTGCTCCCTGAATGAATGACGCAGGTCTGTTGCACCGTGCGTGCCAAATCAGTAGTGGTGACCGGCGCACGACCGCAAACGGTCTGTGTCGTCAAATAGCCGCAAAACACTGGGAGGGGCGTGCGGTGCCTTGTCGGGCACGAAAGCAGTGCAGCGATGATACAAATTGGATCAGTCGAACAGCGTGTGTGTGGTCTCGCCACGATGAAACGCAAAAGCCGCCTCAAGATCACTTTCGATGGTGCGCCCACGGGACAGGGGCGGCAGGTCATCCAGGCTGAAAAAGCCCACGTCCGTGGTTTCGAACCCCGCCGCGGGCGCGAGCTGATCCACCCGTTCGCAAAGGAAATACAGCTTGTAGAAGTCCCGCACATCCGGTCGATACAAACCCTTGGCCTTGTGGGTGACGCTGTACAGGGCCCGTGCGGTGACGCTCAGACCGGCCTCTTCGCGAATTTCCTTGACGATATTCTCGGCCGCCGACAAGCCGATATCGGCATAACCCCCAGGCAGCGCCCAACAGCCATCGGTCAGCTCTTTCACCAGCAGAATCCGTTCGCCCTCGATCACCGCACCCCGCACATCGATCATCGGCGTGGAGTAGCGCTTCGCAAAGTCCGGCACCAGCCCAGTGATGCGTTCCAGCGGCACACTGCCCAATTGCGCGAGCATGCTGTGGGCAATCTCGGCGATTTCCTCCAGGCGCTCACGCTCGAAGTCGTCGGTGCAAAAATGCAGCCCGGTGGACGCCAACGCTTGCAAGCGTTTGGCCTGGGCCAGCCAAGTGTTTTCCATGGGGTCTCCTTTGTTCTGCACAGGGCTTGCCGGTTGAAGGGTGCTACGCGGGGTATAAAAAAACCACCGCAAGGGTGGTTTCTTTACATCGCCGGTCTATTCGCCGCGATAGATGCAGCCGCTGGTGCACGTCTCGTGGATGCGGATCGCGCTGAGTTCCGGCAATAGCGGTTTCAACTCGTTCCAGATCCACTTGGCCAGCACTTCACTGGTGGGGTTTTCCAGGCCGGGAATGTCATTGAGGTAGTTATGATCGAGACGTTCGTAGAGCGGCTTGAAAATCGCCTTGATCTCCGAAAAATCGCGAATCCAGCCGGTATGAGGGTCGAGGTCGCCGCTCAGGTGGATGGCCACCTTGAACGAATGCCCATGCAGGCGCCCGCATTTATGGCCTTCCGGTACGTGGGGCAGGCGGTGGGCGGATTCGAAAGTAAATTCCTTGAAGATTTCCACAGTGTTTTCAGCTCGGTCAGGTATCTGGCAGGCGGCGAGTTTAACAGTTTGATCCCTCGCCGCGCATACCGCTCGGTCAAAGCGCCTGCAAGCGTTCGCCCAGGCCGCCCTTATCGACCAGTTCCAGGAACTCATCGCCCAACCGCCGGCTTTCGCTCATTGCCGTTTGCCAATACTTGTTGCGGCTCGGGTCATCGCCCATGAAGCGCTTGAAGTCGCTGCGGTCCGGCAGCTTGCCGTGGGGCAGGCGGGCCAGGTAGTCCTTGGACGGTGCCAGCAGCAACACATCCTGCAAACCCTGCTGATTGCTGCGCCGCCACGGCAGGCCCTTGTCAAACCAGCCAGGGATGACCCGGTCGGTAAAGTGCGGATACAGCACGATGTCGTCGCCGTGGTAGGGCAGGTCGAGGTGGTAGTCCAGCAAGCCGCCGTCGCGGTAGGTGCCGTGGCCGGCGCCGGGCAGGTCGCGTATGCCTTGCATCACCATGGGAATGGAGCCTGAGGCCAGCAAGGCCTGGCGCAGGTTGCCCAGCTCCAGTTGCAGGAAACGCGATGGGAAATCCGTCAACGGATGCAACGGTGGCGCCTGGCGTGGGTCGTGGATGATCAACCGTTCAAAATGCCGCGATAACCGTGCACGACCGCGCAAGTTATCGGCAATCACCGAAGTCAGACCCAGGCCCAGGCGCCCGCGATGGTCATCGGCGAGCAGGCCATGGCTCTTGACCACCATGATGTTCAGGCGATAGTGGGGAGTGGCCAGCACCTGTGCATCACGGCCGGCCAGCAAGTCATCGAGCATGCGCCGGCAGCTTTGGGTGACCTCGGCCATGGTCACGCCTTTAGCGAAGCTCTGTTCGTTGTACAGGCGACCGAGGTCGAGCAGGCCTTGTACCGGGTCGGGCAGGCAGGCACTGGCAAATCGCCAGGAACCGATGGAGGCGCCGATCAGCGCGCGCTCACGGGGCGCGCGAGGCAGCCAGTCGCCGAACAGCGCCAGGTCCAGGCCCTGAATCCCCAAGGCCTTGGGGCCACCGGCCGCACCGGGTAGGATGCCGACATCGGCGGGCTTGAGGCCCTGTTCGCGAATACGCGCCAGGGCGCGCTGGCCGGCCTTGAGGGTCAAGGCGGGAAACTTGATGTGGATGGCTGTCATACCGGTCTCTTTTGAAGCGAGCGGGCAGTATAGGAAATCTGGCCTGGCGATGGGGCCGCTGATCGATGAAAATTGCCATGGTGGCAATTCAGTTTCAGTTAAGTTGCGACGGTTAACGTGGTGACCTCAAGGAACAGCAGGATACGCAATGAAGGTAAATCTACGGGGGGGCGGTCCAATGGCATTGGTGTTGCTATTGACCAGCTCCCACCTGACGGCCCACGACCTCGGCCCGGACGAAGCCTTGCGTCTGCGTCAGAAGGGCGTCATCGCCCCTCTGGAGCACTTGCTGGGCCCGGCGCTGGAACGCTACCCCGGTGCCAAGTTGCTCGATGCCGAGCTTGAGGAGCACAAGGACCGCCCGGTGCCCTATATCTACGAAATCGAGTTGTTGACGGTGGAGGGAGTGGTGCGCGAAATCGAGCTCGACGCGAGCACCGGCGCGCTGCTCAAAGATAAGGAAGACGACTGATGCGCCTGCTTCTGGTGGAAGACAACGTTCCCCTCGCCGATGAGCTGCTGGCCGGCCTGCAACGCCAGGGCTACGCCGTCGACTGGCTGGCCGATGGCCGTGATGCAGCCTATCAGGGCAGCAGCGAGCCCTATGACCTGATCATTCTGGATCTTGGCTTACCCGGCCTGCCCGGGCTTGAAGTCCTGGCGCAATGGCGTGCGGCGTCATTGGTCACGCCGGTGCTGATTCTGACCGCCCGCGATTCCTGGGCCGAGCGTATCGAAGGGCTCAAGGCCGGCGCGGATGATTACCTTGCCAAACCCTTTCATCCTGAAGAGTTGTTCCTGCGCATTCAGTCGCTGTTGCGCCGTTCCCACGGCCAGGCCAACCAGCCGACCTTGCAGGCCGCCGGTCTGCACCTGGATGAGGGGCGCCAGTGTGTGCTGCGCGATGGTGATGAGATCCAGCTGACCTCCGCCGAGTTTCGCCTGCTGCGCTACTTCATGCTGCACCCCCAGCAGATCCTGTCGAAAAGCCACTTGGCTGAACATTTATACGACGGCGAGAGCGAGCGCGATTCCAATGTGCTGGAAGTCCACGTCAACCATCTGCGCCGCAAGTTGGGCCGCAGTGTGATCGAAACCCGGCGCGGCCAGGGTTACCGGTTTGGCGCCAGCCCTGCATGAAGTCCATTCAGCGGCGCCTGAGCCTGGGCCTGGTCAGTGTGATGGTGGTCGTCGGCGTGGTGCTGGCGCAGACCAGCCTGTGGTTGTTCGAAGCCGGGTTGCAACGCTACCTGGAGGCTGGGCTGCGCAACGATAGCGAGAACCTGCTGGTTGCGCTGGTGCGGGGGGCCGATGGCGTGCAACTCGATGAGCACCGTTTGTCACCGGCTTATCAGCGACCGTTTTCCGGGCATTACTTTCGGATTGATTTTGCCGATGTTCACTGGCGTTCCCGCTCGCTGTGGGACCAGGAGCTGCCGCGCCTGCCGCAGACCGGTCTCAAAGGCAACCTGCAATTGGGGCCGGAGGGCCAGCAACTGCTGGTATTGCGTTCGGACTACAAACGTTTTGGGCAGTCGATTTCCATCAGCGTGGCCCAGGACTACACACCTGTGCGGGAAAGCTTTCGCCTGATGCGGCAAATCGGTCTGGTGCTGGGGTTGGCGGCGTTGTTGCTGGTGTTGATCCTGCAACGGGTGACCGTACGTCGTGCGTTGCGCCCGTTGGAGACCGCCCGCGAACAGATCGCCCAGTTACAACAAGGCCAACGCTCGCAGCTCGATACCCAGGTGCCGCTGGAGCTGGAGCCGCTGGTGGCGCAGATCAACCACCTGCTGGCCCACACTGAAGACAGCCTCAAGCGTTCACGCAACGCCCTGGGCAACCTCGGTCATGCCTTGAAGACCCCGCTGGCCGTGTTATTGAGCGCAGCGTCCAGCGAGCCGCTCAAGGACCATCCGCACCTGAGCAAGTTGTTGCGTGAGCAGCTTGAGCAAGTGCAGCAACGCCTCAATCGTGAACTCAACCGCGCACGCCTGGCCGGTGAAACCCTGCCCGGCGCATTGTTTGACTGTGAAAAAGAACTGCCCAGCCTGTTGGCCACGCTCAACATGATCCACGGTGAACATCTGGACTTGAGCTATCAGGTGTCGCCCGGGCTGCAATTACCCTGGGACCGCGAAGACCTGCTGGAACTGCTCGGCAACCTGTTGGACAACGCCTGTAAATGGGCAGACGCCGAAGTCTGCCTGAGCATCGGCGAAACGACGCAGACCTATCGGTTGGCCGTGGAAGACGACGGCCCCGGTATTCCCGAGACCGACCGCGACAAGGTGCTCAGCCGCGGCACGCGCCTGGATGAGCAGATCGACGGCCATGGCCTTGGGTTGGGGATCGTGCGCGATATCGTCGAGGTGTGGGGCGGGGTCTTGCAGTTGCAGGAGAGCCGGCTGGGAGGCCTGAAGGTGCTGGTCGAACTCCCCAAACGCCAGAGCTGACACAGCGCCCTCCATATTGAATCTTCTGCGGTGTTCAGACCCTGAATTGATCCATCAGCCCCTGCTGCTGATTCGCCAGGCTGTTCAACGCCTGGCTGACCCGCGCCGACTCATTGGCCTGCTCCGACAACGACTCGGTCACATCCCGAATCGTCGCCACATTACTGTTGATCTCTTCAGCCACCGCGCTTTGTTCCTCGGCAGCGCTGGCGATTTGCAGGTTCATGTCGCTGATTACGGTGACTGCGTCACCAATCTGGCGCAAGGCAGTCACCGCCTGGCCGACCTGTTCGACACTGCCCTGAGCCTGGCGATGGCTATTGCCCATGGCGCCGACCACCTCGGTGGTGCCGCTTTGCAATTGCTCGATCACCAGGCGGGTTTCTTCCACCGACTCCTGGGTACGTCGCGCCAGGTTACGCACCTCGTCGGCAACCACGGCAAATCCACGCCCAGCTTCACCGGCCCGGGCCGCTTCGATGGCGGCGTTGAGTGCCAGCAGGTTGGTCTGCTCGGCGATGCCACGGATCACTTCCAGCACCGAACCGATTTGTTCGCTGTTGGCTGCCAGGCCCTCGACTTGGGCCATGGCGGTGCTCATGTCGGCGGCCAGCGCACCGATGTTGCTGGTGGTACGGTCGATCACCGTCAAGCCTTCACGCGTAGCCTGGTCGGCATCGCGTGCGGCCTGGGCGGCTTGGGCCGCGCTGCGGGCGACATCCTGGGCGGTGGCGCTCATTTCATGGGAGGCGGTGGCGACCTGATCCACCTGGCGGTATTGCTGTTCCATGCCGGCGCTGGTTTCAGTGGCGATCGCGGCGGATTGGTCGGCGGTGCCACGAGCGTCCTGCACTGAGCGTTTCACTTCGGCAATGATCGGCTGCAGCTTGTCGAGGAAGCGGTTGAACCAGCCGGCCAGTTGGCCCAGCTCATCTTTTTTGTCGTAGGCCAGGCGGCGGGTCAGGTCGCCTTCGCCACTGGCGATGTCTTCGAGCATGTGCGCCACGCCGAGAATCGGACGGGTCACGCTGCGCGCCATCAGCCACACCAGCGCCAGGCCCACCACCGCAGCCAACAGGCCCAGGCTCAGTTCCAGCAGGGTGCCCTTGGCATTGTCGGCATCCAGTTGCGCTTTCAGGGCTTCGGCAGGCGCGACCAAGACTTTCTCCGGCACGTCGAGCAACACGCCCCAAGGCTTGCCCCCCGGGATCGGTGTAAACGGCGCCAATACCTTGAGTTGCTGGCCGGTGCGCAGGCTGCGGGTTTGCGTGCTGCCGGCGAGGGCGCTGATCAACTGCGCGCCGCTGGCAGTGTCGACCTGGTCCAGGCGCTGGCTGAGTTTGCTCGCGTCCGGGCTGTAGCCGGCGAGCAAGCCGGTCGGGCTGAGGATGCTGACCTGGGTCTGGCCGTCATACAGCTTCTGGCTCGCCTGTTGGCTGACGGCCTGCAAGCTGTTGAGGTTGATGTCCACCGACAGCGAGGCGATGACTTTGCCGTTGACGATCAAAGGGAACACGATACTGGTCATCAGCACGTTCTGCCCGTCGATCACATAAAAATACGGTTCGATCACGCAGGGTTTGAGGGTTGTGCGTGGGCAGGTGAACCAGGCGTTGGCTTTTTCGCCACTGGGGCCGACGCTGGTGTCGGCCATGTCGCTTTCGGGCAGTGCCATCGAGGTCAGTTTGCCCGGCGTGGGTTGCGACCAGTACAGGGCAAAGCGGCCTTTTTCGTTGCTGCCCAGTTCTTTCTGATTGGCGAACAACTCGTCCTTGCCGTCCAGCGCATTCGCTTCGAACACCAGGGACAAACCGAGCAGGTCCGGGTTGGCCTGCAACGCGGCCTTGACCTGGCGAGTCAGGTCTTCGCGGGTGTCGAAGGCATCGAGAAAGCGCTTTTCAGCCTGTTCGCGCAGAAACAGCACTTGGCGGGAAAAGCCATGGCCGTACTGGTAGGCGTCCATGAACTGCTGGCGAATGCCCAATGCCTGCCCTTCACCCTGCGCTTCGATGCGCGTCTGGGCGGCTGCATCAAGCATCTGCATGCTGGACGCTTTGACCTGCTCGGAACTCTGCGCCATGCGATACAGCGACAAACCCACCAGAAGGGTCACGATCCCCAGCAGGCAAAGGCCGGCGAGCAGGGTGATTTTCCATTGAATGGAGAGCTGTCTGAGCGACATCGGGACATCCTTACCTGAAAACACATAGAGACCCGTTATCGGCGGCACGTCTGATTTCTTTATTTGCGGGGCCCGGGCTTGCCGTAATGCCAGTCAGTTAAATGGTGGATGTAGAACACAGCGTTTGGTCGCGGCAGGTTCTTTTAACTGACTGGCATTAGGACTTGCCCGGGTTTTTTGACATGCCCGCCCACCTGCTGCAAAGTGCCCGCCCTCTAATAAGACCTCCTCAGCCTGCACGCCGGCCACCCTGTTCCATGGCCGCCTGGGCGACGTATGCCTGTTCTTTTGTTTTCTGTCTTGAGGTAACCATGATTAACGCAGTAATCGCCGCGGTCGGCACCATGCTGGTGCTCAGCCTGTCCCGCGTGCATGTGGTCATCGCCATTATTGTTGGTGCGCTGGTGGGCGGCTTGACCGGTGGCCTGGGTATCGAGGCCACGCTCAAAGCGTTTAACGGTGGTTTGGGCGGTGGTGCAACCGTGGCTTTGTCTTACGCTTTACTCGGCGCTTTCGCTGTGGCGATTGCCAAATCCGGTCTGGCCCACGCCCTGGCGGACAAAGCGTTGCTGCTGGTGGATCGCCAGGAAGCGACGGGCGGCAATCACGTCAAATGGTTGTTGATCGGCCTGCTGTGGAGCGTCGCGATTGCCTCGCAGAACATCCTGCCCATTCATATTGCCTTTATCCCGCTGTTGGTCCCGCCGCTGTTGTACGTGCTGACCAAATTGCAACTGGACCGCCGCCTGATCGCCTGCGTGATGACCTTCGGCCTGATCACGCCCTACATGTTCCTGCCGGTAGGCTTCGGCAACATCTTCCTCAACCAGATCCTGCTGGCCAACGTCGCCAAGAGCGGCGTAGACATCAGTCAGGTCAACGTTACCCACGCCATGGGCTTGCCGGCGCTGGGCATGGTGGTCGGCCTGTTGGTGGCGGTGTTCGTCAGCTACCGCAAAAAGCGTGTGTATGACCTGGAGAAAATCGAGCGGGTCGAGCAAGTGGCGGTGCAATACAACCCGTTGACCCTGCTGGTGGCCGGGCTGGCGATCGCTGCGGCATTCATCATCCAATTGTGGCTGGACTCGATGATCATCGGCGCCCTGGCCGGGTTCCTGATCTTCTCGGTGTCCGGCATCGTGCGCTGGCGCGAGACCGACGACCTGTTCACCGAAGGCATGAAGATGATGGCGATGATTGGCTTCATCATGATCGCTTCGTCGGGTTTTGCCGAAGTGCTCAAGGCCACCGGCGACGTGCGCTCGCTGGTGGAAGCGTCGGCGGCGTTCATCGGCCATAGCCGGGGTGTGGGCGCGTTGCTGATGTTGCTGGTGGGCCTGCTGGTGACCATGGGGATCGGTTCGTCGTTCTCCACGGTGCCGATCCTCGCCGCGATTTTCGTGCCGCTGTGCGTGCAACTGGGCTTCAGCCCGTTGGCTATCGTGTGCATCGTCGGTACGGCGGGGGCCTTGGGCGATGCCGGGTCGCCGGCGTCGGACTCCACCCTCGGCCCGACCTCCGGCCTGAACATTGACGGCCAGCATCACCATATCTGGGACACCGTGGTGCCCACGTTCCTGCACTACAATATTCCATTGTTGGCGTTTGGCTGGATTGCCGCGATGACCCTCTGACAGGGTTGTCCTACAGAAATCGGACAATTGGCCGTTAACTTCTCAAGTCGCCACGAATAAGAGAGAAAAGCCATGCGTCTGAGTTTGAAGGCCAAAGTCCTGGCCCTGGCCGTCGTGCCGGTATTGCTGTTTGCCGTGGTCATCAGCCTGACCACGGTGTGGATCCTGCAGGGGCAGGCGCGCAACGAGGTGGACGAAACCCGCCAGCGCCTGCTCAACGACGCCAAGACGACGCTGCGCAGTTACGTGGAAGTGGCCATGACCACCATCAAGCCGCTCTACGACGCGGCCGCCCCCGGCGACACGGCGGCGCGGGCCGAGGTGGTCAAGCTGCTGTCCAGTACCAGCTACGGCAAGGATGGCTACTTCTTCGGCTACGACTCCGAGACCATCCGCCTGTTCAAGGGCAACAGCCCCGATGGTGTAGGCAAGAGCTTCAAGGACAACCGCGACCCCAACGGCGTCTACGTCAACCGCGACCTGGTCAAGGTCGGCAAGGACGGCACCCACTACCTGCAATACAGCTCGACCCAGCCCGGCCAGACCGAGTTGGTGCCCAAGCTCGGCTATACCGAGTACTTGCCGAAATGGGACATGGTGATTGGTACCTCGGTCAACCTCGATGGCATTGAAGCCCAAGTGGCAGTGGTCGAGGCCAAGGTCGAGAAACGCATGGAGGGCGTGCTGCTGAGCATCCTCGGTGTGGCCGTGGTGGTGCTGCTGGTGATTGCCGCCGTGGGCATGATAGTGGCCAATACCATCCTGCGTCCGCTGGGCCTGATGAAAGCCAACCTGGACGACATCGCCGCCGGTGAAGGCGATTTGACCCGCCGCCTGGCGATCACCAGTCAGGATGAGTTGGGCGATCTTGCCGTCGCGTTCAATCGTTTTGTCGACAAAATCCACAGCCTGGTGCGCCAGATCACCGAAATGACCAGCCAACTGACCGGCCTGGTCAGCCAGGTGTCCGATCAAGCCCAGCGCTCCGAACAGGCCATGGAGCGCCAACGCCATGAGACCGATCAGGTCGCCACTGCCATCAACCAGATGTCCTCTGCGGCCCAGGAAGTTGCGCGCAGTGCTCAAGGGGCTGCCGTCGCTGCGCAACAGACCGACGCCGAAGGGCACGCGGCCAAGCGTGTGGTCGACGGCAGCATCGCGCAGATCCACGCGCTGGTGAACGATATCCGCAGCAGTGGCGTGTCCCTCGACAGCCTGCAGCAGGATGTGTCGTCGATTGTGAGTGTGCTGAGTGTGATCCGCTCGATTGCCGAACAAACCAACCTGCTGGCCCTCAACGCGGCGATCGAAGCCGCGCGGGCCGGGGAGGCCGGGCGAGGGTTTGCGGTGGTGGCCGACGAAGTGCGTGCCCTGGCCAGCCGCACCCAGACCAGCACTCAGGAAATCCAGGGCATGATCGACCGCCTGCAAAAAGGCACCGTCGCCGCCGTGGACGCCATGCGCCGGTCCAGCGACGCGGGCGACGGCACCTCGGCCCAGGCCAACGAAGCCGGAGCCTCACTGGACACCATGGCGCAACTGATCGGCACCATCAATTCGATGAACGCCCAGATCGCCAGCGCCGCCGAGGAGCAGACCGCCGTGGCCGAGGAAATCAACCGCAGCGTGCATCAGATTGCCGTGGCGGTGGACACTGTGGCCGATGAAACCCAGCAGGGCGCCCAGACCTCGCGCAGTCTGGCGGACCTGGGGCAACGCCTGGGGCAATTGGTGGGGCAGTTCAGGATCTAGAGATCGCGCATCAACAAGCCAAAGCGCAAGTCCATGTCGGCCGGCAGTGGCACATACACCGTGTGCCCGTCCCCCGGCGCCACCTCAAGGGCTTCGCCTTTGGCATTGTGCAAAGTGCTCAGGTCAAAGTGGAAGTTGCCGGCGGGGGTCATCAACTCCAGGTGATCGCCCACGGCAAAGCGATTCTTGACCTTGACCTCGGCCCAGTCGCCACGGCGCTCGCCGGTCAGTTCGCCGACAAACTGCTGGCGATCGGATACTGAACTGCCGTTCTGGTAGTTCTGGTATTCGTCATGCACATGGCGGCGCAGGAAGCCTTCGGTGTAACCGCGCTGGGCCAGGGATTCGAGGTCGGTCATCAGGTTGCGGTCGAAGGCGCGCCCGGCCACCGCATCATCGATGGCCTGGCGATACACCTGGGTGGTGCGTGCGCAGTAGAAGTGGGACTTGGTGCGGCCTTCGATCTTCAGCGAGTGCACGCCCATCTGCGTCAGGCGCTCCACATGCTGCACGGCGCGCAGGTCCTTGGCGTTCATGATGTACGTGCCGTGCTCGTCTTCGAAGGCGGGCATCTGCTCATCGGGGCGGTTGGCCTCTTGCAGCAGGAAGACCTGGTCGGTCGGCGCGCCAATCCCCAGGGTCGGCTCCGGCTGATACTGCTGGACGATCTCGCCCGTGGCGTTTTCCATCGCCGGGGTGGCCTGGTACTTCCAGCGGCAGGCGTTGGTGCAGGTGCCCTGGTTGGCATCGCGCTTGTTCATGTAGCCCGAGAGCAGGCAGCGCCCGGAATAGGCCATGCACAAGGCGCCGTGCACAAACACTTCCAGCTCCATGGCCGGCACTTGCTGGCGGATTTCGCCTATCTCTTCCAGGGACAACTCCCGCGACAGAATCACGCGGCAGATGCCTTGTTGTTGCCAGAATTCGACGCTGGCCCAGTTCACCGTATTGGCCTGCACCGACAGATGAATCGGCATCGACGGGAAGTGGCGGCGCACCAGCATGATCAAGCCTGGGTCGGACATGATCAGCGCATCCGGGCCCATGGCGATCACTGGTGCGAGGTCTTTGAGGAAGGTTTTCAGCTTGGCGTTGTGCGGCGCGATGTTGACCACGACGTAGAAGCGTTTGCCCAGCACATGGGCTTCCTGAATGCCCAGCGCCAGGTTGGCGTGGTCGAACTCGTTGTTGCGCACCCGCAGGCTGTAGCGCGGCTGGCCGGCGTAGACCGCATCGGCACCGTAGGCGAAGGCATAACGCATGTTTTTCAGGGTGCCGGCGGGGGCGAGCAGTTCGGGGGCGATCACAGGGGGCATGGGCTCAAGTCGCAAAAGGTCGCGAAGGTAAAGGATCCGAGGCCGGGGTTTATTGATCCAGGTCGCCCTTTGCTGATTTTGTATCGCTGTGTATCGGCAGTGGGGGTTCGACACAGGCGCGATACTCCAGGGCGTTTCAATGGAGGCTCTGAATACTCAACAGGTAATGAACATGCGACCTATCACCTTTATGCTCGCCGGCCTGCTGCTGACGCTTGCGCTGATTTCCAGCGTGATGGCCAGCCGTGAAACTCCCGCTGACCCACCAGGCGCCATGCCATCGCTGGCGGGGGCGGCCGAATGGCTCAACTCCCCACCGCTCGATCTGCAGGCGCTCAAGGGCAAAGTCGTGCTGGTGGATTTCTGGACTTACGACTGCATCAACTGCCGGCGCGCGCTGCCGTACGTAAAAGAGTGGGCGAAACGCTACGAGCCCGATGGCTTGGTGGTTGTTGGCGTACACACTCCGGAATATGCCTATGAGCAGGTCAGCGGCAACGTCAGGGACCAGGTGCGCAAGCTGGGCATCACCTACCCGGTAGCCCTGGATAACAGCTATGCAATCTGGCGCAGTTTCGATAACCAGTTCTGGCCGGCCCATTACCTGATCGATGCCAAGGGGAAGGTGCGCTATAGCCACTTTGGCGAAGGTGATTATGAGGCCCAGGAACAAGTGATCCAGGCGCTTTTGCGTGAGGCCAAGGCTATCGAGTGACGGGATGGCACTCCCGGGTTCGCCTGCGGACTAAGCAAAAGGGCCGCTGAAGGCCTACTGCTTTTTCGACATGGACCGGACATGAACTCGACCAACCTGCAATTCAAAACCCTGTTGTTGTTGCTGGCCCTGGTGACCGTCGCCTTTATCTGGATATTGCTGCCGTTTTACGGCGCAGTGTTCTGGGCGGTCATCCTCGGCATCATCTTTGCCCCGATGCAGCGCCGCCTGCAGCAACGCTTTGGCTGGAACCGCAACCTGACCTCCCTGACCACCTTGGCGGTGTGCCTGGTGATCGCCATTTTGCCGGTCATCATCACCAGCGTATTGCTGGTGCAGGAAGGGGCGACGCTCTACAAAAACGTCGAAAGCGGCAAGCTGGACGTCGCCGGGTATATCGAGCAGTTCAAGAACGTGCTGCCGCCGTATTTCCAGCACCTGCTGGATCGGTTCGGCATGGGCAACCTGGAAGGTTTGCGCGAGAAAATCGTCAAGAGCGCGATGCAGGGTAGCCAGTTTTTTGCCTCCCAGGCGTTCAGTTTTGGTCAGGGGACGTTTGATTTCCTGGTGAGCTTTTTCATCATGCTGTATCTGCTGTTTTTCCTGCTGCGCGACGGCCCGGAACTGGTGCGTAAAGTCCGCACGGCAGTGCCCCTGGCGGAGCCCCAGAAACGTCGCCTGCAACTCAAGTTCAATCGGGTGGTGCGCGCCACGGTCAAGGGCAACGTGCTGGTAGCCGTGACCCAAGGCGCACTGGGCGGTTTGATCTTCTGGTTCCTGGACATTCCCAGCGCGTTGCTGTGGGCGGTCTTGATGGCGTTTCTTTCCCTGCTACCGGCGGTGGGCGCGGGGATTGTATGGGGCCCGGTGGCCGCTTACTTCCTGTTGAGCGGTTCGATCTGGCAGGGCGTGGTGCTGACTGCGTTCGGCGTTCTGGTCATCGGCATGGTGGACAATGTGCTGCGCCCGGTGCTGGTGGGCAAGGACACGAAAATGCCTGACTACCTGATCCTGATCTCGACCCTGGGCGGCCTGTCGGTATTCGGCCTGAACGGGTTCGTGATCGGCCCGTTGGTGGCGGCGTTGTTCATGTCCAGTTGGGCACTGTTTGTGGAAACCAAGCCTCGGGTCAAGCTGCCGTTGCCGTAGGTTTCAGGCGTTGAGCCTGAAATTGGATGCGCATTGCAGCTGTTTTTGCGCATCGGATAACGACATGAGCGGGCCGCTGATGGGCTCGCCATCGCTGACTACGTACCAGCAGGCGAGCAGGCCCAGCTCCCGTAGTGGGGTGGGAACGGCGCTACCAATGACGGACATGATTTGAACAGTGGGCATAAGTACCTCCAATCGCTATGGAGGTCACCTTACGATGGCTGGGTGCTCAGCAAAAATCACCTGGCTCGATAGTCGACATCAACGCCAGGCGTCAATCCACCACCTGGTCCAGCATTAGCACCACTTCCTGCTCATTGAGCAGGCCCTTGCGCACCAGGTTTTCCGCCAGCAACGCCAGGAATTTCGCCGTGCGGTGGCCTTCCAGGTGCTTGAGTTCGGTCAGTGCGCTGTAGACCTTGCTGGAGGTGCAGAGGCCGGCGGTATGGTGCGGGTTTTGTGTGGGCATGGTCAGTCGTCCTTAATTGTTCTTGGCTGGACAGGTCGATAGTGAGTCCGTTTCGTGACGTAAACATGACAGGGCGGACCTTGATCGAGCAAGAAGACATTCAACCCTCATGATGTGGGATTGAGCCCCCGAGCATTGTCCTCACTGCGACCTTGGCAAGATAAATCCAGACTTCAAAGGCAAAAAAAGGCCCCGCGTGTGGGCGAGGCCTGTTTAGACGAACCTGTTCAAGTTACCAGCCGCGGCCGTAATAACCGTGAGGCGGGCCGTAGTAGCCACGTGGAGGGCGGTAGTAGACCGGCGCCGGGCGGTAGTAAACCCGTTCTTGCACATACACCGGTGGTGGCGGTGCGTAGTAGACCGGCGGCGGAGCGGCATACACCGGTTGCGGCTGGACATAAACCGGCTGCTGCACGTAGACCGGCTGGGATTGGCTGGCAACCACCGAACCCACTACAGCGGCGCCGACCAAAGCACCCAGAACGGCCGGGCCACCCCAACCACCACCGTGGGCGGAGGCTTGGCCTGCCATAGCGAGTGCGCCGACAAGCAAGGCGATTTTGGGGATTTTACGAATCATGGTCATTCCTCGGTTAGCCCCTGCGCTTGTGGTCTGCAATCAATAGACTCAAGGATTGTCGCGGGGATACTTTTAAGACAACGTATTTCTGAAAAACAGCACGGCCGATAGGTAAAGGTTGTGTAAGGTCTGTACCGATTTGCTTACTCAAAGGAGTTATCCATGCAGATGCACCCCAACAAAGACACCCAACTGTGTATGTCATTGTCGGCGCGTCCCGGGAATTTTGGCCTGCGGTTCCACAACCACCTGTATGAACAGTTGGGGTTGAATTTCTACTATAAAGCGTTCAGCAGCCAGGATTTGCCCGGCGCGATAGGTGGTATCCGGGCGCTGGGCATTCGCGGTTGCGGTGTTTCCATGCCGTTCAAGGAGGCCGCGATCGCCCTGGTGGATGAGCTGGACGATTCGGTGCAGGCCATCGACTCCCTGAACACCATCGTCAACACCGACGGCCGTCTCAAAGCCTACAACACCGACTATATCGCCATCGAGCAACTGCTGAAAAAGCATGCCGTGCCCAAGGACTCGACCTTTGCTTTACGCGGCAGCGGCGGCATGGCCAAGGCCGTGGCCAGTGCCCTGCGTGACGGTGGCTATGCCAATGGCGTGATTGTGGCGCGCAACGAAGCGGCAGGCCGCGCGCTGGCGCAAAACCTCGGGTATGCGTGGCAGGCCGAGCTGGGTGACTTGCGCCCGCAGATGCTGGTCAATGTGACGCCGATCGGCATGACCGGTGGTGCCGAAGCCGATCAGTTGGCCTTTGCGGCTGACGCCGTGGATGCTGCGGAAACTGTGTTCGATGTGGTAGCGATCCCCGCCGAAACGCCGCTGATCGTGCGTGGACGTGCCAAGGGCAAGCGGGTGATCACCGGGCTGGAAGTGATCGCGATCCAAGCGCTGGAGCAGTTCGTGCTGTATACCGGCGTGCGGCCGACGCAGGCGCAATTTGAGGCGGCAGTGGCCTTTGCCCGAGGCTGAAACCCACGAAAATCCAATGTGGGAGCGGGCTTGCTCGCGAATGCGGTGGTTCAGTTAACTCAACTGTGACTGACACACTGCATTCGCGAGCAAGCCCGCTCCCACATTTTAATGGTGTTACGCCTGTTCCAACTGCGCCAGTCGTTCTTCCAGCGCTGCGATCCGCGCCTCCAGCTCTTCAATCCGCTCCACGCCAACCCCGGCGCCACGCTCCACCGGATTGCCTCGGGCTGCGATAATCGCCTCGATATCCGCCGGATCGCCCAGCGCATGGGTGTAGCGATCTTCCCGCTGTCCCGCCTGGCGCGGCACCAGCACTGCCAGCCCGCGTGCAATCAGACGTTCCAACTGGTGCACGACCTGCTCGGCATCTTCGAAATCGTGCATGCGCCCGCTGCGGGTCAGCAGTTCATTGACCGTCTGTGGCCCGCGCAAAAACAGCAGCCCGATCAGGATCACCTGGGCCGGCACCAGCTCCAGTGCCTTGTCTACCCGGTGTTCCCAGCGATCGGCGCGGCTGCCCATGACCAGCCGGGTATAACCTTGGCCTTCCAGTGCACGCAGGCTCTGGCCGACCTGGCCTTGGCTGAGGTTGGTCACCGGCTCCCGGCTGGTCTTCTGGTTGCAGGCCAGTACCAGAGCGTTGAGGGTCAGGGGGTAGGTTTCCGGGTTGGTCGCCTGTTTTTCGATCAGGCAGCCCAAGATGCGGATTTCCGTGCTATTGAGGCGCGGCTCAGGGGTCTGGGTGTCATGCTCGGCGGTCATCGCGCGTTTCCCTATGCAGTGAGCCCACTAGCCTATGCCGGAAAAAATAAAAGACAAGCGGCGGGCAGGTCTATAATCGCTGCTGGTTCCAAACCCTGCCATCACCGTGAGACTGTCATGACTATTTCCCTGTACGCCGCTTCCGTCCCTGTCTTCAAGCAAATGCTCAACGCCCTGAGCGATGTGCTGAGCAAAGCCGAAGCCCACGCTACCGCCAAGAACATCGAACCCGATGCCTTGCTGCAAGCGCGTCTGTTCCCTGACATGTTCCAGCTGGTGCGCCAGGTACAGATCGCCGTCGACTTCGCCAAAGGCGTATCCGCCCGCCTGGCCGAGATCGAAGTGCCCAAATATGACGATCAAGAAACCACCTTCGCCGACCTGCAAGCACTGATCGCCAAGGTGCTGGCCTTCCTCGACACCCTCAAGTCCGAGCAGATCGACGGCAAGGAAGGCATCGAGATCATCACCCGTCCAGGCACGCCGAAAGAGAAGCGCTTCAGCGGCCAGTCCTACCTGTTGACCTACGGCCTGCCGCAGTTCTTCTTCCACGTCACTACCGCTTACGCCTTGCTGCGCCACAACGGTGTGGAAGTGGGCAAGCGTGACTACATGGGCGCTTTCTAAGCTCAAAAAAAGCCCGCGCGGTTCGTGATCGAACAGGCCCGGGCTTTTTTTTGCGTGGCGTTTAAGCCGCTTGCTCGTCCTTGCCCAGGCACGCCGCAGCGGTAAACAGCACATCGGTGGACGAGTTCAGCGCGGTTTCCGCCGAGTCCTGAAGGACGCCGATGATGAACCCGACGGCAACCACCTGCATGGCGATCTCGCTGGGGATGCCGAACAGGCTGCACGCCAGGGGAATCAGCAACAGCGAACCACCGGCCACACCCGAGGCTCCGCAGGCGCAAACGGCTGCTACTACGCTGAGCAGTACGGCGGTAGGCAGGTCGACCGAAATCCCGAGGGTGTGTACGGCTGCCAGGGTCAACACCGTGATGGTGATCGCGGCACCGGCCATATTGATGGTGGCGCCCAGCGGAATCGACACCGAGTAGGTGTCTTCATGCAGGCCCAGGCGCTTGCTCAACGCCAGGTTCACCGGAATGTTCGCTGCCGAGCTGCGGGTGAAGAAGGCGGTGATGCCACTTTCGCGCAGGCACATCAACACCAGCGGGTAAGGATTACGGCGCAGTTTCCAGTACACGATGGCCGGGTTCATCACCAATGCCACGAACAGCATGCAGCCGATCAGTACGCCAAGCAGATGGGCGTAGCCGAGCAGGGCGCCGAAGCCCGAGGTGGCCAGCGTCGATGCCACGAGACCGAAGATGCCCAGAGGCGCGAAGCGAATCACCACGCGCACCATCAATGTCACGCCGTTGGACAGATCGTCGATTACCGTGCGGGTCGTCTCACCGGCATGGCGAATGGCGACCCCCAGGCCGATGGCCCAGGCCAGGATGCCGATAAAGTTGGCGTTCGCCAGGGCATTGATCGGGTTATCCACCACGCTGAGCAGCAGGCTTTGCAACACTTCGCCGATTCCGCCCGGAGCGCTGACCGTGGCGTCGTGAGTGGCCAGTACGAGCGTCGAGGGGAACAGCGTGCTGCCGATCACCGCCACCACGGCGGCGGCAAAGGTGCCGAGCAGGTACAGGAACAGGATCGGCTTGATATGGGTTTGCTGGCCCTGTTTATGATTGGCTATCGACGCCATCACCAATACAAACACCAGGATCGGCGCTACGCCTTTGAGCGCGGCGACAAATACCTTGCCGATAAAACCGGTGGCCTTGGCCGCCTCAGGCGCAACGAGTGCCAGGAGGATGCCGGCTATCAGGCCGAGGAGGATTTGCGTGACCAGGCTGACGCGGGCTAGTCGTTGCAGAAGGGAAGGGGCAGCAGTCATAAACACTTGTCTCTAATTTTTTGAAGGTACAGCGGCGCACGCAGAAAAGGCTGTAGGACGCGAGGGCGCGAAGTCTAGCATGTCGTCATCGGTACCCCGGACGCTGCGACATCGCGTCGCCCACGCTTCAGGGCTTTCGCCAAACCTGGACACACTCTGTTAAGATTCTTGCCTCTCATCTTTCCTCTCCGTCAGCGAGCCCTTCGGGCTGTCGTTGATGTCGTTGTTTCTGGAGTTTTCATGTTGTTTCCCATCCTGCTGCTGTCGGCTGCCGGTTTTACCGTGCTGACCACAGAATTCGTCATCGTCGGTTTGTTGCCGTCCATTGCCCGCGACCTGAACGTCAGCGTGTCCCAGGCTGGCCTGCTGGTGACGCTGTTCGCTTTTACCGTGGCAGCCTTTGGCCCGTTTCTGACGGCGTACTTCGCCCGCTTCCCACGCAAGCGCCTGTTTATCACTATCCTGGTCATGTTCGGCGTGGCCAATACCTTGGCGGCCCTTGCGCCGAATATCTGGATGATGGCGCTGGCACGCTTGATCCCTGCCCTGGGTTTACCGGTGTTCTGGGCCTTGGCCAGTGAGACCGCGGTCGATATCGTCGGCCCGGAATACGCCGGACGCGCGATCGAGAAAATCGGCTTCGGTATCGTCTGCGCCACGGTATTCGGTATCCCCGTGGGGACGCTGATTTCGGACATGTTCGGCTGGCGCACCGCGTTTGCCATCCTGGCGGTGGTAGCGTTGGCCAAGGCGCTGCTGCTGTTTCTCTATTTGCCGGTGACCGCGCCGAAGAACGATCAAGTGACGCTGCGCTCGCAGTTCAAGATCCTGCGCAACCCACTGATGCAGGGCCATATCCTGTTGTCGATCCTGGTGTTCAGCGGCATGTTCACGGCCTACACCTATCTGGCGGACATCCTTGAGCGCCTGGCCGGGTTTGACGGCACGCTGGTGGGTTGGTGCCTGATGGGCTTTGGTGCGGTCGGCTTGATCGGCAATTCCCTGGGTGGGCGTGCGGTGGATCGGCACCCGTTGATTGCGTCCATGGTGTTCTGCGGTTTCATGATTGCGGGCATGGTGGCGCTGGTGCCGGCGATTCACTCCACGATCGGCCTGGCGGCGGCGATGGCGGTGTGGGGCGTGACCCAGGCGGCGATGTTCCTGGTCAGCCATGTGCGCTTGATGAAGGCCGCGCCCCATGCTCCCGCGTTTGCCGCGTCGTTGAATATCGCCGGGGCCAACCTGGGGATCGGCCTAGGGGCGATGGTTGGCGGGCATGTGATCGACACCCTGGGCCTGGGCAGCCTGGGCTTTGCGGCGTCTGGGTTCATTCTGGTGTCGATCCTGCTGGCGTTATGGCTGATGAGCGCCCGACAAACGCACGCGGCCAGCGCCTGACGCCTCAGGGCAGGGCGGTAAACAGTTCCCTTCGAGCACCTTCGGTAATGGCCACGATGCCGGGGTGCTTGACCTTGCGTTCTACCGAGATCGCGTAAAACGACTCGGTCACCGCGACGGTCTGGCCGATCAGCGCCACGCCGTACTGGCGCACCACCTCGTCGGCGATCACGCTTGGCGCGATGAAGACCCCGCTGCCGGATTGGCCAAACGCCTGCATCAAGGCGCTGTCGTCGAACTCGCCGATGATCTTCGGTTGGATCTGCTGCTCGGCAAACCAGCGCTGCAACCGGCTGCGCACCACGGTTTCTGCTCCCGGAATCAACAGCGGTGCGCCCTGCAAGCACTGTGGGAAGTCGCCACCGTATTCGTCAGCTAATGCCTGGGTGGCGAAAAAACTGATGCCGCACTCGCCCAACTTCTGGCTGTAGCCTTTGATATCCAGGTGCGTAGGCATCGGGCTGTCGGAAATCACCAGGTCGAGGCGCTGGATCGCAAGGTCAGCTAATAAGCGTTCGAGTTTATCCTCGCGGCAGGTGATCCGAATCGGCTCGCTCAACTCCATGGTCGGCGCGATCAGCCGATAGACGATCGATTTGGGCACCACATCCGCGACGCCGACACGAAACAGGATCTGCTGCTCATTCGGTTGGGCGCGCAACATCGCCTCCAGTTCATTGCCGGTCTGGAACATCTGTTCGGCGTACGGCAGTGCCCGGCGCCCGGCTTCGGTCAACTCCAACTGGCGCCCGACGCGCTGAAACAGCGCTACACCGAATGTTTGCTCGAGCAGGCTGATTTGCCCGCTGATGGTCTGGGGTGTGAGGTTCAACTGCTCACAGGCGCGCACAATGCTGCCGGTCTTGGCCACTACCCAGAAATAATGCAATTGCCGGTAATTGAGCATAGGGGGCTACAGCTCGTTAAATCCGAAGTATATGTCATAAAAATACGAATTTTACTGAACTGTTCGCCTGCATAGAATGCCTCGCTATCGCAGGGCCACTATTTGGTCCCTCTGGTTCTAAGAGAGGAATACATCATGAAACTCAATTATCTGGGCGCGGCCTCGTTGCTTGCGCTTTCATTGGTAATGGTTGGCTGTGATCAAGTGGAAAAGAGTGCGCAGCAAGTGATGGGCAAGGCTACCGAGTCGGCCAAGCAAGCCATCGATGAAACTCACAAGGCCGCCGAGCAGGCCCTGAGTGAGGCAACCCAGGGCTTGATCAGCCCTGAGAAGAAAGACAAGGACGCTGAAAAGGCTTCCGAGTCCGATAGCAAAGAAACCTAATTCCCGAGCCTCACCACGTCAGGACTGACCTATGGATTACCTTTTACAACTGGCTGCAAGCCCTACCGCCTGGGTGGCCTTGGCTACCTTGATCGTGATGGAAATCGTGCTGGGCATCGATAACCTGATCTTTATCTCGATCCTCACCAACAAATTGCCGGAGAAACACCGGGCGAAAGCACGTCGTATCGGCATCAGCATGGCGTTGATCCTGCGCCTGGGCCTGTTGAGCACCATCGCGTTCATCGTGCAGTTGACGGCGCCGGTGATCGAAATCTTCGGCCAGGCCTTTTCGTGGAAAGACATGATCCTGATCGCCGGTGGCCTGTTCCTGGTGTGGAAGGCGACCACTGAAATCCACCACAGCATGGACCCGGAGCCGGAAGAGAAGGTCAGCGCCGGTAACGGCGTGTCCATCGGCTTTGCGGCGGCCATTGGCCAGATCCTGATGCTCGACCTGGTCTTTTCCATCGACAGCATCATCACCGCCGTGGGCATGACCGAGCATCTGCCGATCATGATCATTGCCGTGGTGGTCTCGGTGATCGTGATGCTGGTGGCGGCAGAGCCGTTGGCCAAGTTCATCAACGACAACCCGACGGTGGTGATGCTGGCCCTGGGCTTCCTCATCATGATCGGCATGACCTTGATCGCCGAAGGCTTCGGCGCCCATGTGCCAAAAGGTTATGTATACGCGGCCATGGCGTTCTCGGCGGTGATCGAACTGTTGAACATGGCGCGACGCAATCGCCACAAACGCCTGCTGGCTGCCAAGCAGTAAGGCTCGATAGGCAAAGGCCAACTGCGCTCCGTGAGCCCAGTTGGCCTTTTGCTGTCTGGTAGACTCCACCCACTTGATAGCTTGAGGTCCTCCATGAACGAGCCTATTCGCCTCACCCAATACAGCCACGGCGCGGGTTGCGGCTGCAAGATTTCGCCCCAGGTGCTGGAAGTGATCCTGGCCGGCAGTGGCGCGCAGAATCTCGACCCCAACCTGTGGGTGGGGAATGCTTCGCGCGATGACGCGGCGGTCTACGCCATCGACGACGAGCGGGGCGTGGTCTCCACCACTGATTTCTTCATGCCGATTGTCGATGACCCCTTCGACTTCGGCCGCATTGCCGCGACCAATGCCATCAGCGACATCTACGCCATGGGCGGCGACCCGCTGATGGCCATTGCCATTCTCGGCTGGCCGGTGAACGTATTGGCACCGGAGATTGCCCGGGAGGTCATCCGCGGTGGCCGTTCGGTATGTGACGCGGCGGGCATCCCGCTGGCCGGTGGCCATTCCATCGACGCGCCGGAACCGATCTTTGGCCTGGCCGTGACCGGGATCGTGCAAAAGCGCCATATGAAGCGCAACGACACCGCCACGGCCGGGTGCAAGTTGTATCTGACCAAGCCGCTGGGCATCGGCGTTCTGACGACTGCGGAAAAGAAGAGCAAATTGCGCGAGGTCGATGTGGGTGTGGCCCGTGACTGGATGTGCACCCTGAACAAGCCGGGCAGCCGTTTCGGCAAGTTGGCCGGCGTGACGGCCATGACGGACGTCACCGGATTCGGCCTGCTCGGCCACTTGGTGGAAATGGCCGACGGCAGTGGCCTGACGGCGCGCATCGAATACGCCAAGGTGCCGCTGCTGCCGGGCGTCGAGCATTATCTGGATCAAGGCTGCATGCCCGGTGGCACGTTGCGCAACTTCGACAGTTATGCGAGCAAGCTGGGGCGCCTTCAAGAATTGCACAAGCGTGTGCTGTGTGACCCGCAAACCAGTGGTGGCCTGTTGATTGCCGTGACGCCGGAGGGCGACGCCGAATTTCATGCAGTGGCCGCCGAAATGGGCTTGAGCCTTGAGTCTATTGGCGCGTTGGGTGAGCGACAGACCCACGCGGTAGAGGTGTTTTGATGGCGACTGATTTCACCGACTACCGCGACATCTTCCTCAATGACCGGCCGATGATGGATACCCGTGCGCCGATCGAGTTCACCAAGGGCGCGTTCCCCGGGGTGATCAACCTGCCGCTGATGAGCGATGACGAACGTCAGCGGGTCGGCACCTGTTACAAGCAGCAAGGCCAGCAGGCTGCCATTGTGCTGGGGCATGAGCTGGTGTCCGGGGCGATCAAGGCAGAGCGCATCGAGCAGTGGGCACAGTTCGCCAAGGCCAATCCCGACGGGTACTTGTATTGCTTTCGTGGTGGGCTGCGTTCGCAGATTGTGCAGCAGTGGTTGAAGACCGAGGCGGGTATTGAATATCCACGCGTCGGCGGTGGCTACAAGGCCATGCGCACCTTCCTGCTGGACACCCTGGAACAGGCAACGAACGCATGTGATTTTGTATTGCTGGGCGGCATGACGGGCACCGGCAAAACCGAAGTGCTCGGCCAGTTGCGCAATGCCCTGGACCTGGAGGGGCATGCCAACCACCGCGGTTCCAGCTTCGGCAAGCGCGCTACGGCGCAGCCATCCAACATCGATTTCGAAAATCGCCTGGCGGTGGACCTGCTGAAAAAACGCGCGGTCGGTATCGAACAGTTTGTGGTCGAGGACGAGAGCCGCATGATCGGCAGTTGCGCGCTGCCATTGCCGTTGCACAAAGGCATGCAGACGTTTCCGATGGTCTGGCTCGAAGACAGCGTGGAGGGGCGTGTTGAGCGAATCCTGCGTGATTACGTGGTCGAACTCTGCGCAGAATTCATCGAGGTGCATGGCGAAACCGGCCAGGCCCGCTTTGCCGAGCGCCTGACCCAGGGCCTGGCCAATATTCACAAGCGCCTGGGCGGTGAACGCTTCCAACGGCTACAGGCGATCCTGCAGGACGCCTTGGCGGAACAGGCCCGCAGTGGTGCAGTCGACCTGCACCGGGAGTGGATCGAAGGGTTGCTGCGCGAGTACTACGACCCGATGTACGCCTTTCAAAAGCAAAGCAAAGGCGCCCGGATCGAGTTTTCGGGAGAGCAGGGCGCAGTGGTTGAGTATCTGCGTGAAAGGCTGGGTCGATCTTTCTGAGCCGATACAGACAATCCGCATCTGATCAAATCTATCCGGTCTTGCCCGCATGACGGCGCCCCACGGATTCAAGCCTGTGTTCGGGCACACCGAGCCTGAGCGAGGTGCCGAGTGGTGGGGCAAGGACCTTTTGGTTACTTTTGGGTCCTTCCAAAAGTGACCCGCTGTAAGAGCGGAACCATAAGCCGCCGTTACCGCAGCAATGGATATGTACGCGATCTACCTAACATCCCGGTCGGCTGACAAACCGCCACGGGAGCAAGCTCCCTCGCCACAGGTTTCAACCTGGCACAGATACCCCGGTTGTCGCAGTGCCACCAGCCTCTGAGAGTCACTAGAGAATGACGGCCCCGATCAACCCACACACCACACCCACCAACATGGTCAACCCGGCCACCGTCACCAGCACCCGTGCATCGAAGTCTTTGCGCAGCATCAGCAGTGACGGCAGGCTCACGCTCGGCAAGGTCATCAGCAAGGCCACTGCCGGGCCGGTGCCCATGCCGAGGGTCATCATGGTTTGTACGATAGGGATCTCGGCGGCGGTCGGAATCACGAACAAGGTGCCGACAATCGCCAATGGCACCAGCCAGAGCAGGCTGTTGGCCATGGCCCCATCCACATGGGGGAACAACCACACTCGCGCTGCGCCCAGGATCAGTACGGCCAGGATATAGACCGGGATGGTGCTCCAGAACAATTGCCACAGGGTGCGCAGCCAGCGGTTCAGGAACGGCTGCGATTCGACGGTGCTGACCTCAGAAACCGCCTCCAATGCGGCATCCGGCACTTGCTCCGGTCGCGCAATGCGCTGGGCCACCAGCGACACGCCCACCACCAGCACAATCCCCGCCACCAGGCGCAAGGCCGTAAAACCCCAGCCCAACACAAAGCCCATGAATACCAGGGTGGCCGGGTTCAGCACCGGGTTGGCAATCCAGAACGCCAACGCCGCTCCCACCGATACTTGCTGACGGCGCATGCCTGCCGCCACCGGCGCCGCGCAGCAACTGCACATCATCCCCGGCAGTGCGAACAGCCCGCCGCGCACAGTCGATCCCAGCCCGGCCTTGCCAAACAGGCGCAGCAGCCAGTCGCGGGGAATCAACACTTGCAGCAGCGAGCCGAGAATCACCGCCAGCACCGCCGCTTTCCAGATGGCCAGGAAATACACCTGCGCATACGCCAGCGCGGCCATCAGCGGCGCGGTTTGTTGATCGTTGAGGATTGACGCACCAATGCTGTGGTTATCCGCTGCCACGAATGCCTTGAAGTAGTAGGGCGACCACTTCACGTAGTACAGGCCGACGCAGGCAACCAGGAGGAACAGGGCGGGTTTCCACCAGAAAGACCAGCCCCGGGCGGGCTGGGTAGACGTGAGGTTGGGCATGCTGATGATCCGAAGCTGAGTCAATAGCGGTGCATCATACGCCCTCAGATGTCAGCGCTCACCTGGGTGGCATCCGGGCAGGTCTGCTGGCCATTGTTCAAGCCCTGTTGGTAGTTGCGGCTCAGCAACGACGCTTTGCCGTTGTGCCAGGTCAGCGTCAGCACATACAACGTGTCGTAGTCGTTGCCGGACCAGTCGTGGGCGATGGTGTACTTCGAGCCCACCGCTTCGCTGGCGACCTTGTTGATCAGTTCCGGCAGGTAGCCATGGGACCAGGCGGTGTAGATGATCGAGTTGTGGTACTTGTCTTCCACCAGTTCGTCGGCGAGGGCGCTGGTGTCGTTGGCGGAGAACTTGATATTCACCGGCAGGCCGAGCTTGATGGCGCTGGGGCCGATGGTCATCAATGGACGAATGTAGCTGTAGGAATTGTCATGCTCACCTTCCTCGACATTGCGCGTCGGGTTGGAGGCAAACACATAGTTGGCCTTGCCGAATTTTTCCGGCAACACGCTGGCCAGGTTCATCGCGCGGTTGAGGCCCTGGCAGTTGAGCTGGCCCAGGCCGCCGGCAGGCTTTTCACCATGGCGCAGGAACACCAGCGTTTGCACGCCATCCACCGGCCCGGCATTGATGAGCGGGGATTCGAGGACCAAGCCGATTGCTCCGCCGAGTAACAGCAATGATGGCAGTATGTACGTGTAGCGTTTGAATCGTTGCGCAAGGCGCAAAGGTGAAATGGTCATTGTCAGTTCGAGTCTGCTTTCAACGTTTTGGCGCACGTAAGAGTGCATTTTGGCGCGTTGGTTCGCCTGCGCGGCAGCCTAGCTTGGCTATGTTGCGTAATGATGACCCATGCAGGGCGAGGCCCGGATGACTATGATGGGGGTTTTAAGCCTGGGAATTTTCCGATGAATGCACTTGCCGCTTTCCCGATCAACAGCAAATGGCCCGCCCAGCATCCGGAGCGCCTGCAGCTGTATTCGTTGCCGACGCCCAACGGCGTCAAAGTGTCGATCATGCTGGAAGAGCTGGCTTTGCCGTATGAAGCGCACAAGGTCAGCTTCGAGACGCAGGACCAACTATCCCCCGAGTTCCTGTCCCTGAACCCCAACAACAAGATCCCTGCGATCATCGACCCCAATGGTCCGAGCGGTCAGCCGTTGGCGTTGTTCGAGTCCGGCGCGATCCTGATCTACCTTGCGGAAAAGACCAGCCAACTGCTGTCTGAAGACCCGGCCACGCGCTATGAAACGATCCAATGGTTGATGTTCCAGATGGCCGGTATCGGCCCGATGTTCGGCCAGGTGGGCTTTTTCAACAAGTTTGCCGGCCAGGCTTATGAAGACAAGCGCCCGCGTGACCGTTACGTCGCGGAGTCTCGGCGCTTGCTGGAGGTACTGGAAAAACGCCTGCTGGGCCGCACCTGGATCATGGGCGATGACTACAGCATTGCCGACATCGCCACCTTCCCGTGGATTCGTAACCTGATTGGGTTCTACGAGGCGGGTGATCTGGTGGGAATCGCCGATTTCCCCAACGTGTTGCGTGTGCTGGACGGGTTTGTGGCGCGCCCGGCGGTGATCCGTGGCCTGAGCATTCCTGGCTGAGCCCTGAAGAGTTGAATATGCGGACTTTCGATTTCAAGCAATTGGATGTATTCAGCGGCGTGCCGCTCAAAGGTAACCCACTGGCGGTGGTGCTGGCCGCCGACAGCCTTACCGATCGGCAGATGGCTGACTTTGCCAACTGGACCAACCTCAGCGAAACCACCTTTTTGCTGGAGCCGCGTGATGCGCGGGCCGATTACCGGGTGCGGATTTTCACCACCCTCACTGAGCTGCCGTTTGCCGGGCATCCCACGCTGGGGAGCTGCCATGCATGGCTGCAAGCGGGGGGCCTTCCGAAGGGCGAAGAGATCATCCAGGAGTGCGAAATCGGCCTGGTGCGGATCCGACGTCGAGGCAATGAGTTGGCGTTTATCGCACCGCCATTGTTGCGTTCCGGTTCGGTTGACGCCGCTCTGTTGGAGCGCGTGCGCCTGGGGCTCGGTTTGACCCCGGAGGCGATTGTGCGCAGTCAGTGGGTCGACAATGGGGCGGGATGGATGGCAGTGATGCTGGCTGGGCGCGACCAGGTACTGGCCTTGCAACCGGACTATGCGCAACTGCAGGGCTTGGCCGTGGGTGTGATTGCTCCCTGTGACCCTGAACATGATCCGGTAGACACGCAATTTGAAGTGCGCGCTTTCATCGCCGGTGATGGTGCTCCGGAAGACCCTGCCACCGGCAGTTTGAATGCCGGCGTGGCTCAGTGGCTACTGGGTGAGGGCCTGGCGCCCGAGCGCTACGTGGTCAGCCAAGGCACGGCCATCGGGCGAGCGGGGCGCATTTACGTTGAACGCCAAGGCGCTGAAATCTGGATCGGTGGCGCGGTGACAGGCTGTATCGACGGACGCGTACAGCTCTAGATCAATAAATTGTTACGCGCCACGCAATACACTGTTGGCCCCTTGGCGTTTGTGCTGCCGGGGCCTCGGGGCATAAGCTTTGGCCCCAAAGATTTTGCTTCTACTGTTTTTAGCCTTCAGCCAGGAAAACCATGACCAGCCAGTTCCCACAAGCCCGTCCACGCCGCCTGCGCCGCTCTGAGCAGTTACGCGGATTGTTCCAGGAAACCGAATTCACCCTTAACGACTTGGTATTGCCCATTTTCGTCGAAGAAGAAATCGACGAGTTCGTGCCGATCACCAGCATGCCGGGTGTCATGCGGATCCCCGAGAAGAAACTGGCCGGTGAAATCGAGCGCTTTGCGCGTGCCGGGATCAAGTCGGTGATGACCTTCGGCGTGTCTCATCATTTGGATGCCGATGGCAGCGATACCTGGAAGGAGCGTGGCCTGGTTTCGCGCATGTCCTCGATCATCAAGGACGCCGTACCGGAAATGATCGTGATGTCCGACACCTGCTTCTGTGAATACACCGACCACGGCCACTGCGGCGTGATGCACGGTGCCCACGTCGACAACGACGCCACCCTGGCCAACCTCGGCAAGCAAGCCGTGGCCGCCGCCCGTGCCGGTGCCGACGTCATCGCACCGTCGGCGGCGATGGACGGCCAGGTCCAGGCCATCCGCCGTGCCCTGGATGACGCAGGCTTCACTCACATCCCGATCATGGCCTACTCCACCAAATTCGCCTCGGCCCTTTACGGCCCGTTCCGCGAAGCGGGCGGCAGCGCGCTCAAGGGCGATCGTAAAAGCTACCAGATGAACCCGATGAACCGCCGCGAAGCGGTACGCGAATCCCTGCTGGACGAACAGGAAGGCGCGGACGCCCTGATGGTCAAGCCAGCCGGCGCTTACCTCGACATCATCCGCGACATCCGCGAAGCCTCACGCCTGCCGGTGGCGGCTTACCAGGTAAGTGGCGAGTACGCGATGATCAAGTTCGGCGCACAAGCCGGAGCGATCGATGAGGCGCGAGTGGTGCGGGAGACGCTGGGGTCGATCAAGCGTGCCGGGGCGGATTTGATTTTTACGTATTTTGCGATGGACCTGGCGTTGGCGGGGATCTAAGGGGACTGCGCAAGCCTGTGACGGGGGAGGTTGCTCCGCACAGGTTTGTTTTGCTTAACTTCGAACCTATGTAGGTTCTCATTTTGGTGAGCCTAAATAAATTCGCCTATTTCTAGTTTTGTGACGAGGAAGTAATTAAATGCTTGTTGGATATAGGTGGATTTTGGTCGCTTTTAGCTCGACAAACCCGGACTTCTGAGTGGGTAACTCATCAAGCTCAATAAGGACTATTGAGTCTCCGAGCTTTAGTGCTGTCCATTCGCCATCTGGGTTCTGGATGATTTGAGCCGTTATTTGGGTAAGGCCGTTTATAATATTGATTTTTGGGGTCTTACGTGAGGAGGGGATGATGTTTTTCCCCCAAGTAAAAACCTCATCCAAATCGAGTTCGACATCCTGCTCCTCGCCGATAGCTGGTGAGATACCCATCCATAAAGCGGTGCCACTTCCTACAGGCGAGTAGAAGGACACACGTATAGTGTTCGCATCAGAAATTACTTCGCTGACTCGTATCTTCATTTCACTTCTTCGGTAGTGGAACTCTTACAACAGTGTTATCCACATTCATAGTGTTGGACTTAAGCTCCAACGTCCATGTCTCTTCATGATAGTGGTGTTTGCTTGATTTGCTGTTCATCTCATGAGATCCATAACGAATACTTCTCTTAGCGTCATTGGAAACTATCCTGTCTCGATCAGGCTTACCGGTGCGTGGATTTGTGTTCGTATGAGGCTCTGGCCCTAAAAACTCCTCCCACTTCCGGGTTGCCTCCTCCGGTTTAATTGATTCATGGGCATAAGTTTCCTTGTGATACCCCATTGCAGGCGGAGTGTTTGAAATCGAAGGACTGGATGGCTCATCACTGATCTTTGTCTTTGTGCTTGGGTCTTTAGCTTTGGTGGCCGATTTGCACCCATCCCCACCAGGACACGTGCTCAACCCGAGCGGATCCACCCACCCCGTAGGATTCGGCACATACTGGTACGCATTGATCCCACCCGCCAGCTTCACCGGATCCGGCGTCAGGTACCGA